>NZ_JBAGKF010000007.1:0-437624 GCF_037034185.1 Amycolatopsis sp. VC5-11 | reverse complement strand
CTGATCAGCGGCGGAGCGCCGGATTCGTCGCGCGATCCGTACTGGATCCGCGCTTCGCGTGTCGTGGGCGCTGCCCGCGCGGACCTACCTTCGCCCCACCACGCACGAAGGAGGCCGCGTCAATGACGACGAACAGCACCACCGCCCCGGACCTGTCCTGGATCGACGACATCACCATGGCCCAGCTGGAGCGCAACCCGTACGAGCCGTACGAACGGCTGCGCCGCGAGGCCCCGCTGGCGTACGTGCCGGTGCTCGGCTCATACGTGGCGACGACCGCGGAGATCTGCCGCGAGATCGCCACCAGCCCAGACTTCGAAGCCGTCATCACCCCGGCCGGCGGACGTACCTTCGGCCATCCGGCGATCATCGGGGTGAACGGCGACATCCACGCCGACCTGCGCTCGATGGTCGAGCCCGCGCTGCAGCCGGTCGAGGTCGACCGGTGGATCGACGACCTCGTCCGCCCCATCGCCCGCGGCTACCTGGAGAAGTTCGAGAACGACGGCCGCGCGGAACTCGTCTCCCAGTACTGCGAACCGGTCAGCGTCCGTTCCCTCGGCGACCTGCTCTGGCTGCAGAGCGTCAGCTCGGACAAACTGCGCGAATGGTTCGCGAAACTGAGCCGGTCCTTCACCAACGCGGCGATGACCGAGGACGGCGAATTCGCCAACCCGGAGGGGTTCGTCCAGGGCGACGAGGCGAAGGCCGAGATCCAGGCGACGGTCGACCCGCTGATCGACCGGTGGATCGCCGAACCCGCCGACACCGCGATCTCGCACTGGCTGCACGACGGGATGCCGCCGGGCAAGACCCGCGACCGCGAATACATCTACCCGACGATCTATGTGTACCTGCTCGGTGCGATGCAGGAACCGGGCCACGGCATGGCCTCGACGCTGACCGGCCTGTTCAGCGAACCCGACCAGCTCGAGCAGGTCGTGGACGACCCGGCGCTGATCCCCCGCGCGATCTCCGAGGGGATGCGCTGGACCTCGCCGATCTGGTCGGCCACCGCGCGGATCTCGACCAAGGCGGTCACCGTCGCCGGGGTCGACCTGCCCGCGGGCACGCCGGTGATCCTGTCCTACGGCTCGGCCAACCACGACACCGGCGTCTACGAGGCCCCGACCCGCTACGACCTGCACCGTCCCCCGCTGCCGCACCTGGCGTTCGGCGCCGGGAACCATGCCTGCGCCGGGATCTACTTCGCCAACCACGTCATGCGGATCGCGCTGGAGGAACTGTTCGAGTCGATCCCGAACCTCGAGCGCGACACCTCCTCGGACGTCGAGTTCTGGGGCTGGGGTTTCCGCGGGCCGACGTCGCTGCACGTCGCCTGGGAGGCCTGACATGTCCTTCACCGCGACCGTCGGCGGCCGGGAAGTGGCGTGCGGGCCGGACCAGCCGATGCTCGACGCCTTCCTCCGCGCCGGCGTCTGGATGCCGAACTCCTGCAACCAGGGCACCTGCGGCACCTGCAAGCTGCGCGTGGTCGACGGCGCCGTCGACCACCGCGACTCCCCCGCCGACACCCTGACCGAGGACGAGCGGGCGGCGGGCCTGGCACTGGCCTGCCAGGCCCGGCTCCGCTCGAACGTCGTCGTCGAAACCTCAGGCGGCGCCGCCCGGGCTACGCACCCGTTGCGCGATCTCACCGCGACCGTCCGCGAAATCCAGGACATCGCCCGCGACACCCGACGGCTGCGGCTCGGCCTGCCCGAACCGCTGGCGTTCAACGCGGGCCAGTACGTCGAGCTGACCGTGCCCGGCACCGGCGTGCGCCGCCAGTACTCGCTGGTCAACACCGCCGACGAGGACAAGGTCCTGGAACTGCACGTCCGTCTGGTGCCCGGCGGGGCGGCCACCGAACAGTGGATCTTCGCGGGGCTCTCCGTCGGAGAACAGGTCCAGGTCACCGGCCCGCTCGGCGATTTCTTCCTGCCGCCCGAGGACGAGGACGACGGCGACCCGATGGCGCTCATCGGCGGCGGCACCGGCCTCGCCCCGCTGATCGGGCTGGCCCGCACCGCGCTGTCCCGGGACCCGAGCCGGAAAGTGGTGCTGTACCACGGAGTTCGCGGTGCGGCCGACCTCTACGACCTCGACCTGATGGCCGAACTCGCCGACAGCTACCCGGGTTTCTCGTTCCTTCCGGTGCTGTCGCACGAACCCGGGAACAGCACGTATCGCACCGGTTTCCCGACCGACCAGTTCCTCGAGGACGTCCCCAGCGCCCGCGGCTGGTCCGGCTGGCTCTGCGGGCCGCCGCCGATGGTCGACGCCGGCGTGAAGGCGTTCAAACGCCGCCGCATGGCGCCGCGGATGATCCACCGGGAGAACTTCACTCCGGCCGCTGCCGCCACCTCAAGTCCGTGAAGGGCTCCTTGAGGGAACCAGATTCCCTCAAGGAGCCCTTCACGGACCGCAGCGCCGAGTTCCGGGTCAAGGCCGGTTCGGTTCGTCCTCGGCGCAGCTGATCAGCAGCTGCGCCGTGTGCGCGATGTGGTCCCGGAGCCGTTCGGCCGCCAGGTCCGCGTCGCGCGCCAGTGCCGCTTCGAGGATCGCCTTGTGCTCGCCCGGCACGTCCCGGTCGGGTTCCTGTCCGAACGAGACTGACCACTGCCGGTACAGCTCGGCTTCCTCGCGCAGCCCGCGCGCGGTGGCGACCAGCCTGCGGTTGCGGCAGCCGTCGAACAGGGCCAGGTGGAAGTCGGAGTGCGCGGCGACCCAGGCGTCGGCAGGGCGGTCCGGGTCGACGGGGTCGGTGAACGGGGTCCGCTCCAGCAGGTGGTGCGCGGCCACCGCGCGGGCCTCCCACTGCACGTCGCCTTCGAGGATCGACAGCCGCAGCACCAGCGATTCGATCTCCAGGCGCGCCTTCGTCAGGTCTGCGAGATCCTCGTGCGACAGCGGCGTGACCGTGTAGCCAAGGTGCGGCCTGGTTTTCACCAGCCCCTCGGCGGTCAACCGGGTGAGCGCCTCGCGGGCCGCGCCGACGCTCGTCGAGTACCGCTCGCACAGTTCGGGAAACTTGAGGCGCTGCCCGGGAATCATCCGGCCGCCCAGGATGTCCGCCCGGAGCTGCTGGTAGACGCCCTCGGCGCGCGTCGTGTCCCCTGCCATGGCGTCCACTCTAGCGGATACGAATCCTCTGGCAACTTTCGAAAGTTTGTTGCCTCATCGAATCTCAGCGCGTACAACTGGAGGGCACCGAAGCCGGACGCGAAGGAGCCCCGCATGAAAGTCGCCACTGTGGACGGACGACTGGCACTGGTCACCGCACCGGGAAAGGCGGTGGACGCGGCCGAGGCCAGCGGCGGGCGGTTCGGCCCGGACGTCCAGCAGGCCTACGAGCGCTGGGCGGAGCTGTCGGAATTCGCCGCGACGATCGGCGCGGGCCACGCGCTCGAACGGCCGGTCAGCGACGAGCAGCTGGGCAATCCGGTCCCGGCGCCGCGCCAGGTGTTCGCGATCGGCCTCAACTACGCCGACCACGCGGCCGAATCGTCCTTCGCGGTGCCCGAGACGCCGCCGGTGTTCACCAAGTTCCCGACCTGCCTCAGCGGCCCGTACGGCGACGTCGTCATCCCGGACGGCGGACACGTCGACTGGGAGGTCGAACTCGTCGCGGTCGTCGGCAAGCGCGCCGAACGAGTCGCCGAGGAGCAGGCTTGGGACTGCGTCGCCGGGCTGACCGTCGGGCAGGACATCTCCGAACGGCTGCTGCAGCTGGCCGGACCGGCCCCGCAGTTCAGCCTCGCCAAGTCCCATCCCGGGTTCGGGCCGCTCGGCCCGGTGGTCGTGTCGCCGGACGAGCTGCCGGATCGCGACGACCTCGAACTCGGCGCGCTCGTCAACGGCGAGCAGGTGCAGAAGGGCCGCACCTCGCAGATGGTGTTCTCCGTGCCCGCGCTGATCGCCCGGCTGTCCGCGGTGACCCCGTTGCTGCCCGGCGACGTCATCTTCACCGGCACCCCGTCCGGCGTCGGCATGGGCCGCACGCCGCAGCGCTACCTCAAGGCGGGCGACCAGCTCGTCAGCTACGTCCACGGCATCGGCGAACTGCGGCAGCGGATGGTCGCCGCTTAGCGAAAGGGCTGGACAATGGGACTGCACCGGTTGAACTCGCTCGTCGTCGGCGTGCCCGACGTCGCCGCGACCGCCCGCTACTACCGCGATTTCGGGCTCGCCGAGGACGCCGACGGCTGGTTCAGCACCCGCGACGGCGGCCGTCAGCTGAAGATCGTCCACGCGCCGCGGCGGCGGCTGATGGAGCTGAGCATCGGCGCGGACGACCCGGACGATCTCGCCCGCATCCGCGGCCAGCTGTCCTCTTTGGACATCCAGGCCGACATCGCGGGCGGCACGCTGGTCACCCGCGAACCGGTCACCGGATTCCAGGTGGTCGTGCGGATCGCCGAACGGCTGCACCAGGATCCCGAGCCGCCCACGCCGTACAACGGACCCGGGAGGCTGGAGCGCACGAGCACGCGGGCGCCCGGCGTGCTGCGCACCGGACCGGTGCGTCCGCGCAAGCTCGGCCACGTCGTCGTCGGTTCCCCCGACCACGAGCGCACGATCCGGTTCTTCACCGCCGGCCTGGGCTTCAAGACCAGCGACGCGATCAAGGGGCACGGCGCTTTCATGCGCTGCTCGACCGACCACCACAACGTGCTCGCGCTCGCCGCGCCGGTCGCCTTCCTGCACCACACGTCGTGGCAGGTCGAGGACGTCGACGAGGTCGGCCGCGGCGCGACCGCGATGCTGGAGGACCATCCGGAACGGCACGTGTGGGGCCTCGGCCGCCACCACGCCGGGTCGAATTTCTTCTGGTACCTCAAGGATCCCGCGGGCAACTTCTCCGAGTACTACTCCGACATGGACAGCATCCTCGACGACCAGCTCTGGACGCCGGAGACGCTGGAAGGCGCCAAGGGCCTGTTCAACTGGGGCCCGCCGCCCCCGCCGTCGTTCCTGCGCCCCGACGATCTCGCCGCGCTCATGACCGGCGCGCACCAGGCCGGCTGACCCGGCCGTCCCCCTTCCTTCCCGCTGACTGGGCGCGGCCCAGGAGGTCGATCCGTCATGCCTTCTTTCGAAACCGACGTACTGGTGGTCGGCGCCGGCCCCGCCGGCCTGACCGCGTCCGCCCTGCTCGCCGCGCAGCGCGTGCATGCCGTCACGATCACCAAATACCCGGGCACCGCGCATTCCCCGCGGGCCCACATCACCAACCAGCGCACCATGGAAGTCTTCCGCGACCTCGGCATCGAGGACGCCGTGCGGGAAGTCGCGGTGCCCAACGAGCTCATGGGCGACAACGTCTGGGCGACCAGCTTCGCCGGACAGGAACTGGCCCGGCTCAAGACCTGGGGCAGCGGCACCGCGCGGCACGCCGACTATGCTGCCGCCAGCCCCAGCGCGATGTGCAACATCCCGCAGCACATCCTCGAGCCGGTGCTCCGCGCGGGAGCCGAGCGGCACGGTGCCGACCTCCGGTTCTCGACCGAACTGGTGCGGATCTCGCAGATGGCGGACGCGGTCCACGCGGTGGTCCTCAACCGGGAAACCGGTGCTGAGCAGGAAATCGTCGCGCGGTACGCGATCGGCGCGGACGGCGGCCGCAGCACCGTGGCCGACCAGCTCGGCTTCGTATTCGACGGCGAGTCCGGGCTCGGCCGCGCCGCGAATGTGTGGCTGGAAGCCGATCTCACCCGCTACACCGCGCACCGGCCCGGGACGCTGTACTGGATGTGCCAGCCGGGCAACGACTACTGGGTCGGCTCGGGCACGTTCATCTGCGTCAAACCGTGGACCGAATGGGTCATGCTCTTCATGTACGACCCGGCCGAAGGCGAGCCCGACCTCTCCCCCGACGCCGTCCGCGCGCGAGCGTCGACCATCATCGGCGACCCGGACGTCGAGGTCCGGATCAAGGCCGTCAGCGAATGGCAGATCAACCACCTGGTCGCGCGTTCGTACCGGCGCGACCGCGTGTTCCTCGCCGGGGACGCCGCGCATCGGCATCCGCCCGCGAACGGCCTCGGCACGAACACCTCGGTGCAGGACGCGTTCAACCTGGCCTGGAAACTCGCCGCGGTAGTCCGCGGCGAGGCCGGGGAAGCGTTGCTGGACACCTACGACGCGGAACGGCAGCCGGTCGGCAAGCAGGTGGTCGACCGCGCTATGCGCAGCGTCGAGGACATGCGGCCGATTTCGCAGGCATTCGGCTTCCGTCCCGGCCAGACTTCCGAGGAGGGATGGCGCAGCCTCGACGGCCTCACCGCGGACACCCCGGACGGCCGCGCCCGCCGCGCCGAACTGCGCGCGGCAGTCGAACTGCAGAACTACCAGTTCAACGCGCACGGCGTCGAACTCGGCCAGCGCTACGCCTCGGCCGCGGTAGCCTCCGACGGCACGCCATGGCCGTCCCCCGCCCGCGACCCGGAGCTGTACTACCAGGCCACCACCCAGCCCGGCGCCCGCTTGCCGCACGCGTGGCTCGAACACGCCGGAACTCCCGTGTCCACTATGGACATCACCGGTCACGGCCAGTTCACCGTGCTCACCGGCATCGGCGGACAGGACTGGCTGGAAGCGGCGGCCAAGCTCGCCACCGAATTCGGGATCGAACTGGCTTCCCGCCAGATCGGTCTCGGCTGCGAATACACCGACCCGCTGGGCGACTGGGAGCGCGTGCGCGAGATCAGCGAACGCGGCTGCCTGCTTGTCCGCCCGGACCACCACGTCGCCTGGCGCAGCGCCGACCTCGCCGACGATCCCCTCGGGACGCTGCGCGACGTGCTCCGCCAGGTGCTTGCTCGATAACCGGAAGGAAATGTCATGGTGCACAACGAAGTCACCGTCGACCGCAAGGCAATCGCCGAAACGTATTTCAAGGACATGGACGCGGGCGAGGACTTCCTCGGCCTCTTCGCCGACAACGCCTACGTCTACTTCCCGAAGCACGAACCCGCGCGCGGCATCGCCGAGATCAAGCAGCTGTTCGCGGACGTGTTCGTGCTGTTCTCCTCGATCGTCCACGAGGTGCCCTACTTCAACTACATTCAGCAGGGCGATCACATCGTCGTCGAAGGCATCACCCACGGCGTGCTCGCCGACGGCACCTCGTGGCGGGCGACCGAGGGACTGGGCGGCCGCTTCTGCAATGTGTTCGAAATCCGCGACGGCCGCATCCAGCGCCTGCACATTTATCTCGACCCGGACTACGGCGACGCGGACTCGGGTCGTTACCCGTGGCTGCGGAACGCCAGCGCGTGAGCCGTTCCGCGTTCAGAGGTCGATGACGACCTTGCCGTGCACGTGCCGCCCCGACTGCAGCTCGACCGCGGCCCGGATCTCCTCGACCGGGAAGCTCGCCGCGATCGGCACCCGGAGCCGTCCCGCCGCCACCAGCTCGGCGATCTCCTCGATGGCGCCGGGCGCGGCGTTGGCCCCGTTCGCCGGAGTGATCCCGTCGATCTGGCCGGCGATGGTGGTGATGCGTTCGTCCGGCACACCGAGTTCGCGGGCCGCCCGCGCCGTTTCCGCCCCATGCAGATCCATGGCCGCGGTGACGCCGGCGGGTGCCAGCGCACGGACCCGGTCGACCAAGCCGTCGCCATAAGCGACCGGCTCGGCCCCCAGCGCGCGCAGGGCGTCGGCCGAGGACGCCGACCCCGTCCCGATCACTCGCGCACCGGCGAGGCGGGCGAGCTGGACAGCGAACACGCCGACCCCGCCTCCCGCGCCGCCGACCAGCACCGTGTCGCCCGGGCCCGGGTTGACCACCGCCAGCGCCGCGGCCGCCGTGCAGCCCGCGATCGCCAGCGCGGCAGCGGTGCGGTCGTCGACGCCGTCCGGGGTGCGGTGCGCATCGCCGCCCACCGCGATGGTTCCCGCGACGTCCACGACGACGTAATCGGCGACCGCACGGGACAGCGCGCCGCCGAACACCCGGTCGCCGACCGCGAACTCGGTCACGCCGTCGCCGATCTGGTCCACGGTCCCGGCGTAATCGGTGCCGAACCCGCACGGCAGGCTCAGCCCGAACCGCGCGGCGGTCTCCGCGTCCGAGGTCATGAACCAGTCCATCGGGTTCAGCCCCGCCGCGGCGACCCGCACGCGAAGCTGCCCCGGACCGGCCTGCGGCACTGGCACTTCGCGCACCCTCAGAGCCTCCGGCCCGCCGAAGGTCTCGAACTGCACCGCCCGGCTCGCTTCTTTCCCGCTCACGTGGCTCCTCCGATTCCAGGAAACGGACTATGCTCCGTTTACGTCCTCGAATCTAGCACAAGTGGAGCGTGATCCGTTTTGGCTGCCGCGAAGTCCCCCCGGGCAGACGCGACCCGCAACCGCCGGCAACTGCTGGACGTCGCGACCCGGCTGTTCGCCGCGGCCGGGACCGAGCCGTCGATGCGCGCGATCGCCGCCGAGGCCGGGGTCGGCATCGCCACCCTCTACCGGCACTTCCCCACCCGCGAGTCGCTGGTCGACGCGGTCTACCAGGACCAGGTCTCGCGGCTCACCGCCGGCGCCGAGGACCTGCTCGCCCGCCTCGGCCCGGCAGCCGCGCTGCGCCGCTGGATGGACCTGTTCGGGGACTGGATCGCCACCAAGAACGGCATGCTGGACACGCTGCTCGCGATGGTCGAATCCGGCGAGATCGCGCACGCCCACACGAGAACCGAACTTCTCGCCGCCATCGACGGCCTCCTCGAAGCCGGGCGCGCCAGCGGCGAACTCCGCGCCGACGTCCCCGCCGAAGACATCGCTGCCGCACTCATCGGCATCTTCACCGTGGCCGGTTCCGCCGAACACAAGGCGATGGCGGGTCGGCTGCTGGACCTTTTGCTGGACGGGCTCCGGGCTACCGCCTAGCCGTCGGGGGCTCCAGTGCGCTCAACACCGACTGGTGCGTGATCCAGCCGGTCAGCGGCGGCAGCTCGGCGAGGTCGCCCACTTGACCGGCCTGGTCCTCGGCCACCGCTTCGGGTAGCGGCCGTCCTCGTCGATCACCGGCAGGATCCCGTGACCGGTTCCGCCGAGCACAAGGCGATGGCAGATCGGCTGCTGGACGGGCTCCGGGCTACCGCCTAGCCGTCGCGGGCTCCAGCGCGCTCAACACCGACTGGTGCGTGATCCACCCGGTCAGCTCATCAGTCCCGGTCAGCACCGGAAGCCCAGTCCCCGGAGCCTGGGCAAGCGCGTCGAGCGCATCGGCAAGCGTGGAATCGCTCGTCACCAGCGGCGGCAACTCGGCGAGATCGCCCACCTGGCCCGCCTGGTCCTCGGCCACCGCCTCGGCGACCGCGCGGGCGGTGGCACAGCCCTGGTAGCGGCCGTCCTCGTCGATCACCGGCAGGATTCCGTGGCCGGACAAGGCGAGCGCGTGCGCGGCCAGTTCCAGCGGCAGGTTCTCCCGCAGCGGCTCCGGAAGCGGTTCGGTGACCGCGGAGACCTTGGTGCCCGCCAGTCGTTGCGCGGACGGGTGTTTGTCCAGATCGATGCCGCGACGGCGCAGTTTGAGCGTATAGATCGTGTCCCGGCTCAAAGCCTTGCTCACGGCGGTCGCGATCACGATCGCGGTCAGCATCGGCAGAATCACCGTGTACTGCCCGGTCAGCTCGAACAGCACGATCACCGCCGTGATCGGGGCCCGCGCCGAACCGGCGAACGCCGCGCCCATCCCGATCAGCCCGTACACCCCCGGCGACGCGGTCACCGACGGGAACAACGCGTGCACCGCGATCCCGAACGCCGTGCCCGCCATCGCCCCGATGAACAACGACGGCGCGAACACCCCGCCCGACCCGCCGATCCCGATCGTCAGACTGGTCGCCACGATCTTCCCCAGCATCAGCACCAGCAGGAAACCGAACAGGTACTTGCCCTCGACCGCGTTCTGCAGCACGGGATAGCCCACCCCGTACATCTGCGGCAGCGCCAGCAGCAGCCCGCCGAGGAAGATCCCGCCCACCGCCGGGCGCAGCCACTCCGGACCCCGCCACAACCGGTCGCACAAATCCTCGATCCAGTACAGCACCCGCGTGAACAGCACCCCGCACGCGCCGACCACCAACCCCAGCACCACGAACAGCAGATACTCCACCGGACTCCGCAACGAGAACGGCGGCAGATCCAGGAACGGCGCGTTCCCCAGCACCGCCCGCCCCACCACGCTCGCCGTCACGCTCGCCAGCACCACCGCCCCGAACGACTCCGCCGCGAAATCCCGCAGGATCAGTTCCATCGCGAAGAACGGACCGGCCAGCGGTGCGTTGAAGGTTGCCGCGATCCCGCCCGCCGCGCCGCACGCCACCAGCACCCGCAGCCGCGACTCCGGCAGCCGCGCCGCCCGGCCCAGCGCCGAACCCAGCGCGGATCCGATCTGCACGATCGGGCCTTCCCGGCCCACCGAACCGCCGGAGCCGATCGTCAACGCCGACGCCAGCGCCTTCACCACGCTCACCTGCACCGGAATCCGCCCGCCCCGCTCCGCGACCGCGTACATCACCTCCGGCACCCCGTGCCCCCGCGCCTCCGGAGCGAACCGGTACACCAACGGCCCGTACACCAACCCCGCCAACACCGGGGCCAGCAACAAAAACCACGGACCCAGCGCGGGGAACCACGAATGCGCCTCGCGTCCGGCCGCCGAATAGTCCGCGTGCCCGGAAAACACGTGCGTGAACGTGGTGATCAACCACCGGAACACCACCGCGCCCAAACCGGCGCCCGCGCCGATCAGCACCGCCAGCCCGACCAGCCCCGCCCGGCTCTCCCGCACCCACCGGCCTACCGGCTGGCGCACCGGCACGACCAGCCCGCGTTTCCCCGCACTCTCACCCGACGACATTGATGCAGTATGCAACAATTGCGCACGGACATGGTTGCGGGATCGCTCACACCAAGCGCACTAAGGGTTTTCGTCCGCTTTGCCCGCCGTCGGAGGTTTCTCCGACGAGCGGATCAGAACACGAAGTAGCGCAACCACAGATAAGGCGCGGCGACGAGCACGGTGAGCACCGTGACGATCGCGCCTTTCTTGGTGAACTCCCAGAACGAGATCGGCGCTCCGGCCCGGGCGGCGAGGCCCAGCACCACCACGTTGGCGCTCGCGCCGACCGCCGTCATGTTGCCGCCGAAGTCCGCGCCGAGGGCCAGCGACCACCACAGCGCTTCGGAGTGCGCCGGATCCGGAATGTCGTGGGTCAGCGCCAGCACGAGCGGCGACATCGTTGCCACGTAAGGAATGTTGTCGATCACGCCGGACAGCAGCGCGGACACCCCGAGGATCAGGAAGACCGCCAGCAGCGCGTTCCCGCCGGTGGCTCCGGCGGCGAGCTTGGCCAGCCAGTCGATCACCCCGGTCTTGACCAGCGCTCCGATCATGATGAACAACCCCGCGAAAAACAGCAGGGTCTCCCACTCCACCCCGGCCAGATACTGCTTCGGCGCCGTGCCGGACACCAGCACGAGTAAGCCCGCACCGAGCAGCGCGACCACCGACGGGTCCAGGTGCACCACCGAATGCAGCACGAACCCCGCGAACACCAGCAGCAGCACGACACCGGACTTGAGCAGCAGCTTCGGGTCCCGGATGGCCTCGCGTTCCTTGAGCGCCATGACGTCGGCGACCCGTTGCGGGTCCACTGAGAACGAACCGCGGAACAGCCACGGCAGCACCAGTCCCAGCACGACGAGTTCGATCGCGACGATCGGCGTCAGGTTCAGCAGGAAGTCGTTGAACGCCAAGCCCGCGCGGCTGCCGATGATGATGTTCGGCGGATCCCCGATGAGCGTCGCGGTGCCACCGATGTTGGAGGCGAGGACCTCGGCGATCAGGAACGGGACCGGGCTGATGTCGAGCCGGTCGCACACCAGCAGCGTCACCGGGGCGATGAGCAGCACCGTCGTCACGTTGTCCAGGAACGCCGAGGCGACCGCGGTGATCAGCACCAGCAGCAGCATGATCCGCAGCGGCGACCCCTTGGCGCGCTTGGCCGCCCAGATCGCGACGAACTCGAACACCCCGGTCCGGCGCAGGATCCCGACGATGATCATCATGCCGAGCAGCAGGAACAGCACGTTCCAGTCGACGCCGGTGTCCTCGGAGAAGAACGCGTCCGCCGACCCGGACACCCCGGTCGCGAGCACCACGCCCGCCCCGGCCAGCGCGGCGGTCATCTTCGGGATCTTCTCGGTCGCGATGAACACATACGCCACCGCGAACACGACGACCGCGATGACCGCGCTCACCGGAGGGCCGCCCGGCTCGGTCGCGCGGGAATCAGCGAGGCGTCAGCGCGTGCTCCAGCAGCCGCGACGCGGACACCACGCCGAGCAGTGTCCGGTCCTGCATGACCGCCACGAGCGGGCAGCGCAGCCGGGCCATCGTCGCGGCGACCTCCACGATCGTGTCGTCGGCGTCCACCCTCGGCAGCTCGCGCGGTTCGTCCGGCAGCAACTCGCGCACCGTGCGCCCGCCCAGCTTGTCCGCGACGCGGTCCGCCATCGACTCGCTGAGCACCCCCGCCAGCGACGGATCGTCGCGCACGTAAGGCGGCACGAGGAACTGCACGACGTCGGACGCGGGCAGCACCGTGTGCGGGCAGCCGGAAGCTTCCGTCACCACCAGCCCCGGCAACCGGTGCTCCGCCAGCAGCCGCGCGGCCGCCAGCGCGTCCGCATCGAGATCGACGACCGGGAACTCCTCGGCCAGCTCCGCTGCGCGCATGCCCCCAGGCTACGGCGGACCGGGCCGCTCCGCCGGAACTCGCGATTTCTTTCCGCACGCCTGACGCCATGGGGCTCCTCGGGGTCGACCGGACCGCCCGTCGCCCGGCTGGGCACGGGCAGGCCGACCAGACTTCCCGGCACACCACGCGTAAAGATGCCGCAAAGACCGGCCCGGAGCAAACCGGGCCGGTCTGGGGAGTGCCGCGGGATCAGGCCCGCACGGACACGAGTTTCGCGCGAGCTTCCTTCACGGACGGGCCGCCGGTGAAGCACCAGATCGCGATCACCGGGTCGCAGATGGCGCAGCCCAGCGACGACGTGTGCGCGAACGGCAGGATCGGCGCGCCTTTGAGGTGGTGCAGCACGTCCAGCGTCGTGTGCAGCAGCCAGGCGACCCCGATGAAAGCCCAGGATTCCAGACCGCGATAGGCGCAGTAGGTCACCGCGGCGGCGAACGCCAGCTCCCACGGGCCGAACGCGCCGCTGCTCAGGTAGGCGGCACCCGCGCCAGCGACCATGATCGCGTTGAAACGGCGGCGGTACGGCTCGGCGAGAAAGGAATTGAGCAGAGTGTAAGCAATGCCGATGAGCACGGCGGAAACGATGATCACCTTTTCACGCTAAGGTCGCGGGCGCCTGCGCATAACTGGCTACGACGACACTTTTCGCCGGGTTCTGGCCAGCGGAGCGCCCGCTTGCTCACCCGTCGCGACGCTATTCGCGTCGGGCCAGGTTCGCTGCCTGCCATTGCCCGGGGCGGACGCCGGTCTGGCGCAGGAAGAACGCCGAGAAGTTCGCGGCGTCAGGGAATCCCAGGCGTTGCCCGCACCGCGCCGCGCTGAGCCGGTCGTGCGCGAGCAGCCGCTTGGCCTCCAGGACCAAGCGTGCGCACAGGTAGTCCTTGGCACTGCGGCCGGTCGCCGCTCGGACGGCGCGCGTGAGCGTTCTCGGGGCGTACCCGAGCTTGCGGGCATAGCTGGCGACGTCGTGGCAGACCCGGAAATCCTCTTCCACCGCAACGCGGAATTGCTGGAAGAGGCCGGCTCCGGAGTCGCCGTCCGCTGCGGGCGGCGCGAGTCGCAGCAGCAGCGCGGACAACACCACGACGAGCAGTTCGCCGGTCCGTTCCTGCGGGGCAGCGCCGGCCTCGCTGCGCAGATGCGCGAGCGCGGCGTTGATCAGCGGCCACTGCGCGGCGGAGGCAGTCCAGCACGCCGCCGCCCACGGGTCCGCAGCCAGTTCACGGCTGCCGGGAGTGGCCGGTGCGGTGGGCACGAACAGCACCAGGTCTCCGGCCAGGTCGCCGAGGTCGTCCCAGCGGTGCACGACGCCCGGCCGGATCCACACCACGCTCCGGGCCGCGAGCGGACAGCTCGCGAAGTCGACCGAAACCCGGCCGTGGCCGCGCCGGACCACCGCGAGCACATGAAAGTCGCCGCGTTCGGTCATGCCGCGGTCCAGCCGCCGCAGCTGCGCGAACGACATCGTCTCCACCGGCGCGCCGGACTCCTGCGGCGGCTGGTAGGAGAGCTGACGAATCCCGGTCATGCAGTCCATTTTTCACCATGCCAGGTCCGGCGTCGACGATGCGCCCAGGCGGACCGGGCGGTTGACTCAAGGGCAAGCAACTCGACTGGCAACAAAGGACAAACTCTCATGGTGACGACCGCATCGACCCAGCTTCCGGTCTACGACTACCGGCCGGGCGACGGACCTGTGCTGGTATTTTTGCACTACTGGGGCGGCTCGGCACGCACCTGGCAACCAGTGCTCGACCGGTTGCCGGACCGCGCCGCGCTGAACCTCGATTTCCGAGGCTGGGGACGCTCGCGCGAACTGCCCGGCCCGTACACGCTGGAGCAGTTCGCGCACGACACCGAGGCCGTGATCGCCGACGCGGGGGTGACCGACTACGTCCTGGTCGGGCATTCGATGGGCGGCAAAGTCGCGCAGCTGGCGGCTTCCGCGCGTCCGGCCGGGCTCGCCGGTCTCGTCCTCGTAGCGCCCGGACCGGCCAAGCCCGCCGCGACGGTCACGCCCGAGTACCAGAAAGGACTGTCGCACGCCTACGCCTCCGACGAGTCGACAGCGGCCGCACGCGACACCGTTCTCACCGCGACGGCGCTGGACGACGAGACCAAAGCCCGGATCGTGGCGGATTCCCGTGCCTGCGCCGAGGAAGCGCGCCTCGAATGGCCCCTGCACGGGATCGCCGAGGACATCACGAGCGCGGCCCGCGCCATCGACGTTCCCGTCCTGGTCGTCGCGGGCGAGCACGACCGGGTGGAACCGGCCGGGGTGCTGCGCGACAACCTGCTGCCCTACCTGGCACACGCGAGCATGACCGTCCTTCCCCGCAGCGGCCACCTCCTGCCGCTGGAAGCACCGGACGCACTCGCGCAGGTGCTCCGGAGCGAGTGGGGCCGGTGAGCTCGGCTCCGTGCGGCTCGCGCCCGCAGCGCGGATCCCGCACTGCCGTCTGCCGCGTGGTCTCCCCCGCCAAGTCCTCACGAAACAGCGGTGCGCCGGAAAGCCAGCAGCGCCACCACACCCACCAGCGGTCCGGCCGCGAGCACCAGCAGCGCGACGCTCCAGGACGCGGATTCGGCCAGCACCGGCACCAGATAGATGGTCACCGCGGTGGTGACGTAGCCCAGCGCCAGTTGCAGCGACACCGCGCTGCCGACGTAACGCGGGTCGGCGGTTTCGGTGACCAGCGCGGAAAACTGGGCGGAGTCGGCGATCACCCAGAATCCCCAGAACGCGCTCAGCACCACCACGACCGGCGTCGGCATGTCACGCAGCAGGGCGAGCGCCACCGCGGTGGATCCGGACAGCACGAGGCTGATCAACGCCGACGGCGCGCGCCCCGCCCGGTCGCCGATCCAGCCGCCGACGAGGCATCCGATCGCGCCGGCTCCGATGCAGACGAAGGCCGCGAGCGCGGCGTGCCGGGCGCCGTCCGGTCCGCCGGAGAAGCCCTGCAGCCCGGCCAGAAATGTGCCGATCCAGGCCCACATCGCGTACAGCTCCCACATGTGCCCGGCGTAGCCGAGGTTGGCCAGCATCACCGGGCGGCTGCGGACTGCCCGGAGCGCGGACCGGAGCCGGAACGTCGAGCGCGGGAACGGGTACGGCCCGGTGCCGCGCACGGTCAGCACCAGCAGCCCGCCGCACGCGGTGAGCGCCGACGTCGCCGCGATCACCGACTGCCAGCCGAGCCCGCCCGACGCCTTCACCAGCTGCGGCGCGGCCGAACCGAGCGTCAGCGCGCCGATGATGACGCCGAGCGCGGTGCCGCGGCCCTTGCGGAACCAGGACGAAACTTCTTTCAGCGCGGGCGGATAGACCGCGGCGAGGCACGCTCCGGTGAGCGCCCGCAGCACCAAGGCGGTGCCGAAACCGGGTGCCCACAACAGAAGCAGGTTCGTCACCGCCGCGCAGAGCGCCCCGGCGCACATCAGCTTCCGGGGCGCGACCGCGTCGGCGAGGCCGCTCGCGGCGGACGCGAGCGCTCCCGCCACGAACCCGAGCTGCACCGCGATGGTCAGCAGCGAGGATTCTCCGCTCGTCAGGTGCCACAGCTGCTGCAGCTGCGGCACCACGAACGACGCCGAGAACCAGACGCTCATCGAAGCGAACGTCGCGACGGCGATCAACGCCAGCGCCCGCCGGTCCGCGGTCAACCTTGCCATGCGGTCACCTCCTCCGGAACGCGGTGGCCGCGCGGACCCGCCCCAGCGCGGCCACCGCGCGTTCGACCGAGTCCAGCATGGCTACGCCGTGCTCGCTCGCCATCGTGCGCAAGCGGCGGGCCAGCGCGTCCTGCTCCGCGCTGAAACTGGTCCGCAGCACCAAAACGAGCGGGACGTCGCCGCGATCGGCGGTCAGCAGATCGCGGGTGAGCGCGGTGACGAGGTCGGCGGCTTCCGCGCTCTCCTTCAGGTCGTAGACGGTCCCGAGATCGAGGTACGCGCACAGGCTGTCAACGCCCGGATCTCGCGCGAGCGCGGCGGCCAGCGCGCCGGTGAAGCAGCGGTCACCGTCGAACAGCGACCAGATCGGGATGTCGACCGGGTTGTGCAGACTGCTGCCGGGAGCGTCGTACGGGGCGAGGGATTCCGCTGTCTCGGCCGAAACCGAGGGCAGGACGAGGCCGTGGTCGTGGGCGATGTCCGAACCGACGACCGCGACCCCGCCGCCGCTGCCGACCAGGCCGAGGCCGATGCCGGTCAGGCCGGGCGCGTACTGCGCGACCAGCAGGGTGTCGAGGAGTTCGTCCAGATTCCCGGCGAGGACGACCCCGGCGGCCGACGCCGCGTCGCGCAACAGCCGGGGATCGCTAGCCAGCGCGCCGGTGTGCGAAGCGGCCGCCGCGCCGCCCGCCGCGCTCCGGCCGCCCTTGAACAGCACCACCGGGATCGACACCTGCGCGGCGAGCGTGAAGAACCGCTCCGCGTCGCTGTCGTCTTCCAGATAGAACGCGGCCAGCGACGTACGCGGATCCGCCTCGCAGAACGCCAGGAACTCCGACGGGGAAACGTCGTCGCAGTTGCCGACCGAGCTGACGAAACTGAACCGCAGCCCCAATTCCTTGCCGCGGCGCACGACATCGCCGGCGTAGGTGCCCGACTGCGACACGAACGCGATGCCGCCCGTTTCGTCCGAGGAAGCCGACCGGTCGATCATCGTGATCCGCGAGTAGGGCGTGTAGTGGCCGATGCAGTTGGGTCCCAGCACGCGGAGCTGGGTTCCGGCGACTGCCGCGGCGAGATCGGCGGTGTCGGCGGTGTAGACGTGCGCGGTTTTCGTGCCCTTCGCGGCGAGTGCGCGCAACGCGTCCGGCACCGCGGCGGCGGGTAGCGCGACCACGGCCCGGTCCAGGCCGTCGGGCAACTGACCGACTTCCCGCACAGCAGGGTGGCCGAGGATCTCGGTCGCCGACCGGCTCACCGGGTGCACCGCTCCGGCGAAGCCCTGGTCGACGAGGGTGCGCACAGCTCGGTGCCCCATCTTCGCCGGGTCGGCCGAGGCTCCCAGCACTGCGATGCTGTCCGGATAGATGGCGGGCCGGAGTTGCGCGTAAGCCTCTGCAGGGACCGGCGGTGCCGAGGGAGGTGCCGGGGACCTGGTCACCGCGCGGGCGTCGACGGCGACGATCCCGTCCGGCCCGACGACGACCGGGTTGAAATCGACCTGGTCTACCGGCTCGGACAGCAGCAGCCCGTCCGCGCCGCCGACCCGCACGAGCAGGTCCGCCAGCGCCGCGTGCGCGTCCGGGAACCGGCGGCGCAGCACCGCGCCGAGACGGGTCCGGTCGATCAGCGCGACCGCTCCGGTGAGATCGAGCGGAGCGAGCGCGAACGCGACGTCCCCGAGCGTCTCGACGTCCACTCCCCCGGACCCGACCATCACCACCGGGCCGAACCCCGGGTCGTGCAACGCGCCGACCACCGCCTCCAGGCCGGGTTCGACCATCGGCTCGACCGTCACGCCGCGCACCGCGACGCCCTGTCCCGTCTGAGCGGCGAACAATTTCTCGACCGCGTCGACGACGTCGAGCGGGTCGACACCGAGCAGCACGCCGCCCGCCTTGCTCTTGTGCACCACGCCGTCGGCGACGAGTTTGACCGCGACCGAGCGAGCGATCCGCGCGGCGGCGGCTCCGGCTTCCATGGCTGTCGCGGCGAACGTCACCGGGTTGGCCGGCACGCCGTACCGGATGGCCAACTCGCGGATCTCGTCCTCGCGCAGCCGCTCGCCGGACAGCGAAACCGTCGTCACGACAGCACCTCGGCAATGCGGTCGTGGTGGTCGCCGGGATGGTCCGGGTAAGCGGGCGGACGACGTTCCAGGAACGCGGAGACGCCCTCGCCGCCGTCGGGCAACTCTCGGACCAGCGCCGCGAGAGCGGGTTCCGCCGCCAGCCCGGCGTCCGTGCCGTGGCGCAGGCTGTGCCGGAGCCCGGCCTTCACCGCGGCGACCACGGCGGGCGAGACGGCGGCGATGGCTTCGGCCAGTTCCAGTGCTCCTTCGAGAGCTTCCGGGCCGTCGTGGACGTGGGTGACGAAGCCGTGCCGAAGCGCTTCGTCGGCGCCGAACGGCGCGGCGGTGGCGAGCCAGCGGTAGGCGACCGGGTAGCCGACCAGGTCGAGCAGCCTGCTCAGCTGACCGCCGACCGGCACCAGGCCGATCGCCGCGCCCACCGCGCAGAACCGGGCGTCCCGGCTCGCGACCCGCAGGTCGCAGTTGAGCGCCAGGATGAACCCGGCCGCGTACGCCGGGCCGTCGACCGCGGCGATGACCGGGGTAAGGATTTCCGCGGGCCTGCCGAACGCGGCGTTCGCCGCCGGATCGCCCGCGGTTTCCGGCTTCTCCAGGACTTCCTGCAGGTCGTGCCCGGAGGAGAAGCATCCGCCCTCGCCGGTAACGACGACGGCTCGCACCGCCGGATCGGCGTCCGCCCGGTCCAGTTCGCTCAGCAGGGCCGGCGCCATGTCGCCGGAGAACGCACCGCGCTTGGCGGGGTTGTGGATGGTCAGGACGCGCACGGCGCCCCGGTCGGACACGCGAATGCCGGGTGTCATCGGGAAAACTCCTCCTCCGGGAGAACGGGAACGGGGATCAGTTCGGGGCCGGGACCGGCTCTTCGGCCGCGACCGCGCCGCGCGGGCTCGCGCCGAGCGCACGGACGAGGACGCTGCCCAGCACGACCACCGCGAAGTTCAGCGCCAGCGCGGAGATCGCGATGTAGATCGGGCTGTCGAAGAAGAACGGCTTCGCGGTCGACCCGCCGAACGGGCCGCCGGTCGCGGATTTGACCTCGTAAGCGGCCCAGGTGCCGTAGGCGACCGACACCAGCAGTCCGGCGAGCAGCGCCCGCCGGTCGGCGAACCGCTTCGTGAACAGTCCGAAAAGGACGGTGGGAAGGGTCTGCAGGATCCAGATCCCGCCCAGCAGCTGGAAGTTCAGCGCGAACTTCGCGTCGAGAGTCAGCACGAACACCAGCGCGCCGACCTTCACCAGCACCGACACGACCTTCGACACCAGCGTCTCCGATTTCGCGCTGACCGGCCGCGTGCGGAACTGGCGGTAAAGGTTGCGGCTCACCAGGTTGCCCGCGGCGATCGCCATGATTGCCGCCGGGACCAGCGCGCTCATCGCGATCGCGGCGTAGGCGATCCCGGTGAACCACGGCGGGAAGAGCGCCGACAGCAGCTGCGGGACCGCGTACTGCGGGTTGCCGTCGTGCGGCTTGACGCCCATCGCGAGCGCCATCATGCCCAGCAGCGCGACGAACCCGAGCAACACGGTGTAGACCGGCAGCACGGACATGTTGCGCCGCACGGTCTTCGCGCCTCGCGACGCGAACACGCCGGTGATCGCGTGCGGGTACAGGAAGAAGGCCATCCCGGACCCGAGCGCGAGAGTCAGGTAGACGCTCGGGTTCACCGCGATCGTGGGATCGGGGCCGGCCGGGGCCTTGCCCGCGAGCGCCTCCCCGCCCTTGCGGAAGATCTCGCCGAATCCGCCGAGCTTGATCGGGGCCCAGATCACCGCCGCGATGACCACGAGGTAGGTGAGGCCGTCCTTGACGAAGGCGATCAGTGCGGGCGCGCGCAGCCCGGCGGAGTAGGTGTAGGTGGCGAGCACGCCGAAGGCGATCAGCAGCGGCAGGTCGCGAACGAACCACGAGCCCGAGCCGCCGAGCCCGAGCGCGCCGAACACGACCTCGAGCCCGACCAGCTGCAACGCCAGGTACGGCAGGGTCGCGAGCAGCCCGGTGATCGTGACGGCGAGCCCCAGCGCCTTCGACCCGAACCGGTCGTTGACGAAGTCGGTGAGGGTGACGTAGCCCTTCTTGTGCGCCAGCGAAACGAGCTTGGGCAGGAACAGGAAACCCAGCGCGTACAACACGATCGCGTTCGGCACGGCGTAGAAGCCGAAGGCGCCCATGCTGAAGATCGCGGCCGGGACGGCGATCAGGGTGTAGGCGCTGTACAGGTCGCCGCCGAGCAGGAACCACGTGACGAACGGCCCGAACGTGCGGCCGCCGAGCGCCCATTCGTCGAGCTGCTCGGCCTGTTTGGCGCGCCGCCAGCGGCTGGCGGCGAAGCCCATGACGGTGACGACGCCGATCAGGACGAGGAAAACGGTGAAGGTGACGGGGTTGAAGGTCATTCCTCGCCCTCCGCGTCTTTCTCGCCGGCGAACAGCAGCCGGTAGACGGCGCTCGTGCACAAGGCGGTGAGCACGGCCGCGGCCATCTGGAACCAGTAGAAGAACGGGATCCCGCCCAGTGCGGGGCCGGTCCGCTGGTAGAGCGGCACGGCGAGGCCCGCGGTGACCGGGGCGAGGATCAGGAAGGCGGAGAGGACAACGCGCAGCGGACGCCGTGAGGACGGCGCGACGGTATCGCCCATCTTGGACTCTCCTTTGAGCCGAGGCGGGTGGGCTGACGGCGCGCAGCTGGGGTGGGGACCTGACCGGTGCCGTCGGGGACAGACGCTAAGCGGCGCGAGTAACCCACGTCATGAGAGGAACAGAGAAGTTCCGCGGGTATTCGTCTCGGTTTTTACGAGAGGTCCGGCAGCCCGGCGGCACCCGAGTCGTACAGCCGCAGCCCCAGCGACAACAGCAGCAGGTCGTCCACCTGCAGCGGGTCGCGCCGGGTGAGCGTGTGGATGCGCCGCAGCCGGTAGACCACGGTGTTCGGGTTGACCGACAGTTCCGCCGCGGCCTTGGTCAGGCTGAAGTTCGCGCCCACGTACGCGCGCAGCGTCGGCAGGAGCGGCGCGCCCTTGCGGGCGTCGTAGTCCAGCAGCGGCTGCACGGTCTCCTCCAGCAGGGCGTCGGTGTGCCCCGGCGCGCGCAGGAGCCGGTCGAGCAGCACGTCGCCGAACCGGACGGCCCGGGTCCGCCCGCCGGCCGGACCGCCGAGGTCGGCCGCTTCGCGCGCCTCGCCGTAGGACCGGCGCACGCCCGGCAGGCCCTCGGCGACGCGGCCGACGCCAACAGCCCAGCCGCGTTCCGGGTCGGCGAGCCGGTCGCACGCGGGCTCGATCTCGCGGGCGTCCTCGGCCGCGTCCAGGCAGCAGATGCCGACGACCTCGGACTCCCGCGCGCCCACCAGGAATTCCTTCGCCAGCGGAGCGAGCTGGTTGCGCACCGCGCGGATCGCCGACTGCACGCCGATCGTCGAGTCGACCCCGGCGGGCAGCTGCACGACCGCGACCAGCACCGGCCCGCGCAGCGTCATCCGCAGCACCGCGCTCTGCCTGCGGGCCTGCTCGCTCACCGCTTCGCCAGTCAGGAGGGTTTCCAGGACGTCGGTGCGCAGCGCGGTGCGGTCGGCGGAGATCGTGGCGGATTCCCGCACGTACGCCGAGGTGACCGCGGTCGAGACCCGGTCGACGTGCACCATCGTCGCCTCGGCCAGCTCGATCGACAGCAGCCTGCCCGCCTTGCCCGCCCCGGCCAGCTCGTCCATGGCCTGCCACAGCCGGATGCCCCACAGCCGGAAGCTGCGCAGCAGGGACGGCAGGCTGACCCGCTGGTGCACCCGGCGCGCGGCACTGCGCCGGAGCCATTCGTGCGAGTCGCTGAGACTCCGGTCGGCATCGTCGTCGGCGAGGCTGCGCACGAGGAATTCGATGTTGAGGACGGCCGCCTCGGTGACGTCGCGCACGAGCACCGGTTCGGGCAGCTCGCCGTACTCGGGGATCTCGCGGCGGTACTCGGCCACCAGCTGCTCGGCCAGCTCGTGCCGGCGCGCGAAAACCTTGTCCAGCACTGCCTGCCGCCGCGAAGCGTCCGTCGCCATTCCGCACCGCCGTTCGCAGTTTCTCCGAGGGTTCGCCGCCAAACTTATCGTTTCTTCTCATGACTCGCGCCGCCCGGCCCCTCTAGCGTCGCCTGCGTCATCCCCGGCGCGCAGACAGCCGCACCGGCGTGAATTCCCCGGATCCCCTTTTGCCTCGGCGCACAACCCGCGGCCGGGACCGAGCGGCGCGCCGGTCCGTTCACGAAGGAGTGCACTGATGAACGACGAAGAACGCACGAGCGTCGCGACCCCGGGAGCGGAGCCGGTCCCGATCGGCCAGCTGCCGCCGCTGGGCGTGGTGCCGGCCCGGATGCACGCGCAGGTCGTGCGGCAGGACCGCTTCGGCGACCCGGCCGACGCGTTCCGTCCCGAACTGGTCGACACCCCGCGGCTCGGACCGGGCGAGGTGCTGATCGGCGTGATGGCCGCCGGGATCAACTACAACAACGTGTGGGCCGCGCGCGGTTATCCGGTCGACCAGATCGCGACGCGGCAGAAGCGCGGGGAGCCGGAGGACTTCCACATCGGCGGGTCGGACGCCTCGGGCATCGTCTACGCGGTCGGCGCCGGGGTGACCGGCGTCGAGATCGGGCAGCACGTCATCGTGCACCCCGGGGTGTGGGACGAGCAGGACCCGTGGATCGCGGCGGGCCGGGACCCGATGATCGCGCCCAGCGCGAAGATCTGGGGCTACGACACGAACTACGGCGCGTTCGGCCAGTTCGCCCGGGTGCAGGCGCACCAGGTGCTGCCGAAGGCCGAGCACCTGTCGTGGGAGGAGGCGGCGGCGCCGACACTGGTCGGGACGACGGCGTACCGGATGCTCTACGGCTGGGCCGGAAACACCCTGCAGGACGGGGATCTCGTGCTCGTCTGGGGCGGTTCCGGCGGGCTCGGCACGCAGGCCTGCCAGATGGTGCGGGCCGCCGGCGGCCGCGCCGTGGCGGTCGTCTCCGACGACGAGCGCGGCGCGTTCGCGATGAAGCACGGCGCGATCGGCTATCTCAACCGCCGCGAGTTCGGCCATTGGGGCGTGCCGCCGCTGGTCGACGACGCCGCCGGGCAGAAGGAATGGACGAAGGGCGCGCGGGCGTTCGGGAAGAAGCTGTGGGAGATCGCCGGGTCCCGCGAGGACCCGGCGATCGTGTTCGAGCACCCCGGCGGGGCCACGATCCCGACCAGCATCTTCCTGTGCCGCCCCGGCGGGATGGTGGTGATCTGCGCGGGCACGACCGGCTTCGACGCGATGGTGGACCTGCGCTACCACTGGACGCGGCAGAAGCGGCTGCAAGGTTCGCACGGCACGAACGACGAGCAGGCCGTCGCGTACAACGACCTGGTCCGCGCGGGCACGATCGACCCGGTGCTCGGCCGGACGGTCCCGTTCACCGAAGTGCCGGCCGCACACGCCGCGATGGGCCGCGGCGAGGACGTGTTGGGCAACGTCTCGGTGCTGATCGGCGCCGCCGCGCCGGGACAGGGCCGCGCCTGAACCCAGCGCCCGGGGGCGGCCCGCCCGCCCCCGGGCCCGCGCGCCGGGAGGATTCCGATGATCTCCGCCGACGACCTGGGCATCTTCCTCGAGGTAGCCCGCCGCGGCCGGCTCACCGAAGCGGCGAAACACCTCGGCCTCAACCACACGACGGTGGGCAGGCACATCGCGCACCTCGAACGCACCGCGGAACAACGGCTGTTCCACCGCGAACCCGGCGGCTGGGTGCTCACGACGGCAGGCACGCGGCTGCTCGAGCACGCCGAAGCGGTCGAAGCCGCGGTGCTCGCCGCGCGCGAGGACTGCTTGCAAACCGGCCATCACCTGACCGGAACCGTTCGCGTCACCGCCCCCGACGGCTTCGGCACCTTCCTGCTGATCCCCGGCCTGCACCGGCTGGCGCGCGAGTTTCCGTCGCTGTCGCTGGAATTCGTGATCGCGAACGTCCACGCGTCGCTCAGCACGCGGGAGTTCGACCTCGCGATCGCCATCGAACGCCCCAGCACCCGCGCCGTCGACGCGCGCCTGCTGGCGAACTACGAACTGCGCCTGTACGCCGCTCCGGCCTTGCTGGAAAACTACGCGCCGATCGCGTCCGCCGACGACCTCGCCGACGCGCCTTTCCTTTGGTACACCGAAGACGCGCTGTGCGCCCCGACTCTCGAAACGCTCTTCCGAGCCGTGCCCTCGGCCCGCCCGAAATACCGGGCCGACACCATCTCCGGCCAGATCTGCGCCGCCCGCCAGGGGCTGGGATTCGCCTTTCTGCCGTCGTGGATCGGCGACCGCACCGCCGGGCTGCGGCCGGTCGAGACGTTTCCGCATGCGGTGCCGCACAGCTATTGGCTGCTTGTTCCGCACGCGCTCGCCCGACTGGCCCGCGTGCGCGCCATGGCGGCGGCCATCGACGGGCTGGTCCGCGAACGCGACCTTCTCGACTGTCCATGATGAACCGGCGGCGGGTAACAGCTGCTCGCTCCTCCTCCGCGCCAACGCGCCCTCCTCAACTGTCCACAATGGACCTCCGACCAACCCTGTGCGATTCTGCACAGCACTGCGGAAAACTGGTCGTTGATCGCCGCCGAATCCGTTGTTTTCCTGGTGTCACCGCACTTCCACCGACCACAGAACGGTGAGAACCATGGCGCAGGCAACGACGCGGCGCACCCCCTCGGCACGCATGGTCGCGCTCGGCAGTTTTATCGGAACCACCATCGAGTGGTACGACTTCTTCCTCTACGGCAGCGCGGCGGCGCTCGTATTCGGCCCGCTCTTCTACCCCGGCGCCGACCCTTCGCTCGGGCTGATCGCCGCGTTCGGCACCTACGCAGTCGGGTTCCTGGCCCGGCCGCTCGGCGCGCTCGTGGGCGGGCACGTCGGCGACCGGATCGGGCGGAAGGCGATGCTCGTCGCCTCGCTGCTGATCATGGGCTGCGCCACCGCGCTGGTCGGGCTGCTTCCGACGTACGCCTCGATCGGCGTCGCCGCGCCGGTGCTGCTCGTGTTCCTGCGGCTCGCCCAGGGCTTCGGCGTCGGCGGCGAATGGGGTGGCGCGGCGCTGGTCTCGGTCGAAAGCGCGCCCTCCGGACGGCGCGGGTTCTACGGCAGCTTCACCCAGATCGGCGTCTCCGCGGGCATGCTCATGGCGGCCGGCGCGTTCACCCTCGGCCGGACGCTGCTCACCACCGAGCAGTTCCTCTCGTGGGGCTGGCGCGTCCCGTTCCTCGCCAGCGGCGCGATCGTCGCGGTCGGCCTGCTGATCCGCGCGAAACTCGCCGAGCCCGAGTCGTTCGTCCGGATGAAACAGGAGAACCGGCTTCCCGAGCGCCCGCTCGCCGAGCTGATGCGGACACAGCGCCGTCCGGTCTGGCTCACCGCGGGCATGCGGCTGTCCCAGAACGCGCTCTACTACCTGTACACGACCTTCGGCATCGCCTACATCGCCCGCTCCGCCGACGACGAGGTCGGCCTCCGGGCGGTGCTGGTGGCGTCGGCGCTCAGCCTCGTCACCGTCCCGGCCTGGGCGTGGCTGTCCGACCGCTACGGCCGCCGCCCGCTTTACCTCTTCGGCACCGTCACGAGCGCGGTGTTCATCGCACCGTTCTTTCTCTTGGCGGACACCGGGAATCCGCTGTTGGTCACCGTCGGCATGGTCGTCGGGATCAACCTGTTCCACGACGCCATGTACGGGCCGCAGGCCGCGTTCTTCGCCGAGATGTTCCCGGCGGGCGTGCGCTACAGCGGCGCGTCGATGGGCTACCAGTTCGGCTCCGTGCTGTCCGGCGGCCTCGCCCCGCTGATCGCCAGCAGCCTGCTCGTCGCGAACAACGGCAGGCCGTGGCTCGTCGTCGGCTACTGCCTGGTGCTCAGCGTCATCACCGGCGTCTGCGCGTACCTCGCCCCCGAAACCTTCCGCACCAGCACGGAACACCCCGCGGTCGCTGCTGGACCCCGCGACCGCACGAGCGAAATGGGAGAACTCCGATGACTCAGACCGCCCCCGCCCCCAACGGAATCGACCGCGACGCGCTCGCCGCCACCGTCGAGGCCGTCCGGCAGCAGCCCGAACTCGCCCAGGTCACCTTCACCCTCGACGCGGACTGGCAGCACGGCTGCCACCAGCGCGCCACCACCGGCGACCTCCGCCAGGCCGGCGCCGCGGTGCCGGGCCGGACCGCCCGCTACGTCCTGGAATCCGACGAGCCCGCCGCGCTGCTCGGCACCGACCGCGCGGCCAGCCCCGCCGAGTACATCCTCCAGGCGCTGGCCGGGTGTTACTCGGTCACCTTCGCCGCCAACGCGACCGCCCGCGGCATCGAACTGTCCTCGCTGCGTCTGGAACTGGAGGCGGACTTCGACCTCCAGGCGTTCCTCGGCCTCGACGACGACGCCCGGCCGGGCGCACGCCAGATCCGCGTGACCGTGCACGCCGCCTCACCCACCGCGACCCGGGAGGAACTCTCCGAATTGACCGCCGCGGTGCAGCGCCGGTCGCCGATCCGCGACACCCTCGCCGGCCCGGTGGAGGTCACCACGACGCTGGCGGAAGCATGAGCGTCCCGCTCACCCTCGCCCATCTCGTCTGGCGGATGAAGCACGTCCACCCCGGATCCGAGGTCGTCGCCGACGGCACCCGGCTCCGGTTCGCCGACCTCGCCGACGCCATTGTCCGGATGGCGGCGGGCCTGCACCGGCGGTACGGGATCCGCCAGGGCGACCGCGTCGCGGTGCTGGCGTTCAACACCCTCGAACACCTCCAGCTGATGTACGCGGTCCCGCTCCTCGGCGCGACGCTCACCAGCCTGAACCTCCGGCTCGACAGCGCGGCGATGGTCGCGCGGGCCGATCGCTCGCGGACCGATCTGCTGGTGGTCGGCCAGGAAGCGCTCGACCACCGCTCGGTCGGACCGGCGGTCCGGGCGGCGGCCGCCGAACTCGCCGGCCACGGGATCACGGTCGCCGCTGCAGCAGAACTCGCCGCGGATGTCGAAACCGAACTGCCGGACCTGCGCGAGGACGTCACCGCGTTCCGCTTCCACACCAGCGGGACGACCGGTCCGGCCAAGAGCTACGAGGTGACGCACCGGGACGTCGTACTGCACGCGCTCAGCCAGAGCGCGGCCGACGCCTCCGGGCTGCGGGCCGGGGACCGGGTGCTGCCGCTGGTGCCGTTCTGCCACGTCAACGGGTGGGGCCTGCCGTTCGTCGCCGCGCTCACCGGTGCGTCGCTGGTGCTCCCCGGCCACGACCTCACACCAGCGCGGATCGCCGGGATGCTGAACGCCGAACGCGTCACGGTGGCCGCAGCGGTGCCGGCCGTGTGGTTCGACGTCTGCCGCCATCTCGCCGAACTGGGCACCGCGCCGCCGGCCGCGCTGCGCGAAGTCCTCACCGGCGGCAGCGCGGTCCCGCGCTCGGTCGTCGATCTGGTCCGGGACGTCCTCGGCGCCGGAGTCGCGACCGCCTGGGGCATGACCGAGACGCTCGCGGTCAGCACCTACGAACGCGCCGACCCGAGCGTCCGCGCCGGAAGGTTCGTCTCGCTGCTGGAGGCACGGATCGACGGGAATTCCGGGTCGCCCGGCGAGCAAGGGACGCTCCAGGTGCGCGGACCGTTCGTCGTCGGCGACCGGGACGGCTGGTTCGACACCGGCGATGTCGCGTCGCTCGACGAAGAAGGGCGGCTGGCGGTGCACGACCGCGCCAAGGACCTCATCAAGTCCGGCGGCGAATGGATCGTGTCCGCGCAGCTCGAACAACACCTCTGCACCCACCCTTCGGTGTCCGCCGCGGCCGTCGTGGCACGCGCCGATCCCAAGTGGACGGAGCGCCCGGTGGCCGTGCTGGTGCCCCGGCAAGGCCGCTTGGTCGACGAAACCGAGCTGCGAGCCCATGTCGCCGAACGATTCCCGGCGTTCTGGGTGCCCGACGCGTTCACCTGCGTCGAGCGCCTGCCGCTGACTCCCGTGGGCAAAGTGGACAAACGCGCGCTGCGCGCCCGCCACGCCGACGGACCTGTCCTCTCCCCCGACACCCCTGGAGGCACCCGATGACCAGCTTCATCCGAACCGAACTCCGCGGCGAAACCGCCTGGATCTCCATCGACCGGCCGAAAAAGCTCAACGCCCTGTCCGTCGAGCTCATGCAGGAACTGACCGCGGCGCTGGACGAGGCCGAACAGGACGACACGGTCAAGGTCGTCGTCCTGCGCGGCGGCGAGCGGGCGTTCAGCGTCGGCTACGACATCTCGCAGGAGGTCGAGGCGGGGATCTCGACGGCCGAGCAATGGCACGCCGGCCTGGAGAACAACATCGGGCTGACCATGAAGGTGTGGGGGCTCGGAAAGCCGGTCGTCGGCGCGGTGTCGGGCTGGTGCCTCGCCGGCGGCTGCGAGCTCGCGATGGCCTGCGACCTGCTCGTCGCCGCCGAGGACGCGCACTTCGGCGAACCCGAGATCCGCTTCGGGTCCGGTCCGGTGACGTTGCTGATGCCGTTCCTGCTCGGCCAGAAGGCGACCAACGAACTGCTGTACACCGGCGATGTGGTGGACGCCCGGCGCGCGCTCGAACTCGGCATGGTGAACCGCGTCGTGCCCGCCGCCGAGCTGGAGTCCACTGTGGACAAGCTCGCGCGGAAGATCGCCCTGACCCCGCTGTCCATTTTGCGCTACACCAAACGCGCGCTGACCCGAGCGTACGAGGCGATGGGACTGCGCGACGCCGTCGCCGCGAACCACGACATCGCGGCGGTGCTGAACTCGGCCTCGACACCGGAGCGGGCAGAGTTCACCGAACTCGTCGCGACCCGCGGACTCGGCGCGGCCCTCGCGTGGCGGGACCGCCGGTACGCCGACTTCGACTGAGCCTGCCGGGTGCCCGTCCAGCGCGGGCACCCGGCAACATCATCGCCCTCGCCTGGCGCCTCACAGGGCGGCGAACCGTCGCGTGGTCATCCGCGTCGGCAGTCCGTCGGGTCGTCCCGAATTCGAGGGACCAACGGCCTTCACGGAACCGGCCTTCGGCTTCGACGCACCCACCGCTCGCCCAACACCTCAGCGACCCCGCGACGCAGACTCGCCGGAGCCACCCGCGTCGAACGCCCTAGCCGCAGCAGAGCCTGCGGAAACCCAGCGAGCTGATAGTCCTCGCACAGCGCTGACCGGACCCCCGGCACCCGCAGCGGCTGGGTCAGAACCGCGCCAGCGAGGCCGAGGGTCACCCCTTCGAGCCAGCAGCGCTCCAGTGCGTAACCGGCCCGGATGTGGTCGATGCGCGCATCGCCGGGCGTCGTGAAAAGCAGCGCCGTTTCGGGCTCGAGCCGTTCCCGCAGCAGGAACAACTCCGGACCGACGGGTGGCAGCGCGGCAAACGGCGTTCCCGCCGCCTCGTCCTGGAGCGTCCGGGCGGCGTGGCCGAAGAACCTCGCGAGCCGCGCCACCCCGTCGAGCCGGATCGCCTCCGCCCCGGTCGTCACAGCGGCCGCCGCGACGCGGGCGGTCTGCTCCGCCCTGACCGGCAGTCCGGTGAACGCCCCGCGGTGACTCCGACGCACCATGATCGCGCCGTACCGCTGAAGTTCCTGGTCCGTCGGCGGCAATGGCTCCGCCGCCTCGACCCGCGCGAGAATGTCGGTCTGCTCCGGGTCCGGCAGCACGGTGATTTCCGCGCGCCTGCCGAGCACCCGGACCGCCAACTCCAGGTTCGCGAGCGCCGTCCCGCAGGACATCGCCTGATCGCGTCGCGGCAACGCCACGTCGACCCGCTCTCGCAGCAGCACCGCACCGTCGGTCAACTCGACTCGCCAGGGCTGCGTGTCGTGCGCCGAAGGGAAACGCAGCACAGAACGGCCCAGCACCTCCGCCTCGGCGAGCGTCCACTCCCCGGTCGCTGTCTTTTCCATGGCGGTCACTCCTGTCATGGCGAACGACCCGAGCCAACCCGACTGCCTCGCTTCGCGCACCGGCCGCAAGCCACCGAGCACAGGGACCAACGTCACCGGTTGCTTCCGGCGGCGCCTGGCCAGGTGACCTTCGGCCCTAGTCCGCCATTCGCCCGGCGCGCAGCCTGAAGCGGACCGCCGTTCGACGCGGCGGCGGAAACGAGCGCCGATGACCGTCCAGCCCTTGACCACCGACCACGAATACCGCCTGCTCTGCGGACTGACCGCCTATCTCGACGCGGTGAGCGCCGCGGCAGGCGTCGGCCCGGAGTCCTGCACTATCGATCTCGATTCGCCGATGTCGGCCTACCTCGCGCTCGACGGTCACCTCTCCGTCCATCCCGGACGCGACACCGCGCTGCTGTGGGACGAACGGCACGGCTGGTCGTTCGCCATCGAAACCCATTCCGGCGAGGACCTGATCCTGGTGGCTTGCCTCGGCGGCGAGCTGGTCCCCGCTCCGGCCCGGGTCCGGGAATTCGTCCGCGCGGTCCGCGCCCGGACTCAGCGCACGCCGCCGCCCACGCCGCCGGACCTCACCCAGGGGCGGGCCGACTTGATCGCCCTTCTTCTCGGCTACCGGCAGGAAAGCCCGGCCCGCTAACGCGCGTGACGCGGAGCGGCGTTCTCGCTGAAGTTCCCTTGCCAGCTGGCCCGCGCACCGGAATCGCCGATGCGGTACATGTCGTAGACGGCCGCACCGGCCGCCAAGACCGCGACCACCGCGACGGCTGCCGTGACTTTCGTCGACGCGGGTGCGAGATAAGTCCGACGACCCGCGACGGGCGAATCGTCGGTATCCGCCGACAAACGGGTGTTTTCCCGTTCCCGCCACCACACCAGAAGCGCGAGCACAGCGACCGGGATCGCGACCCAGAGCGCCGTGTCGCCCAGTTCGGTGTGGTCGCGCAGCAACGGTGTCTGCGCGACCCGGCGTTCAAGCCACTCCCCGGCGTTCGTGGTGATCGGGACCAGAATCACCACGACCACGGCCAGCACGGCGTTCGGACCGGCGAGCTTGCCGCGCGCTTTAGGCCAGACGCTGCTCAACACCAGCAGCAGTGCGCTCAACGGCAGCAGCACGACGATCGCGTGCACGAGCAGGATGTGGGCCGGCAGGCCGTTGACGGTCGTCATGGCGTCCTTAACGTGGTGCGGGTTCGTGAGTGCGCGCTGAACACCCAGCGGCACGACGGTGAGGCTAAGCCAAGAATCCCGGCTTGTCCCCGCGTGGGCGAGGCGGTCACAGTACGCGTCGGGCAAGCGGCTACAAGCTGCCGCACATCGGACAGTGCCCCAGCGACAGATACCCCCGGGGGCATAACCGATGCCCCCGGGGGTATGGTGGGCCCCGAGGAAAGGAGCCGCCATGGAACTGGGTTTGTCCCGTACCTACCGAGACGCGGGTTTCGACGACGTGATGGCCAAGACGCGAACCGCGCTCGCGGACGCCGGTTTCGGCGTGCTGACCGAGATCGACGTGCAGGCGACGATGCGCGAGAAGCTGGACGAGCGGATGGAGCGCTACACCATCCTCGGCGCGTGCAATCCCCCGCTCGCCCACCGCGCGCTGACCGCGACCCGCGAGATCGGATTGCTGTTGCCCTGCAACGTGGTGGTCCGCGAGAACGGGGCCGAGGGCACAGTCGTCGAGGCGATCAACCCCGCTGTCATGGCCGAGGTCGCGCCGGAGGCAGGCGTCGCCGAAGTCGCCGCGGAGGCTGCCGCGCGGCTCGAATCCGCACTCGACGCGCTCGATCGGGAGCTGACATGACCGACGTGGTGCTCTACGGCGACCCGGTCTGCCCGTTCGCCTGGCTCGCCTACCGCTGGCTCGCCGACACGGGCGCGGAATTCTCCGTGCGGCCGATGAGCCTCGCCGTGCTCAACGAGGGCAACACCGTCGCGGAAGGCCACCGTCAGCGGGTCGAGGACTCGCTGCGCGCGGGCCGGGTCCGCGCCGCGATCGCGGACCCGGCCGCCGCCGCCCGGTTCCACGTCGCGCTCGGCCGCCGGATTCACGAGCAGCGGCAGCCAGTGAACAGCGCACTGCTTCGCGCGGCCTTGCGCGACGCGGAACTGCCGGAAGACCTTGCCCAGCAAGCGGATTCCACCGACGCGGACCCGTCCGTCCGCCGTGCGCACCAGGAGAGCCAGGACGCGCTCGGCGAAACCGGCGGAAGCCCGATCACCGCGATCGACGGCCGGGCGTTCTTCGGCCCGGTGCTCACCGAACTGCCCGCCCCGGCCGAGGGGCGCAGCTTGCTCGACGCCCTGCGCACGACCGCCGCGGTCCCGGCGTTCGCCGAATTCCGCCGCCCGCGCACCGGCGCCCCGACGATCCCGGAAGGATGACCATGTGCCGTCCCGTCGCGTGCCGCACCTGCGGCAAAACCACGTGGGCCGGATGCGGCCAGCACGTCGACCAGGTCAAGGCGACCGTCCCGGCCGGACAGTGGTGCCCGGGGCACCCCGCCGAACCGCGTCCGCGCCGGTCGTGGCCGTGGCGCAAGAACCGTTCCTGACCACTCGTGACTTCCACCGGCCAACCAGGGAGAGACCAGCCATGATCGGCGACCAGGACACCGTCACCCAGGTCCGCAACCGGCTCCGCCGCGCGCAGGGCCAGCTCGCCGGGGTCATCGCGATGATCGACGAGGGCCGCGACTGCAAGGACGTGGTCACCCAGCTCGCCGCGGTCTCCCGCGCGCTCGACCGGGCCGGGTTCAAGATCATCGCGAGCGGCCTGCGCGACTGCGTCTCCGCCGACAGCGAAGGCAACCAGGCCGCCATGACCGAGGAACAGCTGGAGAAGCTCTTCCTCACGCTCGCCTGATCCGGATCGCCGAGACCAGGAAGAAGATCCCGCCCAGCACCGCGTACCCGGCCACGGTGACCAGCGACGGGTTCGGCGCGCCCGCGCTGAGGATGAAGTTCGCCCCGGCCAGCACCGAGATGCCGCCGCTGAGGATCATCGGCCACTGGCCGCCCATCCCGCGCCTGCCGACGGCCACGATCAGCTGGACAAGACCGGCCACCACCGCCCAGACGCCCCAGACCCGCAGCACCGCTGGGACGCCGGACGCGCTGGCGATCGCGAGGCCGATCCCCGCCAGCAGGCTGATCGCGATGTTCACGTACAACCCGGCGGCACGGGACGAGCGCGCGTCCACGACCGCGGCGGCGACGTCGAACAGCGGATACGCGACGACCAGGACCACCCCGATCGGGCCGACAGCCGTCTTGGACGTGAGGAACAGGAGCGCGGCCCAGACGACGGCAAAGGCGAACCGCACGAAGTACAGGCGACGCAACGCCGGAGCGGTTCCGGCGGGCGAGTCAACGATGGTCACGATGATCCTTCCGAGAGCCCAGAGAGATAGAACGTTCGTTCTCTCTGAGCTTGTCGGCAACCGAGTGGCGGCGTCAACGCCCGCCGGTCTTTCAGAAGTGTTACGGGCGCTCCGCGGCGCCGAGGCGATGCCGCAGGATGCCGTCGACGCCCTGGAGGAACGTGTCGCCGACCTCGGCCGAGTCCGTCAGGCAGCCCGAGGCCATCGCACCGTCGCGCAGCATCACGAAATGCCGTGCCGCGGGCTCCGGTGCGGACGTGCCGATCTGCGCTAACAGGTCCGTGATCGTGCGGAGGAACCACTCTCGGTGCGCCAGGACAGCCTGGTGCACGGCATGTGCAGGGTCCGGATACTCCGCCGCGGCGTTGAGGAACGCGCAGCCCCGGAAGTGCGCCGACTGGATGCTCTCGGCAATCCACTCGGCGATGGCACGCAGGGCGTCGGCCGCGGGCGGATTCCCCGCGAGGATCTTGCCGATCCCCTCGCGCTCCATCTCGGACACGCCCTGGAGATACGCGACGACGAGGTCTTCTTTGCCCGGGAAATGCCGGTAGAGCGTGGCCCGGGTGACCTTCGCCTCCGCCACGATCCGGTCGACGCCCACCGAGTGGAGGCCCTCGGCGTAAAAGATCCGGGTGGCCGTCGCGAGCAGCCTCGACCTCGCTTCGGACACCCGGATCTTCTGCACCACAAGCCCACGCTAGCAGAGAGAACGGTCTGTCTTATCCGGTCAGATGGTCGCCGATCTGGGCGAACACCGCTTCCAGCGCCGGCACCGGAACGGACGGCGACATCACGTGCGATCCGTAGTGGGCGATCACCAGTTCCCGCCCCGGGCTGACCTGCAGCCGCTGCCCGTGGATGCCGCGCGCGCCGAACGTGCCGTGGCCGTCGCCGGGGACCCACCAGAAATTGTGGTACCCGATCGGCCGCGCGGCACCGGTCGGCAGAGCGCGCTGAGCGGGTCCCGGCGGCACGTTGGTCAGGTCGGCGACGACGCGTTCCGGCACGAGCTGCTGGTCACCGACCGTCCCGCCGCGGCGCAGCATCTCCCCTACCCGGGCCAGATCGCGCAAGGTGGCGCTGTAGCGGCCGCACGCGATCTCCGTCCCGGTGGAGTCCAGGCAGTACGCGCCGTCCTCGTCCGCGCCCAGCCAGGCCCAGACCCGTTCGCTCCACAGATCGGCGAGGCTGACCCCGGTGACGCGGCGAAGGGCTTCGGCGACGGCCTCGGTGTTGCCGTTGTCGTAGCGGAATTCGGTTCCCGGCGGTGCGACGGCCCGCGCGGTAGCGAGATGTTCCTTGACGCTCGTCGGTCCGGTGAACCCGGCCGGACGGGGAACGATGCCGACCGCGGCGAAATACCGTTGCGCTTCAAGGGGTTTGCAGAATGGCCGACCGCCGTAGTCCATCACGGTGCCCATGTGCAGCAGGTGGTGGATCGTGGCGTCGCCGAACGCCGTGCCGCCGAGTTCGGGCGCGTAGTGGGACAACGGCTGATCGGCGTCAAGCACGCCTTCGTCGATGAGCAGCGCGGCGAGCAGCCCGGTCCACGACTTCGCCACCGACGCGGACAGGTGCACGTCGTGGGGCCGCATGCCGTGGAAGTAGCGCTCGTAGACGATCTTTCCCCGGTGCGCCACCAGGATCGCGTCGGTCTCCGCGGCGGCGAGGAATTCGGTGAGCTTGACGGCCGGGTCCCCGGTCCTCGGGATGACGAGCAGGTTGTCCAGGTCTTCGAGGTCCTCGCGCAGGTCCCAGCGCGGGCCCGCGCCGCGCCACACCCGCCGGGTCGGGCCGGTTTCCCTGGCGCGGGTCATGCCGAGGCGGACGAACGCCGGGTCGACGTAACCGCGGCTCCAGTACGCGTTGTCCACAGTGTACGGATTGGTCACGGTTTCTCCTTGGCTGCGGCGAGTGCCGCGATGCGCCGGGCGTCGCGTTCCGGACGGACGAAGAACAGGGCGGCCAGCCCGCCCGCCATCATCAGGACTCCGGGAATGGCGAAGGCGGTCGCGAATCCGGCAGCCGGCCCGTCAGCGGCCTCGACCAGCCGGCCGGTGACGTAGGGCGCGAGCAGTCCGGCAATGGTGACCAGCGCGACGCTGACCGACAGCACCGCGCCGCGCTGGGCGGGCGGGCTGATCTCGCTGTTGACCGTCTGGCCGTTGGCGAAGGTGACGCCGTGGAAGCTGAACGCGACCGCGATGAGGACGATCCGGAGCGCGGGCTGCGTGACCGTCGGCAGCAGCACCATCGCCAAGCCCGCCAGGATCAGCACGCACCCGCCGAGAATGCCGCGGGCGATCCGGCTGGGCACGCCGAGGTGCAGCAGCCACTGGGTGATCGCGCCGTGCGCGAAGGTCAGGATCAGCCCGGCCAGCCACGGAATCGTCGCGATCGCCGCCGCCTCGCCGGTGCTGTAGCCCAGCGCGGTTTCCAGGTAGGTGGGCAGCCAGGCGACCATCAGCGTCGAAGTCCAGTACGCGCCGAACGCTCCGGTGAACCCGCCGAGCCACGTCCCGGAGAGCAGGATCCGCCGGTACGGGACGCGGGCGGCCGGGACCGGGGCCGCGCCGGCCGGGACGCGGTCGACCGGGCCGTCGCGGCCGATCACCAGCCACAGCACGCACCACACGCAGCCGACCAGGAACATCGCCAGGAACGCGGCCCGCCAGCCGAAGTGCACGATCACCACGGTGAGCAGCGGGGTCGCGATCGCCCCGCCCAGCGCGCCGCCGCCCACGATCAGCGCGCTCGGGATGTTGCGTTTGGCGTTGGGGAACCAGCTGTGCGCGGCGTGCAGCGCCATCGGCTGCGCGGGCCCTTCGGCGGCGCCGAGCGCGATCCGGCTCACCAGCAACAGCCCGATCCCGCTCGCGGCGACAACCGAAACCTGCGTGACCGCCCAGACCAGCGCGAGCACCAGCAGGATCCACCGGGTCGAAATCCGGCTCGACGCGAGGCCGACCGCCAGCGCGCACACGCTGAACAGGAAGAAGAACGAACTCGACAGCAACCCGTACTGCGACGGGCTCAGCCCGAACTCGTGCATGATCGGGCGCGCGGCCAGCCCGAGGACGGTCTTGTCGCCGTAGTTGATCAGCATGAACAGCAGCAGCATGCCCACCACCGACCAGCGGCGCAGCCAAGTGCTCCCCGCGGCCCCGTCCGCCGGCGCGGCCGGACGCGGCCGGGTCCCGGCGGGCTTCACCGCTGTGTCCCGGACGGCTGGAGCAGGGCTTTGGCGATGCCGTTCTTCTGGATCTCCGACGATCCGGTCAGCACGCGGAACATCCGCAGCCGCCGGAACAGCCACTCCACCTCGGCCCCGCGCACGAGTCCGGTCTTGCCGTGGATCTGCACCGCCTCGTCCGCGATGCGGAAGGCGTTCTCCGCCACGAACAGTTTGCACATGAACGCCTCCGTGCTCGGCTTGCTCCCGGAGTCCAATTCGGACAGTGCGTCATACGTCATCGCGCGGGCCGCGTAGTACGCGGTGGCCATGTCGGCGATCTTGTGCTGGATCGACTGCAGCGCCGCCAGCGGGCCGCCGAACACCTGGCGGGTGCGGGCGAATTCGATGGTGAGTTCCAGCGCGCGACGGGCGTGGCCGAGGACCGTCGGGCAGTGCAGCAGCCGGTTCGTGGTGACCCGGCCGAGCCCGATGCGCAGCCCGTCGCCCACGCGGCCGAGCAGTTGCTGCGGGCCGACGTAGCAGTTGTCGAGGATGATGTCGGACTCGACATGCTGGCCGGACATCGGAACCTCGCCGTCGGCGACCGTGCAGCCCGGCGAATCCAGGTCGACCAGGAAGGCCGAGTAGCTCTCGTCCTTCCCTGCCATCCGGGCGACCAGCACGGAGAAGTCCGCGATCGGTCCCGCCGAGGAGAACACCTTGTGGCCGCTGATCCGCCAGCCGTCCCCGTCCGGGGTCGCCGTGGTGCGCATGGCCCGCACGTCCGACCCGGCATTGGTTTCGGTGAGCGAGAAACAGCACGCGCGTTCCCCGCGGACGACCGGCAGCAGATACCGCTCGCGCTGTTCCTCGGTGGCCGTCGTGAAGATCGCGCCGGCGCGCAGCGGGCCGCCGAAGTCGCCGAGGACGCAGTGGTAGAGGATCCGGCCGGACGCGCCGACCTCCTCCTTGAGCGCGGCCAGTTCGGTGTAGCTCAGGTCGAGGCCGCCGTACTCGCTGGGCAGGTGGACGCCGTAGAAACCCAGTTCGCGGCAGCGTTTCCACACCGGTTCGATCATGGCCCGGGTCAGCGGTGTTTCCGGGGTCAGCCCGAGCGTGGCCTCGTAGTCGGCGAGTTCGCCCGCCAGGTATTCGCGCAGCCGGCCGACGAGTTCCGCGAGCCGCGGGTTGTCGTCGTAGGCCGGGGTGAGGGTGAAGGACATGCGGGGCCTCCTCAGTGGACTTTCCGGGCTTCGCCCGCCCAATACCGGTCCCGCACCGCGCGCCGGTCGATCTTGCCGTTGCGGTTCACCGGGAGTTCGTCGGCGAAATCCACCGAGCGGGGTTTCTTGATGCGTGCCAATCGTTCCGCGCAGAACTCGATCAGTTCCTCGACGGTGGCGTCGGAACGGCGGACGACGACCGCCTTCACCGCCTCGCCCCACTTCTCGTCGGGCACGCCCACCACGCACGCCTCGGAAACGGCGGGGTGCTCGTAGAGCACGGATTCCACTTCGGTGCAGAAGATGTTGTAGCCGCCGGAAATGATCATGTCCTTCTTGCGGTCCACAATGAACAGATAGCCGTCGGCGCGCAGGTAGCCGATGTCGCCGGTGTAGACCCAGCCGTCGCGGAAGGTCTCCGCCGACAGGTCCGGTTCGTGCCAGTACTCGGTCACGCAGTCCGGCCCGCGCACCACCACCTCGCCGAGCTCCCCGGCGGGCACCGGACGGCCCTCGTCGTCGACCACCCGGACCTCGGAGTCGAACAACGGCCGCCCGGCCGAGGACAGCAGCTCCGGGTCCTCCTCGATCCCGCGCACCACGTCGGCGCAGGTCAGCACCGTGACGCCGCTCGTGGTCTCGCCCTGGCCGTACCCCTGCATCACCACCGGGCCGAACGCCGCGACCGCGTCGCGCAACCGCTGCGGCGACACCGGCGCGCCGCCCACCCGCAGGCAGCGAAGCGAGGAGAGGTCGAAATCGCCCAGGCCGGGATGCGACAGCACCATGTTCAGCATCACCGGCACCAGGAAGGTCGAGGTGATCCGCTCCTTCTCGACCGCTTCCAGAAACTCCACCGCACCGAACCGCGGCAGCACCACCGCGGTCGCCCCGCGGGAAAAGGCCGCCAGCAAACCCATTCCGGTGGCGTGCGTGATCGGACCAGCCGCGAGATAGCGCTCCGCCGCGGACGGCGCACCTTCCGGGCTCATCAGCCGCTTGCGCATGTTCGCCAGCCGGTTCCCATTCGTCTGCACTGCGGCCTTGAGCTTCCCGGTGGACCCGGAAGTGAAGTGCAGAACCGACGGGTCGTCCGCGCTCACCTCGACCGCGACCGGCTCCGGCGACCCCGCCGCCAGCACGTCGGCATAGGAGCGGGCATCCGGCGTGCGGCCGTCGTAGTCGATCAGCGCGCACGACGTCCCGGCAGCCGCCTTCTGTGCCGCTTCGGCGTGCTCGGCGTCGACCAGCAGCACCCGCACGTCCGCGTCCGCCACGATGTGCTCGACCTCGCCCGCGGACAGCCGCGCGCTGATCGGCACGCGCAGGAAACCGCCCTTGTAGCAAGCGATCTCGGTCTCCACCAGCTCCGCGCTGTTGCCGGAGAAGGTGGCGACCGCCTGCCCGGGCTCGACGCCGGACGCGAGCAGCGCGGACGCCAGCCGGTTGGTCCGCTCCTCCAGCTCGCGGTAGGACCACCGCCGCTCCCCGCACACCAGCGCCTGCTGATCGGGCCAGAACGTGCTGGCACGGGTGACATAGCTGCCCAGGTTCACGCCGACTCCCTGTTTTCCGTCAGATTGACCAATGCTGAACACTGTGTCTATTAACAGTCGCGGTGTCAACAGTTCGCTACACTCGGGCCGGCAACGACCGAAGGGGGCCCCTTGCCGACGACTGACCGACGGACCCGCCGCACCCGCGGGCTGCTCCGCGACGCGCTGGTGTCGCTGGTGCTCGAACGCGGATACGCCAACGTGACGGTGGAGGACATCACCGAACGGGCCGACCTGGGCCGCGCGACGTTCTACAGCCACTACCCGGACAAGGACGCCCTGCTGCGGCACGTCGTCACCGAACTCCAGGAGGAACTGGACGAACGCCTGCGCCCGCTGGTCCCGGCGTCCTCAGTCGGCTTCACCGGCAAACCGGCGCTGGAACTGTTCCGCCACGCCCGCGAGAACCGGGACCTGTACCTGCTCATCCTGCGCGGCGAGGGCGACGGCCGGGCGCTCCGGCAGTTCACCGACGCGCGCATCGACGCGGTGTGCTCGGTGTTCAAGTCCCGGGCTGACCACCACGACGTCAAGCCCCGCATCGACCTCGGGGTGCTGGCCAGGGCGTGGGTCGGGGAACAGCTCGCCGTTCTGCGGTGGTGGCTGGAAACGGACCCCGCGCCAATGTCGGCGGAAGAGGCCACCGGGATGCTGCAGAACCTCTCGCTGCGCGGCCGTTACTGGGCGAACGGCTTCGAGGGAGACCCGCCGGATCCCGCGCCTACTGGGGCGGATTCGCCGCAGCACTAAGGCTTTCGGCACCGCGCCGCGGTCGAGTAAAGTTTCCGGTCTACGACGGGAAACTCGTCTCGACAGCACGAAACCCCAGGTCGCCGGTTCCGGAGACCTGGGGTTCGGCCACACCGCACGAGGAGCGAGGTCTGGCCCGGACCGCATCCGATCGCGTGCTCAGAGCTTGTCGGTGAAGAACGGCACGATCGTCTTCAATGCCTCGCCAGCCCCGTTCGGGCGGTCGTACAGGTCGTAGTGCGAGGCGCCGTCAAGTTCGAGCAGAGTCTTGTCGGCGGACGCGGCCCGCTTGTAGATCTCGTGGCCGTCGCGGTACGCGCCGAACGCGCCCTGCTTGTTCTTGTCGCCGATCACGATCAGCAGGGGCTGGTCGAGCAGTTCCTCGGCCAGCTGGAACGCGTCCCAGCCCAGGGCGGCCGTGCCGTGTGCCGCTTCGAACAGGACGCAGCCGTGGTCCGCCTGGCCTCGGTCGGTGCGGTAATACTCGAACGCCTCGATGATGTCGATGTCGCCGGTCGCCTGCGCGGCCTCGGCCGTCTCGGGCAGGAAGCCGGCGACTGCGCTCTGCTCGCCGCGTGCCTCCGCGGTGCGTTGCTGGCCGATCGTCGCGAGCGCCTTGAGGACGCCGCCGTTCTGGCTCGCCATCTCTCGCTGCAGGCGGCCGAAGTTGGCGCCCGTGACGGACACTACCGCCTTGAAGCGTTTCTCGGTCTTCGCTGCGGCGAGGGTGTAGCCGCCGCCTCCGCAGATGCCGAGCACGCCGATTCGGTCGACGTCGACGTACGGAAGGGTCACCAGGTAGTCGACGACGCGGCTGAAATCCTGGACGCGCTGGGCGGGGTCCTCGAGGAACCGCGGTTCGCCGCCGCTCGCGCCCTGGAAGCTGGCGTCGAACGCGATGACCACGTTTCCGGCCTCCGCGAGGGCGGGGGCGTAGACGTTGCCGGAGGTCTGCTCCTTGCAGCTGCCGATCGGGTGGGCCACGACGATCGCGGGATAGGTCTCGGACTCGTCGAAGTCCGGCGGGAAGTGCAGGTCCGCGGCGATGTCCCAGTACATGTCGCGGTTGCGGAACTTGACGTGCTCGACGGTGGCCACGAAGCCTCCTCTGTCCGGCCCGGGGCGTTTCCCCGGTCTGACTTCCACACTCGCCCTCGGCACGGAGACGTACCAGTTCGGGTTCTTTCCCAGGAAGGATCTCTCCCAGGATCCGTGCGCGACCTGGCCTCGGCGGCCACCGGGGCACGCTTTTCCGCACCGGCGCACACCTCGCGAAAAACTACCTGGCACAGCGCCTTCCGCTGAATCCCGCCGGGCCGGTTGACACGCGCGCCCGCGGCACAGAGAGTAGGACTCTGCATTTTATATTTTACTTCTGACTGACACTCGGCCCCTCAAGGAAGAGCTATGGACCAGCCTCAGCAGACCGCCGGCGTCCAGCCGCCCCGCACCGTCGCGGCGTCGAAGAAGGACATGCGCCGCATCGCGATCGCCAGCAGCACCGGCACGGTGATCGAGTATTACGACTTCCTGATCTACGGGACCGCCTCCGCGCTGGTGTTCCCGCACGTGTTCTTCCCCGCCCTCGGACCCGCCGCGGGCACGGTAGCCGCGTTCGCCACCCAGGGCGTGGCTTTTCTCGGACGGCCGCTCGGCGCGATCCTGTTCGGACACTTCGGCGACCGGGTCGGCCGCAAGAAGACTCTGATCACCACGCTTTTCCTGATGGGGCTCTCCACCGTCCTCATCGGACTCATGCCGACCGCGGGCCAGATCGGCGTTGCCGCTCCCCTGCTGGTGCTGCTGTTGCGCATCCTGCAAGGGCTCGCGGTCGGCGGCGAATGGGCGGGGGCGACGCTCCTGGCCGCGGAAAGCGCGCCCAAGGCCAAGCGCGGCTTCTACTCGATGTTCGGCTCGCTCGGCGGCGCGGTGGCGGTCGTGCTGGCCAACCTGACGTTCCTCATCGCCGGGCTCACCATGAGCAACGAGGACTTCATCAGCTACGGCTGGCGCATCCCGTTCGTGGCCAGCGTCGTCCTGATCGCCGTCGGCCTCGTCGTGCGGTTGAAGATCGAAGAGTCGCCCGTGTTCCGCCGCGAAGCCAGCCGGTCCGGCACCTCGTCCGCACCGCTCGCGGAAGCGTTCCGCAACCAGCCGCGCCAGATGCTGTTCGGGTCCGGGGTGCTGGTCATGGTCTTCGCTTTCTTCTACCTCAGCGGCAGTTTCCTCGCCTCCTACGGCACCGCCCACCTGCATCTCGCCAAGACCACCGTGCTTTCGATCGGCGTGCTCGCCGGCGTCGTGTGGTGCATCTCGATGATCCTCGGCGCGGTGCTCTCCGACCGGTTCGGCCGGCGGCGGGTCATCCTCGTCTCCACCTTCGTCTCGGTGGCGTGGGCACTCGCCCTGTTCCCGGTGCTGGACATCGGCACCGCCTTTTCGTACGGCGCCGGGGTCTGCCTGACGCTGGTCTTCGCCGGGCTCGTGTTCGGTCCGGTCAGCGCGTTCATGCCGGAACTGTTCATCACCCGCTACCGGTACACGGCGGCCGGATTCTGCTACAACGTCGCAGGTATCCTCGGCGGCGCGGTACCGCCTCTCGTGGCCGCCCCGATCATCGGCGTCGCCGGATCCCTTGCGCTGGGCGGATTCCTCGCGGTGCTGGCCTTGATCAGCGCGGTGTGCACCCTCGGGCTCAAGGAAACCCGCCACTACGAAATGGACCGGGGCGAACTCGTCGCCGGATGAGTCGCTCAATACGGAGAAGTGCGGGGCTCCCGGCAGATCTGCCGGGAGCCCCGCACTATTTGCGACCTCAGTACGAGCGCGGGAGCCCCAGAACCTGCTGCGAGATGTAGTTGCGCACCATCTCCTGCGAGAACGGCGCGTTGCGCAGCAAGCGAACCTCTCGCCACAACCGCTCGACGTGGTACTCCTTCGCGTACGCGTAGCCGCCAAGCGTCGAGAACGCTCGGTCGCAGGCCTCGAAACCGCCCTCAGCGCCCAGGTATTTCGCCGCCGCCGCTTCCGGCCCGCACGGCTTTCCTTCGTCGAACAGCTTCGCCGCCCGCATGACCATGCCTTCGGCGGCTTCCAGCCGGATCCACGAATCCGCCAGCGGGTGCGCCACGGCCTGGTTCTGCCCGATCGGCCGGTCGAACACCACCCGGTTCTTCGCGTACTCAGTGGCGATGTCCAGTGCGGCCCGGCCGAGGCCGATGCCTTCCATGCCGACCACGATCCGCTCCGGGTTCAGCCCGTCCAGCAGGTAGTAGAACCCCTTGTCCACCTCGCCGACCAGCCGGTCCTCGGACACGAACAGGTCGTCGATGAACAGCTCGTTCGTGTCGATCGCGGCGCGGCCGAGCTTCTCGATCTCCCGGACGGTGATGCGATCCCGGTCCATGTCCGCGAAGAACAGCGACATCCCGTACAGCGGCTTGTCCTCCCGCCGCGGCGAGGTGCGCGCGAGCAGGAGGATCTTCTGGGCGTTCTGCGCGTTGGTGATGAAGACCTTCTTGCCGTTGATCTTCCACCCGCCGTCGACCTTCGTCGCCTTGGTCTTGATCCGCGACGTGTCCACCCCGGCGTCCGGCTCGGTCACCCCGAACGCCATCAGCAACTCCCCCGCCGCCAGCTGCGGCAGGTACTCGCGCTTCATCTCCTCCGAGCCGTACTTGACGATCGGAGCGGGCGGGAACACGTAGAAGTGGATGGCCGAACCACCGGCCATCCCGGCTCCGGACGCGGAGATCTCGCCCATCATCACGGCGGCTTCTTCCAGGCCGAGGCCGATGCCGCCGTACTCCTCCGGGATCATCGCGCCCAGCCAGCCGCCCGCCGCGAACGCCTTCACGAACTCCCACGGGTATTCGTGATTGCGGTCCTTGTCCAGCCAGTAGTCGTGGTCGAACTTGCGGGCCAGCTCCCGCGTCGCCTTCCGGACGATCTCGACGTTGCTTTCCGGGTCGGTCATTGCGCGTTCTCCTCCGCGAGTACCGGGATGTCTTCCAGCGGCGTGGCCGGGTCCAGCGACGACAGGTCGCCGACCGGCGCCCCGACGAACCGCGCCCGGATGGCGCGCCGCATGATCTTGCCGTTCTTGGTCTTGGGCAGCGTCGGCACGACGTAGACCTCCGGGGCGAACGACTTCCCCGCGTTCTCCAGCGCGACCTCGCGCAGATCTTCGGGTTCCGGACCGGCAGTGCGCAGCACCGCGAACGCCACCGCGCGCTGGCCGCGCAGTTCGTCCGGCGCGCCGATCACGGCGACCTCGGCGATCCGCTTGTCCCGCAGCAGCGCTGCCTCGATCTCCGCGGGTCCGACGCGGCGGCCGGCCAGCTTGAGCGTGTCGTCGGACCGGCCGTGGATCCGCCACTGCCCGCGTTCGTCCACACTGGACAGATCGCCGTGCACCCACACGTCCGGGAACCGTGCCCAATAGGTCTCGAGATAGCGCTCGCGGTCGTGCCAGAACGCGTGCGTCATGCCGGGGAAAGTGTTGCGCACGGCCAGTTCGCCGATCGCGCCGGCCACCGGCCGGCCTTCGTCGTCGAGCACCGTCGCGTCCACCCCGGGCAGCGGTCCGGTGAACGCGGCCGCCTCGGCGGGCAGGAACGGGTAGCCGATCAGCAGTCCGCCGCCGACCTCGGTGCCGCCGCTGTAGTTGACGATCGGCACCCGGCGCTTGCCGACCTCGTCGAACAGCCACCACCAGGTCGGCTCGTCCCAGGCTTCGCCGGTGGAGACGAACGAGCGCAGAGTGGACAGCTCGTGCCGGGGCTTTTCGTGCGCGGCACGCAACGCGCGCGCCGCGGTGGGCGCGATGCCTTGCACGGTCACGCCGTTGCGCTCGACCACGTCCCACATCCGGTCCGGCGTGGGATGCGTCGGGAGGCCCTCGATCATCACGATGGTCGCACCGAGCTGCAGCGGGCCGGTCATCAGCATCGGCCCGACCAGCCAGCCGAGGTCGGTGATCCAGCAGACCACGTCGTCGGCGTGCACGTCGAAGCCGTAGGCGAAGTCGACCGCGGTCTTCACCGCGAACCCGCCGTGGGAGTGCACGATCCCCTTCGGCCTGCCGGTCGTGCCGGACGTGTAGACGACGGTGAGCGGATCGTTCGCCTCCGTCGCCGCGGTCTCGACCGGCGCGGGCGAAGCGGCCAGCTCATCGAGGTAGGTGTCCCGCCCGGCCGTCATCGGCACGTCGATGCCGAGGTGGCGGACCACCACGACCGTGCGCACCGACGGCGCGTCCGCCAGTGCCGCGTCCGCGGTCGCCTTCAGCGGGACTTCCTTGCCGCGCCGGGTCGTCCCGTCCGCGGTGATCAGCGCGACCGCCTCGGAATCCTGCAGCCGGGTGGCGAGCGCGTCTGCCGCGTATCCGCTGAACGTCGGCACCGCGATCGCGCCGAGCATGGCGATCGCCAGGAACGCCACGACCGCTTCGGGCACCACAGGCATGTACAGCACGACGCGATCGCCCCGGGCGACGCCGAGCGCGGCCAGGTTCGCCGCGAACCGGCGGACCTGCTCGTCCAACTTGCCGAAGGTCAGCGTGCGCCGCTGCCCGGAATCGCCTTCGTAGACCACGGCGGTCTTGCCGGCGAGTTCGCCGCGGGCATGCCGGTGCGCGCACAGTTCGGCGACGTTGATCCGGCCCCCGGCGAACCAGCGAGGGAACGGTTTCCCCTCGGACTCGTCGAGCACCCGCTCGAACGGCTCCGCGAAGGCGACGTCCAGGTCCTCGACGACGGCGCGCCAGAACCACTCCGGGTCGGCGATCGCCCGCCGGTTCGCCTCGGACACGCCATCCGCGTCTCCGGGCAGGCCCCACTTCCGCACCGCGGCGAGGTAGCGGCTGCGGTCCCGCACCTCTTCCGGCGGCACCCAGGCGAAGCCCGTCTCGTCCTCGGCCATGTCCGGTCCCTTCCCGCTCAGCTCTGCGCGGCGGACGCCTCGGCGGCGGACCGCTTCAGCATCAGGCCCGCGCGCAGGGCGTCGCACACGATCTCGTCGCGCTGGTTGATGCCGAGGTGGCGGAACATCACGATGCCGGAATCGCCGCGGCTCTTCGACTCGCGCTTGCTGACGATCTCGGTCCGCACGTGGATCGTGTCCCCGTGGAACACCGGCTTCGGGAAGGTGATCTTCTCGAAACCCAGGTTGCCCAGAGTCGTCCCCTGGGTCGTCTCCGGCACCGTCACCCCGGACACCAGGCCGAGAATGAACAGCGAGTTCACCAGCCGCTGGCCGTAAATGCTGTCCTTGCTGTACTCCGCGTCCAGATGCAGCGGAGCCAGATTCAGCGTCATGACGCTGAACAGCGTGTTGTCCGCCTCGGTGACAGTGCGGCGGGTCGGGTGGTCGATGACCATCCCCGGTTCGAACTCCTCGAAATACAGGCCTGCCATCCGGTGTCCTCTCCCCGCCGCGCGCGGGGCGCGGCTCCTGGTCGATCGTCTCGCAACAAATATAAAATATACTCTCGACTGGTCACCGTCTAGCCGCGTTGTGCATATCATATATTCTTGACGTTCGTCTGGGACGACCCGAGGAGGCGCCGATGCCTGATCGCCCGCGGCCCGCCGTGCCGCCCGGACCGGTCCGCTTCCGCACCGCCGACCTCGAAACCGCGCGCGAGCAGGTGACGCGCGCCTTCGCGAGCCACGACGTGCGCGTCTCGGACCGCGCGGGCATGCGATTCCGGCTCGACCTCGCACCGTCGGCGCACCTCACGATCGGCCGGATGGCCTACGGCGCGGAAACCACGATCGTCGGTCCGCCGATGCGGCTGTGCTATCACGTCAACCTGCCCGCCACCGGCACCAGCACGGCGGAGCAGCACGGCGCGCACCGGACGTTCGCGGCGGGCGAGGCCGGAGTGGCCTTCGTGCCGCAGTCCCCGGTCCTGGTGCGGTGGAGCGCGGATTCGTGGCAGTACCACGTCAAACTGCCGAAAGACCTGCTCGAGGCGCACGCGGCGAAACTGACCGGGCAACCGGTCCGCGAGGAGATCGACTTCGACCTCACGTTCTCCCTGCGGTCCAGCACCGCACAGGCGTTCCTCGCGACAGTGGGCTTCCTCTACGCCGAACTGAGCCGCGACGGCGGGCTCGCCACCGTTCCCGCCGCGTGCCACGAGTTCGAATCGGCGCTGATGACCCAGCTGCTCATGACCGTGCCCAGCAGCCTCAGCGCGAGGCTGCACAGCCGCCCCGCGCACACCCGGGGGTCGCGCATCCGGGAAATCGTCGACTATCTCGACCGCAATCCCGAGAAGCCCCTCACGACCGCGGACCTGGCCGCCATGGCCGCCATCAGCCCCCGGGCGCTGCAGGCGGGTTTTCAGGAGGCGGTAGGCAAATCCCCGATGGCCTACCTCCGCGCGGTCCGGCTGGACCGGGTGCACCGGGAGCTGCTGTCCGGCGCGGCGGACTCGGTCACGGACGTCGCGGCGCGCTGGGGCTTCTACCACCCCGGCCGGTTCGCTCAGCAGTATCGCGAGCGGTTCGGGATGCTGCCGTCGGAAACCGCCCGCCCGCGCGGCTGACGGGCGGTTTCCCGCGGTCAGGCCGACTGCGCCCGGGGTCGCGTCCACGCCGTCAGCAGCCGGTCCAGGTCCAGTACCGCGGCCTCGGGAGCGGACGGCTCGCGCGCCGGAGTCCGGCTGAACCGCGGGGCCGGACGCGGGTGGAGGACGTCGCCGACCCGGTCGAACACTGCCCGTTCGGCGTTGTGCGGATGCTGGGCCGCCTCGTCGAAGGTGAGCACCGGCGTGACGCACGCATCGGTCCCCGCGTAGATGCGAGCCCATTCGTCCCGGTCCTTCGCGGCGAACGCGGACGCGATGAGCGAGCGCAGCCGAGGCCAGGCCGTGCGGTCGTCCTGGTCGGGCCACTCGGTCGTGTCGACGCCGAGGCGGGAGACGAACTCCCGGTAGAAATCGGGCTCCAGCGCGCCGACCGCGACATACCGGCCGTCGGCGCAGCGGTAGGTGTCGTAGAACGGCGCGCCGGAATCGAGGTAGTTCGTACCGGGTTCGTCGGAGTAGCGGCCGGCCGCGCGCAGGCCCTGCAGTTTGGCGGTCAGCAAGGCGACACCGTCCAGCATCGCCGCGTCGAGCACCTGGCCCCGGCCCGACGACCGCGTTTCGAGCAGTGCGCTCACGATGCCGAAGGCGGCGACGAGCGCCCCGCCCGCGTAGTCGCCGAGCAGGTTGACCGGCGGCCGCGGCGCCTCGCCTTCCCGGGCCATCGCGTGCAGCGCGCCGCTCTGGGCGACGTAATTGATGTCGTGGCCTGCCTGCTGCGAGAGCGGCCCGGACTGGCCATACCCGGTCAGGCGCGCGTACACGAGCGCGGGGTTCCCGGCCAGCAGGACCTCCGGCCCCAGCCCGAGGCGCTCGGCGACGCCGGGGCGGTACCCCTCGATGAACACGTCGGCCGCTTCGGCCAGCCGCCGCACCGCGCGCACGCCGTCGGCCGATTTGAGATCAGCCTGGACGGTGCCGACGCCCCGGTTGGCGAGATCGTGCTCGGCGGCCATGCCCTCGGTCTGGCCGAGCGCGCGGCCGGACCGGCCGGCCGGACGCGCCACCCGCACGACCTCCGCGCCGAGATCGGCCAGCAGCATGCTCGCGAACGGCGTCGGGCCCATCCCGGCGAGCGCGACGGCTCGCACCCCGGCCAGCGGTCCGGGCGGCGCGGTCTCGGTCTTCATCGGCACTCCTCGGGGATCCACCTCGGCATGATTGCATATTATGTATTATTCACCGGGCACGGCAAGGGTCGTCGAGCCCGCGGCACGCCAACACTCTTCACAACATCACATATAAAATGTTATATTTACCAGGTGACCATGGCCTTCTTCACCGCGGAGCCCGGCCCCGGCGGCGAACTCCTGCACCCCCTGCCCGAAGCACGCGCCAGCTGGGGCGGCGGCAGTCAGCTGCGCGGGATGGCGACCAGCGGGGCGCTCGCCCGCGCCGCCGAGAGCGCGGTCGGCCAAGGAGTGTTCCGTCCTGCCCGATGGACGGTCGATCTGTTGCGCCCGGCTGGTTTCGTCCCGTCCGTCGCGCGCGCGGAGATCGTCCGTCGCGGCCGTCGGCTTTGCGTTGTCGAAGCGACGTTGTGGCAGGGAGACATTCTCGTCGGCAAGGCGTCCGGGCTGTTCCTCGCCGCGGGCTCCCCCGCCACCGGCACTGTATGGGCCCAGAGCGAACGCCCGTTGACACCTCCGCCGGACCTGCGTCCCGCGACCGAAGAACCGCGCGTGTTCCACAGCGAAGGCGTCGGCTGGACCGGATCGCCCGAGCCGCACCAGAACTCCGCGCGCAAGACAATCTGGGTGTTCCCGCAGGAGATCGTGCGCGGCGAACGGCCCACCCCGTTCCAGCACGCGGCGACCGTGGCCGATCTGGTGAACCTCGTGACCAACTGGGGTGACACGGGCTTGGAATTCATCAACGCCGACCTGACCCTCACCCTCGGCCGCGTTCCTGCGGACGACCTGGAGCTGGGCCTCACCGCCGACCACCGCGTCGAGCACGACGGCGTGGCGGTCACGACCGCCGCGGTGTTCGACCGCCGAGGGCCGCTCGGCACGGTCTGCGGGACCGCGCTGCTCGCCGCCGCGCCGGTCGATCCCCGGCAGGTCGGTGCGCCCGCGAGCCTGCCCGCCGTGCCATAATCGCCCGCAATCCATATATCATGTTCTTTACTGGACGGTTCTTCTACGGAGGTGGCCCGTGGCCGACGAACTGACCCGGCTGCGCGGCGGCGACCGCCGCCAGCAGCTGCCGGAGGAAGTCGCGACCTACGTCCGGGAACTGATCATGTCCGGGGACGTCAAACCAGGCGAATTCCTCCGCACCGAACCGATCGCCGAGGCGGTCGGGGTGAGCAACACGCCGGTGCGCGAAGGCCTGCTTTCCTTGCGCAGCGAGGGCTTCGTGGAACTCGTGCCGCGCCGCGGGTTCGTCGTCGCGCCGGTGTCGCGCCAGGACGTGCGCGACCTGTTCTGGGCCCAGGCCCAGTTCTCCGCGGAGCTGGCCGCGCGAGCCGCCAAGAAGATCACGCCGGATCAGCTTTCCCGGCTCGAAGCGATCAACGAGGACTTCGCGAAGGCCGCCGACGCCGGCGACCAGGACGCCATCACCCGCCTCGGCCACGAGTTCCACCGCCAGCTCAACCTCGCCGCCGACTCCCACCGGCTCACGCTGCTGCTCAGCTCGGTGGTCAAGCACCTGCCGAACCGCTTCTACGCCTCCATCGAAGGCCACGTGGAGCACACGCTCGCCGACCACGCGGAACTGCTGCAGGCGCTGCGCGGCAGGCACGTCCGCAAGGCGCGCACGATCGCCGAACGGCACATCCTCGACGGCGCGGACAACGTCGTGCGCATGCTCGAAGAACGCGGCCTCTGGGCCGACGACGAGACCGAATAGCCCGCACAAGACGGTGCCGGTTTCCCGCGCGGGAAACCGGCACCGTGCCCGATCAAGCGTTCGCCGCGATCGCCTCCGCCTGCGCGACGATCCCCTCCGCCGTCTTCACGTGCGCGATGTCCACGTGCTGCCCTTCGAAGTCCACCGCCGCGCTGCCCGTCGCCTCGGCCGCGCGGAAGGCGTCGATCAACCGGCGCGAGTGGTCGACCGCCTCGGGCGTCGGCGTGAACACCTCGTTGGCGATCGCCACGTGCGACGGGTGGATGCAGACCATGCCGCGGTAGCCGAGCTGTTTGTTGTCCAGGCAGAACTGGCGGGCGCCGTCGAGATCGCGGATGTCCTGCCAGACCCCGGCGACCGGATGGTGCAGCCCGGCCGCCCGGGCGGCGAGCACGATCCGGCTGCGCAGGTAAAGCGTCTCCAGTCCGGCCGGGGTGAACTCGAAGCCCAGTTCACGGCCCACGTCGGCGCTCGGTCCGGTCGCGCCGAGCAGGCTGGACACCCGGGGCGACGCGGCGGCGATCTCCTCGCAGTGCGCCATCGACGCCGCGGTCTCGTAGCTGACGATCAGCCCGACGCTCCCGGCAGGCAGCCCTTCGCGCGCTTCGAGATGCGTCACGACCGCGTCGATGCGGATCAGTTCCTCGGCGTCGAACACCTTCGGCAGGAACAGCCCGGCCAGTCCGGGCCGGACGACAGCTTCGAGGTCCGCGCCCTGAAGGCCGCTGACCGACGCGTTCGGCCGCACCCAGACGTCCGCGCGGACGCCCTGGGCGTGCAGGCGGTCGATCGTCTCCGCGACGACCAGGCGCGCGTCGTCCTTGCTCGCGACGGGCACGGAGTCCTCGAGGTCGAGGATCAGCGCGTCGGCGCCGGACGCGAGACCCTTGTCGGCCCACGAAGCCTTGTGGCCGGGCACGAAAAGCATGGAACGATACGGCTTCATCAGTGTTCTCCAGTTGTCGGTCAGGATTCGTACAGGACGCCGGTCGCGAACAGCTTTTCGACGTCCTCTGCCGCCAGCACCTCGCTGGCGACCGCACGGGAATCGGCGCCCACCTTCGGCGCGGCGGAAGAGCGGTCCGGACGCGCGCCGTCGAACGTCCACGGCGGGCGGAGCAGCGCGAGGCCGTCCGGCTGGCGGTCGGCGATGTCCAGGTGCCGCACCTGCGGGTGGTCGAGGTAGCCGGTCATGGACAGCACCGGCGCGAACGGCACGTCGTGCTCGGTCAGCACGCGCTCCCAGTGCTCCTTGGGCTTGCGCGCGAACTCCGCCTCGACGATCGGGACCAGCTCGAAGTAGTTCGCCTCGCGCGGCCGGTATTCGGCGAACCGCGGGTCCTCCAGCAGGTCGGTGCGCTCCAGCGCGCGGCACAGCGACTGCCAGAACTTCTGCGACGACGACAGGTGCACCGCGAGGTACTCCCCCGTCGACGTGGGCACGCAGAAGTTCTGCGCCTGCGGATGCCTGCTCGTGCGGCTGGGGTCGCGGCCGAGTTCGAAGGCCTGGGTGATGCCGTCGGCGGTCAGGGTGCTGACCGCTTCCATGATCGAGGTTTCCATCCGCTGCGGCTGTCCGGTCTTCAGGCGGCCGACGAGCGCGGCGAGCACGCCGGCCGCGGTGGTCAGCCCGGTGACCAGGTCCGCGCTCAGCCCGCCCGCCAGCTGCGGCTGCCCGTCGTCGCTGAACAGCGAGTAGAGGCCGCCGAACGCGTGCCCGATCGTGTCGTAGGCGGGCCGGTCGGCCAGCGGCCCGGTGGTGCCGAACCCGGTCACCGAGCCGTAGACGAGGTCCGGGCGCAGCGCCCGGCAGTCCTCCGGGCCGAGGCCCATCGCGGCCAGTTTGCCGGGGCGGAGGTTCTCCAGGACGACGTCGAAACGCGGCACCAGCGCCTTGACCAGTTCGACCCCCTCGGCGGTCTTGAGGTCGACCGACAGGCTGCGCTTGCCCGCGTTGTACTGCCGGAAGTACGGGCTGCCGTCGTTCATCCGCCGCCGGAAGTCCTCGCCGTGGACCGGCTTCTCCACCTTGACGACCTCCGCGCCGAGGCCGCACAGCATCGAGGTGCCGAACGGGAGCGAGATGTAGCCCCCGATCTCCAGGATCCGGATGCCGTCGAGTGGCTTGTGCTGCATGTCGCCCGCCTTCGCTCAGGGGTGGGTCTAGATAATATTTTATATTATCTAGCGGTACGCGCGTCAACCTGCGGGACCGGTCGCCCGAAAACCTGGTCTAGATATTTTATATTACGTATGCTTCCGGAAGACTTCCCCGGACCGGCAAGGAGCGTGCCCTGATGCCCGCGCAACCCCCGCTGTGGCAAGGCCACTACGACAAGCTCTTCCTCGACGGCAAATGGGCGGCACCCGCGTCCGGCCGGGTTTTCGACGTGGTCTCCCCCTCGACCGAGGAGGTTCTCGCCCAGGTCGCCGAGGGCACCGAAGCGGACATCGACACCGCCGTCTCCGCCGCGCGGCAGGCGTTCGACCACGGTCCGTGGCCGCGGATGGCGCTCGGCGAGCGCATCGCCGTGCTGCGCAAGCTCAGCGCCGCACTCGCCGAGCACGAAACCGACATCGCGCATCTGGTCAGCGCCGAGATGGGCTGCCCGATCACGCTGTCGACGAAGATGCAGGCGATCGGCCCGCGGCTTCTCCTCGACGCGTTCCTCGACCTCGCGCCGGACTACCCGTGGCAGGACACCCGCCGCTCGGCGACCGGGCACGCGCTCGTCACGCGGGAGCCGGTCGGCGTGGTCGCCGCGATCGTGCCGTGGAACGCGCCGCTGCTGATCACGATGATCAAGCTGGCCCCCGCGTTGCTGGCCGGATGCACCGTGGTGCTCAAACCGTCCCCGGAGACGCCGCTGGACGCGTACCTCCTCGGCCACCTGCTGGAACGGGTCGGGCTGCCCGACGGGGTGGTCAACATCGTTCCGGCGGGGCGGGAGGTCAGCGAATACCTGGTCCGGCACCGCGGCGTGGACAAGGTGTCGTTCACCGGCTCCACCGCGGCCGGCCGCCGGATCGGCGCGCTGTGCGGGCAGGACCTGCGCCGGTGCACCCTCGAACTCGGCGGGAAGTCCGCGGCGGTGCTGCTCGGCGACGCCGACCTCGACGCCGCGATCGCCGCCGTCCGCGCCGTGTCGCTGCGCAACGCCGGCCAGGTCTGCAGCAACAAGACCCGCATCGTCGTCGCCCGCTCGCGCCGGGACGAACTCCACGACCGGCTGGTGGACCTCGTCGCGTCGATGCCGGTCGGCGACCCGTTCGACCCGGCGACCGAGATCGGTCCGCTCGCCAGCGCGGCCCAGCGCACCCGCGTCGAGGGCTATCTGGCCGACGGCAAGGCGTCCGGAGCCTCGCTGCTGACCGGCGGCGGACGGCCGGAAGGGCTCGAGCGCGGCTGGTACGTCTCCCCCGCGGTCTTCGCCGACGTCGACCCGGACGCGAAGATCGCCCAGGAGGAGATCTTCGGCCCCGTCCTCACCGTCCACACCTTCGACACCGAGGATGAAGCGGTCGCCATCGCCAACAACTCCGACTACGGACTCAACGGGTCGGTGTTCTCCGCCGATCCGGAGCACGCGCTGGCCGTCGCCCGGCGGATCCGCACCGGCACCGTCGAGGTCAACGGCAACCCGGTCGGCTTCACCGCGCCGATCGGCGGATTCAAAAACAGCGGCATCGGCCGCGAGGCGGGTCCGGAGGGCTTCGACGCCTACGTCGAACTCAAATCCTACGGCCTGCCCCTCTCCTGAAAGGCACCCACAGTGAGCACCTTCTCCCCGGTCGAAGAAGCCGCCGCCCGGCTCGTGACCGACCTGACCTTCGAGGCGATCCCGGCCGAAGCACTCGCCGGGGCCCGCAGGCTGCTGCAGGACCAGCTCGCCCTGCAGGTCGGCAGCGCAGCTCTGCCGTGGAGCCAGGCCGTGCTCGACGTGACCCGGGCGTCCCACGCGCCGGGGACCGCGCACGTCGTCGCGAGCGGCGACGCGATGAGCGCGGCCGACGCGGCGTTCGTCAACGCGACGTTCGGGCACGGCTTCGAGTACGACGACGCGCATCGCGCCAGCTCCGCGCATCCGGGCAGCTGCGTGGTCTCGGCGGCGCTGGCCGTCGGCGAAGAGCTCGGCGCGGACCTGCGCGACGTGCTCACCGCCGTCGTCGCGGGCTACGAGGTCTACACGCGGATCGGCACGCTCGCCAACCCGGACCTCCTGATCCGCGGGTTCCACCCGCACGGGCTCCTGTCCGCCTTCGGGGCCGCCGCGGTGGTCGCCAAGCTGCGCGGCTTCGACGGGGAGACCACCGGGCACGCGCTGTCGATCGCGCTCAGCCACGCCTCCGGCACCACCGAGTACACCTCCGGCGGCGGATCCATCAAGCGCGTGCACTCCGGCATCGGCACCCGGAACGGCATCCGCGCGGCAGAACTGGCGGCCGCCGGGATCACCGGTCCGACGACCTTCCTCACCGGAGGCAAAGGATTCTTCCGCGCCTTCGCCGGGCTGGACGTCGGCGACGAGGCGGCTGTCCACTTCGGACTCGACCGGACCTTCGAGGTGTCCCGGATCTGGCTCAAGCCCTACTGCTGCTGCGGCATCAACCACGCGTACGTCGATGGCGCGCGGCAGCTGACCGGGAATCCGGACCAGGTCGAGTCTGTGCTGCTGGGCATCCAGACCGGCGGCGACGTCATCATCGGCAACCAGAACCGGCACGCCTACGCCCCGACGATCATCGAGCACCTGCAGTACAGCCTGCCGTTCCAGTTCGCGCTCTCGATGCTCGGCCGCGGCAACGGCTTCTCCACGCATCAGGCCTACCTGGCCGGTCAGCTGGACCTCGGCGAGAACAGCGACGTCGCCGCGCTGGCCCGCAAGGTGAAGATCGAGGTGCGACCGGACCTGGACGAGCAGTACGCCGGACGCTGGGTCGCGGACCTGACCGTGTCCTATCGGGACGGCACGACCGAGCACGTGTTCGTGGACAATCCCGTCGGCACCGCGGAAAACCCGATGTCCCAGGAAGACCTGGACGCGAAGTTCCACGACGTGCTCTCCTCGGCGCTGCCCGCGGACCGGCGAGCCGAACTGCTGCACGCGATCAAGGACGGCGACCTCGACCAGCCGGCCGCCGAATTCGCCAAGCTGCTGCGGGTCTGAAGCGACACGAAAGCGCCGACGGGTCTTCAAGAACCCGTCGGCGCTTTCGTGGTTTCAGAACTCGATGACCGCCTTGCCGCCGGTCTGCTTGTCGAACGCGGTGTAAGCCTCGACCACGTCGTCGAGCCGCCAGCGATCGGTGAAGACCCGGTCCGCCTCGACGCCGTGCCGGGCGATGAACCGGGCGCAGTCCGCCTGGCCGACCGGCGAGAACGTGTACGAGCCCATGACCGTGAGCTGCTTGCGGATCAGGTCCGGGCTGACGTCGAGCGTCACCGTCGAACCTTCGCCGACAAACGCCACCGCGCCCCACTTCGCCGCCGACTTCACCGCCGCGGCCCGCGCGGGCGGCGCGCCGGAGCAGTCGAGCGCCTTGGTCACGCCCTTGCCTCCGGTCAGCTCCCGGATCGCTTCGAGCGGATCGGCGGCGGTGGAGTCGATCGCGTGCGCCGCACCGAACTCCTTCGCCCGCGCCACCCGTTCCGCGGCGATGTCGACGGCGATGACCTCCGCGCCCATCGCCGCGGCGAGCTGCACGGCGGCCTGACCGACCGGGCCTTGGCCGAAGACAGCCAGCGTGTCGCGCGCGTTCACTTCGAGCCGGGTCAGTGCGCCGTACGCGGTGCCGGTGCCGCACGAGATCGCGGCCCCGGCGGCGAAACTGAGCTCGTCGGGCAGCGGCACGAGCGTTCGCGCGGGCACCTTCAGGTAGTCCGCGTGCCCGCCGTGTGCGGTGGCGCCGTAGATGACGTTGCCGCGTTCGCACATCTGCGGCCAGCCGGTGCGGCACAGGTCGCAGAACCCGCAGCCGTCGTAGTGGTGGACCATCATCCGGTCCCCCACCCGCACCGCGCGCGGGTCGACCGCCGAGCCGATCGCCGCGACGACGCCGCAGGGCTCGTGTCCGCCGATGAACCCGGCGCCGTCGCCGGCCATGCCGAACGCGGCCAGCGCCTGTCCGGCGGGAGCCCGGTAGAAGTGCAGGTCGCTGCCGCACATGCCGGACGCCTTCATCTCCAGCACCACGTCGTCCGGGCCTGGTTCGGGATCGGCGAACTCCTGGATCTCGACGACCCGGTCGCCCTGGAAAATTGCTCCGCGCATCAGATTTCCGTTCTGGTCAGTGCACTGCGGCGAACATGAGGCTTTCCTCGTCGGCTTCCTCCGGCGAGAACTCCGCGGCGATGCTGCCCGCACGCGCCACGAGCACGCGGTCGGACAGCGCCTGGATTTCCGGCAGGTACGAGGAGATGACCACGACCGCGACCCCGTCGTCGGCCAGCGCCCGGATCATCGCGTGGATCTCGGGGATCGTGCCGAGGTCCACGCCGCGGGTCGGCTCGTCGATGATCGCGACCAGTGGTTTCCGGGTCAGTCCCTTGGCCAGCACGATCTTCTGCTGGTTCCCGCCGCTCAGCTCCTCGACGGTCGCCTTCGTCGGCTGCAGCGTGCGGACCTGGAACTGTTCGACAAACCGCTTCGCGACCGATTTGCGCGAGCCGGGCCGGAAGAGGAACGGCAGGCGCCGCGCACCGCAGAGGTGCCCGAGGTAGATGTTGTCGGCGATGGTGAGATGGCTGAAGAAACCGGACGCTTTCCGGTCCTCGGTGATGTACACGATCCCGGCTTTGCGTGCCTGCCGCGGCGTGCGAAACCGCACCTGCTCGCCGTTCAGCCGCACCCGGCCGCCGCGCAGCCGCCGCCGTTTCAGGATCCCGCTGACGATCATCGCGGTCTCGCTGCGTCCCGCGCCGACCAGGCCGTAGATGCCGACGATTTCCCCGGCGTAGGCGGAAAACGCCATGTTGCGCACCACTGGCAGCAGAGTCACGTCCTCGACCTGCAGTGTCGGCACCGGCTCGGGCGTGCGATTCGGTTCCACCCGCCCCATCTCGACGGTGCGGCCGACCATCATCTTCACCACGCGATCGCGGCTGAACTCCGGCCTCTCCAGCGTTCCCTGGACCACGCCGTCGCGCAGCACGGTGATCCGGTCCGCCTGTTCGAACGCCTCGTCGAGCATGTGCGTAATGAAGATGACGCCGATGCCGCGTTTCTTGAGTTGCTGCATCGACAGGAACAGCTGAAGCCGTTCCTCCGGTGTCACCGAGGAGGTCGGCTCGTCCAGGATCACCAGCTTCGCGTTGCGGTGCACCGCGCGGGCGATCTCCACCATCTGCTTCTGGCCAACGCCGAGCGCGCCGGCCGGGACGTCCGGGCGGATGTGGAAGTTGTGCGATTCCAGCAGCTCCCGTGCGACCACGTTCAGATGGCCGAGGTTGTTGAACACCTTCTCGTCACCCATGAACAGGTTCTGCGCGACGGTCATCGACTCGACGAGCGAGCCTTCCTGGTAGACCATCGCCACGCCGGCCTCGACCGATTCGCGCGGGGTGGTGAAAGCCCGCGGCACGCCGTCGACCTCCAGCGTGCCCGAATCGTGCGCGACCGCCCCGGAGACGATCTTTACCATCGTGGACTTCCCCGCGCCGTTTTCGCCGAGCAGCGCGTGGATTTCGCCCGGCCGCACGTCGAAGTCGACGCCGTCGAGCGCATACGTTCCGCTGTAGCGCTTGCTGATGTTCTTCAGCCGCAACACCGTGCTCATGCGTCCTCCAGCCGCAGCAGGTTCCGGCCACCGCGGGCGGCGGCGATCACGTGTCCGTTGTGGACGGTCAGGCCGGTCACGCCGTGCCGCGGGCTGTCGACCCGGGCGTGCGCGCTGTCGGCGACCCGGCCAGTCGAGTCCGTCCGGAACACCAGACCGCACGAGCGCGCCGGGGCCCAGCTCTTGACGACGCCGAGCACACGCAGCTGCCCCATTTGCATCGTGTCGGTGAACGGGTCGCCCGCGCGCAGCCTGGGCACGAACCATTCCTCCGGGCTGATCTTCTCCGTCATCTCCGCCAGCAGCCCGGGTTCGTCCAGGAGCAGTTCGGTGACGCGGTTGCGGATGTAGGGCGCGGCGAACCACCAGTCGTCCCCGGCGACGTGCACCCGTCCCGGATAGACCGGCAGATTCGCGCTCAGCACCCGGCCACGTCCGCCCGGCGCGGAGCGCGCTTCGATGCGGTGGTCCAGGCTCAGCGACAGCAGCACTTCACCCGCCGCCACGCCAACGCCCGACGGCCAGGCGAGACGCTCCGCGACCACCTCCGCCCGCGCACCGTCGACCCGCACCAGCAGCCCGGACCGGTCTCCGGAGACCAGCGCCCGGGACCATTCCGAAACCTTCGTCGAGCCGACAGTCGCCAGCAGCGCGGCCCCGTCGGTCGCGAGCGCGGTAACGCAGCCGGTGACCGGCGCGTCCGTGCAGAGATCCTCGGTTTCGCCGGACTGCGCCACCGAAACCAGGCCGCGCCCTTCGACCGCAGCGACGATCTGATCGTCTCGCACGGTCAGCGCCGTCACCGGTCCGCCGAACGAGACCAGCCGCGTCACTTCGTCCGCGCGCACGGCGAAGACGTCGTTGCCGCTGCTGAAAGCCAGACCTGCGGCCGTTGCGACGACGTCGTCCGGCTCGTACTCGCCCGCGGGCAACAGCTCAGCCGCTGCGTCGAGGCGGAGGTTCGGCCGCAGCCCGGTGTCCATCGGGGGCACCGTGCGGGCACGCCCCCAGTTCGGGTTGAGCCATTCCTTCACGGTGTCCAGTACCGGGCTCATCGCACTGCCTCCGCCGCCGCGCGCACGGCTGTCCCGGGGACCGCGGCGGGATCGATGTCGCCGATCTCGCTCGGGTCCAGCTCGAGCCGGCCGATCCGGTTGTTGCTGACGCCGCACAGGTACAGGTGGCCGTCGCGTTCCTTGACCGCGGTCACCATCGGGTAGTTCTCCATCGTCTCGTCCCACAGCACGGCGAGGATCTCGCCGCGGTCGCTGAACTTGATCGCGCAGGAGGTGTTGAGCTGCGGCACCACCCAGTTGTCGACCGCCGCCTCGCGGGTCATCCGCCGCCGCACCGCCGGATAGCGGCCCAGCAGGTCGGACATCTGCGTGCGCATGGCGCACAACGGCATCCAGTAATTGCCGTCGGAGGACCGGTTGATGTTGTCCGGGTAGCCGGGCAGGTTCTCCAGCACCGGTTCCAGCTGTCCCTTCTTGGGCCCAGCGATCCACAGCCGGTCGACCCGGCACAGCCCGGTGCTGGCGATCAGGATCGATTCTCCGTCGTGCGCGGTGCAGATGCCGTTGGGGAACACGTAGTTCGACACCACGACCTCGGTTTTGCCGTCCGGCGTCACCCGGATCACCCGGCCGTTCGGCCGGAATTCCACCAGTTCCAGCAGGAAGTCGGCGGTGTTCGTGCGGGTGGAGAAGTCCGAGGCGTAGATCGAGCCGTCCGGCGCGATGTCCAGGTCGTCGATCGCCCGCAGCCCCGAATCGTCGATCAGCGACAGCGGGCTGCGCTTGACCTTGTTCGCCACCAGCTCGGGCTCGCCGTCGGCGCCGATGCGGTAGATGCCCATGCCGCCGACCGCGACGACCAGCCGCCCTTCGGCGTCCCACGCGTGTCCGCACGGGAAGCCGCCGGTGCGCGAGAAGATCTCGCCTTCGGTGTCGTCCAGGCCGCGGAACCGCCACACCCAGCCGCGCTGGTCGCCGCAGTAGACGTTGCCCGCTGAGTCCACCGCGCAGTCCTCCGCGCCGCGGATCTTGCCGAGCCCGACCGGTGGCGCGTCGGTCAGCCTGCGGTTGAGCGACCAGACCGTGCCCGGCTTCGTGACATCGACCAGCGGGCCGAGCCGCAGCCGTGCCGGGTCGATCTTCAGCTTCTCCACCGCACGCTGCCGGTACTTGCCCCATTTGAGGTCCAGCACGGTGAACACGAGCAGCACCGCGGCGAGGATGACGGTGTAGTACGAGCCCTGCGCACCGTCCGAGACAGTCGCCTGCTCGATGATCGTCACCACCGCGACACCGACCGCCGCGCGGAGCACCGAACCGCGTCCGCCCTTGATGCTGACGCCGCCGAGCACCACCGCGGTCAGCGCGATGATCTCCCAGCTGTTGCCGACGTTCGGGTCGGTCCGGGCCAGCCGCGCCGAGGTGAGGATCGCCGCCGTCCCAGCGAGCGCGCCAGACAGCACGTAGGTCCAGAACGTCACGGCGGTGACCGGGATCCCGTTGCGCCGCGCGGACCGGCGGTCCGAGCCGGTCGCGGTGACCCACCAGCCCCAGCGCGACCGCGTCAGCGCCAGGTGGACCACGATCAGCACCACCGCGAAGAGGAACCACGCGGTCGGGACGCCCAGCACCCGGCCCTCGCTGAGGAAGTCCCACACGAGCGACGGTTTCGTGACGCCGATCTGCGTGCTGTTCGCGTTCTGCAGCACCGAGGCCGCGCCGCCGAAGGCGATCAGCGTGACCAGGGTGGTGATGAACGGGCGCATCCGCAGGATCGCGATGAGGAACCCGTTCACCGCCCCGAGCACCGCACCCGCGACGATCGCCGCGGGCACGACCAGGGCGGTCGGCCACAGCCACACCCGGTCCGCGACCATCGCGCCCAGCCCGCAGAACCCGACCACCGAGCCGACCGAGAGGTCGATGCCGCCGCCGACCAGCACCACGGTCAGGCCGATCGCGAGCAGCCCGTACTCGGACACCTCGTCCAGCACGAGCGGCGCGTTGGCCGCCCCGACATTGGTCGTGGCGAGCACGTAAAAACACAGCGCGAGCGCCAGCACCAGCGGCACCGCGCCTTCCATCCACCGCTTCTCGAACAGATCCGAGACGGTGCGGTAGCGGGCGATTCTTTCCGTCGGCCGGCCGCCGGTCATGCCGAAGGCGTCCAGCCCGCGCCGGAACGGAGACGTAGTCATCGGTCCCCGCTCACTTGCTCTGGTAGCACGCGATGGTGGTCTGGTCGATGTTCGCCTTGTCGACCACCGTGCTCGACACGTACCCGACCGAATGCGCGCTGCCCGGCTTCGCGCCGTTGGTGAGCAGGTTCTGCACCGCGACCGCGCCGGCCGCGCCGATGCCCTGGACGTCGTAGGCAGCCGAGGCGGTCACCAGGCCTTGCTTGAGCGCATTGCACCAGTCCGCGTCCGCGTCGAGCGTGTACACGCCGACCGCGCCCGGAGCCACCTGGCCCCGGCCTTCCGCCGCCTTCACTGTCTGCCCGACGGTGATCGAGTTCAGGTCGAACGTCACCAGGAAACCGCACAGTTTCCCTTGGTGCTGCTGCAGAACCGATTCGGCCGCGGCCTGCGCCTGTGCGTTCTGGAACTGCGAGTGCGCGGTGAGCACCTGGTAGCCCTGCGCCTGCGCGACGTCCTTGATGCCCTGGCCCCACAGGATCGACGCCGGGTCGTTGCCCGGGCCGTCGATCACCGACAGCGTCTTGGGCGCGTGCCGGGCGTCGCAATCGGAGATCGCGCGCTTGGCGATCGACTGCGCCGCGCCGTAGACGTCGACGCCGACGAACGAGTCGCCGAGCCGGGTGGACGGCATGTTGAGCACCACGGTGTAGATGCCCGCCTTCTGCGCCCGGTCGATCGCGTTGTCGAGCAGGCCGAGATCCTGGTTCTGCAGCACGAGCACGTCGGCGGCCTTGCGCGCGATGAGGTCGTTGATCGTGCTGATCATCCGGTCGCTGCTGAAGTTCGAGTCGTAGACCTTGAACTCGGCCCCGAGGTTGTCGAACGTGCGCTGCATGGTGGTGCCCCAGTTCTCGGTGAGCTTGTAGCCCTTGTAGAGAATCGGGACGAAGGCGATCCGCTTGCCCTTCAGCGCGTCGTGCGATTTCTGCCGCATCGGCATCAACTGCTCGTTCGCGCCGAACACCGCGTTCGTCGCGGCGGCCGCCGAATCCGACGACCCGCCGCCGACCGAGCAGGCGGACAGGCCCGCCGCGACCAGCGCCGCCGACGCGGCGAGCACGAGCAGTTTCCTGGTGATCTTCATGTGCTTCTTCTTCCGTTCCCCGGCGGCATTGCCGGTCACAGTTCCCCGGATTTCTCGGTTTCCTCGTTGCGCGGACGCAGCCACGCGTCGAACGCGATCGCGGCCGCCAGCACCGCGCCGCGGATCAGGTCCTGCACGGCCGTGCTCAGCCCGTGCAGTACCAGCAGGTTGTTGAGCACGCCCACGAACAGCGCCCCGGCGAGGACGCCCAGGATCGTGCCGCGCCCGCCGGACAGCGAGACTCCGCCGATCACCACCACCGTCAGCGCGGTGAAAAGGATCGGGTCGAAGGACGTCACGGTCGTCTGCACGCTGCCCTGGATCGACACCGTCACGAACCCGGCCAGCGCGGCGAGCAGCGCGGACAGCACGTAGGTGAGGATCTGCAGCGGCCGCACCGGAGCGCCGGTCGACCGGGCGGTCTCGAAGTTGTCGCCCATCGCGCGGATCAGCCGCCCGGGCGAGGTGAAGGCGACGAACAGCCAGGCGAGCAGGAACGCACCCGCCGCGATCAGCACGGGACGCGGCACGCCGAGCACGGACCCGCCGCTGAGCTGCGCCAGGAACGACCCGGCCGGCACGCCGTAGACGTTCTGGGTGAGGAACAGGATGTCGATCCCGCCGATCGCCAGCATCCCGGTCGCGAGCGTCACGAAGAGCGCGGGCACCTCGAACACGGCGACGAGCACGCCGTTGACGAGCCCGATCGCCAGCGCGAGCGCGGTCATCAGCGCGATCGCCTGCCATTCCGGCATGCCCTCGCTGACGAACGCGAGCGTCGCCTGCGCACAGCCGAGCCCAATCCCCGCCACCGAAAGGTCCAGCCCCTTGCCGAGGATGACGATCGCCTCGCCGATCGCGAGGATGCCGAACGCGGCGGACAGGTTGAGAATGCTGCCGAAATTGCCTGCGGTGAGGAAATTCGTCGTCGTGGCTCCCGCGGCGAGCGCGAGCAGCACGGTGATGACGAGTACCAGATAGGTCTGGTCGAAGCCGCCGAGGCGTGCCCGCAGGGACACGCGTGGCTTCGTTGCCACTGATGCGGTAGTCATGGGATTCCCGGTTCGATGGGTGGACAGCGCGGCCAGTGTGTCCGCGGTCACCGGGCCGCCGCATCTGCCGCCGGTCGTATTCCGCTACCCCGTACGGCCGATCGCTCGGCTGGCCCGCTCGAAGCCTCCGATATATAATATGCGCACTTTCGGCAAGGGAGCTGCCCATGAACGCGACCGGCTTTCCGCGGCTCGACAGCGTCCGTCTCGACGCCGGACTCGCCGAGGAGGTGCGCGCACTGGGACGGGACGCGGGTGCCGCGCTCGACCGGATGCTGCCGGTCGGCCGCTGCGCGGAGGTGCTGCCCGCCAAACGGCTGCTGGGCCAGGTGTGGGACGCGACGATGGCCGAACTCGGCTCGGCTCCCGCCCCCGAGCGGCTGCCCGGGCTGACCGCACTGCTGGCCCGGGTCCGAGACCTGGAGTCCCGGGTGGACGATGCCCGCGTCGCCGACGGGGTCGCGACGATGCGCCGGGTCCGCCGCGCCCTGACCCGCCTGCACGCCTGCCCGACCGCCGACGAGGTGCTCTCGCGCGCCGCCGAGGAAGCTTGCACGATCGGGTTCGACCGGGTTCTCGTGTCCACAGTGGACGACGCGACCTGGATGCTGCGGCGCATGGTGATCGAGCAGGATCCCCGACTGGCGGCGGAAATGCTCGCCGCCGGCCGCGAGGCCCCGCCGCGGCTCGACGGCTCGCTGGTCGAATCCGACGTCGTGCACCAGGCCCGCGCCGGCCTCGTCTACGACGTGCAGGAGAACCCGCGCGTGAACCGGCAGCTGGTCTCGATGTCCGGCTGCACCTCGTATGCCGTCGCGCCGCTGCAGGCGTACGGGAAGGTCGTCGGACTGCTGCACGCGGACAGCTACTACTCTCCTCGCCGCGAGGTCGATGCCACCGACCGTGCCGTGTTGAACCTGTACGCGGAAGGCGTGAGCGAGACGCTGGCCCGGGTGTCCGTCCTCGAAGGACTGGCGTCGCTGCAGCAAGGAATGTCCCGGCTGGCCGCCGACGTGCGCATCGGCCCCCCGCCTCCCGGACCGGCGCCGCACCCGCTGCTGTCGGCACGGGAGGCGGAAGTGATCGACCTGATGGCCCGCGGCGACGCGAACCGGGCGATCGCGCGGAAGCTCTCGATCTCGGAGGGGACCGTGAAGACGCACATCACGCACATCCTGCGCAAGCTCGACGCGGCGAACCGCGCGGAGGCGGTGGCGTACTGGCTGCGGAACTGTTGAGAATATATTCATCCCTTTTCCGCGAGGCGATGGCGATTACGGGGGCGGACATGGAGACGGGCAGTACCGCGGCCCGTTCAACCGCGGTACTGCCCGTTGCTTTTTCAGGCCGCCTGAGCCGCCCCCAGCGCCGCCGCACCGGCCGGTGTGAGGCGGGCGCGGACCCGCTTCCCGAGCGCCGCAGGTCCGGTTTGGACGATCAGCCCCCGATGGGCGAGCGCGTGCGCGGCGTACTGGTCGCAGCACGCCACGCCGTCGACGAACATGTCTGGCTCGCGGCTGCACGTGATCTCGGCCCGCCCGGCGGCCACAACGCGGAGGAGGGCCAATGCCCGGCGGCTCAGGTCCGGATCTGTCCGAGGCGCCATCGCGCACCTCCTCGCCGTCGAAATAATATTTTATATTAAGCTTCGAGTAGAGGTACGTCAAGCGCGGCAGCGGCGGCGGACGGCCGCGGTCAGGAGAGGCCAGGTCCGAGGAGGATCTGCTTGGTCTCGGCGAATTCCCGGATTCCCTCAGGCCCGCCTTCCCGTCCCCAGCCGGACCCCTTCCGTCCTCCCCACGGCGCGGCGACGCTCGGGCCGAACGAATTCAACGCGACCGAGCCCGCGGTGATGCGGTCCGCGCAGTACTGGCCGCGTTCGAGGTCGGTCGTGTAGACCGTCGCGGCGAGGCCGTAGGAGGTGTCGTTGGCGAGCGCGATGCCGTCGTCCAGATCCGTGTAGGTCAGCACCGCCGTGACCGGGCCGAAAACCTCGTTCCGGGCGAGGTCCGACCCCCGCTGGACGTCGGTCACGATGGCGGGCTCGAACCACCACCCGGGGCCAGGCGGGCGCTCTCCCCCGGCCACGACGCGGCCGCCTTCCGCGACGGCGCGCTCGACGGCCCGTTCGGTGCGCGCGAGGGCAGCCGCGTTGGCGAGCGGGCCGATGTCGGTGCCGCAGTCGAGCGGATCGCCGATCTTCAGCCGCGACCACGCGGCGGTCATCGCGTCGACGACTTCGTCGTGCCTCGATTCGGGGACGAGCACGCGGGTGAGCAGGGCGCAGACTTGACCGGTCCCGCCGGTCGCGCCGGGGACGAGGCTGCGCAGCACCTTCTCCAGCGGGGCGTCCGGCAGGATGAGCGCGGGCGATTTCCCGCCGAGCTCCAGATGCGTGCGGGCGAACCGGCCGCGGGTCGATTCGATGATGTCCTGCGCGGCCACACGTCCGCCGGTCAGGGAGACCAGGTCGACGCGCGGGTCGGCCGACAGCGCACGAGCGACGTCAGTGTTCCCGGCCAGAATGGACAGTGTCCCGGACGGGAAGCCTGCTGCTTCGGCGCACTCGGCGACCAGGCGCATGATCAGCTGCGACTCCACCGCCGCTTTCACGATCACCGGGCACCCGGCGAGCAGCGCGGGAATGATCTTGGTGGCCATCGTGACCAATGGGCCGTTGTAGGCCATGATCCCCGCGACCACTCCGGCCGGTTCGTGCGTCACGAGCACGTCGCCGAGCGGGGTGCTGCGCCGTTCCGGCCGCAGCGCGTCCTCGGCCTGGTCGAGTGCCGCGGTCCACGCCCCGACGGCGCCGAAGCGGTGCAGGGTCGCGCTGTAGCGCACCGGCATCCCGGCTTCGACCGCCCACACCGCGCCCATCTCCGGGAGCCGTTCTTCCATGGCCGCACAGAAACGCCGGACGGCCTCGACTCGTTCCGCGACGGGCAAGCGGGCCCACGAGGTCAATCCCTGCTCGTGCGCCGCGGTCACCGCCGCCTCGGCCTGATCCGTTCCCGGCAGCCCGACTTCGGCGACGACCTTTTCATCGGCGGGCGACACGATCTCGTACCGGCCGCCGCTCGCGGGCAGCCATTCGCCGCCGACGTACACCTCGTCCAGGTGCCCGACCTCGGCACCCGCGATCTCGATCGAGTTCGACAACTCGCCGTCTCCGTTCTCGTCCGGTCGCCGGCTCAGGACATGACCAGCGACGCCCGGGCAGCTTTGCCCGCGGCCTGGTCCGCCAGCGCTTCGTTGATCGCTTCCAGCGGGTAATCCGCGGCGGCCCGCGCCAGGGGCAGGTCCCCCGCGCGGCGCGCGAGGAAAGCCAGGGCCCCGGCGAGGCTGCGCGCGTCGTAGAAGGACACCGCCTGCAGCGTGATGTTGTTCATGACCAGGTAACCGGGGTCCACCTCGACCGGCGTGCCCTCGTAGAAGGTGCCCAGCTCCAGGTACTTCCCGCCGCGTGCGGTCATCCGGATCCCCTCCGGGATCGCCGACGGGTGCCCGGCGAGTTCGAACACGACGTCGCCGCCGCCGTCGGTGAGTTCCCGCACCCGGGCGGCACGGTCCTCCGGCGACCCGAACTCGCGGAAGTCGACTGTCTCGTCGGCGCCCATCTGCCGCGCCAGAGCCAGCCGCTCGTCCGCTCCGTCGATCACGACGACCTGGCCCGCGCCGCATTCCCGCGCGAGCGCGGCGCCGTAGAGACCGAGTCCGCCCGCGCCCTGGACGACAACGCGGTCCCCCATCGACACCTGGGCGCGGTCGAACGCCATCACCATCTGGGCGAGCGCGCAGTTCACTCCAGCGGCCAGGACGTCGCCGACCTCGTCCGGGACCTTGAACACGGCCATCGTCGGGCGCACGTAGAAATAGTCCGCGAACGCGCCGCGGAAGTGCGGGAACTCCGACGGTTTGCCGACGAACGCGCGGTGCTGCCGCAGACACGCTTCGGTACGGCCCCGCAAGCACGGCCGGCACCGCCCGCAGGGCGCGAAGTACTGGCACACGATCCGGTCGCCCGGCCGCAGGGGCGCACCGGACCAGTCCCGGTCCACGCCCGGCCCGAGACTGTGCACGACGCCGGTCATCTCGTGGCCGATCACCCGGCCGTCCTCGCGGCGGCCCCGGTCGGCGAGCGCTCCGTCGCCGCGCCAGATGTGCACGTCCGAACCGCAGATGTTCGCTCGGGTCACGCGCATCACCAGCGCACCGGGCTCCGGTTCGGGAACGGGGAGTTCGGCCAGTTCGAGTTTCGCGCCGGGCCCGAAGAACAGGGCCGCTCGGCCGGTCTGGGTCATGCCGGGTCTTCTCCTCCCGCGGGAGCGCCGGGGCGCTCGCCGAGGTTCGCGTAGGTTTCCTTCATCAGGTACTTCACAACTTTTCCGGAGGCGGTGCGCGGGAGTTCGCGAACGAAGGCGAAGTACCGGGGGATCTTGTACTTCGCGAGCCGTTCGGCGAGGTAGCGCCGCAGGTCCTCTTCGCACGGCGACGCACCGGGTTCCGCTACCACGACCGCGCAGCCGACCTCCGCCAGTTTCGCGTCGGGCACGCCGATCAGCGCGGCGTCGTGCACTCCGGGATGACCGGTGAGGACCTTCTCCACCTCGGCCGGATAGACGTTCTCGCCGCCGGTGCGGATCATGTCCTTGGCCCGCCCGGCGAGCGTCACGAACCCGTCGGCGTCGACCCGGCCGAGGTCGCCGGTGCGGCACCAGCCGCCCGCGAACGTCTCCGCGGTCTCCTCCGGGCGGTTCCAGTAGCCGATGCCGACCCCAGGGCTGCGGAGGTGGATTTCGCCGACCTCGCCGGTCGGCACCTCCGTCCCGAGCGGGTCGACGATGCGCACCTGGGTCATCGGCTGCGGCACGCCGACGCTCGTTTCCCTGCCCCTGGCGACCGTGTGGTCCAGGTGCAGCGCGACCGCCCCGCCTTCGGTGAGGCTGTAGGACTGGGTCAGGTTCACGCCCGGCAGCCGCTTCTCGACCACGTCGTACACCCACGGCATGATCGTGTCGCCGCCGGTGACGATCCGGCGCAGGGACGGCGGAACCAGCGCCTCCAGCCCGTCGATCCCGCCGAATTCGGCGAGCATGAACGAGTAGACCAGCATGGCCGTCGCCGAATGGCGGCGGGCAGCCGCGAGCATCGCTTCCAAGGTGAATCCGCCGGACGGGAAGGTGACGGCGGTCCCGTGTCTCAGCAACGCGGGCAGGAGCAGCACCTCGAAACCGCCCGCGTGGAACAGCGGGCCCTGGGTGAGCGCGACCGTGGTGCGGTCGAACTTCCAGCTCAGGGCCTGGATCGTGCCGATCCACACCGCGTTGCGGTGCGAAAGCAGCGCGCCCTTCGGGCGGCCGGTGGTGCCGGAGGTGTACATCAGGGTGAGCGGCTCGTCCGCGCCGACCTCGGGGAACTCGCCGTCCGCCCCGCCGAGGGCGAATTCCTCCAGCGGCACGGCCCAACCCGGTGCGGCAGCGTCCGAGCCGGCCCGCGCTACGTACGTCCGGGCAGGCACCTCGTCGCGGATCCCGGCGAGCCGGTCGCCGAACTCCGCGTCGAAAATCACTGTGCTCGCGGCGGAATCCCGCAACTGGTAGCTCAATTCGGCCGCGGTGAGCCGCCAGTTCAGCCGCACCGAAATGGCCCCGATCCGGCCGAGCGCGAGATAGAGCGCCACGTAATCGGTACAGTTGCGCAGCAGCAGCGCGACCCGGTCGCCGGGGCGCACGCCGTCGCGCCGGAGAGCTGTCGCGAGCACCAGCTCGCGTTCCCGCAGTTCCGCGTAGGACAGCGGGTCCGCGGTGCCGATCGCCAGCGCCGGACTGTCCGGCGGGACGCTCGGGACCTGCCCGGCGACCGCGTCCGTAATCCACGAGATGTTCATGTCCACCGCTCCGTCCGCATCGGCAAAGGCACTCTCACGCGCGGTTCAGGTCCGCCGCGCTCGTGATTTCTCCCTCGGCCGGGCGGAACTCCGCCCAGTCCTGCGGATCGTGGCTGATCCAGACCGTCGTGCCCGGCTGGGCGCCCAGCAGCTTCACCTTCTGCAGAGAAGCGTTCTTGTTCAGCCGGTCGACGTCGAACGGCATCCCGACCGTCGCCGCCACGTTCGCCCGCTTGTGCGCCGCGTCGCTGGTCAGCACCAACGTGCTCTCGTCCGGCAGCCGTATTTTCAAGCCCAGGGTGCCGGGGGTGTGCCCGTGCAGGGACAGCAAGACCACGCTGCCGTCGCCGAACACGTCGTGGTCGTACCCGGCCGGCACCTCGTTCCAGGCGATCTTCCCCGCCGCCGCGATGTCCTCCTCGCGGAAGAACCCCGCGTCGAGATCGGACGGCGTGCGCGCGTACCGCAGCTCGCCGGCGCCGATGAACCCCTCCGCGCCCGGGAACAGGTCGAGCCCGCCGGTGTGGTCGAAATGCATGTGGGACAAGACGATCCGGCGCACGTCGGCCGTCTTGTACCCGATCGACCCGAGCTGGCGGTCCAGGCGGCAGTGCTCCGGGATCGAGATCTTGAAAGCGTCGGCGAGCGGCCCGTACGCGGCCGCCGGGTCGCCCGCGCCGGAGGTCGCCAGTCCGGTGTCGAACAACAGCAGGCCCTCGGCGTGCTCGACGAGAAAGGACGGCGACGGGATCGTGTCCTCCTGGCCGCCGGTGCCGAGCATCAGGATGCCGCAGTCCACGGTCAGTTCCGGCGCGTCGAGCGCCCAGACGCGGCGCACGGTCGAAGATACGGGCATCGCATGGCTCCCAGGGTGTGCGGGGAAACGGATTCAGCCGAGCGGAGTTCCGGCAGGGGCCGCGCCGGTCGCGTACCGCGGATCCGGGACCCGCGCGACATCGGCCGTCCGCCCTCAACTGCGGATAATATATTCTATTCTCCGCTCAGTTTTCAACCCGTGCCTCGAATTCCGTGCGCGGCGCGAACATCCTGACCAGAGTCAGGGACACCTCGTCGGCGAACCCTTCGACGCTCAGCTCCCCTTCCGGGTCGTACCACTCGCCGACGAGCGCCATCCCGCCCAGCGCGAGGTTCAGCGTCGGACGCGGCCGGTCCGAGGCCGCGCGGCCGTCCAGTTCGTCGACGACTTCGCGGAAGATGGCGGTCTGCTCGCGCCGCAGTTCCCGGCGGCGCCGTTCGAGCGCCTCGATCGGCACTCGCACCTTGAGGAAGAGCGGGATGAACTCGGGGTACTCGCGAAGCGTGATCACGACTTCCTCCCGGAACATCGCCCTCAGCCGCGCCAACGGCGGGCCTTCGGACCGGGCGATGTCCCGCAGCCGGGGAAACACCTCGGCGGCCGCGTGCTCCATGCAGCGCAGGAACAGCTCTTCCTTCGAGGAGAAGTAGTAATAGAGGCTGGTCCCGCGCATGTCGACGGCCGCGCCGATGTCCTCGAAGTTCGCCGCCTCGTACCCGCGCTCGGCGAACAACCGGGCCGCGGTGTGCTCGATGAGCCGCATCCGGATCGCCCGCTTGCGCGCGGCGCGGGTCTCGGCCGGGTCAGCGTCGTCCCCGCGCCGCGGAAAGGCCTCGCGCACCGTCACTCTCCTCCGTGCCGGACGACGCAGGAAGCGCCTGCTACGCCCGGAAAATCGTCTTGTACTCCAGGTACGCGTCCACGCTCTGCGGCCCCAGCTCCCGGCCGATCCCGCTGTTCTTGACGCCGCCGAACGGCGTCTCGATCGGCAGGGTCGAGGTGTTCACGCCGACGCTGCCGGTCACGATCCGGCGGGCCACTTCCGTCGCGCGGTCCCGGTCCGGCGAGAACACTCCGCCGCCCAGTCCGTACTCCGAGTCGTTCGCGATGGCGACCGCTTCGTCCACGGTCCGGTACGGCATCACGGTCAGCACCGGGCCGAAGATTTCCTCGCGGGCGATGCGCATGTCGTTGGTGACCCCGCGGAAGATCGTCGGCGCGACGTAGTACCCGCGGTCGAACGGGCGGCCGCCGCCGATCACCAGTTCCGCGCCCTCAGCGCGGCCGAGTTCGAGGTAGGACTCCACTCGCTCCCGCTGCGCCGCGTTCACCAGCGGGCCGAAGAACACTGCCGGGTCGAGCGGATCCCCCTGCGGGATCCCGGTCATCGTCGCCGCGAGCATTTCCACGACCTCGTCGTAGCGCGAGGCCGGAGCCAGCACCCGGGTCAGCGCCCGGCACGTCTGCCCGGTGTTCGGCGCGCAGGCGGAAAGCACCAGCGGCCGGAATGCCTCGAGGTCGACGTCGTCGAGCAGGATGCCCGCCGACTTGCCGCCCAGCTCCAGGGTGACGTGCTTCAGCTGCTTCGCGCACTCGGCGGCGATCGCTTTGCCCGCCACGGTCGAGCCAGTGAACGCCACCTTGTGCACGCCGGGATGCGAGACCAGCGCTGCGCCGGTCTCGCGTCCGCCGGTCACGATGTTCACCACGCCCTCGGGAATGCCCGCCGCGGCAACGATTTCCGCGAAGACGAACGCGTCCAGCGACGTCTCGGGAGCCGGTTTGATCACCGCGGTGCAACCCGCCGCCAGCGCGGGGCCGAGCTTCCACGCGATGAGCGGCTGCGGGCCGTTCCACGGAGTGACGGCCGCGACCACGCCGACCGGTTCGCGCAGCACGATCGCGTCGCCGCTCGCGGTTTCGACGTGTTCCTCGACCGAGAGTTTCTCCGCCAGCGAAGCGAAGTACCGGTAGCAGACCGGCACCTGGCTCTGCATCGCGCGGGTGATGCTGATCGGCGTGCCGTTCTGCCGGGTGACCAGTTCCGAGATCTCGTCGGACCGCTTTTCGAACTCGTCCGCCAGCGCGCGCAGGTAACCGGCGCGGGTGGCGGGCGACAACGCCGACCACGGGCCGAGCGCCTCGGCCGCAGCGGACACTGCCGCGTCGACGGCTGCCGGGTCGCTGTCCACAATGGACCCGATCACCTCTTCGGTGGCCGGGTTGATCACCTCGATCATGCCCGCACCTCCGGCTTCAGCTGGTTCAGCAGCTCCGAGACGTCCTGCACGTTCCGCAGGTCGAAAACGGCTTGGACGATCGCGTCCGGGTCCACTACCACGCCTTCCACGTTGTGCCGGAACTTGGCGGCCAGTTCGTCATCGGTCATATAGCTGGCCGGATCGGGTGACGGGCTGCCCTTCGGGTAAGCCCGCTCGCCGCGGTATGTCGTGCCGCGCGCCTGAACCTCGACCCTCGACCGGCGAGCAGCCGGGTTGCTCTTCAGCGCCTCGGTGTAGTCCGGGTGGGCCTGGAACGACGCCTTCTTGGTCAGGTCGAGCACTGAGGGGTCCAAGACCGTCTCCGGGGTCTGCCAGTCCTTGCCCGGCGGGACCCGGTGCGCCGCGAGGGCGAGGCCGTGGGTCATGCTGAACTGCGCGTCGCGCGGGTTGCGGATGGTTTCGTTCTGCCACACCGGCTGCAGCACGAAACTCTCGCCCCAGGCGGTGATCGCGTCGATCTCGTCCGGCCGGATGTCGTGGGTTTCGACGATCTCGGTCAGCGCGTCGAAGAGTGCGTGCATGACGCGGCAGTGCGGGTACGGCTTGAAGGACTGGAACGGCGTGAACGTCCACTCCGTGCCCAGCCCGGCGGTGATCGGCGCCGGTTCCCAGCGGGAGGTGCCGATGAAGCGCGGGAACCCGTATTCGCGGTCGTCGAGCATCTGCCGGTCGCCCGTGTGGCCGCGTTCGGCGAGGTTCGCGGCCGTGACCGCCGACAGCGCCAGCCCGCCGGCGAGCTGGTATTTGATCGTGGTCGACGGCGCGTGCATCATCCACGCGCGCTGCGTGTTCGTCGGCGCCGTCGAACCCATGATGCCGAGCGCGTCGGCGAGGGTTTCCCGCTCCAGTCCTTTCGCGACTCCGATCGCGGCGGCCGCGCCGAAGAGCGTGCTGCTGTAGCCGATGACGTCGGGGATGGTGACGACACCGTCCTTGATGTCGCGCAGGTAGTCGGTCGCTTTCCCGATCCGGTACGACATTTCGTGCGCGACCGCGATCGCTTCGAGCAGCTTCGTGCCGGACACCCGCAACGACTCCGCGGTGGCGAGCGCGCCGGGCAGCACGTACGGCGTGACGTGTCCGGGCGGCAGAACCGCGTCCTGGTCGAGCGCGTTGATCAGTTCGGCGTTCGCGAAGGCCGCGGCGGGGACCGAAGTCTTCGTGCCGGTGCCGAGGATCGATGCCGGTCCTTCGGCGCCGCCGAGGTAGCGCGCGTAGTCGACGCCGCGCTGCGCGCCTTCGTCGCCGAGGGACGCCACCGCGCAGCCGAGCGAGTCGAGCAGGATGCGCTGGGATTCGCGGATCACCTCGTCGGGGAATTCCCGGGCGTCCGCGCCCGCGGCGAATCCCGCGAGCTGCTCGATGATCGTCGCCATTCCTGCTCCTCGTCGATGCTGAATCGGCCGCGCACCCGGCAGCGCGCATGAAATATATAATATCTAGATAACAGGCAGGGTCAAGCGCCCGGAGCGCGGGTCCGCGGTCAGCGGATGCGCAAGGCCTTCATCCGGTTGTACAACGTCGAACGGCTGATCCCCAGCGCACGGGCAGCTTCGAGCTTGTTGCCGCCCGCCTCCGCGATCGCCGCGACGATCACCTCGCGCTCGGCCCGGTCGAACGGCGAAGCGAGCGCCGATCCGTCTCGATGCGAAGGCGGAAGGTCGGCCGGGACGACGTCCCCCGCCGAACGCAGCTCCGCCACCGCGCGGACCACCCGGCGCAGTTCGGCCAGATTCCCCGGCCACGGCTGAGCCGCCAGCAACCGCAAAGACTCCGGCGTGAACCGGGCGGCGCACTCCTCGGCGAGCATTCGCTGTGCCAGCGGCGGGATCTCGTGGCGGCGGGCGCGCAACGGAGCCAAGTCCCGTCGCTCGCCGCAGCACGCCGTGATCGACGGGTGCGGTTCGCCCAAGGCGGAGGTCAGCACGAGGTTCCGCCTCGACGTCCGCGCCCGTGCCGCGACCAATGCGGCCAGCCGCCCCGAGAGCAGCTGGACGTTCTCGACGATCACGACCGGTCCGTCGCTGTCCAGCAGGCGGCTGGCCCGCTCGGCCCATTCCGCCTCACCGATCCGGACCGTTTCGACCCCGTCCAGTACCGCCGCGCCCTCCCCGGCGGCCTCCCGCGCGAGGGTCGTCTTGCCGGTGCCCGGCTCCCCCACCACCAGCAACGGCCAGCGCACCGGGGCCGCGGCGCGCGGACGGCGGGGCCGCGTCTCGACAACGAGGTCGACCATGGTCCCGTCAGTGCGGTCCACTGGCGTCCAAGCAAGCCGCACCGGCTCGCCGGACGCCAACGTGATCCGCGCGTTGCCGCTGCCGTCCTCGATGCAGGCTTGGACCGCGGCATGATCGGCCGGCGCCAACAGGTCGAGAGCGGGCTGAGTCGCCAGCACGAGGCCGTGCCCGACCACCAGCACCCGCCGGTCCCGCCTGCGGGCGGCGGATTGGAACGCGGCGAGCAGCCGTTGCTGAGCCTCCGCCGCGTCCGTCCGCAGCCTGCTTTCGATCTCCGCGACCAGATGCCGCACCAGCGCCGGGGCGAGCCGTTCGTCCCGGCTGACCGGCACCGCGAAGTCGAGCACCCCGGCGACCCGCCGGGTTCCGGGATGGACGATCGGCTGCCCGAAGCACGTGAACCCGTGGAAGGCGGGCATCGCGTGCTCGGCGCCGCGCAACAGGAGGCTCTTGCGCGTTTCCAGCGGCGTGCCGATCGCGTTCACGCCGACGTCGTCCTCCCCCAGCCGCACCCCCGGCAGCACGCCGAGCGAGGCGACCTCCCGGCCGAAGGAACGCTCGCCGTAGCGGATGTCCACCACCCGGGCCCGATGGTCGGCCAGCAGCACCGCGACCGGGCTGCCCCGCAGCTCGGTCTGCACGCGGTCGAGCACCGGCCCCGCGGCGCGGGCCAGCGCGCCGCGGGTCGGCACCGCACTCATAGAACATAATATTTCATGCGGCCGTCTGCTGGTCAATGAAACGGCACCGCTCAGTACAGGGTGTAGCCGCCGTCGACCGGGACCGTCACACCGGTGACGAACGACGCCGCGTCCGACAGCAGCCACATCGCCGCCTGCGCCTGTTCGACCGGTTCGCTGCCGCGCCGCAGCGCGTGCGTGGCCGCGACGGTCTTCTCGTACTCCGGGTTGAGCTTCAGGTACTCCAGGTACATCGGCGTGCGCGCGGTGGACGGGCCGATGGCGTTGACCCGGATGCCGTGCTCGCCGTACTCGGCCGCCGCCGCTTTGGTCAGGCCCATCAGCGCGTGTTTGGACGCGGTGTACTCGGCGGCGAGCGGAATGTAGATGAACGAGCCGACCGACGCGGTGTTGACGATCGACCCGCCGCCTCCCCGCAGCATGGCCGGCACCTCGTGCTTCATGCAGAGGAACGGGCCGGTCACGTTGATCGCGAAGACCCGGTCGAACTCCGCGCGGGTGAGATCGGCCAGCTTCTTGCCGTTGTTCGGCACGCCCGCGTTGTTGAACGCGCCGTCCAGCCTGCCGTACGCGGATTCCGCCGCCGCCACCATCGCCGCCACCTGCGCCTCGTCGGTGACGTCGGTGGCGACGAACTGGGCCTCGTAGCCCTTGCCCGACAGTTCCTCGGCCAGCGCCTCGCCTGCTTCGGTGCTGATGTCCGCGATCGTCACCAGCGCGTCGTTCTCGGCGAAGAGCCGTGCGGCCGTTTCGCCGATCCCGCTGGCGCCGCCGGTGACGATGATCGAGCGTCCTGCGATTGCACTCATCGAAAGTTCCGTTTCCCGCCTAGACGGCGATGTCCATCTCGGGGCCGATGTACTCCTCGGCCGAGACCGCCTTGCCGTCCCGCACCGTCACCACCTGGATCAAGTGCACTCGCGCGGCCGCCAGCGTGGCCGAGGTCTGCACGAAGAAACCCTTGCCGGTCAGGGTGTAACGGGAGTTTTCGAACGGCGGCAGGCCACCGCGTTCCTTGACGGCGTCGACTGCTTCCTTGACCGTCATCCACTTGTCGTCGGCGCTGTGCCAGACCTTGCAGTCGTCGGCGCACAGCGAGTAGAAGACGTCGACGTCCGAGAGCGCGCGGATCCAGCCCTTGGCCAGTTCTTCATGAGTCGTCGTTGACATGCGGAGAACGCTAAGCGCGCGCCGGCCGCGCGACTGTCCGGATACTTGGACACTTCAGCTGTCGAAAGCCACCGTCGAGGCGTCCACCGCCGCGCCGCCGCCGTCGGCGACCAGCACGTGCCCGGTGACCATCGAGGCGTCGCCCGAAGCCAGGAACGCACAGCAGGCGGCGATTTCCTCCGGCTCCGCGACCCGGCGCAGCGGAACGTGCGCCGCGCTCAGCGCGTAAGCCTCGTCCAGGCTGATGCCTTCGCGCTCGGCGAGGTGCGCCATGCTGCCCGCGGCGAGCGCGGTCCGCACGAAACCCGGGCACACCGCGTTGACGCGCACGCCTTTCGGCCCGTAATCCCGGGCGAGCCACCGGGTGAGGCCGATGATCGCCGCCTTCGCCGCGGTGTAGCCCGCCGCTCCGGGCGGGCCGGCGATCAGCCCCGCGGTCGAGGCGAACAGGACCAGGGAGCCTTCGGCGGCCGCCAGATGCGGGAGCACTTCCCCGGCCAGGTAGAAGGATCCGTGCAGGTTGACGTCGAGCGCGCGGTGGTAGGAGTCCACGTGTTTGGGGTTCGCTCCCCCGCCGATCGCCGCGCCCTGTATCGCGATCACCGTGTCCAGGCCGCCGAGTTCCTCGACCGTTCGCGCGACCACCGCGCGGATCGCTTCGCGGTCGGTGCCGTCAGCCGGGACCGCGATCGCGCCCGTGTCGTTCGCGACTTTCGCCAGCCGTTCCTCGTCGATGTCGGTGACGACGAGCTTGGCGCCGCCCTCGGCGAGCCGCCGCGCGGTCGCGGAGCCGACGCCGCCCGCCGCGCCGGTGATCAGCGCCGACTCGGGCTTGGCGCGCCGTGGTGGATAGCTCATGAGCAGCTCCCTCTCAGTTCGCGGCCGGGAAGAACGGGCTGACCGGCTTCAGGAACATCGCCGCGAACGGCGGGATCATGAAGTCCGGCAGCACCATCTCCCCGGACATCAGCTGGCGTTTGACCTCCGCGCGGAATCCCTCCAGGCTCCCGGCGATCTCGTAGATCGCCAGATGACCGAGATCCGGGGTTTCGACGCCGGGCAGCGGCTTGAGAGCCGAGACCTCGAACCGTTGCGCGCGCAGCATTCCCGGCGCGGACATGACCTGCGGGATGTGCTCCTCGTCGTACCATTTCGCGAAGGTCGCGTCGTCGCCGGTGTGGCGGCTCCACGCGAAGAACAGATGCCGGTCGTCCAGGTTCTCCGCCTTCGCGAACTGCTCGGACAGGAACGGTTCGCTCACCGCGTCGAGGAACAACGCCTGGAACGGGCGGTTCATGAAGTCCGGGAGCACCATTTCCCCGGAGATCAGCTTCCGCTTGACCTCCTCGCGGAACGGCTGCGCCGAGCCTTCCATCTCGTAGATCGCGAGGTGCCCGAAATCGAGCGCGCGCACCCCCGGCAGCGGCTTGGTCTCCGAGAGCAGGAACCGTTGCGCGCCCACCATTCCGGGCACGTCCATCACCTGCGGGATGTGCTCGTCGTCGTACCACTTCGCGTAGGTGTCGTAGTCCGTGGTGTAGGTGCTCCACGCGAAGAACAGACTCCGGCTGTCGAAAGTCGGCGCCGCCATGTGTTTTCTCCTTCGGTTCACGCTGAATTCAGACGCGGCGCTGCAGGCCGGTCCACAATTTCTCGCGCAGGATCTGTTTCTGGATCTTGCCGGTGCCGGTCTTCGGCAGGTCCTCGACGAAGACGACCTTCTTCGGCACCTTGTAGCCCCCGAGCCGGGCCCGGCAGTGCGCGAGCACCCCGTCGGCGGACACGGCGTTCCCGGGTTCGGCCGAGACGAACGCGGTGATCGCCTCGCCCCACCGCTCGTCCGGAGCGCCGACGACGGCGACCTCCCGGATCCCGGGCAGTTCGGAGACGACGTTCTCGATCTCCCGGGGATAGACGTTGAACCCGCCGGTGATGATCATGTCCTTGCGCCGGTCGAGGATGAACAAGTACCCGTGCTCGTCGAGGCAGCCGACGTCGCCGGTGTGCACCCAGCCGTCCGAAAAGGTTTCAGCCGTCGCTTCCGGCTTCCGCCAGTACCCTGCGCTCACGTGCGCGCCGCGAGTCCGGATCTCGCCTGTCTCCCCTGGTGGCACCGGACGGCGGTCCGCGTCCACGATCTCGACCTCGACGTGTGCGGTCACCTTGCCCGCCGACGCCAGCCGGGGCAATCCGCGCTCGTTGAGGGTTTCGACGTGGTCCTCCGGGCGGAGCGTCGCGATCGGCAGCTGGGCTTCGCTCGCGCCGTACAGCTGCTGCATCGCCTCGCCGAAGTACGCGCGGGCCTTGGCCGCCCGGTCCGGCTGGATGGCCGAACCCGCGTACGGGAGGACGCGCACGGTGCCGACCCGGCCTGCGGGAGCTCCGCGCCGGGCTAGCTCCTCCAGCAGCATCGTGATCATCGTCGGGACCAGCGGAAGCACCGTCACCTCACCGCCCGCGGCGGCGTCCGCGACCTCCGCCGCGTCGAACTTCGGCGCGTAGATGTTCAGGCCGCCGCTCGCCGTGAGCACGTCCGCGATGCCGCCGCTGAAGTGGCTGATCGGCGCAGTGTGCAGGGCGGCGTCGCCCGGGCCGAGCCGAGGCAGTACTTCGCGGGCGTTGCGCACGAGCGCACCGACCGTCCGGTGCGGCACTCGCACGCCCTTGGGCAGCCCGGTCGAGCCGGAGGTGTAGAGCAGCCACGCGTCGTCCTCGGCGTCCGGCAGCGGCAGTTCATCTTCCGAGCCCGACGCGACGAACTCCTCGAACGGGATGCCGCCCTGGGCGCTCTCGCCGAGCACGATGATTTCCTTGACCCGCGGCGGGATCCACGCCGTGCCGTGCTCGGCGAGCCACGCGCCGTCGACGAGCACGAAGGCCGGATCCGCGTCCGCGGCGATCTGGGCCAGTTCGGCGGGGTGCAGCCGGGGCAGCAGCCCGACGCGAACCCCGCCGCCGAGCACGAGCCCGTGGTACGCCTCGGCCCATTCGCAACTGTTCGCGCCGAGCAGCACCGCGCGGGTGCCGCGTTCCGCGCCCAGCGCCCGGAACGCCTGGGCGACGCGCCGGGCGCGGCGGCCGAGTTCGCCGTAGGTCAGCTCGCGCCGGGAGTCCCGGATCGCGGGCCGGTCGGCGAACTCGGCGTACGCCCGCGTGTACAGCCGGGCCAATGGGGTCGGGGACATCCGCGTCACCCCAGCCGCGAGGGCGCCCAGTCGCGCGTCGGCGAACGCCACGCGGGCCAGTTGTCCTCGGGCTCCGGACGGGTCACCGACAGATGCGTGAAACAGTCCTGACACTTCACGACCATGCGCGGGCCGAGGTAGTTGGCCACCGGGTACCGCGCGACGTCGGTGCTTCCGCACGACGGGCAGACGGCATCCACCGGCGTGCGCTCGACGGACACGCGCGGGGTTTCCGGACGGGGGAAGAGAAGTCGGTCGACAGACATGGGTGCTCCTATCCCAGGATCCAGTTGACGGGCGTGGCGACCGGCACCGACCAGGTGCCCGCGGCGCGCCGGGCGGCGAGTTCGGCGCGCCGCTCGGCGGTCGCGGCCTCGTCGATCCGGCCGTCGCGCAAAACGGCGCCGAACGCCTTGGCGGCGAATTCCTCGCTGTACAGACCGTCGGCGAGGTCGCGGCCGAGCCGGTCGAGGTCGCGGGCGAGCGGGTCGCCCCAGCCGCCGCCTCCGCCGATCAGGAAGCGGATCGCGTCGCCCGCCTTGAGCACCAGCCCGGAGAACTTGCCGGTCTGGTACCGGGCGCCGCGGCAGAAGCCGCCGTTGTTCGGGTCCGGGCGGCCGTCGTCGTCGAACATGCCGAAGAGCGGTTCAGTACCGCGCAGATCGAGCGGATCCGCGTGCGTGGCCAGGTCGAAGTTCTCGATGTACCAACCGAAAGCGGGCGCGCCCGGGCCTGCCCCGGCGGCACCCGGTGCACCGACGCGTACCCGGTCGCAGGTGACGGTGACCATCGTGTCCGACTGTGCGGTGAGCGTATACACCGAGCCGAGCCCGCCACGGTATTCGCCCGCGCCCGCGGTGTCGAGCACCATCTCGTGCTGCGCCACGATCAACGGGCTTTCGATCTCGACGTGTTCCTGCACCGAGGTCCGGCAGTTGCCGATCGGCGTGACGCAGAAGGAAATCCCGTCTTCCTTCCACGTTCCGCCCCAGCCTCCGCCGGTGAGCGCGAACGCGCCCCACGGCATGCCCTCGTGCCCGGGCCGGGTGTCGATGCCGCCGAGACTGATCACCAGGGCGGTCCCGGTGTCGCACGCGATCGCGCGATCTCCGACGGCCTGGCTCAGCGCGCTCGCGACGGCGTTGATGCCGCGCGCACCGATGTCGGCGTGGTTGGAGCAGCTCGACGGCGGCAGCACGCACACCACGCTGCCCTGCGGCAGGAGTGTCTCAATAGGACGGAGAGTGCCGCTGTTGACCGGCGTGCCCGGATCGACCATCAGCTTGACCGCTTCGATGCACCGGACCGCCTCGCACCACGCCGTGCCGCAGTTGCCCAGCGGCTGCCTGCCGGAACCGGAGAAGTCGATCTCCATGCTGTCGCCGCGCACCTTGACCGTCACGCGCACCGGGATCGGTTCGTCGGTGACGCCGTCCTCGTCGAGGAAGTCCTCCACGGTGTAGTCGCCGTCCGGGATGCCCGCGATGCCGCGGCGCATGCTCGCTTCGGTGGCCTCGATCGCGTACCGCCCGGCCGCCTTCACCTTGTCCAGCCCGCCGCGGGCGACGAGCGCCTGCAACTGCCGCTCCCCCACGACCAGGCAGCCGTGCAACGCGCGCAGGTCGCCGAGGACGAGGTGCGGCACCCGGTTGTTCTCCAGGATGAAGTTGAACAGCGGCCGCACCGGCACGTCGTTGGCGTACAGCAGCGACGGCGGCAGTTTGATCTGCTCCTCGAACGACGTCTGCGTGCCGTTGGAGAACCCGCCGGGGATCGGGCCGCCGAGGTCGACCAGGTGCGAGGTCGAGTGCAGCATGAACTCGACCCGGCCGTCCACGAACACCGGCCGGAGCAGGTTCACGTCGGACTGGTGGATGGTGCCGCGCCACGGGTCGTTGACGAAGATGACGTCGCCGGGCTGCAGCGAGTCCAGGTCGAACTCGTCCATCACGAAGTTCACGATGTGCGGCGAGGTGAACGCGTGCTGCATGCAGCCTTCCCACTGCGCCGCGGTTTCCCAGCCGTCGCCGCTGCGGACGTGGATGGCGGTGGTGCAGTCGAGGATGTCGCGGCACACCGGGGAGAACGCGCTGCGCATCAGCGCCTCGTTCATCTCGCGGGCGACCTCGATCAGGCCGTAGCGCAGGATGTCGAGCTCGAACTCGGCCGTCCCGGCGGCGGGTTCCGCGGAAATAGTCATGGCGGCGCTCCTCAGTCCTGGTTCTCGATGATGTTTTCGATGATCAGGAGACGGTCGGCGTCCACCCGGGCCCGGCGGCCCGGGAGCACCACCGTGGTGGCGAACTTCTCCGAGACGATCGCCGGTCCGTCGACGACCGCGCCCGCGGCGAGCCGTTCCCGGACGTGCACCGGGACCCTCGTGGTTTCCCCGGACCCGGGGACGCGCAGATCGCGTTCGCCGAGCAGGGATTCGCCTCCCTCGGCCGCGGTGGACGGCACCTTGTTCGGCCTCGGGATCACCGCGGTCACTTCGATCGTCGAGACGACGACCGGGATCTCCGCCGCGGAGAAACCGTAGGATTCCTGGTAGAACGCGTGGAAATCGGCGACCACGTCCGGCACGCGTTCCGCGGTCATCGGGCCGGGCGCCAGCGGCAGCCGGTTGTCCCAGGTCTGCCCGCGGTACATGGCGAAGACCGCGCGGTCGAAGGCAAGGCCGTCCAGTTCGACGCCCTGGGCGGCCAGCTCCCGGGTCAGGCTCTGTTCCATCGCGGCGAATTCCGCTTCGACGGTCTCGGCGTTGCCGGCGGCGAGCGGGACCATCAGCGACTGCGCCCGGGTGGTCCGCAGGTCGCTTCGCAGCAGCCCGAGCGCGGAGAACTGGCCCGGTGTCGACGGAACCACGACCGTGTCGAGTCCCAGGATCCGCGCGACGCGGTCGGCGAGCATCGGACCGGCCGAACCGAACGGGAGCAGGGCGAACTCGCGGACGTCCAGTCCCCGGTAGACCGAGATGGTGCGGATCTTCGCCGCGATGTCCTCGCACGCGATCTGGTAGGCGGCCTCGGCCAGCTCGAGCGCGGAAAGCCCCCACTGCTCGCCGGTCCGGGCCAGTGCGGTGCGCGCGGCCTCGACGTCGAGGGAGATGCGGCCGTTCGCGAACAGATCGGGCTGCAGGACGCCGAGCAGCAGGCAGGCGTCGGTGAGCGTCGCCTCGGTGCCGCCGCGCCCGTAGCACGCCGGACCGGGATTCGAGCCCGCCGATTTCGGGCCGACCGCGACCTGCCCGAGCGCGTTCGGCCCGATGACGCTGCCCGCGCCCGAGCCGACGCTCTCCACGTCGACCAGCGGCAACGTCAGCGTGAGGCCGGTTTCCAGCGTCCACAGGTCGGTGAGCGGGGTCTGCGCGTCGACGATGGCCGCGACGTCGGTGCTCGTGCCGCCGACGTCCATGGTCAGCAGGTTCCGCTTGCCCGACTCCCTGGCCAGCTGCAGGCTCCCGGTCACGCCGCCGACCGGCCCGGAGACGAGCTGGAACACCGGGGCCTTGCCCGCGTCCTGCACGGTCGCGACGCCGCCGTTGGTCGTCATGATCCAGAGCGTGCCGCCGAACTTCCGCTGCTCCAGCGCGACGGTGAGCCGCTGGAGGTAGCCGACCACGGCCGGGCCGACGTACGCGTCCAGCGCGACGGTCGTGGTTCGCTCGTGCTCCTTCGTGACCGGATACAGGTCCGAGGTCTGCACGTAGGCGTGCGGAATCTCCTCCGCGAGGATTTCCGCCGCACGCCGCTCGTGGCCGCGTTCCCGGTACGAATTCATGAAGCACACGGCGACCGCCTGGACACCCTGCGCGGCGAAACCGCGGGCCGCCGCGCGGACGGCGTCCTCGTCCAGCGCCAGCAGTTCCGTGCCGTCGTAGCCGATCCGCTCCGGGACGCCGATCCGGTCGCGCCGGTGCACGATCGGCCGTTCCTGGTGCGGCCGCAGCCAGGTCGGGTCGTAGAACCGGTCGCCGAACTCGCGGTGCATCCGGCCGATGTCGAGCAGGTCCCGGTGCCCGCGCGTGGCCAGCAGCGCGGTCTTCGCGCCCGCGCGGCTCAGCAGCGCGTTGATGCCGACGGTGTGCCCGTGCACGATCTCCGCGACCTCGGGCGGCTCGACGCCGATCGCGGCGAGCGCCTCCAGGACGCCGTGTTCCTGTTCCTTCGTGGACAGCACCTTGCCGTCCCGGATCTCCCCGGTGGTCCGGTCCAGGCCGATGATGTCGGTGAAGGTCCCGCCGACGTCGATGCCGACCAGCCAGCCTGCCGAGCCTCGTTGCTCAGTCACCTCATGCCTCCACGGGTCGTGGTGTGTGAGGCGATTCTGCGGCCGGTGCGACCGCGGTCACATCGGCCAAGAGTCCGAGCCGGACTGGGACCTTAGGACAGTGCCCCGCCGCGCAGCCAGAGCGCGATCGCCTCGGTGCGGCTGGCGACGCCGAGCTTGCGCAGGATCTGCGTGACGTGCGACTTGGCGGTGCGCTCGGTGATCAGGAGCTCACGCGCGATATGCCGGTTCGACCGGCCCGCCGCCAGGAGCTCCATCACCTCGTTTTCCCTTGCTGTCAGCGGAATCTGCGGGCTCGACGGCGGCGGCGCGACCGGTGCGGGCAGAGCCGCCGGACGGGTCATCAGGCCGTCGGCGGTGTCGCGCAGGAACGCCAGCCCTTCCAGCATCGTCAGGCGGCCGAGGGAATGGCTGAGCGCCTCGGCCATGAGCGTGAGCAGCGCCCGGTCGGTTTCGTCGACGTCGCGGCGCTGGTGGTAGCGGTCGCCGTGCAACAGCCCGACGACCTGGCCCTGCACTGTCAGCGGGGCGATTCCGTACGAAGTGGACCTCGTGACCCGGATCAGGTCGCGGTCCACGCGTTCGCTGTGCTGGGTGTCGAAGATGAGCCGGGTTTCGGCCCGGTCGACCACGTCCGCTTCGATCAGTCCGCCGCGCAAGGCAGGCGGCGACGCTTTCCCGACGGCGACGATCTCGTCCGCCCACCGCGGCTCGCGCACGACGCACATCGTGTGCAGCCGCCACACCGAGTCCACCACGCGGGAGACCAACACTCGGTCGAATCCGAGCCGGCAGCCCGCTTCGGGAACCCGGCCGAGGAATTCGTCCACGGACTTCGCGTCCCGGACCGACGCCAGCGAGACGGCCACGCGGCGCAACAGGAGGTGCTGGTCGGCGAGCCGCGCTTCCGCCAGTTCGGCCTCGACCGCGCGGATCCGGGCCAGCAACTCGGCCAGCTCTCTCCGCCGCGCGGCGGTGACGCTGGTTTCGTCCGCGCTGTGCAGGGTTTCGGCCAGCACCGCGTTCCACAACCGGCCCAGCGCCCCGGCCGCCTCGTCGGCCCACGGACCGTCAAGCGTCGGCACGGGCACGTCGAGACCGAGCGTGGCCCCGACGTCCGCGCACAGGTCCCGGTACCGCCCGCCCAGCCCAGCGGCGGCCGAGACGGTGCTGTCCACGTCCATCGGTCACCTCTGGTGCTTCCTCGCTGCCGCGCTGAAGCACAATATATGCGCTGATGAGCCCTGGTTCAAACGACGCGGGGCCTCCCGGCCAGTTCGCCGTGGTCGGAGCGGGATTCTCCCGGGAGAGCCGCTCGGACTGTCCGAGAAGATGGACAGTCCGGCTCCCGGAACCCGCCTAACGTCGTTTCCCGGCCGCCAATGCGAATTCGGCGACTGATCGCCCTTGCGGACACTCTGTTCCGGCGGAAGGAAACCAGCGATGCAGACCGGCAATGCCCCACTGGGAGGACGCAACCGCACGGCTCGCAGGCGGCGGACCGCCGGCTGTGTCGCGATGGCTTCGGTGCTGATGCTGGGGCTCTCGGCGCCGCCGTCGCAAGCGGACACTCCCCTCCCCCTGCACCATTACCTCCTCGTCGGCGGATTCGCCTCGCCCGGCATCAGCTCGGTCAGCGTGACCCGGGACAGCGCGATGACCACCGTGCCCGGCTCCCCGTTCGCCGGAGGGCTCGGTTCGCTGGGCATGGCGATCACGCCCGACGCGCAGAAGGTCTACTCCGTCGACAGCGGATCGGGCACCATCATCGGCTACCGCATCGGCACGGACGGCACGCTGAGCCCGTTCGAAGGCGGCACCGTCCTGGTAGGCCTGCCCGTCGTCGGGGCGGCGATAACTCCAGACGGCTCGCGGTTGTTCGTCACCCTGGGCGGCGGCGCCGGCGCGGGATCAGTGCGCTCGTATGCGATCTCCCCGGACGCCGGCCACCTCATCGTCACCAACTACCTCGCGAACAGCGTGACATCCTTCGCGATCGCCCCCGATGCGACGCTGACCCAGGTCGGCGCACCGGTAGCCGCCGGGAACAAGCCGGTCATCCCCGCGTTCACGCCGGACGGGAAACACCTCTACGTCAGCAACGAAGGCAGCGGCGACCTCTCGGGTTACGCGGTCGGCCGGGACGGTGCGCTGACAGCAATCGCCGGATCGCCGTACCCCAGCGGCGGAACCACACACGGTGTCGTCATCACACCCGACTCGCACCGGCTCTACGTGCCCAACACGACCTCGAACACCGTCACCGGATGGACCATCGGCACCGGCGGCCACCTGACCCCGCTGCCCGGCTCGCCGTACCCAATGCCAACGATGCCGGGCCGGGTCACGCTCAGCGCGGACGGCAAGTACCTGTTCGTCATCCAGGCGATCGCGGTGGACAACCCGACGTTGCACAGTCAGGTGTACAGCTATGTGCTGCAACCAGACGGCCAGCCAGTCCCCAGCGGCCTCCCGCCCGCCGACACGGGCTTGGTCTGGCACGACGGCTCGAACGCTTTCCTCACCCCGAACCAAGGCCCACTCGCCGCACTGACCGCAACGGGGCCCACGTCCGGCGGCACGCGCGGATTCTCCGCCGCAGCCTCGTCAGACCCGGACGGCACAGTGTCCCAGTACGCCTGGGATTTCGGCGACGGACAGCGGCTGTTGACCACTACGCCCGACGTCTCGCACACGTACGCCAAGCCCGGAACCTGGACCGTTACGGTGAGGGTCACCGATGACGAAGGCTGTTCCACCGACCTGATCTACGAGGGAACGACGGTCACCTGCGGTGGCGGCCCGCGCGCGCAGGCACGAACGACAGTCACGACCTAGCGCTCGAGGCTGGAGCGGAGTGCTTACCGGCTGGCCCGCAGTCGCTGGCTCGATTCGTTCGCGTTCCGGCCTCGGCACCGCGAGCAGAAAGCCTTGCACCTCTTGACTTCCCGGCGCGGTGACCGTCCAATCCAGCCGGATTGGACGGATCGCCGTTGCCCGGTCAGCCGTCCTGTTTCGGCACTGTGTCCCGCAGCCGAGCAAGCCGTTCCGCCGACTCCGAACCGGGCTCGGCCGACCAGATCACCAGATGCTGTTCGCCGTTCCCGGCCTGGTGGAAGCTGTCCCAGTCCAGCGACATCTCCCCCACCTTGGGATGCGCGACGGTCTTCGTGCCGAAATTCTGGTGCGCCACCCGGCGTTCGGCCCACCAGCGGCGGAAGTCCGGGCTCGTCAACGACAGATCCCCCACCAGCCGCGACAACGCCGGATCCGTCGGGTTGTCCGCCGCGTTCATCCGCAACACCGCGACACACGTGCGCGCGACCTGCTCCCACTCCGGATACAGCGCCCGCATCTGCGGATTCGCGAAGACCAGCCGGATGTAGTTGCGGTCCCGCTCCGGAATCTCGCCGAAATCGAGCAACAGCGCGGCGGCGAGGTCGTTCCACGCCAAGATGTCCAGATACCGGCTGAAAACCAGCGCAGGCACCCGGTCCAGCTGCCCCAGCAACCGCTCCAACTGCGGACGCACCGCACGCTTGCGCCGGCCCGGCTCCCGCGGCACGGAAGCCGGACCAGACCGGGTGAGCAGCGTGCGGACGTAGTCGCGTTGCTCGTCGTCCAACCGCAAGGCACGCTCCAACGCGGCCTGCACGGGCTCGGACGGAGCGAGGCGGCCCTGTTCGATCCGGGTGTAATAGTCCGTGCTGATCGAGACCAGCTGCGCCACTTCCTCGCGGCGCAGTCCCTGGACGCGGCGGCGCTCCCCCGCCGGGACGTCGAGCCCGACCTCCCGCGGCTGCAGCTCAGCGCGGCGATGCTGGAAGAACTGTCCCAGCTCGCGCAGCTCTGTCGGGGTGTCGGCCATGCGTTCCACCATACGGCGAATGCTGCTTTCGATCCTGGGATGAATCCTTCCCAGGATAAGTCTCTCTCTTCCAGCGCGTGCGAACCACCGAGGTCCCGGCTACCGAGCTGACACCATGACGGAAGTCCGGCCCCCCAGCGACGGCAAGGAACAGGCGTCCGCCGACTACGCGCCGCGGCTCGCTGAGGACGGATACCTCGTTCTCCCCTTCGACGCGGCCTACTCCCCCGTGGCCCGGAAGACCCGGTGCAGCGTGCCGACGACCTCTTCGGCAACGCAGTGTCTTATCTGGCCAGCCCGGACGGTCCCGTGCTGGAAGCCGTGGACGAGTCGACGCCCGCGACGAACTGAAAGCGTTCTTCGGACAACACCTGAAGGCGTGAGCCGGTCCCGTCCGCGCACTCAGCCCACCGGCCGAGCCATTCGAGTCCGCAGCGCTTCTTCCGGACCGCCACGCAATATCGTGCGCGTGGTCCCAGATACCGAACGCGAACCTGCCGGTGAACCGCTCGTCCCACTCCAGGTAGGCCCGCAGCAACACCTCGGTGTCGAACCGGGTCCGGAACACCTGCCCGCCGCGCGACAGCTCAGCCCCGCGCCTCCTCGCGAAGGAGCCGCACCGCCTTCGGACCCACGCCGTGCAGGGCGAGCAACTCCGCGTCGGTCCACTCTGCGGTCTGTGCCAGCGTCGTGATCCCCGCACCGTGCAGGGCCCGGGTGGCTGGGCTGCCGATCGCCTTCGGCAAGTCCCCCACCTCCCCTGCCACGGCGGTCCCGGCCGCAGCCACCGGGGCCGCCAGGCGCTTCGGTGCCCGGGCCAGCCACGCGCGGCGCACCCAGTGGTTGAGCTGCTGCCCGTTGAGGTCCCCGATCGGCAACCGGGCCCCCGCCCTGGCGACGCGGCGGGCGCTCGGGTGGGCGGCGCGCAGTTCGTCCACATCGGACGGGGTCATCCGGAGCACGACCTGCCGATCCGGTCGCAGGGCGGCGAATTCCTTGCCCTGCACCGTGAACGCGACCGTGCCGTCAACGGCCAGCTCGGCCGTTTCCGGGTAGGACAGGGCGGTTCTGCGGAGCTGCGCCGGTGTCGTCATGGCCCCAGGCTGGCACGACTGGCCCGCTCAGGCCATTTCGGCCCTCAGCCGGCCTCGGCCCCGAGGAAGTCGAACACCGCCTCCCGCAGCTCGACCCCCACCAGCGCACCGCGGTGATCCCCCGCGACCTGCCGCAGCCGCGCACCCGGCACCCGCGCCACGAGCTGCTCGATCCCGTGCGCCATGAAGTCCTGCCGCCCCGCAAGGAACAACGTCGGCACCCGCGGAACCCCCGCCCCCGGATCGAACGGCTCGCTAGCCAACCCCTCGACGAGATTCAGCAGCGACTCCGCGTCCCCCGCCGCCGCCATCGCCGTGATCGCCCCAGTAAGCGGATCGTCCGGCGCCGGCCCGCCCTGGACGGCCAGCCGCGCCGCCCCGAGATCAACCGCCGCGAACGGTTCCTGCGGACTCAACCCGCCCAGCACCAATCGCCGCACCGACACCTTGGGATGCGCCGCGAGATCCCACGCAAGCCGCGCCCCGAGCGAATACCCGACGACGTCGACCTCTTCCGCACCAGCACATTCCGCCAACGCGTCGACCACCAAGGTCGAGGTCACCTCCTCGGCCTCCGCGACCTTGGGCCCGCCAGGATGCCCCGGCAAATGCACCACAACCGTCTCCCGCCCGGCAGCCGCCAGCGGATCGGCCCAGTACTCCGCAGGCCAATCACACGCGGCCGAGGACGCGAACCCATGAATCAACACGACCGGAGGCCCGGTGACAGGACGACGGGAAAGCGTACGGGTGACCGGAAACGCGGAAGTCATTCTACAATCGTAGACAAAACCCGTCACCTGGTCCAGCGTTAAGTGAGGGCCACCCTCATTGACTCTGATTCCCCCAGGGTTCCCCTCACGACCCGCCCGCCGCCGTACGTGAGGGACCCCTTCACGGACCTAGATTCCCTCAAGGAGCCCTTCACGGCCCGCCCCGCACCGCCGCCCCGCCGGGGATGCGCCCCCAATGCGGCATTGGTTGCATGCGACGCACCGAACGCCACATTGGGTGCATCTGACGCACCCAATGCCACATTGGGGCGCTAACCCCAACCGCCGCCCGCACACCCCATCGCAACCACCCCGCGCGCCCGAAACCGCAGCCAATGCACCCAACAATCGAGGCACCCAGCCCTCCCCCGCACCCCGATACGAAGCCACAATGCGGTCCGGGGGTGCTTGTCAAGGCATCTTTCCCGCCTTGACAAGCACCCCCTGGCCGTCATCACAATCAAGCTTCGGGGTGCCCCACGCAACCAAGAGGCCAATGTCGCCGCCAGGCGACGAGCCAAAAAGAAGAGAACTCAATCCCCAATCCGAGCCATCAACCCGTCCACATACCCCCGATACCGCTCCGCAACCTCCCCCACCGGATGCATCAAACTAGTCACATTAGCCCCGATGGAAACCGCGATAATCTCATCCGCCAGCACCCCGATCACTGGAGCATCCGCCGCCTCCCCCTTCCCCCGAGCAGCAGCGATGCGAACCGTCAACTCCCCCCGCCAGCTATTGAGCAAATCCCGATACTGCCGAGCAAGCTCCGGATTAGCCACGGAATGCTCCCACAACACCAGCAAAACCCGAGCCGACGCGATCTGATGCTCGTCGAACGGAATCGCCGCCTCGACAAACCCCCGCAGCGACTCCACAGGCCCGAGCGAAGGATCCAGTTCGGACATCCGCTGCGAAGTCTCCTGCAGCACGCTCTCGAACGTCGCCGCGATGATGCTGTCCTTGCTGGGGAAGTAATGCTTGAGGGCACCGTTCGCGAACCCGGCCGCGGTCACGATGCTGCGCATCGTGGCAGCCTCGAACCCGCCCTCGATGATCAGCTTTTTGGCGACCTCGACGATCTCCCGTCGTCGCTGATCGTGATCGATGACCTTCGGCATGGTTACAGACTCTAACCCGTATTCTCCCGCGACGGATGTGACCCTGCTCGACCGTCCGCGGGAGCGGCGAGCCCGGGAATGCGGACGCACAAGCCATGGCCCGAAAATCGTTCACCCGAGTCCCAGACGAGTCGCCCGTCTCTCCGCCTGCCGTGCCGGGTCCGCCACCGGAGCGGCCAGCAGCAGCCGCTGGGTGTAGGGGTGCTCGGGAGCCCGCGTGACCGTCGCCGTCGGGCCCGATTCCACGATCTTTCCCTGGTACAGCACCGAAACCCGGTGACAGATCCGGTGCACCACGCCCAGGTCGTGCGACACGAACAGGTACGACACCCCGGTCTCGCGCTGCAGTTCCAGGAACAGGTCGAGGATCGTCGCCTGGGTGGTCAGGTCGAGCGCGCTCACCGGCTCGTCGCACACGATCAGCCGCGGCCGGCGGACCAGTGCCCGCGCGATCGCGATGCGCTGCCGCTGGCCGCCGGAGAACTCGCCCGGATACCGGTGCACCGCGTCGGCGGGCAGGCGCACGCGGTCGAGCATGTCCGCGACCACCGTCCGGGCGTCCGCACGCGAAGTCCCGGCCACCACCAGCGGTTCGGCAAGCACTTCGCCGACGGTCATGGTCGGGTCCAGCGAGCCGTACGGGTCCTGGAACACCACCTGGATGTCGCTGGCCAGCCGACGTCGCGTCGTGGCCCGGGCGTGGGTGATGTCCTCGCCGTCGAAGGTGATCCGGCCGGACTCCGGCGCGGCGAGGCCCAGCACAGCTTTGCCCAAAGTGGACTTTCCCGACCCGCTTTCGCCGACCAGCCCGACGCATTCGCCCGGCCGCACGTCCAGCGAAATCCCTTTGAGCGCCCGGAACCGGACCCGGCGGCTGAGCCGGTAGTCGACGACGAGGTCCTCGATCGCGAGCAGCGGAGCGGTCATCGCCCGGCCTCCTCTCCGGCCGCGTGGGCAAGACCGCGCCGTTCCCAGGCTTCGTCCAACTCGTCCCGTCCTTCGGTGTCGTCCAGCGACGCGCTGATCAGTTCGGCGGTGTAGGGGTCCTCCGGCGCGCGGAAGATCCGTTCCACCGGCCCGGTTTCCACGATCCGGCCGTCCTTCATCACCACGACGCGGTCGCAGATGTCCGCGACGACGCCGAAGTTGTGCGTGACGATCACCAGCGCCATCCCGTACTCGGCCTGCAGTTCGCGCAGCAGCTCCAGCACCTCGGCCTGCACCGTCACGTCCAGCGCGGTCGTCGGCTCGTCCGCCACCAGCAGCGACGGCCGCCCGGCCACCGCGCCGGCGATCAGCACGCGCTGCGCCATGCCGCCGGAGATCTGGTGCGGATAGCTCGCCATGACCCGGTCCGGGTCGGTGAGGCCGACCCGCTCCAGCACCTCGCGCGCCCGCTTCTTCGCCGCGGCCTTGTCGAGCCCGTGCACCCGACGCAGCGGCTCGACGAGCTGCTGCCCGATCCGATAGCACGGGTCGAGGTTCGTCATGGGTTCCTGAGGCACGTACCCGATCTCGCGGCCGAGCAGTTTCGCCCGCTCCGCCGCGCTCCCGACCTCGCGCCCGCCGACCCAGATCCCGTCGGCGACCGCGGTCCCGCCGGGCGGCAGGAGGTCGAGCACGGAGAACACCGTCTGCGTCTTGCCCGACCCGGATTCGCCGACGATCCCCAGCACCTCGCCGGGCGCCGCGTCCAGCGACACCCCGCGCACGACCTCCTTGACGCCCTTGTCCGTCGCGTATCCGACCCGCAGGTTCTCGATCCGCAGCGCGCAATCCGCGGCCGCGTGTTCGTGAGCGCCCGAGGCCGCGCCCTCGCCCAGCGCGTCCGGCGCCGGTGCCGCGAGGGCTTCCCGCACCCGAGCCCGACTCCGGCGCGTCGGCTGTTCCCCGCGGACGCTGACCAGGTCGGCGAGCGTCGAGCCCATGAACGCCAGCGCGGCGATCGTCACGCCCAGCGCGATCGACGGCCACAGCAGGATCAGCGGGTACGTCAGCATGTTCAGGAAGCCGTCGTTCATCGTCTGGCCCCAGCTGGGCGTCGACGCCGAGCCGATGCCGAGGAACTGCAGGCCGGCCTGCATGCCGATGGCGAGCCCGGCGGTGAGCGCGGTCTGCACGATGATCGGCGCGTACACCGCGCGCAGCAGGTGCGTGCGCAGGATGCGCAGCGTGCCGACGCCGGCCACGCGGGCGGCGTCGATGTACGGCTCCCGGCGCACGGTGAGGGCGCGGGCGCGAGTGATCCGGTAGTAGCCGGGCGAGAGGAACACGCCGAGCGCGATCATCAGCACGGTGAAGTCCTGGCCGGTGCCCGCCGCGACGACCAGCAGCACGATCATCCCGGGCACCGACTGCAGCGCGTCGCTGATCCACGAGCAGATCCGGTCGGTCGCGCCGCCGAAGTACCCGGCGACCACCCCGGTCGGGACGCCGAGCACGACGCCGGTGACGCAGGTGATCACGCCGCCGTACAGCGTGGTCCGCGCGCCGTAGAGCAGCCGGCTGAAGAGGTCGCGTCCGGCGGAGTCGCCGCCGAGCAGGTGCCCGTTGCCGGGTTCGGCGTGGGTGAGCGCGAAGTCGACGTGGTTCGGGTCGTAGGGGGCCAGCCACGGCGCGAACACCGCGGCGAGCACGACGAGCGCGAACACGACCAGCGCGACGACGCCGACCGGACGGCGGAAGTACCGGCGCAGCAAGGAAATCCGCTTCACCGGGGCGAGCGTGGCGGGGAACGGGGCAGCGGTCATCGGTCGCGCACCTTCGGGTTGACCCACCCGAGCACGAGGTCGAGCAGGAAGTTGACGATCACGACGAACACGACGGTCACCGCGGTCAGGCCGAGCAGCACCGGGATGTCCCCGATCTGCGACGCCGACTGCGTCAGGCTGCCGATCCCCGGCAGGTTGAACACGATCTCCACGACCACCGCGCCGCCGAGCAGCCCGACGAACATCAGCGCCAGCACGGTCAGTGCGGACGGCGAGGCGTTGCGCAGCACGTGCGTCGTGACCCGCCGCGACGACAGGCCGCGCGCCCGCAGCGTGCGGACGAAATCCTGGTTGGCGACCTGGAGGAAGCCGTTGCGCAGCTGTTCGGCGATCATCACGATCGCGCCGAGCGACAGCGAGATCGACGGCAGCGCGATCGACCGCAGCCAGCCGACGAACGACTGGTCCGGCGACACGTAGCCGACCGCGGGGAACCACTGGAGCTGGATCGCGAACCAGGTGACGAGCACGAGGCTGACCCAGAACCCGGGCAGCGCGAACAGCACCACCGAGGCGAGCTTCAGCACGCGGTCGACCACTCCGCCGGGACGCAGGCCGCAGATGACCCCGACGAGCACGCCGAGGACCGCCGCGAGCAGCGTCGCGGCGACGACGACCGACAGTGTCACCGGCACGCGCAGCGCGATCTGTTCGCCGACCGGCTGGAAATTTCGCCAGGAAGTCCCGAAATCGCCGGTGGCCGCGTGCGACAGCCAGTCCCAGAACTGGACGAGCAGCGGCCGGTCGTACCCGATCTGGGCGCGCAGCGCCGCCTGCTGCGCGGGGGTCGCGCTGTTGCCGAGCAGCCCGGCGGTCGGGTCCCCCACCGCCGTGTGCGCCAGGAAGAACGTGCCGCTCGTGACCAGCACGAGCAGCAGGATCCCGGACACCAGGCGTTTGACGATGAATGTGAGCATGTCGTTCGGCTCCTCCCCCGGAGCCGTCCACAGTGGAATCTTCGGACGGCTCCGGGGACGACGGGCGCGTCAGCCGCGCTGGATGAACCGCAGCGTCGGGAACATCATGCCGGTGATCGGCGTGACGGTGATGCCCTTGACGCTGAAGTAGAGGTTGTCGGCCTGGTACCAGACGTTCCACCAGGCGAGGTCCACGAGCTTCGTGTTGAGCTCCTTGAGCGCCGCGGTCTGGTCCGCGCCCGGCTGGGCCTGTTCCGCCTTCTGCACGAGCGCCTTCACCTCCGGGAAGGCGTCCACCGACGGCTTCGGGTTGTACCACTGCGACGACGTGACCTGGTCGGTCAGCGTGGCCATGTCGTTGCCGTCCATCGCGATCACCGCGAGGAACATCGGGTACGTCGGCGCGTTCTTCTGGTAGTCCGGCATCGACATGTTCTGCCAGTCGACCTTGATGCCCAGCTGCCCGAAGGTCTGCTCGGCGGCGGGCTGCCACGCCTGGAAGATCGTGGACATCGGCATCTTGAGGCTGAACCCGCCCGCATACCCGGCTTCGGCGAGCAGTTGCTTGGCCTTGCCGAGGTCGGTCTTGTACTTGCCGTTGCCCGCCGGGTCGTAGACCTGGCTGCCGCTCGGCCACAGCTGGTCGGTGACCGTGCCGGCGTCGTTGCCGACCGCCTTCAGGATCCCGGCCGCATCGAAGGCGTAGGAGATCGCCTGCCGCACGCGCTGGTCGCCGAGCGCCTTCACCTGGCTGCCGGTGCGGTCGGCGAACTGCACGCCGACCCACGACGCCGGCTTCTTCGCGACATTCCAGCCGTTCTGCTGCGCCTTCGGCAGGTTCGCCGCGTTGGCGAACTGGACGTTCAGCTGACCGGACAGCATCGCGTTGAAGCTCGCCGCCTGGTCGGTGATCGGGAACAGCCGCACCGTCGGGAACGGGTAGGTGGCGCTGTCCCAGTGCTTCGCGCGCTTCTTGAAGACGTACTGCGACTGCGGCTGCGAGGATGCCTTGTCGAAGGTGTACGGGCCGGAGCCGTCCGGGCCGTTGGCGAGCGACTTGGCCTTGATCGCCTTGGGCGAGGCCATCCAGCTGCGCCCGAGGCCCATAAAGTACAGCAGCGCGTCGTCGCGTTCGGACAGACGGAGCACGACCGTCGAGGGGTCCTTCGCCTCGACGCTCTTCACGTCGATGTAGGCCTGCCCGGACCGGGTGCCCGCCTTGAGGTGGTTGAGGTTCTCGACCGCCGCGGCGGAGTCGAACTTCTGGCCGTCGTCGAACGCGACGTCGTCGCGCAGGTGCATGGTCAGGGTCAGCCGGTCGGCCGACCAGTCCCACGACTTCGCGAGCGCCGGGATCGGCTTGGCGTCCTTGTCCAAGGCGACCAGCGGGTCGTAGACCGCGGACAGGTACGGGCCGTCGAAGCCGATGTCGGCGTTGGCCGGGTCCCACGACGTCACGTCGAGGAACACGCCCGCCTTCAGCTCGTCGGTGCCCGCGCCCGCCCCGGCGGCGCCCGAGCCGGTGCATCCGGCGATGCCGAGCAGCGCCGCGGCGGCCGCCGCGAACAACGCCGCTGTCCTTGTCCTCGTCATTGAGTCCCTCTCTCAGGGTGCTGGACCGCCGGCGGGGTCGCTCGGCGCCCCGCCGGGAACGGCGGGCCTGCGAGTGCGGCCCGGCTCGCCGTGGTGCGGGATAGTCTACGATTGTCGGCTAAAAAATCAACGGGCCGGATGCGTTTGTTATCTCCCGGCCCGGCGGCCGTTTTCAGACGGCGTCGGCGACCAGAACGCGAGGGCTTCCGGGCAGTGCGAGAACATCGCATACGCGCCATCCTGCACCGTCCAGCCATTCGCGGACTTCCGCCTCCGGATAGACGACGGTTCCGTCGATCACGAAGTACTCCCCCGCGTGCAGCGCGTCGATCGGGCGCTGCCGTTCGCCGTCGTCGAGGAAGAAGTCCAGCAGCAGCAACGTCGCTCCGTCCCCGGCGGCCGCGCGCGCGTTGGCCAGGATCTTCCGGTTCTGCTCCGCGGTGAACCGGTGCACCACGTGGTTCACCATCACCAGATCGTGCCCCCCGCCCGGTTCCGCGGATTCCGTGGGCGCGGGGTCGATGCTCGCGCGATCCGCGTACCCGGCCGCATTCACCGCGTCGGTGATCCCTTGCGTGGACTCGGGTCCGAAAACGAAACGAGCGGTCAGTGCGGGATTCGCCCGCAGCGCTCCGATCGCGAATTCCGGCGACAATCCGCCCAGATCGAGCATCGAACGGTAGGGCGAGAAATCGAATGCGCGCGCGAGCATCGACGCGTGCAGCGCGTTGTAGCGCATCACGCCCGCCATGAACGTCGCCCAGCGGCCCTCGTCCATCTGGAGGTCGCCCGGTTTGCCACTGTCCACAGTGGTGTCGAACTGGAGCCAGTGCCCGTAGCTGATTTCGTTGAGGAAGGTCAGGAACGGCGCCAGATCCGTAGCGCCGTCCCCGCCCAGGTACTCCCGCGCGTCGGCGGCCAGCTCGTAGCGGCCGTCGGTGCGCTCCAGCAGGCCGCGCGCGTTCATCGCGTCGGCGAGGATCCGGGTCAACTGCTCGCCCTTGCCGGTGGCGGCGGCGAGTTCCGGCGCCGTGCGCGGACCGTCGGCGAGCGCGCGGAACAAGCCGATCCGCGAGGCGGCGAACAACTGCTTCGCGCCCATGTACCCGATGGCGATGTCGACGATGCGGTCCGGCGCTGGTTTCGTCATGTGGCGGCTCCTCACGGCGTCGGGGGTGCCTCTCCGGGCACCCCGGGGAGCTTTAGTCTACGCACGTCGACAAAAAACACCAGCCCCTTCACCAGGTTCCGTCGGCGGCGACTGCGCGATCGAGCCACAACTCCTTGGTCAGCTCGCGAATCCGGTCCGCGCCGACGCGTTCCAACAGTGCCAGCGCGCCCGCATTGTCCTCCAGTTGCGCCAGCCGCGATACGCCCACGAGGACGTTCGCGGTCACGGGATTGGCCAGGCAGAAGGCAATTCCCAGCTGTGCGGGCGAAGCTTCCAGCTCCTCGGCAATCCGTTGCACCGCAGGCCAAGCGGCGGCGATCTTCTCCCGGATGCCTCCGACATCCGCGCCGATCTTGCGATTCGGCCGCAGATTCCCCACGAGCAGCCCGCCTTCGAAAATGTCCGACGCCTGCAGCGTCAGCTCGCCGGAAGCGAAGAGCGGCGCGTAAAACTCGCCCTCGGCCATCGAACGGCGCGCGAGCCCGTACTTCAGCTGCGCGAAAACCGGGGGCTCCACACCACGTTTGCGCGCAATGGCAACAGCTTTGCGCAGATCGTCAATGCGCCAATTGTTCACGCCCCACGCGCGGAACCGGCCAGCTTCCATCTGCTCCGCGACGTCCGCGACGACCCGTTCGAGGTCGACTTCCCCGAAGTAGTCGCCGACCACGACCAGATCGGCCGACTCCACCCCGACGCGCTCGAGGGAGGTGTTCATCTGCTGCGCGAAGCCGACGTTCGGATAGTCCCAGAGCCAGAGTTTCCCGCAGTAGAGCCAGTCTTCGCGGGCGAGACCGGCCTCGCGCACCGCGCGGCCGAAGATCCGGTCGGTCGTGGAACCCTCGGCGTGCGGGCCCATGTCGTAGTGCGCGACGTCGAAGAAGGCGAGCCCGAGTTCGGCCGCGCGGGCGATCAGCGCCACCGCGTCGCCGAACTCCATCCGGTCCCAGGTGTTCCACGAGCCGAGCGACAACGCCGGCACGCGCGGGAACGCCGGGCCCAGTCCAGGTCGATCCGTCGCCACGATTCCTCCTGCGGTTCAAGGGATTTATTTTCTACGCTTGTATACTATAAGCCCGCGAACCTCGCTCCCGGCGAAAGGAAACGACGATGCCCGCTGCCCGTACCGTGCTGATCACCGGAGGTGCCGGCGGCATCGGCCGCGCGATCGGCGCCGCCTTCGCCCAGGCAGGCGATTCCGTGGTGCTCGCCGACCTCGACGGCGCCGAAGAAGCCGCCAAACCGGTTGGCGGGCGCGGAATCCGGCTCGACATCACCGACGAGACCGCGATCTCGGCGGCGCTCGACGAGATCGGCCCGGTCGACGTCCTGGTCAACAACGCCGGTCTGCTCAGCGTCCACGGCCGGTTGCTGGACCTGCCCGGCCCGGACCTGCTGCGCATTCTCTCGACCAACGTGCACGGCACGTTCCTGATGACGCAGCTGGTCGCCCGCCGGATGGTCGCGCGCGGCGAGCCGGGCGTCGTGGTGAACCTGTCCTCGATCGGCGGGCGGCAGCCGACCCCTGGAATGGGCGGTTACGAAAGCAGCAAAGCCGCAGTGGACGCGCTGACCCGGTGGGCGGCGATCGAGCTGGCGGAGCACAAGATCCGGGTGAACGCGGTCGCCCCCGGCCCGGTCGCGACGCCGATGCTCGCCACCGCGATGCCGCCGGGATCGCCCGCGCACGCCGCGTGGGTGGCGCGGATCCCGGACGGCCGGATGGCTTCGGTCGAGGACGTCGCCGCCGCGGTGGTGTTCCTGGCGAGCCCGGCCGCCGCCCACATCACCGGGACAAGCCTCCCCGTGGACGGCGGCCAGCTGCTCACCTGATCCAGCTGTCCGTGAAGGGCTCCTTGAGGGAATCTGATTCCCTCAAGGAGCCCTTCACGGCCGTTAGGCGATGGCTGAGCGGTCGAAGACGATCTGTCCACCTAGGACGGTCAGATCGACGTCCACCTCGGGCAGCTCGGCGGGGGTCACCGTGAACGGGTCCGCGGACAGCACGCACAGATCGGCCGCCATCCCCGGCTCGAGGGTGCCCTTCCACGAAGCCGCACCGTCCTGCTGGGCCGGGTGCACGGTGTAGCAACGGAGCAGCGTTTCCATCCGCTGCCGCACGTCCTCGGCGGGCCCCATCCACTGGTCCGCGGCGGCGATTTCCTTGCGCCAGTCCGGCGGCAGCACCGGCGCGTCGGACGTCAGGCACAGCGGGACCCCGGCGTCCAGCGCCTCCTGCAGCGGCCACGCGGCGGCCGAACTGCCCGCGCCGAGCGCCGCGTCGACCACTCCTGCGGTGCGCACGGCGATCCCGGCCTGGGCGGACAGCCCGACCCCCAGCCGGGCCATCCGCTTCAGCTGCGCCGCGTTCACCAGGTCGCCGTGGATGACGTAGTGGCCGAGGTCGACCTCGCGTTCCTCCCGGGCCTGTTCGACGGCGTCCAGCATCAGCTCGATCGCCCGGTCGCCGGTCGCGTGCACGCCGACCTGCAGTCCGGCTTCGTGCGCGGTGCGGACCATCCGGGTGAAGTTTTCCTCGCGCTCCGGGTCGTCCGCGCCGCCGACGAGGAGGTGGGCGTGGCTGCCGTCGGCGTAGCAGTGGTGGGTGTAGGCCGAGCGCATCGGCGGGATGCCGTCGGCGAAGATCTTGACCCCGCGGAAGTTCAGCCGGCGCGGGTCGGCGCCCGGTCCGTCCACTGTGGCCAGTCCGGCGCGGAAGCGGTCGAAGGTGCTCGGGCCGTCGAGTTCGCCGTACAGCCAGAGCGCGGTGACCCGTGCCCGCAACAGTCCTTCGGCGGCCAGTTCGCGGTACTGCTCGACGACGGACATGCCGAACGCGCCGATGTGCCCGTCGTCCTCCCCCGGGCCGAGTCCGGGTTCGGTGTAGCTCGTAATGCCCAGCGCGGCAAGGATTTCGCCTGCGCGCAGGATGGCCGCGCGGCGTTCGGCGGCGGTGCGCAGAGGCTTTTCCGGACCGGGTCCGGGCGCGCCGTCGTCGGCGAACAGGGTGTCCGGCCACAGCGCGCCGAGCCAGGCGCCGTGCAGGTGCGCGTCGTTGATGCCCGGCAGCACCGCGCGGTCGCCGAGGTCGAGCACTCTCGTGCCGGGGCCGATCAGCTCCCGCAGGTCGGCGTCGGTTCCGGCGCGCAGCACGCGTCCGTCCCGCACCGCCAGCGCGGTCGCGGGCGCGGCACCGGCCATGGCGTGCACCGCCGCTGCCCGCAAGACGAGGTCCGCAACTGAGGTCGGCACAGGCGCTCCTGGAGGGATTCGGGGACTCGACATTTTTGTCGACGTCCGTAGACTAACCCATCGTCCGGCCCCGCAGGGCCCGCCAGTCCCCGGAAAGGTTTCCCATGACCGTCCCGACTTCCACCCGCGCCGCGGTGCTGACCGAGCACGGCGCGCCGCTGGAGCTGACCGAACTCCCGCTGCCCGCCGAGCTCGAAGCGGGCGCGGCGCTGGTCCGCGTTTCGTGCGCGACGCTGTGCGGCACGGACGTGGAGATCTGGTCCGGGAAGATGAGTTTCCCGGGCATGCTGCCGATGGTGCTGGGCCACGAAATGGTCGGCGAAGTGGTGGCCGCCGGACCGGACACGCGCGACGCGCTCGGCCGCGCGATCCAGGCCGGGTCCCGGATCGGCTGGTCGGAATCCACCTGCGGCGAGTGTTACGGCTGCACCGTGCTGCGCGAACCGGTCGCGTGCTCGCGGCGCGGCTACGGCTTCCTGCAGCGGTCGGACGTCGCGCCGTTCGCGACCGCCGGACTGTGCGAATACGCCTACGTCGTCCCGGGCGCGGCGAAGCTGCTGCTGCCCGCCGAGGTGCCCGACACCTGGGCCGCGATGGCCGGATGCGCGGCGAAAACCGTGCTGCGCGCGTTCGACCGCGTCGGCGGCGTCCGGCCCGGATCGCGCGTGGTGGTGCAGGGGTCCGGCGCGCTGGGCCTCTTCGCGACCGCGGTCGCGCACCTGAGCGGGGCGGGCAGCGTCATCACCGTCGGCGCGCCCGCGTCGCGGCTGGAGCTCGCGAAGGAATTCGGGGCCGACGACGTGGTCGAAGTCGCGGGCGGTTCGGACGCGATCGTCGAGCGCGTCACCGAGCTGACCGGCGGCCACGGCGGCGACCTCGTGCTGGACTTCGCCGGTGCGCCGTCGATCGGCCGCGAGGCGGTCGCGATGGCGGCGCAACGCGGGCGGGTCGTGATCGTCGGGAGCACCGGACCGGAGCCGACACCGGTCCCGCTCGGCACGGTGATGGGCAAGGAACTGACCGTCGTCGGCTCCCTCAACGGCGACATCGCCGATTACCACCACGCGATCGAGTTCTTCGGTTCGTTTGCCTCCCGGATGCCGTGGGACCGGCTGTTCGGCACCCCGGTCGGGCTCTCCGGCGCGAGCGAGCGGATCGAGGCCATGCACCGCCTCGACGAGACGAAAGCCGTCGTCGACCCCCGTCTTCCCTGATCCCTTTCCCGTTACGAGCCAAGGAGGTCTCGTGTCCGCATCCTCGCCCCTGCCCCGCCGCAAGATCGGCACGTCCGGTCTGGACGTTTCGCTGCTCTCGCTCGGTTCGTGGCACACCTACGACCGGATGGACTTCGCCGACGCCGTCGCGATGATCCGCGCCGCGGTCGAGGGCGGCGTGAACCTGTTCGACGTCGGCGTCTACGGCATGCCCGGCCACCCGCCGGTGTTCACCGACGTGCTCTGGAGCGCGATCATCCGCGCCGCCCGCATCCCTCGCGACGACTACCTGGTCTCGGCGAAGCTGTGGATCGAAGGCTTCGGCGACCAGGGATTCCGGCCGCAGCTGGAAAACGCGTTCCTGCGCGGCGGGTTCGACGTCGCGGACCTGGTGATCCTCGGCGACCTGCGCCGCGACGACGTCGCGCTGGAGGACCTGGTCGAGGATCTCGCCGGGCTCACCCGCTCCGGGCTGATCCGGGCGTGGGGCGTCAACAACTGGTCGGCCGGGAACATCGCGCGGCTGCGCGAAATCGCCGAAGCACTGCAGGTTCCGGGTCCGCAGATCGCGCAGCTGAAGTACAGCATCGGCCGCCGGTCCATTCCGGACGGCGCGCCGTTCGCCCGGCTGTTCGCCGACGGGTTCGTCATGCAGGCGTCGGACGTGCTGGAAGGCGGCATCCTCGCCGGGCGCACCAAGCTGACCCGCGAGATCGGCCGCGACCCCGGCGACGTCCGCAAGCGGATCACCCGCGACGCCCCCAAGGTCGTGCAAGCCGCGGAAGAACTCGGCACGAGCGCGGCGCGGCTCGCGGTCGCGTTCACGCTCACGCATCCAGCGAACGTCACGACGCTCTTCGGCGCGACCCGGATGGAGCAACTGGAGGACAACCTGGCCGCGGTCGACCTGGTCGAGCAGGTCGGGGCCGAGCAGATCCGCGCGCTGGTGGAGCCGTTCTGGGCCGACCGCGACGCCGTCGATCCCGAAGGCCCCTGAGCCCGCCGACCTCCCCGCTCCCTAACCCCGCCCTCGCCGAGGAGACTGCCTTGACCTATCCCCCCGTCCCGTTCGACCCGGAGATCGAGCCCGCGCTCGCCGAGATCGTCCCGGCCGACGCGCCGCCGTTCACCCCAGAGACGATCCCCGGCCTGCGCCGCGCGATGGCCGAGATGTTCCCGCCCGCCGCGGAAGTAGTCGGCGACGCCCCGGTGACCGTCGTCGAGCAGACCATTCCCGGCCCGGACGGCGCGCCGGACCTGGAAATCACCATTCTGTCCCCGCATCAGAGCGACGGCGCGCTTCCCGTCCTCTACAACATCCACGGCGGCGGCATGATGGTCGGCCACCGCAACATGGACGTCGGCCGGTTGCTGGCACTGGTGCTGGAATTGAACGTCGTCGCGGTGAACGTCGAGTACCGGCTCGCCCCCGAACACCCGCACCCCGCGCCGGTCGAGGACTGCTACGCCGGTCTGGTGTGGACAGTCGAGCACGCCGACGAGCTCGGCATCGACCCGTCGCGCGTCGTGGTGATGGGCGGCAGCGCGGGCGGCGGTCTAGCCGCGGCGGTCTCGCTGCTCGCGCGCGACCGGAAGGGCCCCGCCATCGCGGGCCAGCTGCTGCTGTGCCCGATGATCGACGACCGCAACACCACCGTCGCGAGCCAGCAGTACCCCGGCTTGGGCACGTGGACGAGGGAATCCAACCTCGCCGGCTGGCAGTCGCTGCTGGGCGACGCGGTCGGCACCGACGACGTCTCCCCCTACGCCGCCCCGGCCCGCGCGACCGACCTGTCCGGGCTGCCCCCGGCGTTCATCGAGGTCGGCAGCGCGGAACCGTTCCGCGACGAGGACACCGAGTACGCGCTGCGCATCTGGGCGACCGGCGGACAGGCCGAACTGCACGTGTGGGCGGGCGCCTTCCACGGGTTCGACATGTACGTCCCGGATTGGCCGATCAGCAAGGCCGCTCTCGAAACCCGGAACTCGTGGCTGCGCCGGATCTTCGGGAAGGCCGGGAAATGAGCGTCCCTCCGGTGCCCTACGACCCGGAACTGGAGCCCGGTCTCGCCGCGTTCCTCGATCTGGTCGAGAGGATCCCGCTGCGCGCGGACACGATCCTGGCCAACCGCGCGCATTTCGCGACGATCATCCCGCCCGCCGAGCAGATCGTCGGCGACCGCCCGGTCGAGCTGACCGAGCACACCGTTCCCGGCCCCGAGGGCGCGCCGGACATCGTGCTCACCGTCGTCCGTCCCGCCCCGGGCGTCGTCAACGCACCCGCCCTGTACAGCATCCACGGCGGCGGAATGGTGCTGGGCAACCGATTCTTCGGTCTCGACGGCCTGATCGACGACGTCCTGCGGTTCGGCGCGGTCGGCATCTCGGTGGAATACCGGCTGGCTCCGGAAAACCCGGCACCCGCCGCCGTCGAGGACTGCTACGCCGGTCTCTTGTGGACAGTCGAGCACGCCGACGAACTCGGCATCGACCCGTCGCGCATCGTCGTCACCGGTGCCAGCGCGGGCGGCGGCCTGGCGGCGGGCGTCGCCCTGCTGGCGCGGGACCGCAACGGCCCGGCCATTGCCGGACAGCTGCTGGCGTGCCCGATGCTCGACGACCGCAATGAGTCCGTGTCCACCCGGCAGTACAACGGAATCGGCGCCTGGGACCGCAACAACAACGACACCGGCTGGGACGCACTGCTCGGCCCGGCGCGCGGCACCGACGCAGCTTCCCCGTACGCGGTCCCGGCCCGGATGACCGATCTGTCCGGTCTCCCGCCCGCGTACCTGGACGTCGGCGCCGCGGAGATCTTCCGCGACGAGACGACCGAGTACGCGCTGCGGATCTGGGCTACCGGAGGGCAGGCGGAACTGCACGTCTGGGCGGGCGGCTACCACGGCTTCGCCGGTTTCTCCCCGGACGCGGAAGTCTCCCGCTCCGCGGTCGCGACCCGGCTTTCGTGGCTGCGCCGGATCCTGCGTGCCGGATGAAGCCGCTCCACACCGAAGCGAGCCTGGTCGACGCGGTGTTGCCGAAAAAACGGCCAGGCGCGCTCCGGATGGCCGTCGTGCTGGGGTTGCTGGAGGTCTTCGGCCCGATCTCCATGGACCTTTACCTGCCGGCACTCCCTCAGCTCGCCGACGATCTCCAGGCCGGGCAGAGCCTCGCGCAGGCGACCATGTCGGTGTGCATGCTCGGTCTCGCCTTCGGCCAGCTGGTCGTGGGCCCGCTGAGCGACCGGTTCGGCAGGCGGCGTCCGCTGCTGGCCGGGATCGGGTTGTTCACCGTGCTGTCGGTGGTGTGCGCGTTCGCGCCGTCGATCGAGGTGCTGCTCGCGGCGAGGTTCCTCCAAGGGCTGTGCGGTTCGGCCGGAATCGTGCTTTCGCTGGCCGTCGCGCGGGATCTCGCCGAGGGCGTCGAACTGGTGCGGCTGCTGGCGTTGCTGACCACCGTCGGGGCGCTGGCGCCGATCGTCGCTCCGGTGATCGGCGGCCAGCTGGCGGCTGTCATCGGATGGCGCGGCATCTTCGGCGTCCTGGCCGGGATCGGGGCGGCGCTGCTGCTCGTCGCCGCGACCGCGCTGCCGGAGAGCCTGCCGCCGGACGCACGACATCCGCGCAAGGGCCGCGGCGAGTTCCGGATCCTGCTGAAAGACCCGCTGTTCTTGGGTTTCCTGCTGGTGAGCACCTGCGGCGGAGCAGCGTTCTTCACCTATCTGGCGTCGATCAGTTTCGTGCTGCAGGACGGATTCTCGTTGTCGCCGCAGCTGTTCAGCGCGTGTTTCGCGGCGAACGCGGTGATGTCGGTGCTCGGCGCACAGGTGAACCGCGCAGCGGTGCGGCGGGCGGGACCGGTCCGGATGTACGTGCTGGGCACGACCTTCACCGCGGCGGCGGCCGTGGCGATGCTGGGCGCGGTGGTGTTCGGGGCCGGGCTGGCGGCGTTGCTGATCCCGTTGGCGCTGCTGATGTTCGCGGGCGGGACCACGCAGGCGAACGGCAACGCGCTCGCCCTCGCCGACCACGGCCGGCGGGCCGGGACCGCGGCGGCGCTGCTCGGGACGTCGTCGTTCGCGGTCGGGCCGATCGTCGCGCCGCTGGTGTCGCTGGGCGGCACGACGCCGTTGTCGATGAGCCTGACCATGACGGTGGCGTACGGCGTCGCGACCGTTCTGCTGTGGCTGGCGGTACTGCCGCGGCTGCGTCGATCAGCCTGACTCGAACACGAGCTGGCCGTCCTCCTCCCCGACCGCCCGGAAGCCCGCCTTCTCAAGCACCCGGCAGCTGGCCGCGTTGCCGGGCAGCACGTACGCCCGCAGCTCGGGTGCAAGAGCGGGCTCCGGGTGGTCCTCGTGCCACTGCCGCAGCGCCCGCGTCAGCTCGGTGGCCAGCCCCGCGCCCCACGCCGCGCGGGCCAGCAGGTAGCCGACTTCCCGGTGCCCGCTGCGATGGGCGAGGCCGAACCCGGCCCGGCCGAGAAAGCCCGATGCGCCTTCGACCCGCCACTTCGACCAGCCGCGCGCCCGGTGTTCGGCGATGAACCGCTCCAGCCGTTCCCGGGTCGCCTCGCGGGTCTGCGGGCCGCTCGTCATGTGCTGCATGACCTGGCGGTCGGCGTGCAGCGCGGCGAGATCGTCCACATCCTCGGGCAACCAGGTGGTCAGGCGCAGCCGAGCCGTGCGGAGGATTTCTTCCCGGCCGGTCACCAGCCGGGGTGGTACGGCATCGGCGGGGTTTTCGGCAGCAGCCCCGCGCCGGTCGCCCGGTGTGCCGCCAGCACGAGCGCGGCGACCGGGACGATCAGCCACAGGAACCCGCTCGGGAAGGTCATCTGCAGGGTCGGCGGCGCGCTCTTCCGGACGAAGCTGGAACCGAGGCCGACGATCATGAAGACGACGATGTCCAGCACCGCGAGGCTGCTGCCGACGAGCACGCAGACCCGGCCCGCCGGGGAACGCTTGAACAGCCCGATCGCGCCGGCGACGCTCAGTGCCGCGATCGCCAGGTCCGCGGCGCCGACGATGCCGCTGGAAAACAGCCTGCTCGAGGAGGGATGGCCGACCATCCGGAGCACCGCCACGACGAAGCCGATCGTGCCCACCAGTCCGATGACCGAGGCCAAGGTCGCCGCGGCGACCGCAGTAGCCCCGAAGTACGCGGTCGGCGGCGGCTGCTGTGGCGGGAGCTGCGCGCCGTAAGCGGGCGGCAGCGGCGAGTACGGCTGCGGCTCCATGCCGGGATAAGGCCCTGGGGTCACGACGGCGGTTCCTCCGAGGTCAGGAAGACATTTTCGGCTCATCCTGCCAGGTCAGCGGCCTTTCCCCGGCCCGATTGCCCGAACGGGCGACACGCGGTTCGCCGGTGCCTCTCGCGATACGGCCAGATAGGTGTTACCTTAGGTAACAGTGAATCGCGGTAACGCCTAACCAATGTCGCTCAGGGAGGACCGAATGACCAGCGCAGACGTGCAACGAGCACCGGAAGCAGCCCCGTCCGGCCGGCACGAGACCGCGCAGCGGCTGCTCGACTCCTCCGCGACCCTGTCGTACGACCCGGCCACCGAGGTCGACTGGGAAACCCCGCTGGACAAGGACTTCCACGGGGCCAGCCCGGAGTGGAGCACGCTCTACGGCACGAGCTACTGGGCCGAGATGACCCCGGAGCAGCAGAAGGAGCTGACCCGCCAGGAGGCGGCGTCGGTCGCGAGCACCGGGATCTGGTTCGAGATGATCCTGCAGCAGATGGTGCTGCGCGACTTCTACGCCAAGGACCCGACCGACCCGGCGTTCCAGTGGGCGCTCACCGAGATCGCCGACGAATGCCGCCACTCGATCATGTTCGCCCGCGGCGCGCAGAAGCTCGGCGCTCCCCCGTACCGGCCGCGCAAGCTCGCCGTCGAACTGGGCCGCGTCTTCAAGGCGGTCGCCAGCGGCGAAGCGGCGTACGCGGCGATCCTGGTCGCCGAAGAGGTCCTCGACGTGATGCAGCGCGACTGGATGCGCGACGAGCGCGTGGTCCCGTTCGTGCGCACCATCAACAACATCCACGTCGTGGAAGAGTCGCGGCACATGAAGTTCGCCCGCGAGGAGACGCGCGAGCAACTGGAGGGCGCGGGAGCCGTGCGCCGTCAGATCAACGCGCTGGTCATCGCGATCGCGTCGTACTTCATCGTCAGCAGCATGGTCAACCGCGACGTGTACAAGAACGCCGGGCTGGACGCCGAGCGCGCGCTGCGCGAGGCGAAGAACAACGAGCACCACAAGTCGATGATGCGCTCGAGCTGTGCCGGGCTGATGGAGTTCCTCGGCTCGTGCGGGCTGCTCACGAAGCCGGCGCTGGTGTTCTACAAGCGGGCGAATCTGATCTGACATGGCCTTCGCGATCACCCAGACCTGCTGCAACGACGCGACGTGCGTGTCGGTCTGCCCGGTCAACTGCATCCACCCGACGCCGGACGAGCCGGACTTCGGCACCACCGAGATGCTCTACGTCGACCCGGCCACATGCATCGACTGCGGCGCGTGCGCCGACGCGTGCCCGGTCGACGCGATCTTCCCGGTGGACCTGCTGACCGATTCGATGAAGGTCTACGCGGGGATCAACGCGGACTTCTTCGCCGACCGCCCGCCGGTCGCCGCGAACCCGGCGCCGAACTTCCACCGCTGGGGCCCGCCGACGTTCGACCGGGAGATCCCGAGCGACCTCGAGCCCGCGGACGTGGCCGTCGTCGGCACCGGCCCGGCCGGGATGTACGCGGTGGAAGACCTGTTGCTGCACACCAACGCGCGCGTCACGCTGATCGACCGGCTGCCGGTCGCGGGCGGTCTCGTGCGCTTCGGGGTCGCCCCGGACCACCCGGACACCAAGCGGATCGGCGAGACGTTCTCCCGGTTCCACGACCACCCGCGGCTGAAGCTGAAGCTCGGCGTCGAGGTCGGCCGTCACGTGACGGCGGACGAGCTGGCCGAGCGGCACGACGCGGTGATCTACGCAGTCGGCGCTTCTTCCGCGCGCGCCCTCGGCCTGTCCGGCGAGGACCTGCCCGGCAGCCTCGCCGCGACGACGGTCGTCGCCTGGTACAACGGCCACCCGGACGTCCCAGCGCACGCGGTCGACCTTTCCGCGGAGCGGGTCGTGCTGATCGGCACCGGCAACGTCGCGCTCGACGTGGCCCGGATCCTCACCGCCGACCCGGACGATCTCGACGGCACGACCATCGCCCCGCACGCGCTGGAACGGTTGCGCTCCAGCAAGGTCCGCGAGGTAGTGCTGCTCGCCCGGCGCGGCCCGGAAGACGCCGCGTACACCTCGCCCGAGCTGATCGCGTTGGCGCAGCGGGAGAACGTGCCGCTCGTCGTCGACACCGAAGACCCACGCACCGCGGCGGCGATCGACGCGGGCACCGGAAAAGCCGCGCTGCTGAAGGACTTAGCGCGCGAAACCGTCGACTGGACCGCCCCTCCCGCGGACGGTCCGCGCCGGATCGTGCTGCGCTTCCACTCGGCCCCGGTCGAGATCACCGGCGACCGGCAGGTGCGCGGACTGCGCGTCGAGGGACCTTCGGGACCGGTCGAGATCGCTGCTGGTCAGGTGGTGCGCGCCGTGGGCTATCGCGGCCGCCCGGTGCCGGGTCTCCCGTTCGACGACGCCACCGGCACGATCCCGAACACCGCGGGCCGCGTCGAGGGCCGAACCGGTACGTACGTGGTCGGCTGGATCAAGCGCGGCCCGTCGGGCGGAATCGGCGCGAACCGCACGTGCGCGAAGGAAACCGTGGCGACGCTGCTGGCGGACATCACCTCCGGCGAGGTTCCGCTGCGGGGCCGCCGGTCGCCGATCGCCGCGTTGGCGGCGCGGTTCAGGGGTCGCTGAGAAGGTTCATCCGGAAGTCCCGGTCGCGGTTCGCGGCCGGGACTTTTCGTATGCGTCGAGCCTTGCCCGATTGTCGGACAATCTGGCAATCTGGTGCGCACACCGAGGCGGGCAGGGGGACTGATGACGATCGAGGGCCTGGGTGCGAACATCCAGCGGCGCAGCACCGCCGAGCAGGCGGCCGAAGCCGTCCGGCAGGCGATCCTGTCCCTTCGGCTGCCGCCAGGCACTCCGCTGCGCGAGGCCGCGCTCGCCGCCGAACTCGGGGTCTCCCGCAGCACCCTCCGCGAGGCCGCGCGGACTCTCGAAAGCGAGGGACTGGTCCGGTACCGGATGAACCGCGGCATCGTCGTCGCGGACGTCACCGGTCCGGACGTCGCCGACATCTACGCCGCCCGCACGTCCGTCGAACTCACCGCGGCCGACGCCCTCACCGAGCACCGCGACCCGGAGATCTACCGGCAGCTGGCCGACCTGGTCACCCGGATCGAGCAAGCCTTCGACCACGACGACACCGCCACCGCGCTCGACAGCGACCGGCTCTTCCACGCCACCCTCGTCACCGCCACCGGCAGTCCCCGGCTGTGCCGCTTCCACGCGCAGCTCCAGCAAGAACAACGCCTCGCCCTCGCACTGGCCGAACGCTCGCGCCGCGAACTCGGCCGCGTCACCGACGACCACCGCCAGTTGCTGGACGCCCTGCACGGCACCCGGAGCGAAGCCAGAGCCGAAATCACCGCACATCTGCAAGCAGGCGCCGCCGAATTGGGGCGGTTGCTCGACTTGCTCGCCCACCACGACGAAAGCGAGAAACCTCGTGGCTGACCCCGACGGCCTGTGGGACCTGATCGTCACGCCCTGGCACCTCGACCAGCACCTCCCGGACTTCCCCGTGCCCGCCTCCGCGACCCAGGTCGTCCCGCCGGTCCTGCCCGCGGAGCCCGTCCCCGCCCGGATGAACCTGCTGCACCAGGCGACGGCCGACGCGGTGGCCCGGACCGCCAAGCCGTTGGTGCTCTCCGGCGACTGCCCCACGAGCCGCGCCGCGGTGGCCGCGCTGCAGCGACGCCACCACGACCTCGCCGTCCTGTGGCTCGACGCGCACGGCGACTTCAACACCCCCGAGATCTCCACCAGCGGTTACATCGGCGGCATGGCACTGGCGATGCTCACCGGCCGCACCGAGGGCCTGTTCGACGACCCGCTCGGCCTGCGCCCCGTCCCCGACACCAGTGTCGTGCTCGCCGACGCCCGCGACCTCGACCCCGCCGAACGCGACGCGCTCACCGCCAGCCGCGTCCGCCGCGTGCCCGCCGACCCCGCCGCCATCACCACCGCACTCGCCGAGCTAGGCCCGGTTCCCGTCTACCTCCACCTCGACATCGACGTCATCGACGGCGCCGAACTCCGCGGCGCACGCTTCCCGTCCGGTCCCGGCCCTTCCCTCGCCCGGATCGAAGAATGCCTCGCCGCTGCGTACGCGTCCGCCGACGTCGCTGGCGCTTACCTCGCCTGCGCCTGGCTTCCGGAGCACGTCAACGACCAGCGCACCCGCGAGACCATCTCCCGGCTCACTGCTGCGCTCGGCGCCAACGTCGCCTGGCACGAAGCCGCCATCACTCCGTCTTCTGCCTAGCCGCCAGCGTCTCCTCCACCTCCGGCACCCAGAAACTCAGCTCCAGCGTCTTCACACTCGCCCAATACGACAGCAACCTCCCCTGCGCGACCAACGCCGGAAACGCCGCCGCGAACAGGACCGCCGCGCACGCCGCGAACACCGGATGCGGCCCGACGATCAGCTCGACCACCGCGGCAACGAACCCGAACGCCATCGCCGGGCTGGAATTGCGCAGCATCAGCCCGGCGGTGCGCAGCCGGGTCGCCTCCAGGGCCGCGTCGGCGTCGTGCAGTTGCAGGGCCGAAAGCAGCAGGAACGGATCCGCCTCGACGAACGCTTGGCCGCGCGCGGAAGGGTTGCGGCGCAGGAACTCCTCGCGCGGGTTCCGCTTCCGCCGCCGCGGCAGCCACCGCCCGGCCCGCGCGCCGAGCGGGTACGCCAGGTATCCGAGCAGGTAGCTGGCCACCGCGATCCCGATCACCAGCACCACGCCCGGGCCGTGCGAGACGGCGGCGAGGTCGATCCAGTGCAGCCGTCCGGCGAGGTAGGCCAGGACCACCAGGTGCAGGGCGCCCGGGATCGCGTAGGTGAAGAGGTCGAAGAGTCCGATCGCGAAAGTCACCCGGTGATCCAACACCGGCCGCACCCCCGCCGGTACGGCTTTTCAGGCGATCACGCCGACGAACCGCCTCCCCTGGCGAGCGCCTGCACGCGGTTCATCGGGCCGTTGTAGTAGTTCTGGTCGCCGGGCAGGCTGCCGGTGCGCGAGAACTGCCAGATGCTCTGCTTGTCCCAGCCCGCCGGGAGTTCGCCGATCTGCGGGGCGTACCGGGCGAGCCACAGCGGGTTGGTGTCGCCGAACCCGCCCGCGTTGCCGGTGCAGAGCTTCCACCACGACGTCGAGGTGTAGATGATCGCGCTGCGGCGCTGTTTCGCCAGGTACCGGTGGGTGAAGTCGGCGATCCACGCGGTCATGTCCGCCTGGCTCTTGCCGTAGCAGGCGTCGCCGTAGGGGTTGTATTCGATGTCCAGCGCGCCCGGCAACGTAGTGCCGTCGCCGCGCCACGCGCCGCCGTGGGCGATGAAGTAGTCGGCTTGCTGTGCGCCGCTGGAGACGTCCGGGCGGGCGAAGTGGTACGCGCCGCGGATCAGGCCCGCGTTGTGCGCGCCGTGGTATTGCTGGTCGAACTGCGGGCTGACGAACCCGGTGCCCTCGGTCGCCTTGACGTAGGCGAACCGCGCGCCCGCGCCCGCGGCCTGGCCCCAGTCGACCGCGCCCTGGTGCCCGCTCACGTCGTGGCCGAGGGTCTGCCCGGTCGCCGGGTCGAACCGCGGGCTCCCGCTTTGCACGCCCTCGTGCCGCAGAATTTGTGAACCGGCAACGTTCTCGCCGGCCTTCGAGTAGTCCGCGGCGGCGGCCGGTCCGGCAGTCGCGACGCCGCACGCCAGCGCCACGACCGACACGACGGCGGCCAAGCCGAGCCGCCAGGGGTTGTCCGTTGCTGTCCGGGTCACCGAGACTCCGATCTTCACGGCGGCAGGTCCACGGCCCATCGTGGGGCACAACGCGGCGCGAGGCTGGCTGCGTCACCCGGACGTGAACGAGTTTCCGATAGCCGGAATCCCGCCAGTGGTCCAGACAACTGTGACCGAGTTGTGACCGGCGGTGCCGAGCTGGGCGTTTAATTTGTTGTGGCCGACCACAAACTGGTTGGCAATTTCCCTACCGGCGGAGGTGTCCCCACGTGAACCGGACTCATCGACCACCCGGGCGGCCGTCCCGATCCCGCGGACCAGCACTGATCGCGCTGGCGCTGCTCGCCGCGGCCGGGATCGCCGTCCCCGCCGCCGCGGCCCCAGCGTCCGGGCAGGCGGGCTGCACCGGCCAGTCCGATCAGCCGGACTTCGGGCCGAACGTGCACATTTTCGACCCGGGAATGCCCTCCGCGACCATCCAGGCCCAGCTGGACAAGGACTTCGAGGCGCAGAAGGACACCCAGACCGCGCAGTTCGGCTCGGGCCGCGTCGCGCACCTGTTCAAGCCGGGCGCCTACGCGGTGCACGACAACGTCGGCTTCTACACCTCCGTCGCCGGGCTCGGCCAGAACCCGGACGACGTCCAGATCAACGGCGACATCACCGTGGACGCCTTCAACGAGTCCGACCAGGGCTCCGCGCTGCAGAACTTCTGGCGTTCGGCGGAGAACATGGCCGTCACGCCTTCCAGCGGCAGCGACCGGTGGGCGGTGTCGCAGGCCGCGCCGTTCCGCCGGATGGACATCAAGGGCGGGCTGCAGCTGTTCCCGGCCAGCTACGGGTACGCGAGCGGCGGCTACGTCGCCGACACCCGCGTGTCCGGGCAGGCCGCGTCGGTGTCGCAACAGCAGTGGTACACGCGGGATTCGGCGCTGGGCAGCTGGGACGGCGGCGTGTGGAACATGGTCTTCTCCGGGACCACCGGCGCGCCCGCCAATTCGTTCCCGAACCCGCCGGAAACGACGCTCGACACCACGCCGGTCTCGCGCGACGTGCCGTACCTGTACGTGGACAACGGCGGCAACTACCGCGTCTTCCTGCCGTCCCTGCGCACGAACGCGTCCGGGCCGAGCTGGGCGAACGGCGGCACGCCCGGCGATTCCGTCCCGATGAGCCAGTTCCGCGTCGTGAAGCCCGGCGACACCGCGGAGAGCATCAACAGCTCCCTCGACGCCGGCTGCAACCTGTTCTTCACCCCCGGCGCGTACCACCTCGACCAGACGCTGAACGTGACCCGCCCGGGCACGACGGTGCTCGGCATCGGTTACCCGACGCTGGTCCCGGACAACGGCGTCGACGCGATGCACGTGTCCGATGTGGACGGTGTGCGGGTGAAGGGCCTGCTGTTCGACGCGGGCACGCAGAATTCGCAGGCGCTGCTGACCGTCGGCGAAAGCGGGAAGCACACGAGCCACGCGGCGAATCCGACGTCGCTGCAGGACGTGTTCTTCCGCGTCGGCGGCGATCTGGCAGGCAAGGCGACCAACAGTCTCGTGGTGAACAGCGACAACACCATCGTCGACCATGTCTGGGCGTGGCGCGCCGACCACGGCAACAGCGGCACGGTCGGCTGGACCACGAACACCGCCGACACCGGAGTGCTCGTCAACGGCGACAACGTGACCGCGACCGGGCTGTTCGTGGAGCATTACCAGAAGTTCCAGGTGGTGTGGAACGGCCAGAACGGAAAGACGATCTTCTTCCAGAACGAAATGCCTTACGACGTCCCGGATCAGGCCTCGTGGAACTCCGCGCCCGGCACCGCCGGGTACGCCGCGTACAAGGTCGGCCCGGACGTGACGTCGCACGAGGCGTGGGGCTTGGGCAGTTACTGCTTCTTCGACACCAACCCGGCGGTTTCGAGCTATCACGCGTTCGAGGTGCCGCAGAACGGCGGGGTGAAGCTGCACAGCCTGCTCACGGTGTCGCTGAACCACCGCGGCACGATCACCCACGTCGTGAACGACACGGGCGACGTGACCCCGGACGGCACCAAGCCGGTCAACGTCCCGAATTATCCGTGACTCGACCGGGTCCCTGCGTCCGTGAAGGGCTCCTTGCGGGAATCTGATTCCCCCAAGGAGTCCTTCACGGACCGAAACCCCGCGTCTCAGTCCAGCGCGGTGGCTCGGCTGGCCTTCTCCCAGGAGTCGAGATCCTGAGTCAGCGCACCGATTTTGCCGCGGATCGCGTCCACCGCATCGCCGCCGAGCGCGAGCCGCAGCGGCGCGTCGGGCGCGTCCACCGCCTGCAAGATCGCTGCTGCCGCCTTCGCCGGATCACCGGGCTGCGTTCCGTCCATCCCCTCGATCGCGGCTCGGGTGGCGGCGGTCGATTCGGCGTAGGCGTCGATCTTGCGGGAGCGGTGCATCGCGGCGCCGCCGAACAACGTCCGGAACGCGCCCGGCTCCACGATCAGCACCTTGACCCCGAGCGGTTCGACCTCCGCCGCGAGCGCCTCGGACAGGCCCTCCAGGGCGAATTTCGCCGCGCAGTAGGCCCCGAACGCGGGCGGCGCGAGCAGTCCGCCCATCGAACTCATCTGCACGATCGTGCCGCTCCCCTGTTCCCGCAGCAGCGGGACGACGGCCTTGGTCATCGCGACAGCGCCGAAGAACATCACCTCCAGCACCGCGCGCAGTTCGGGCATCGTCAGTTCCTCGACGGCGCCGACCGAACCGTGGCCGGCGTTGTTGACCAGCACGTCGATCCGGCCGAACTCGTCCAGCGCGGTCCGCACGGCGGCGTCGATCCGGGCCGGGTCGGTGACGTCCAGCGCGGCGGTGCGCACCCGGTCCCCGCCCGCCTCGGCGAGGTCGGCGAGCGTCTCCGGGTCGCGTGCGGTCGCGAGAACCCGGTCCCCCGCGGCCAGCGCGGCCTGGGCGAGTTCGCGGCCGAAGCCGCTCGAGCACCCGGTGATCAGCCAGACGCGGCCGTCGGTTTCCTCGGTCATTGAGCAGTCCCTCCAGTGGTTCTTCCGCCTCCGATCGTGGCGTGTGCCTGCCGGGGTCCGCCAACACCGGTTCGCTGGCGGGCTACAGTCTCAGCCTGTGACCCCGGAGCTGCGGCAGCTGCGCTACTTCGTCGCCGTCGCCGAGACGACGAGCTTCACGCGTGCGGCCGCGGCTCTGCACATCGCGCAGCAGTCGCTGTCGCAGCAGATTTCCGTGCTGGAACGCCAGCTCGGCGCGCAGCTCTTCGACCGCGACGCCCGCGGCACCCGGCTCACCCCGGTCGGCGAACTGTTCCTGCCCGAAGCGCGCGCGGTGCTCGCCCGTGCCGACGCCGCGGTGGCGACGGTCGCTCGCGCGGTCCGCGGCGAGATCGGCGCGCTGCGGCTGGGTTTCCTTGCCAGTACGGCGAATTACCTGCTCCCGCCGGTCGTGCGCGCGGTGCGGGAGCAGCTTCCGGAGCTGACCGTCACGACCGCGGAAGTCTCGATCGCGGAGCTCGTCGACGGGGTCTTCGACGGCCGCTTCGACGCCGGTTTCACTCGTCCGCCGCTGGTCGACGGTCTGGCGACGCACGTCCTGCTGACCGAGCAGGTCTGCGCGGTCCTGCCCTCGGGCCATCGCCTGGCCGACCGTCCGACGCTGCGCCTGGCCGACCTCGCGGACGAGCCGTGGGTGCTGACGCCGCGCGCGTCGTGGGGCCCCTGGCACCGCAAGTACGACGCCGATTTCGCCGCGGCCGGATTCACTCCGGACGTCGTGCAGCGCACCGCGACCGTGCAGGGCCTGCTGGGGCTGGTCGCGGCCGGGGTCGGCGTGACGCGGCTGGCGGGCTCAGCGCACAGCCTGCGCCGCACCGGGGTGGTGTTCGTGCCGCTGGAGGGCGAAACCGCGCACACGGTCGTGGTGTGGCGCGCGGACGGCCCGCGCCCGGCCGCGCTGCTGGACGTGGCGACCCGGCTGGCCGAGACGACGGATCTTTCCGGCGCGGGCTGATCCCGCGCCGGAAAACGCGTCAGCTCCTGCCCTCGCTCCGGTCCAGGTCCAGGGTCCGCATCCGCTGCGCGATCGCCCTTTCCTCCATTTCCTTCATCTCCGCGCGCTTCTCGGCGGAAATGGGTGTCTCGCCGTCGTATTTGCGCAGCTCCGGCGGGTCGTAATCGCCGTTCTGCCACCGCTGCCACGTCGGGTCGTTCTTGTCCTTCGGGGCCTGGAATCCCCATTTGTCGAGCAGTTCGTCGGCGGTTCCCTGGGGGTATTGGCCGGTCTGACGCTGTTCGTAGGCCAGATGCGCCTCGGCCCGGCCGCCCGCGGTGAGCGGGTCGGTGCGCGCGAAGGACTCCCCGTTCTTGACCATGTCGTCGTACTCCTTGGTGCCCGGAGCGGGGTTGTACGGCATGCCCTTGCCGGTGCCGTACATCTCGTCGACCATGTGCTGGTAGGAGTCCTTGGACCCGCGCAGGTACTTCTGCTCCTCGTCGAAGTCGCTGAGGTCCTTTTTGAGCTTGGCGTCGTTGCCGTTTTCGATTTCGCTGCGGTGCTCGGCGAGGTAGTCGCGGCGTTCCTGTTCGGCCTTCGCGTCCTCGGCCCGCTGTTTGTAAGCGGCGGCCGAATCCTCCCGTTGCTTGTCGGTGTTCTCGATCCGGTGCCGCACTTCGGAACCGTCCGGGTAATGCTCGCCGGGGACCGGTTTGGTTTTGTTCCCGTAGGTGTGGATGCCGTGTTTCGGGTCGTGGAAATCCGGATGGTGGACGTGGTTCGGGTCGTCGCCGTGGTAGACCTTTTCCTGCGGGCTCAGATAGGTGTTGTGCGGCTGGCGGCCCGGCACCTGATAGGTCGGCCGGGTGTACTTGCCGTCCATGTGCGCGTAGCCCATCTGGTTGAGCTGCAGCAGGTCCGACGTGTCCTTGCGCTCGTAGGCCCGCCGCTGCGCGTAGGCGTAGCTCAGCTGGTGTTCGTCGTGCGCTTTCCCGCTGGTGAAGCCGGAGGTGTGCATCCGGTTGCCGCTCCCGGTGCCCGGGTGCTTGCGGTGCAGGTCGTGGGTTTCGGTGTAGCTGTAGGCCGCGTGCTCGAGGTCCGTTTCGTCGGAACGCTTCCGCGGGAGGCCGCTGCCGTTGTCCGCGGCGGCCTGGTGGACGCCGACGTGCTCGTGCTGGTTGGTCCGGTGCCCGTCGAACTGGTAGCCGTGGTTCTTCCCCACGCGGGCCGCTTCGGGGTTGCGGTCGCCGTAGGTGCCGGGCGGATTCGACGGTTCGGTGGACGCTTTCTTGGCCGGGGGCGCGTCGGGCGCGGCGTCGTCGTCGCGTTTGCGCTTGTTGCCGGCCTGCTGCTCCTCCATTTCCTTCAGCTTCTTGGGGCACGGCCCGGTCGGCAGCGGGTTGAGGCCGAGCGGGTCGATCATCGCGGTCGGGTTGTCCACGTAGGCCTGCGAGTCCGGGGACGGGTTGAGGCCGAGCGGGTCGTGCGAGAGGTAGCGGCCGGTTTCCGGGTCGTAGTAGCGGTGCATGTTGTAGTGCAGCCCGGTTTCCGGGTCGTAGTACTGGCCGGGGAAACGCAGCGGGGTGCGCGCGTTCCCGCCTTCGGACACGACCGCGCCCCAGAGCGAGGTGCGCTGGTGCCCGGCGAGCGCGCCGGCGCTGTCGACGAGTTCGGCGGGCGCGCCGACCAGGTCGGTGACGATGGCGTGGAAGCGTTCGTCGACGCGTTCGCCGAGCTTCCGCTCGGTCTGCGCGAGCACCCGGTCGGAGTCGGGCAGCCAGTCCCACACGGTCGCGACCTGCGGGCGGCCGGGCGCGCTGTGCACCTGCTCGGCGGGCCGGTAGTGGTCCCAGGCGAATTCGATCTGCTCGGCCACCGCGCCCGCCGGGTCGAGGCGCTGCTTGGCGACGCGCCTGCCGAGCGCGTCGTAGCGGTAGCGCCAGACCGTGCCGTCCGGGGTGCGCACGCCGGTCAGCCTGCTCGCAGAGTTCCACTGGTATTCCCACCGCTGCCCGCGGCGTTCCCGCGTCACGACGCGGCCCTCGGCGTCGTGGGTGTAGCGGGTTTCGCCGGCGGACTCGATGAGCGTGCCGCGGTAGGCGCGGGGGCCCGCCGCGGCCGGGTCGCCCGGCCAGCCGGCTTCGGCGACCGCGCCGGCCGCGTCGTAGCGGTAGCTCTCCTGCCATTTCGGGCCGCGGACCGCGGTGACCCGTCCGCCCGCGCCGACCTCGAACGCGCGCGGCCCGGACAGCAGGTCTCCGGTCGTGTACAGGTTTCCGTCGGGCAGGTAGCGGTAGTCGCGCTGCTGCACGGTGGCCGCGCCGCGCAGCACGGTCTGCCCGCGCAGCAGCCCGGTCGAGGTCCAGTCCTGCCGCAGCTCCGCCACCGGCGCGGTCCCGGCGAAGAGGCGGCGCACCGTTTCCTGTCCGGCGGCGTCGTATTCGAACCGCAGGGTGCGGCCCGCGGTGGTGACCGCGGTCGGGCGGTCCGCGGAGTCGTAGCCGAACGACGATTCCGCGCCGGTGGGCGTTCGGCGGCCGACCCGCCTGCCGAGCGCGTCGAACTCCGACCGCACTACGCGGCCGTTGATCGACTCGGACACCAGCTGTCCGAGCGCGTCGTACTCGAAGCGGACCTCGGTCTCGCCGTTGCGCGCCAGCACCATCCGGCCGTCGTGGTCGTAGGCGAATTCGGCGACGTCGTCGGCGGCGGTGCGCCGCACGAGCCGGCCGAGCGCGTCGTACTCGATGTCGATCGCCTGCCCGGCCGCGTTGACCCGGCGCACGAGCCGGCCCGCCGCGTCGTAGCCGTAGCGCAGGACCCGGCCGTTGTAGTCGGTTTCCGCCGCGACCCGGCCTGCCTGGTCGTACTCGTAGCGCCAGACCAGGCCGCGTTCGTTCGTGACCGTGGTCAGCCGCAGTTCGGTGTCGTAGCCGAACCGCCGGACGCCGCCGTCGGGGTCCTGCGCGGACAGCGGCAGGCCGAACGCGCCGTACTCGACGCGGTGCACGCCGCCGCGCGGGTCGACCGACTCCTCGACGTTGCCCGCGGCTTTGAAGCCGAACTTGCTGACCGTGCCGTCGGCGTTGCGCTGCTGCACCAGGTTGCCCGCCGCGTCGCGCACCCGTTCCACGGACGCGCCGGTCGGGCCGGTGATCGAGGTGATCGCGCCGAGCGCGTCGTAGGAGTAGCGGGTCACCGCGCCGTCGGGGGCGGTGATCTTCGTGGGCAGGCCGGCCGCGTCGGACTCGAACCGGGTGACGCCGCCGAGCGCGTCGGTCCGCGTCGCGATCGCGCCGGTGTCCGGGTGGTAGGTGTAGGCGGTGACCCCGCCCGCCGGGTCGGTTTCCTTGACCAGGCTGCCTTGTTCGTCGTACTCGTAACGCCAGACGTCGCCCGCGGGTCCGGTGGTAGAGACCGGCAGGCCCCGCTCGTCGTACTCGTTGACCAGCCGGGAGCCGTCCGGCCGCGTCACTGCGGCGACGTTGCCGACCTCGTCGAACTCCCAGCGGGTGACGTGGCCGAGCGCGTCGGTCCTGGCGACGACCCGGCCGAACTCGTCGTACTCGGTGGTCGAGGTGTTGCCGAGCGGGTCGGTTTCGGCGACGACCTTCAGCTGCTCGTTGAGCTGGTAGCGGGTGACCGAGCCGAGCGAGTCGGTGACCGTGGTGACGAGGTTTTCGTAGGACAGTTCGGTGTCGAGGTAGCCGCCGTCGCCCTGGGCGCGCACGCACCGGCCGTCGCTGTCGTAGTGGTAGCTGTACCAGCGGCCGTTGACGTCGTCCCAGCGCACCATCCGGCCGTCGGCGTCGTAGCGGAATTTGTGCGAGGTGCCGACCGCGTCGACGACCTCGGTCAGCCGCCGGGCGGAGTCGTAGCGGTATTCCCGGACCGCCACCGGCGCGTCCGGCACGCGCAGCGCGGTGACCAGGCCGTCCGCCGATTCGACCGTCACGCGGTAGCCGCCGGAGTGCTCCATGGCGACCGGCACGCCGTCCTCGTAGCGGAAGTCGATCCGGTTGCCCGAGCTGTCGGCCAGGGCGTGCAGCCGCAGGACGCGGTCGCCGGGTTCGCCGGTGAAGTGGCGGATGACGCTGCTCTGCGGGTCGCCGACGATGAACCCGGTGGTCACCCGGCGCAGCGCGAGGTAAGGCCCGTCGTCGGTGGCGACGGCCTCGATGCCTTGCGGGAAGGGGAAGCGCACGAGCACGCCGTTCGGGGCGGCGTAGTGCAGGCCGTCGTCGCCGACCTCCAGGCGTTCGTCCAGCGTCGAGGACCAGGTGGGGCCGAAGAATCCGCCGGAGCGGTAGGTCGAGCGGTGGGTGCGTTCGACGGTCAGGGGCAGCACTCCGGGCAGGTTCAGGTCTTCCTGGACCAGGTACACCGCGCCGGTGGCGACGTCGATCGGGTCGCCGCAGCCCTTGATCTCGTTGGGGTCCGTGTGGTGTTCGGCCGGGTTCTGGCTCTGGTTGCCCCTGGGCTGCTGCGTCGAGGAGGGATGCACCTCGTTGCCGCCGGACTCGTGCGACCCGCCGCCGCCTTGGCCGCCTTCGTGCCCGCCGCCTTCCGAGCCGCTGGGGTGGGTGTTGCCGGTATTGCCGGTGTTGCCTTGGTGTCCTCCGCCGCCTCCGGCTCCGGACGTGTGCGTGCTGTCGTCGCCGCCGGGATGCGACCGGGTGCCGCCGCCCTCGGATTTGACGTTGATGTCCTTGGGCTTCGGAGCCGGGGCGTTCTTGCCGCCCTTGAGCCCCTTCAGCGCCTTGCCCGCGTCCTCGAACAGCGTCCCGGCTTTCTTCAGCAGCGGGATGAGCGCCTTGAGAGCCTTGACCAGCTTGGTGGTGATCTGGGTGATCCGGGACGCGGTCTTCGCGACGGCCGCGGCGACCTGCGGGCCGACCCAGGCCATCCCGATCCCCGCGGTGAGCAGGACCTGCAGCGCCCACGAGATGAGGTGCCCGACGAGGTCGGCGATGGTGTCGCGGACCAGCGACCGCACCGCCGCGACCACCTCGCCCGCGGTCTTGACCCCGCTCGCCGCGCCCTCGGACCCTTTCTGGGCGCTGGCGATCAGCGCGGAGGTGTCCTCGGCCCGCTTGCGGTAGCTGTCGGCGGCGTCGCCCTGCCAGCTCTCGAGGTCTTTCTTGACCAGCTCGCCGAGTTCGGCGGAGACGCCTTCGAGTTCCTTGGCGACGTTGGTCCAGGTCTGGGCCTGGGAACTGATCTGGTCGGCGTTGCCGGTGAGCGCGTCGAGAGCTTCCTTGAGCGGGCCGACGTGCTCCATCAGCCAGCCGACGCCCGCGGCGAAGATCGCGCCGAACGGGTCCATGACCGCGGTGAGCACGTCGATCGCGGTGCCGACGGCCCCGATCGCGACCGCGGCCCAGTTCTTGCTCTCGATCGCCTCCTTGAGCCCGGTGGCGTCCTCCAGCAACGGGACCCCGGCCACCGCCGAGGTCTCCTTCACCGGCGCGACCAATGGATTGCTCACTTAGTTCCCCTCTTCCCGCTGCTGCGGTGATCACGGTACCTATCCGCACCCGCGACCGCCCGCGGCACGCGGCGGCCTGGCCGGGAGGGCAAGAGCGGTAGTCCAGAGAGGCACTGAGCACGGACTTCTTCGGGATACTTGTGCCGTGACGCACACCGAGTGGCTGGTCGAGCGGGCGCAGGATTTCGATTCGCTGCGCGGCAGGAGCATCGAGTCGTGGGCCGGCGTGGAAATGGCGTTGTGGGAGGAGGGACCGGACGGCGACCCCCAGTTCACCGACCCCTCGGTGCCCTGTCTGCAGTTGTGGGGCGCGCAGGCGCACTTGGACGACGGCCGCGCGCTGATGATCGGCACCTACCAAGACGACGACCTTTTCGGGCTGTGGCCGCACCGCCGGGCGGACCCCCGCTTCGCGAACCGCGAGTTGTGGGACGGCATCTACCGCTGGACGGCGCTGAGCGAACTGCCGACCGGCCCGGTCGAGGACGTCGTGGTCTTCGCTGAAGGAGGCGTGCTCGCCGAAGTCGGTCTGCGCGTCGGCGGCAGGCCGCTGGTGCTGGTCGCGGGCGAACTGGTGGAGTACGCAGCAAGGCTGCGGTTCTGCCGGTTCGACGAGTCGGTCCTGGTGTTCACCGATCCGGACGCGGCCGAGCGCGTCGGGTGGTCGACGCCGCGGTTCGGCCGCGTCCGGATCGATCCGTGGCCGAAAATCAGCTTTCGCTGACCTTCACCGAAAACGCGTCGATGCTCATCCCCGCCCCCGGCGTGATGTCCGCTCCCGGGCTGGTGCATCCGCACACCTTGTTCGGATAGGACCCGCCGATCGCCACGTCGAAGATCGCGAAGAACCCGTGGTCCACCGCGGCCTTCCAGGTGGCGTCGGACACCTGGTTCTGCTTCACCGCGAAAGTTTCCTTGCCGTCCAAGGAAAACCGCAGTTCCTCCGCGGCCGCGTCCCGGCGGTCCACCACCACCGAATACGTGTGGTAACCGGTCTTGCAGCCGGCGCAGTCCTGCAGGTCGCTGCTGATCCCGTCCGGGTCGTGGCACTCCCCCGCCCACTGTCCACAGTGGAACGTGCTGGAATGCTTGTCCAGCGCGTTCACGTTCTCCATGATGTCCAGTTCGCCGATGCTCGGCCAGTTCGTCGCGCCGACCGGCCGCGCGTCCGCGCCCATCGCCCAGAACGCGGGCCAGTAGCCGAGACCGTGCTCCGGATTCGGCTGCTGGATCGTCGCGCTCATTTCCATCTGCCCGCCCGCCGGCGCGCCGAAGTCGGTGCGCTGGGTTTCGATCCGGCCGGACGTCCACGCGCCGTTCGCGTCGCGCAGCGGCTTGATCACCAGGTGCCCGGCCCCGTCGTGGTAGACGTTGTCGGTCGAGTCGGTGGACGTTTCGATCTCGCCGGTGCCCCAGTTCGCGGCGCCGCCGGGGTAGCCGGTTCCCTTGTCGTAGAGCCAGTTCTGCGGGTCGAGACCGGTGCCTGCCGGGCCGTCGAAGGTGTCCTCGAACACCGTGGTCCAGGTTTCGGCTGCCTGCGCGGGCGCGGCGGCCATCGACACGGCGGCGACGGCGGCCAGGATCAGCGGGGTTCGGCGCATGGGTTCGCCTTTCCGGTGGAGGGGGTGGTCTCAGCAGGCTCCGCTCGCGCCGTTGACCAGTCAAAACAGTCTGCCTGCCGGTTCCGCGGCGGCGGTGCGCGCGGGCAGAGCGCAGCCGGAAAGGTTTGAACCACTGCGCCGAGGGGTACCGCACAGGGTGGGAGAACCACACCCCCTTTCCGTGCCCCGCGGCCGCCGTGCGCGATCTAGCCTGGGTGCATGAGCGACAGCAACCTCCTCGGCGAGTTCCTGCGGGCCCGGCGCGGCACCACCGTCCCGGCGGACGCGGAGCTGCTCGCCGACACCCGGCGGCGGGTCAGCGGCCTGCGCCGGGAGGAGGTCGCGCAGCTTGCCGGGGTGAGCACCGACTACTACGTGCGGCTCGAACAGGGCCGCGAGCGCACCCCGTCCGCGCAGGTCGTCGACGCGCTCGGCCGGGCGCTGCAACTCGACGACGAGGCGCTCGCCCACCTGCATTCGCTGGCCCGGCCGAAGCGGCCTAAGCGACGGCCCGCCAAGGAACGCGTCAGTCCGCGGCTGGTGCAGCTGATGGACGCGTGGCCGCAGACTCCCGCAGTCGTGCTCGGGCGGTGCATGACCGTGCTCGCGTCGAATCTGCTCGGCGAAGCGCTGTTCGCCGGCCACGAGCACAGCGGCGACCTGCTGCGGCTCGCGTTCCTCGACCCCGACGCCCGCGATTTCTACCCGGATTGGGAGCGGGTCGCGGTGAACACGGTCGGCGGACTGCGGTCGGCGGCGGGCACCGATCTGGACGATCCGCTCTTGATCGAGGCGGTCGGCGAACTGTCGCTCAAGAGCGCCGATTTCCGCCGGTTGTGGGCGCGCCACGAGCTCCGGCAGAAAACGCACGAATCGAAACGGTTCCGGCATCCGCTGGTCGGAATGCTCACCCTGCACTACGAATCGATGACCGTGAACAGCGCTCCCGGCCAGCAACTCGTGGTGTACCAAGCGGATCCGGGCAGTCCGTCGGAGGCCGCGCTGGGGCTGCTCGGCAGTCTCGCCGCCGGCGACCGCCCGCACCGCTGACGCATTTTCCGCAATTATCGAATTCCTTCAGGGGCAGAGCCATGTCTGAAAACAATGCACCCGTCTGGTTGATCACCGGGTGTTCCACCGGCCTCGGCCGCGCACTCGCGACCGCCGTTCTCGAACGCGGCCTGCGCGCGGTCGTCACGGCCCGCGATCCCGAACGTGTCGCGGACCTCGTCGCCGCGCATCCGGGACGTGCACTGGCGGTCGCGCTCGACATGACCGATCAGCAGCAGATCACCGAAGCGGTCGCCGAGGCACACCGTGTCTTCGGCCAGATCGACGTCCTCGTCAACAACGCCGGCTACGGCTACCTCGCCGCCGTCGAAGAGGGCGAAGACGCCGAGATCCGCGCGTTGTTCGAGGCGAACGTATTCGGCCTGATGGCGCTCACCCGCGCCGTCCTGCCCGGAATGCGGGCCCGCCGCAGCGGGCGCATCGTCTCGGTCTCGTCGCTCGGCGGACTGGCCGCCTTCGGCGCGACCGGTTACTACCACGCGACCAAGTTCGCCGTCGAAGGCTTCAGCGAATCGCTCGCCGCGGAGGTCGGTCCGCTCGGCATCGGCGTCACGATCGTCGAACCGGCCGCGTTCCGCACCAACTGGTCGGGCCCGTCCATGCGGGAATCCGCGATCCGCATCGACGACTACGCCGGCACCGCGGGCGCGCGCCGCACCTCGACGCTCGCCACCTACGGCAAGCAGCCCGGCGACCCGGACCGAGCCGCGACGGCCGTCATCGACGCCGTCGCCTCCGCCGAACCGCCGCTCCGCCTGCTGCTCGGCCAAGCCGCCTACGACATCGCCACCGCGCGCCTCGACACCCTCCGCAAGACGTTCGACGACTGGCGCGATGTCACCCTGTCCGCCGACTTCCCGAAGGAATCCGCATGAACAAGACTGTCCTGATCACCGGTGCCAGCAGCGGAATCGGCGAGGCCACCGCCCGCAGACTCGCCGCGGACGGCTGGCGCGTGGTCGCCGGTGCGCGCCGCGAAGACCGGCTCGCGCGGCTCGCCGCCAGCGCGGACGGGATCGAGGTCCACCGTCTCGACGTGACCGACCGGGCCGACGTCGCCGAGTTCGTCGACCGTGCGGTGCGCGACCACGGCGAGATCGACGCGTTCGTCGCGAACGCCGGGGTGATGCCGCTGTCCCGGCTGGACGCCGGGCTGGTCGAGGAGTGGGACCGGATGATCGACGTCAACGTCCGGGGCCTGCTGCACAGCATCGCCGCGGCGTTGCCGCACTTCACCCGCCAGCGCCGGGGCCACTTCGTCACCATCGCGTCGATCGGCGCGTACCAGGTCACGCCGACCGCGGCGGTGTACTGCGGCACGAAATACGCGGCGCGGGCGATCACCGAGGGCCTGCGGCTGGAATGCGACCCGTCGATCCGCGTCACCACGGTCTCCCCCGGCGTCGTGACCTCGGAGCTGGCGGACACGATCAGCGACCCGGAAACGCAGGAGTTCATGCGGATCTACCGCAAGGACGCCATCGACCCGAAAGCGATCGGCGACGCCATCGCCTACGCTCTCGACCAGCCGGCCGACGTGGACGTAAGCGAGATGATCGTGCGGCCGGCCCGGCAACGCTGAGCCGAGGAGGAGCCGTGCCGCAGTACCTGCTCGGGATCTGCCAGCCCGACGGCGGAACCCCGGATCCCGAAGTTCTGGCGGACATCGCGGCGCGCCTCGAAGCGGTGACCGACGAGATGAAGGCGAAAGGCGTCTGGGTGTTCTCGGGCGGGCTGCGTCCGGCGGCCGCCGCGAAGGTGGTCCGGGCGTCCGGCGGCGGCGTCCTGTGCACCGACGGCCCGTTCGCCGAGGGCAAGGAACACCTCGGTGGCTTCACCGTCGTGACCGCGCCCGGCCCGGAGGCCGCGACCGAGTGGGCGCGGCGGATCTCGGAGATCACCACGCTGCCGGTGGAAGTCCGGGAGTTCCAGTGATCCCGGCGGCCGTGCTCGAGCGGGTCTTCCGCGCCGAGCACGGCCGCGCGGTCGCCGTGCTGGCCCGGGTCTTCGGCGACCTGGACCTCGCCGAGGACGCCGTCCAGGAGGCCTGCGCGATCGCCACCGTGAAATGGCGCGCGGAAGGCCTGCCGCCGAGTCCCGCCGGCTGGCTCGTCACCACTGCCCGCAACCGCGGCATCGACCGCCTCCGCCGCGAATCCACCCGCGCCGACCGCCACGCGCAGGCCGCGCTCCTGCACGCGAGCGAACCGTTCGACGAGGGCGCGGTGCCCGACGAACGGCTGCGGCTGATTTTCACCTGCTGCCACCCCGCTCTCGGCACGGCCGCCCGGGTCGCGCTCACCCTGCGCCTGCTGGGCGGCCTCACCACCCCGGAGATCGCGCACGCCTTCCTGGTCCCGGAATCGACGCTGGCGCAACGGCTTGTGCGCGCGAAAGCCAAAATCCGCGCCGCCCGAATCCCCTACCGCGTACCCGACGCGGCCGACCTCCCGGCCCGGCTCGACGCCGTCCTCGCCGTGCTCTACCTGATCTTCACCGAAGGCCACACCGCCAGCAGCGGCACCGGCCTCACCCGCCCGGACCTGGCGTCCGAAGCGATCCGCCTGACCCGGCTCCTGGCCGCCCTGCTGCCCGACGAACCCGAAGTACTGGGCCTGCTCGCGTTGCAGCTGCTCACCGAATCACGCCGCGCGGCCCGGGTCGACGCCGACGGAATCCCCGTGCTGCTGCCCGAGCAGGACCGCGCTCGCTGGGACTGGACGCTGATCGCCGAAGGCCAGGACCTCGTCCGCCGCTGCCTGCGGCTCGACCGCCCGGGCCCGTACCAGATCCAGGCCGCGATCAACGCCGTGCACAGCGACGGCACCGACTGGGTGCAGATCCTCGCCCTCTACGACCAACTGCTCGCTCTTGCTCCGACCCCGATCGTCGCGCTGAACCGCGCCGTCGCGGTCGCCGAGGTCGAAGGCCCGGCCGCCGCACTGACCATTGTGGACGGTCTGGACCTCGGCGACCGGCACCTTTTCCACGCGGTCCGAGCCGATCTGCTGGCCCGTCTGGGCCGGACCGGCGAAGCCGTCGAGTCCTACGACGCCGCTCTCCGGCTGGTCTCGAACGAGGCGGAACGCCTTCTGCTGCACCGAAAACGCGCCGCTCTCAGCCCGGCTTCCCGCGACTGATCACGCCCTCGACGATCTTCGTCAGGTGCGCGCCGACGTTCTCGACGCCGCCGTTCTGCACCGCGATCTGCGCCCCCTCCATCGCGAACGTCAGCTCCGCCGCGCCGAGCTCCGGGTCGGGCAGCCCGAGCCCCGCGCACATCGCCCGGAGCCGGCCGAACTGGCGGGTCTTGTGCTCGCTGATCAGCCGCCGCGCGGGATGGTCCGGATCGGGCAGTTCGGCGACCGAGTTCGTGAACGGGCAGCCGCGATGGGAAAAATCGGGCAGCCCGTCGACGATGAACCGCCCCACCGCGCGGATCTGCTCCGCGTAATCGTCCGGATGCGCCTGTTCGGCCGCGTCGAAGGCGGCCGAGTAGTCGTGCACGACGATCCGCAGCCATTCCGCGATCAGCGCGTCCTTGGTGCCGAAGTGCCGGTAGATCGCCATCTTCGTGGTCCCGGCGCGGTCCGCGATCGCCTGGACCCCGACCCGCACGACGCCCTCGTTGAGGAACAGCTCCTCGGCCGCGTCGAGGATCCGCTCGCGAGGCGGCAAGGTCGCGACCCGCGTCGGCCGCCGGGCGGAGGTGCTCGTCATCGGTCCTTCCCACGGGGGTTGGCAATGCGGTTCGTCCCGGCTACGGTACACAACCGTCTCCGGTGATACCGCTCGGTATCACTTAATACTGATGAGTCTCGCGAAGGACGTGCTGGTGAAAATCTCCGAATACACGAGCTGCGACGCGGTCGGCCTGGCAGAGCTGATCGCCCGCGGCGAGGTGACCGCGGCCGAGGTCGCCGACACGGCCGCCCGGGCGGTCGAAGCGGTGAACCCGCAGATCAACGCCGTAGTGGAAACCTGGCCGCCCGAGGACGCCCCCGGCTCCGCACCCTTGGCAGGCGTGCCGTTCCTGATCAAGGACCTCGGCGTCACCATGGCAGGCAAACGCAGCGAACTGGGCAGCCGCCTGGCCGCCGGTGCCGTGTCGCCCGAAGACTCGTTCCTGATGCGCCGCTTCCGCGAAGCCGGTCTGGTGACCATCGGCCGCACCACCACGCCGGAAATGGCCTACAGCACCACCACCGAACCGGAGTTCTACGGCGCGACCCGCAACCCGTGGTCCCCTGACCGAAGCGCAGGCGGCTCCAGCGGCGGTTCCGGCGCGGCGGTCGCCGCCGGAATCGTCCCTCTCGCCCACGCCACCGACGCCGCGGGTTCCATCCGAGTTCCCGCTTCCAGCAACGGATTGTTCGGCCTGAAGCCGACCCGCGGCCGGATTTCGCACGGCCCCGGCGCCGACGAGGTGTTCAGCGGCCTGGCCGTGCAAGGCAGCCTGAGCCGGAGCGTCCGCGACAGCGCCGTCCTGCTGGACCTGATCGAAGGCCCCGAACCCGGCGACCCGTACTTCGCCCCGCGCCCCGAGCGCCCCTACGCCGCGGAGGTCGCGACGGATCCAGGCCGCCTCCGGATCGCAGTCCTGCGCCAGCCCTGGGGCGGCCGCCAGCCGACCGAACCGGTCTCCGCCGCCCTGTCCGCGACGATGCGCCTGCTGGAATCCCTGGGCCACGAAGTCGAAGAGACGCAACTGGCCCTAGGCGTCTCCTGGGAGGAATTCGTCCTCGGCAACGCCCGGATGTGGACCGCGAACCTGACCCCGTGGATCGACGGCATCGCCGCCGCGACCGGCCGCCCGGTCGACGAAACCACCCTGGAACCGGTCACCCTCGCCAGCTACCGCTACGGCCGCCGGGTCACCGCCGACGAGTTCGTCCGCGCCCTGGCGATCCGCAACCAGGTGTCGCGAACCTTCGCCCGCCACTTCGCCCGCTACGACCTGCTCCTGTCCCCCACGCTGCCCGAGCCGCCGGTCCCGCTGGGCGTGTACGGCGAAGACGCGGACAAACTGGACGGCCTCGGCTGGCTGGACCGCCTCCTGGACCGCTCCCCCTACACCGCGGCCGCGAACGTTTCAGGGGTTCCGTCGATGTCCGTCCCGCTGGCCGAGGACGAAGGACTCCCGATCGGCATGCAGTTCACCGCCGCGTTCGGCCGCGAAGACCTGCTGTTCCGCCTGGCCGGACAGCTGGAACAGGCCGCCCCGTGGACCCACCGCAAGCCCCCGCTCTGGGCGGGCGAATAGCCCCTTGAAGTCCACAGTGGACGCTCGCCGCCCGGTGACCCGCGTCGCACCCCCTGCCGACCCTGACGAGGCCGTCCGGGTTCTCGCTAGACTTGGCGAGCGATGCGACGATTCCGGTGGTGGTGGGGGGCGCTGGTCCTCGCCTGCGTAGCTGTGCTCGTGGGCTTCTTCGTCTTTTTCGGCACCGAGAGCAGGCCAGGACAGCCTTTTCCGCGCCAGGGCCCGCCCGGCCGCGGCCCGCTGACCATCGTGTCGATGGGCGACAGCACCGTATCGGGCGAAGGCGCCGGCGCCTACAGCCCCGACACCGACGGCAGAAACGGCGACTGGTGCCACCGCTCGTCGGCGGCCTTCGTGCAGAAGGTCCGCATCCCCGGCATCACCGCCCGGGTCAACCTGGCCTGCTCCGGCGCCCCCGCCGCCCAAGTCGCCCTGGGCGACGCCAAACAGTGGGGCGAACGCTCGCAAGCCGCCCAACTGGCCGACGTGGTGAAAGACCACCGGGTAGCCGCGGTGGTCATCGCAGTGGGCGCGAACGACGACCCGAAGTTCTCCGCCCAAGTCAGCGAATGCTTCAAGGCCTGGTTCTCCGCCGACGGCCCGTCCTGCAACGTCGCACTGAAGCAAAGCTGGAAGTCCAAAGTGGACGCCATGGTCCCGAAGGTCGCAAACGCAGTAGGCGACGTGAAAAAGGTACTGGCCAACGCCGGTTACGTCCCCGCGGACTACCAGCTGGTGCTCCAGTCCTACGCCACCCCGGTCGGCCCGGACATCCCAGCAGACCTGCAAAGCCTCAACGGCTGCCCCTTCCGCACCGACGACCTCCAGTGGATTTCGACCACGGGAATCAGCACCCTGTCCGCAGGAATCAAACAAGCAGCCACCCAATCCGGCGCCCGTTTCCTGGATCTGGCCCGAGCAGGCGAAAACCACGAAGCCTGCTCCGGCGGCCCGAACCCGGCCACGGAATGGTTCACCCGCCTGACTTTGCACCTGAACGACCTGACCCAAGTCGACCGGGCGACGCACGCACTGCAGGAATCCTTCCACCCCAACGCCGCAGGACACGCCGCCATCGCCGACTGCCTCACGGACTTCCTCACGACGCAACGAGGAAACGCCTCCTGCCTGGCAGGCCCAGACGGAAAACTCCATGCCATCCCCGAACCCGTGAGCTGACCCTCCCCCTCCTGCGTTTGCGTGAGGGCCACCCTCATTGACTCTGATTCCCTCAGGGTTCCCCTCACGACCCTCCGGCGGCGTACGTGAGGGACCCCTTCACGGACCTAGATTCCCTCAAGGAGCCCTTCACGGCCCGTCCGCTCCGCCGCCCCGCCAGGGATGCGCCCCAATGTGGCATTGGGTGCATCTGACGCACCCAATGTGGCGTTCGGTGCGTCCCACGCACCCAATGCCACATTGGGGCGCTAACGCCAACCCCAACCGCCGCCCGCACACCCCATCGCAACCACGCACCCACCCCGCGCGCCCGAAAACCGCAGCCAATGCACCCAACGAGCGAAGCACCCAGCCCTCCCCCGCACCCCGATACGAAGCCCAAATGCGGACGGCGGGTGCTTGTCAAGGCATCTTTCCCGCCTTGACAAGCACCCGCCGTCCGTCATCACAATCAAGCTTCGGGGTGCCCCACGCAACCATCTGGGCGCAATGTCGCCGCCAGGCGACGAGCCGAAAAACGAGAACTCACAAATCCAACGCAGCCCTCAAAGCCACATCGATCTGCTCCTGAACCTCCCCGTCAACCTCCGCGATCCGCTCCGCCAGCCAAGGCCGATACAACCGCGTGAGATTCAACGTGGACACCCAATACCGGGCATCCACCGCAACCCCGAGAATGTCCTGCGGATCCCGATCCAACAACTCAGTCCCGAGCAACCAAGGCCGCTCCGACTCGTTCACCCCGTCCGAAGACAGCAAAACGACAGTCCGCTGCCGAGCAGGATCAGTAGGCGGGTGGTAAGTCCAAACCTCACCCCTGCGCACGCATCTCCTTCTCCGCAGCCGCCCGCTCCGCCTCATCCGCTTCCGCCGACGAAGCGGCAGGGGCGACCGGAGCCCGCTGCGGGGTATACCCAGTCCGGACCGCCTCGCGCCGAGCCGCCTTGGACAGCCAGGACGAGACCGAGATCCCGTGTGCTTTCGCGGCCCGCTCGGCGTACTCGAGCGCACCGGTGTCGAGCGAGAGTGTCACCTTACGTGTTGCCATACCTTTTACCGTACCACTCCCACCGCTCCGGAAGCTCTCACAACGTCGGCGACCGGCCCTCGAACGGCGTGGACAGCACGACCGTCGTCCGGGTGGACACCTTCGCGGCCTCGCGGATCCGCCGGAGCAGGTCTTCGAGGCCGAGCGGCGAGGCGACGCGGACCAGCAGGATGTAGGACTCGTCGCCGGCCACCGAGTAGCAGGACTCGATCTCGGTGATGTGCTGGATCCGCTGCGGGTAGTCGTCGGGCGCGGCCGGGTCGTTCGGGGTGAGCGAGATCAGCGCGGTGAGCGGGAGGCCGATCTGCTCGCCGTCGAGCCGGGCGGTGTAGCCGAGGATGACGCCGCGCTGTTCGAGGCGGCGCACCCGCTGGTGCACCGCCGAGACCGACAGCCCGACCCGTTCGGCGAGGTCGGTGAAGCTGCGCCGTCCGTCGGCGGCGAGCTCCTGCACGATCGCCTGGTCGAGCGGTTCCAGCGGTCCGCTCATGCCGCCACCTCCGCGAGGAGTCGCGCACGGGCCGGTCGGGCGGCGGCGATGGTTCGCCGGAAGGCTGCGCTCATGCGTCCAGCACGACCAGTTCGTGCGGCCGGGTGTTCACCGGCTCGACGCCCGAGTCGGTGACGAGCACGATGTCCTCGATCCGGGCGCCCCAGCGGCCGGGCTGGTAGATGCCGGGCTCGACGCTGAAGGCCATGCCCGCCTCGAGCGGCAGGGCGTTGCCCTTGATGATGTAGGGCTCTTCGTGCACGTCGAGGCCGATGCCGTGGCCGGTGCGGTGGATGAAGTACTCGCCGAATCCGGCGGCGTCGATGACGTCGCGCGCGGCCTGGTCGATGCTCTCGGCGGTGGCTCCGGGGCGGACCGCGTCGACGGCGGCCTGCTGCGCGCGCTGCAGCACGGCGTAGGTCTCGGCGACGTCGGCGTCGCGGGGTTCGCCGATCGAGTAGGTGCGGGTGGAGTCGGAGTTGTAGCCCTCGGGCACCGGTCCGCCGATGTCGATCACGACGACGTCGCCGCGTTCGATGACGCGCTCGGACACGTCGTGGTGCGGGCTGGCGCCGTTGGGGCCGGAGCCGACGATGACGAAGTCGGCGTGCGTGTGGCCCTCTTCGACGATGGCGGCGGTGATGTCCGCGCCGACCTCGGCTTCGGTGCGGCCGGCGCGCAGCCATTCGCCCATCCGCGCGTGCACGCGGTCGATCGCCGCGCCCGCCTTGCGGAGGGCGTCGATCTCGGCGGCGTCCTTGCGCATCCGCAGTTCGCGCACGATCGGGCCGGCGAGGGTCTGCTCGGCGTCGCCGAACGCGGCGCGCAGGGCGAGCACGTGCAGCGCCGGGGTGAAGTCGCTGACCGCGATCCGGCCGGGCTTGCCGAGCCGGTCGGCGACGAGCCGGTAGGGGTCGTCGCCGTCGACCCAGGTGAGCACGTCGACGCCGAGGTCGTCGGTGGGCACGCCGGCGTAGCCGGGGGCCTCGAGCTTCGGCACGACGAGCGCGGGGGTGCCGTCGGCGGGCACGACGAGAGTGGTCAGCCGCTCGAACGAACCGCCCGCCTGGCCGAGCAGGTACCGCAGGTCCGAACCGGGCGCGACGAGCAGCGCGTCGGTGTTCGCGGCGGCGGCCGCTTTCGCGGCGCGGTCGAGACGGGCGCGGAGCGCGGCGGCGTCGGGAGCGGGCGTGTGGAGGGATCGGCTCGACATGACGCCGAGCCTAGTACCGGCGTCGCGGCGCGGCCCGCCCGTCCTCCCGAACCGGCGTGCCGCCCCGGCCACCTCGCCGAAGCCGCGTGTGGGCACCGTCCGTGAAGGACTCCTTGGGGGAATCTGATTCCCTCAAGGAGTCCTTCACGGGCTTCGGCCTTCGCGGGAGCGGACGCGCCCGGCGCCGCTTTCGGGGCGATCCGGGCCGGACGTGGCAGGCTGTGCGGGTGACCGGACCACTCGCCCTCCTCGATTCCGCGAGCCTCTACTTCCGCTCGTTCTACGCGCTGCCCGATTCGATGACCGCGCCCGACGGGACGCCGGTCAACGCCGTGCGCGGGTTCACCGACACGATCGCGCGCATCCTCACCGACCGCCGTCCGGCGCGGCTGGTCGCCTGTCTCGACGCGGACTGGCGGCCGAAGTTCCGCACCGATCTGCTGCCGAGCTACAAGGCGCACCGGGTCGCGGAGCCCGGGGACGGCGGGGCGGACGTCGAGGAGGTGCCCGACACGCTGACCCCGCAGGTGCCGATCATCCTGGAAGTGCTGGAGGCGTTCGGGTTCGCCGTCGCGGAGGCGGACGGCTACGAGGCGGACGACGTGATCGGCGCGCTCGCGACGCGGGAGAAGGACGCGCCGGTCGAGGTGATCACCGGCGACCGGGACCTGTTCCAGCTGGTGCGCGAGGAGCCGACGCCGACGTCGGTGGTGTACGTCGGGAAGGGCTGGGCGAAGGCGGAAGTGCTGGGGCAGCGGGAAATCGCCGAGAAGTACGGCGTTCCGGCCGAGCACGCCGGACCCGCGTACGCGGACATGGCCGCGTTGCGCGGCGACCCGTCGGACGGGCTGCCGGGCGTGGCGGGGATCGGCGAGAAGACCGCGGCGAAGCTGATCACGCAGTTCGGTTCGCTGGAGGAACTCGTCGCCGCGGCCTCGGCCGGGGATTCGCGGGTGCCGTTGAAGACCCGGCTGCGGCTGTCCGACGCCGCGGATTACCTGGCTGTCGCACCGACCGTGGTGCGGGTCGCGGTGGACGCGCCGGTGGTGCAGTCCGGGCCGGATGCGGTGCCGTCCGCGCCCGCCGATCCGGATCGGGTGGCGGAGCTGGCCGAGCGGTGGAACCTGGGCCGTTCGGTGGAGCGCCTGCTGGCAGCACTGCCCGGAGCTTGACTTGCCAGGGAGGGTTCCAGCCCGCGGCGGAACCCTCCCTGAGGATCAGAAGTGCGTGCCGGTCCAGGGTTGCGTGCCGGTCCGGAACAGCGCGTCCACCCGGGCGAGAGTTTCCGCGGTCGCGCCGGTGATCCGGCCGGACAACGCGAGCGGCGCGGCTTCCCAGGCGCCGAGGTACAGCATCGCCAACGTGTCCACGTCCAGCTGCAGATCGGCGTCGGCGTCGGTGCGCTCGACCCCGTTGCTGCTGACGCGGTACCGGCCGCGGTTGTCCGGCAGCATCCGGTCGTTCACTTCCAGCACAACGGGTTCCGCGGAGCCGTACGCGCGGGCCGCGAGCGCCGCCTGGACGTCGATCAACCGCAGCCAGAGTTCGTCGTCGACGGCGACGGTGTGCGCCCGGCGCGGGTCGACGAGCAGCAGGCCCACCGGGTCGTCCACCGGACGGCAGCGCGCGTGCACGACCTCGATCAGGTCGACCGACAGCAGGAACCGCCACAGTCCGGCCAGTGCTTCCGGCGACGCCGCGTGCAGTTCGTGGACTTCGAGCGCGGCGCCGCGTTCCGGGTCGAGGTAGCTGTTCTGCGGCACGACGTGGAAGACGGCGAAGCCGTCGTCGCCGTCCGGTCCACTGTGGACAGCGACACGGTGGTTGCCGCCGTCGGGGTGGAGATGCCAGTTGAACGCGATCGGCCACCAGAGTTCCGGGCGGGCGATCCGGCCGGGGCGGCCGGTGTCGATCCGTTGGTACAGCGAGGGAATCGTCGCGATCGCGTCGTCGGCGGAGAGCAGCCGGACGCGGCCGGGGGCGGCGACGGTTTCGCGCAGCGGGGCCGGTTGCTTGACCTGCAGGGTGGCCATGCGGGTCGCGACTCCGTAGCCGAAGCGGCCGTAGATCAGCGCTTCGCTCGCGTGCAGCGCGGCGACGACGTGGCCGCGCTGGACGAAGTCGTGCAGTTGCCGGTCCATCATCGCGGTGAGCACGCCGCGGCGGGTCCAGTCGGCGCGGACGCCGACGCCGTCGACCGCGGCCATCGGCACGGTGGCGCCGCCGGGGACGGCGAGCTCGGTGGCGAAGGAGCTGGCGATGCCGATGGGTTCGCCGTCGTGGAACGCCCCGGTGCGGCCGTCGGCCTTCCAGGAATCGCCGACCCGGGCCCAGCGCTCGTCCGAGGGCGGGTTTCCGTGCAGGGACCGCACCAGGAGGTCGAAAGTCGCGCGGCTTTCGTCGTCGGTGATCTGGCGTACCACGTAGTCGCTCATGTCCCGATTCAACCAATTTCCGCGGCCGCGCGGCTATCGGATTTAGCGCGGCCGAGTTACTGGGGCGGGTCGACGCGGTACTTGCCGTCCGCGCCGGTCACCGTGATGGGGACGTGTTTCGTCGTGCCCGCGATGTCCACAGTGCACTGGAAGCGCGAGCCGTCGGCGACGGGCTGCCGGTCCGGGCAGGACACCGCGCCGACGTCCGCGAGTTTGTAGTCGGTGGTGAGGAGCCGGGTGACGGCCGTGGCCATCACCCGGGAGTCGAACACGCGCATCGCCGAGGAAGAGCTGGGCGCCGCCGCCGAGGACGACGCGACGCCCGGCTCGGCGGGGCTGTCCGGTGTGACGGTGACGGTGCGGGCCGGGGGCGGGGGTGTGCCGCTGTCGCAGCCCGCGGCGGCGAGCATTCCCAGGCCGCACAACAACAGCACCCGCACGGCGCGCATCAAACCCGCTCCTCTGCGCGAAACGTCTGGTCAACGGTCAGAAGAACGTACCGCACCACACCGATTCGCGCGTGCCGAAGAGAACGTCGGCGGCTTCGGGCGCGGCCGGGTCGAACACCTCGATCCGGCCGGTGTCCGCAAGCGCTGAGGCTCGCCACGTTCCGAAGTAGAGCATGGCGAGGGTGTCCGCGGAGAGCCGCAGCGCGGGTTCGGCGTCGGTGCGGGTGGCGCCGTCGGGTCCGACGAGGTAGCGGCCGTCGTTGGCGGGCAGCGACCGGTCGGACACCTCGATGACGACGGGTTCGGCCGGTCCGTAGGTGCGGGCGGCGAGCGCGGCGGGCACGTCGACCAGCCGGAGCCAGCTCTCGTCGTCGATGCTTTCGGTTTTCGCCATTCGGGGGTCGGTGAACAGCAGCGCGTGCGGTTCGTCGAGCGGGCGCATCGGGAGCACGATCTCGTCGACCAGGTCGACCGACAGCAGGAACCGCCACAGCCCGGCGAACGCTGCCGGGTTGGCGTAGCTGAACTCCACCACCTGCAGCTTGCCGTTGTCGTGCGCGGCGCCTTCTTCGACGTGGTAGATCACGTAGCCGTCGGTGCCGTCCTGGCCGCGGTGCACGGCGGTCTGGACGAGCTTCGCGCGGCGGCGCAGGTGCCCTTCGAACGGTGGCCAGTAGATCTCCGGCCGGGTCATCGCGCCGACGTGGCCGGTTGCGGTCGCGGCATAGAGTTCCGGCCATCGCGGGGCGGCCTCGTCGATGCCGAGCACGGTGACTTCTCCCCCGGCGGGCACGTCGGGGCGCAATTGCGCCCGGTGCTTTTTCACCACGACCTGGTTCGCGAGGGTCGTGACGCCGTAGCCGTAGCGGCCGTAGATCGCGCCCTCGGACGCGTGCAGCAGCGCGAGCGCAACACCTCGTTCGGCGAGGTCGCCCAGCTGTGCGGCCTGCAGCGCGCTGAGCACGCCGCGGCGGGTGCGTCCGGCGCGGACTCCGACGCCGGTGACCGCGGCCAGCGGGAGCCGTTTTCCGCCGGGGACGACCATTTCGGCCGCGAAGGACCGGGCGGTGCCGACCAGGTCCGGCTCGAAGACGCCCCAGCTACGTTCGGCCTCGTAGGCCGCGGAGACGCGGTCCCATTCCTCGTCGGTGCCGGGCTGGACGTGCAGCGCGGCCCGGAACAGGTCCCAGGCCGCGCGCTGCTCGTCGGGACGGAGGATGCGGACGGTGCGGTCGCTCATGCCCCGATCATTGCGGGAGCGGCTGCTTGCCCGCCACTGAATTGCGGGGCGTCACTTGGCCGCGGGCGGCGAGACCTCGTAGTTGCCGTCGTTGCCCTTGACGGTGATCGGGACCTGCTGGGGTTTGCCGTTGATGGTGGCGGTGCACTCGAATTTCGCGCCGTCCTCCACCTTCTGCTCGGCCGGGCAGGTGACCCCGCTGACGCCCTGGATCTTGTAGGTGTCGGTGAGCAGCTTCGCGACGTCGGTCTGCATCTGGTTGTTGTTGAAGACCTGGGTCTTGAAGAAGCCGGGCGCGACGAAGCCGAGGATCGCCACGACGGCCACCACGACGACGAGCGCGCCGATCCCGATGAACAGGCCCTTCTTCGACCCGCCGGAGGATTCCGGGGCGGCCCCGCCGGGCTGGCCGTAGTCGTACTGGCCGGGCTGCTGGCCGCCGTACTGCTGTTGCTGCTGCGGATCGCCGTAGGGCTGCTGCTGGCCGTAGGAGGGCGGCTGCTGCCCGTACTGCGGCGGCTGCTGTCCCCATTGGGGCTGCTGCGGCTGCTGTTGCTGCGGGTAGCCGCCGGGCTGCTGGCCGTAGTTCGGGTCCTGACCGTAGGGCTGCTGGCCGTACTGCTGGGGCGGGTACGGCTGCTGCTGCGGCCCGCTCTGCGGGTACGCGCCGCCCGGCTGCTGCCCGTAGCCGGGGTCCTGGCCGTAGGGCTGTTGCCCGTACTGGGGCTGCTGCCGCGGGTCGTTGCCGCCATACGGCGTGCTCATCGTTAGCCTCCGCCTTCGTCTGTCCGCATCCGCAGGCCGGGCCGCGGGTGTCGTGCGCGATCCAACCACAGGTCTGGACCTGGCACACGTGTCCGCGCGCAGTCGCTACCAAGGTGTGCCCTCGCGCTCACGCCGCGCCCGCCGCCACGACGCCGCGGCGCAGCGCCCGGACCGCCTGTGCCGCCGCCGCGCCGACCGGGTCCTCCTTGCCGAGGACGTCGCGGACCTGGTCGAGCAGGTCGATGACCTGGCGGCACCAGCGGACGAAGTCGCCCGCGGACAGTTCCTGTCCGTTGGTCTCGGCCGCGGTGAGGACCTTCTCCAGGGATTCGCCGCGCGCCCAGCGGTAGACCGGCCACGCGAACCCGGCGTCGGGTTCGCGGGTGCGGTCGAGGCGGTGCCGGCGTTCGTCCTCGGTGAGTTCGACCCACAGCCTGCTGGTTTCCTGCCACGCGCCGGGGACCGCGCCGCCGGGCAGGCGGGGTTCGCCCGCGGTGTCGCGGCGGGCTTCGAACACGAGGGTGGACACGACGGCGGCGAGTTCGGCCGGGCCGAGGCCGTTCCAGACGCCGTGCCGGATGCATTCGGCGGCGAGCAGGTCGGATTCGCTGTAGAGGCGGGTGAGGCGGCGGCCGTGTTCGGTGACGCGGTCCTCGCCGTCGCCGGGGCGGACGTAGCCGCGTTCGCCGAGCAGCCGCAGGATCCGGTCGAACGCGCGGGCCAGCGAGTGCGTGGTGGCCGCGACCTTCCGTTCGAGCTGTTCGGTTTCGGCCGACAGCCGCTGGTAGCGCTCGACCCAGCGGAGGTTGGCCTCGCGTTCGGCGAGGCCGTGGCAGGGGTGGGCGCGCAGGGCGCGGCGCAGCGAGGCGAGTTCGGCGTCGTCTGCGGCCGCGGTGCGGCGGCGCTGGCGGCCGGGGAGCGCGATGCCGGCGTTGCGCAGCGACGAGGCGATGTCGCGGCGGGTCTTGGGCGAGCGCAGTTCGATGTGCTTGGGCAGCTTGATCCGGCCGAGGGCTTCGACCGGGGCCGGGAAGTCGGCGACCGACAGCGGACCGGACCAGCGGTCCTCGGTGACGACGACCGGGCGGGGTTCGCGGATCGGGTCGAGGCCGGGGTCGACGACCACGGCGAGCCCGGCCCGGCGGCCCGCTGGGACCGGGATGACGTCGCCCTTGCGCAGTTTCTCCAGCGATTGCGCGGTCTCGGCGCGGCGGGACGAGGTGTTCTGCCGCGACAGCGTCTTCTCGCGGGCGGAGATCTGCGCGCGGAGTTCGACGTACTCGAGCATCTGGTCGAAGTCGCCGGAGATCGCGGCCGTGTAGCCCTTGAGGGCTTCCTTGTTGCGTTCGATCCGCCGTGCGGTGCCGACGACCGACCGGTCGGCCTGGAACTGCGCGAACGACTGTTCCAGCAGGTCGCGGGCGGCGTCCGCGCCGACCTGGGCGACGAGGTTGACCGCCATGTTGTAGCCGGGGCGGAACGACGAGCGCAGCGGGTACGTGCGGGTGGACGCGAGACCGGCGACGGCCTTCGGGTCGACGCCGGGCTGCCAGGCGACGACGGCGTGGCCCTCGATGTCGATGCCGCGGCGGCCGGCGCGGCCGGTGAGCTGGGTGTATTCGCCGGGGGTGAGGTCGACGTGCGCCTCGCCGTTGTATTTCACGAGCCGTTCGAGCACGACGGTGCGGGCGGGCATGTTGATGCCGAGCGCGAGGGTTTCGGTCGCGAACACGACCTTGACCAGGCCGCGGACGAACAGTTCCTCGACGGTTTCCTTGAACGCGGGCAGCAGCCCGGCGTGGTGGCCCGCGAAGCCGCGCTCCAGCGCCTCGCGCCATTCCCAGTAGCCGAGGACGCCGAGGTCGCCCTCGGGCAGCTCAGCGGTGCGCTCGTCGACGATCCGGCGGATCTCCTCGACCTGTTCGGGGCCGTTGAGCCGCAGGCCGGAGCGGACGCACTGGGCGACCGCCGCGTCGCAGCCGGCGCGGGAGAAGATGAACACGATCGCGGGCAGCAGCCCGGCGTGGTCGAGCCGTTCGACCACGTCCACGCGTGACGGCGGCCGGAACCTCGGCCCGCGCGGCGGTCCTCCGCGGCGGCCGCCGCGCGGGCCGCGGAAGTTGGGGGCGAAGCGGCCCATGTCGTCGGTTTTGCGCAGCAGCGTGGGGTTGATCCGGAGCTGTTCTCCCGGGTCGGCCTCGTTCTGGCCGGCGAACAGGTCGAGCAGCTGGTTGCCGACGAGCATGTGCTGCCACAGCGGGACCGGGCGGTGCTCGTCGACGACGACGGTGGTGTCGCCGCGGACCTCGACGAGCCATTCGCCGAATTCCTCGGCGTTGCTGACGGTGGCGGAGAGGCCGACGACGCGGACGTGCTCGGGCAGGTGGAGGATCACTTCCTCCCAGACCGCGCCGCGGAAGCGGTCGGCGAGGTAGTGGACCTCGTCCATGACGACGTAGCCGAGTTCGGGGATGGCGGAGCTGCCCGCGTAGAGCATGTTGCGCAGCACCTCGGTGGTCATGACGACCACCTGGGCGTTGCCGTTGATCGAGGTGTCGCCGGTGAGCAGGCCGACGGCGTCGTTGCCGTAGCGTTCGACGAGGTCGGCGTACTTCTGGTTGGACAGGGCCTTGATCGGGGTGGTGTAGAAGCATTTGCGGCCCTCTGCGAGGGCGAGGTGGACGGCGAACTCGCCGACCACGGTCTTGCCCGCCCCGGTGGGGGCGCAGACCAGGACGCCGTGGCCCTCTTCGAGCGCTTCGCAGCCGCGGATCTGGAAATCGTCGAATTCGAAGGCCGATTCGGCGGAAAACCGGGTCAGCTGGGGGTGCTTGGCGCGGCGACGGGAGGCAGCGTAGGCCTCGGCCGGCGATGGTGAAGGGCTAGTGGCCACCCCGTCAGGGTTCCACATGCCCCCGACATTCCGCACGCGGCGTGCCGCCGGTCACCGCGGGGGCGCGACGACCGTGAGCGCGGACGGCACGCAGGTCGCTTCGACCGGCGCCTGGCCTTGGTCCTCGCCGTCGGCGTACACCGGCCAGCCGGGTGCTTCGATGCGCAGCGTGCGGGTGCGGAAGGTTTCGACGCTGGGCTTGTGCACGTGTTCGCCGGTGCGCAGCTGCGGCAGCATCCGGAGCAGGCGGGCGCGGCCGGGGGCGCCGATGACGGTGACGTCGAAGAGGCCGTCGCCGGGGTCGGCGTCCGGGCAGATCGGGATGCCGCCGCCGTAGTACGGGGTGTTGCCGACGGCGATCAGGCTCGTGTCCCCGGAGAAGGTGCCTTCGTCGGTGTGCACGACGATCGGGCTGGGCTTGAACGCGGTGAGTTCGGCGAGGATCGCGAGGTCGTAGCGGCGGGGTCCGGCGGGCCAGCGCATCGCGTTCGCGCGGGCGTTGACGGCGGCGTCGAATCCGGCGCACAGCACGGTGGCGAACCAGGTGTCGCCGACGCGGCCGAGGTCGACGCTGCGGCGGTGCCCGGCCTGCAGGGCTTTGGCGAGGGCGTCGGTGGCGGCGCGCGGGTCGGCCGGGACGCCGAGGGCGCGGGCGAAGTCGTTGCCGGTGCCGGAGGGGACGAGGCCGAGCGCGACGCCGTGGTCGGCGCAGAACTGGACGCCCTGGTGGGCCGCTCCGTCGCCGCCGAGGACGATCAGCACGTCGAGGCCTTCGGCGTGCGAGGACCGCATGAGCGCGCGGGATTCCTCGACGCTGGTGGCGGTGAGGAGGTCGAGCCGGTCGACGGCGGGCCGGAGCCGTGCCGCGACCGCTTCGGCGAGGCGGGCCGCGGCGCCGCGGCCGGAGGCCGGGTGCACGGCCAGTGCTGCGTTCAGGCCCACGGTCAGGTGATGTCGTCGGTCGAGCCGCCGCGGCCGGACGCCGGTTTCTGCGCGGCCGGTTCCTCGCCGTCGGCGGTGCTCGGCGTGTAGTGGAACGGCGCGGCCTCGTCGTCGGCGAGCTGGTCCCAGCCCTCGTCCTGGCGGACGCGGTCGAGCTTGCGGTCGTGGAAGCGGGCGATCTGGATCGAGATCTCGAACAGCAGGGTGAGCGCGGCGGCGAGGCCGAGCATCGAGAACGGGTCCGAGCCGGGGGTGGCGAACGCGGCGAACACGAACAGCGCGAACACGATGCCGCGGCGCCACTTCTTGAGCTGCTGGTACTTGAGCACGCCGACGCGGTTGAGCATCACGACGAGCAGCGGCAGTTCGAAGCTGACGCCGAAGATCACCAGCAGGGAGAGGATGAACGAGATGTACTTGTCGCCGGTGAGGGCGGTGACGAACTGGTCCTGGCCGAACCCGGCGAGCAGCGCGAGGGCGTGCGGGACGAGCAGGTAGGCCAGTACCGCGCCGGCGGCGAAGAGCACGGAGGCGAAGCCGACGAAGGTGAGCGCGTACTTGCGTTCCTTGGCGTAGAGGCCGGGGGCGATGAACGCCCACAGCTGGTACAGCCAGGCCGGGGACAGCAGGACCGCGCCCGCGGCGACGCCGACTTTCAGGCGGAGCATGAAGACTTCGAACGGGACCGTCTGCAGCAGGCGGCAGCCGGTTTCGCCGCCGAACCGCTGTTCCTTCGGGATGGCGCAGTACGGGTGCGTCATGATGTCGCCGAGCGACGGGATCGGCCCGAACCGCTGGCCGAACCAGATGAACCCGAAGATCGCGCCGATGACGACGAAAACGACCGCCCAGCCGAGGCGGCGGCGGAACTCGTAGATGTGCTCGATGAGCGTCATCGTGCCGTCGGGGTTTTTCCGACGGCTGCGCCGGCTCCGCTTGCTGGACCGGCTGCCGTTGCCGTTGGCGGCTTCCGCCACTGGTCGTTCCGTTCTCGTCAGAGCCCGCCGGGGCGCGCCGCACCGGCGCGCCGCCGTGGACCGGGGACCGGGTGGTGCGCGCGGAGGGTCAGCTCGCGTTCTTCTGCGGCTGGTCGGCCGAGGCCGCCTGCTGCTTCTTCAGTTCGTCGAGCTGGCGCTGGAGGTCGGCGACCTGCTTGTCCTGCGCGGTCTGCGCGGGCGCGGGAGGGGCGATGTGCCGGGTGTCGGCGGACTCGGCCTCGGCTTCGGCCTTCTGTTCGCCGGTCAGGTCCTTGGTCTCGGCCTTGAAGATCTTCATGGACTTGCCGATGGACCGGGCCGCGTCCGGGAGCCGCTTCGCTCCGAACAGCAGAACCACCACGAGCACCAGAACGATGATGTGCCACGGCTGCAGCGCGTTCATGGTCGTCTGCCCTCCTTGTCTGGGGTCTGTGCTGATGTTACTTGTTGCCGGTCGCCGGGCGGCGTTCGGCCACGGCCACACGGAGTGCCGCGGACCGGGCCCGGAGGAGTCCGGTCCGGTCGTGGGTGTCCGCACTGACCATGCTCATGGTGCGGCGGAAGCGGCGCAAGACTCCGGCGGTCCGTACCAGCAGCAGGGCCAGGACGAGCAGGCCGGCCGCGAGCAGCACATAGACGGGCAGGTACGGCACTGAAACCACCTTATCGGTCGGAGATGGACATGAGGTGACGGGCACGCGCCACCGCGTCGGCGGCCCGGCGACCGACTGCCTCGGCGAGTGTGGCGGGGCTCTCCACCTGGGCTTCCCCGCCGAGGCTGAGCACGAGGCGGACCATCCAGGGCTCGTCGCTGTAGCGCATCGCGATGCGCAGCCGCCCGCCGTCGAGCTCGTCGAGTTCCTCGCACGGGTAGTACTCGGCGACCCAGCGCGCGTCGGGGTCGAGCACGAGATGGGCGACCCGCTGATCGGGACGGGCGGAGAAGACCCCGTCGGACAGGTCGGTGGGCCGCGCGTGGGCGGGCGGAGCTGCGGGTTCGTCCAATACGGTGAGCGCGTCCACCCGATCGAGGCGGAAGAGCCGGACGCCTTCGACCCGGCGGCACCACGCTTCGAGATAGCCGACGCCTTGGACGATGACGAGCCGCATCGGGTCGACGGTGCGTTCGGTGATCTGGTCGCGCGAGGCGGTGTAGTAGCGCATCCGCAGCGCGCGGCCGTCCTGCAGCGCGCCGGAGACGGTCTCGCGGGTGCGGGCGGCGCGGGCTCCCTCGCGCACTCCTCCCCCGACGACGACTCCGGCCGGGCGGGCCTGCCCGGCGGCGTCCTCGATCTTGGCGATGGCGCGGCGGACCGCGTCGCCGTCGGCCACGCCCGGGGTTTCGGCGAGCGCGCGGAGCGCGACCAGCAGCGCGGTGGCCTCGCCGCCGGTGAGGCGCAGCGGGCGGCTCATCCCGGCGTCGTGGGTGACGACGATGGTGTCGCCTTCGAAGGACAGGTCGATGAGGTCGCCGGGGCCGTAGCCGGGCAGGCCGCACATCCACAGCAGTTCGAGGTCTTTGCGCAGCTGGCGCGGGGTGACGTCGAAGTCCTGCGCGGCCTCGTCGATCCGGATGCCGGGGCGGGCCAGCAGGTAGGGCACGAGCGCGAGGAGTCTCGGCATGCGTTCGCCGGAGGCGCTCATCGGGCGCTCCCCTGCCCGGCGCGGGCGAGCACGGCCTCGAGCCGGTGCTGCACGGATTTGGCGAGCACGTCCGGTTCGAGGACGAGCACGTCCGGGCCTTGCGCGGCGATCCAGTCGGCGGCCGATTCCGGGAAGTACAGGCCGATCTCGATGACGTCGCCTTCCTCGCCCGCGACGGTTTCGCGGCCCACGATGTCGCCGCGGCGGCGAACTCCGGCTGCGCGGCCGTCGGCGACCCACAGCCGGGCGGTCGTGACCGGGGCCGGGTCTTCGCTGCCGCCGGTCACCGACACGAGCTGCATGAGGTTGACGCCCTCGGGCCGCGCGACCGCGCCCGGTTTCCCGATCGCGGCGACCTTTCCGGTGACGCGGGAGAGCCGGAAGCAGCGGGGCGCGTCGCGGTCGCGGTCGTGGCCGACGACGTACCAGCGGGCGCGCCAGGACACGACGCCCCACGGTTCGAGCGTGCGGATGCGGCGTTCGGGCGAGCCGCTGCGCCGGTACTCGAACCGGACCGCCTGCCCGGCCTGGACGGCGGCGAGCATCGGCGCGAACGCCGGTTCCGCGCGCACCCGCGGTTCGATCACGGTCGGGGCCTGGTCGTCGACCTCGACGCCGGCCGCGCGCAGTTTCACCAGCGCGCCCTGGGCCTGTCCGGTGAGCTCGGGGGAATCCCAGAGCCGGACGGCGAGCCCGACCGCCGCGGCCTCGTCCGGCGCGAGGTCGATCTCGCCGAGTTCGTAGTCGCGGCGCGCGATGCGGTAGCCCTCGACCGGGTCGAAGACGGAGTTGCGGCCGGTTTCGAGCGGGATGCCGAGTTCCCGCAGTTCGGTCTTGTCCCGCTCGAAGGTGCGGAAGAAGGCGTCGTCGCTGGCCGCGTCGGCGTACCCGGGCACGATCCCGCGGATCCGCTCCGCGGTGAGGTACTGCCGGGTGGAGAGCAGGGCCAGCACGAGGTTGACCAGCCGTTCGGCGCGTGCGGTGGACACCAGACGACTCTAGCTCTCCCGGCCGCGCGCGATCGTCAGGTCCAGCCCTCGCGCGTCGCGCCTGGTCAGCCCGTGTGCGACCGAACGGACCCGCCGTGCGCGCCCGGTCACGCACCGCCGTTCCGGGCGGCTTCCCTGCCCGGAACGGGTTCCCTCTTACGGAACCAGCTTCGCGACGCGGCCCTTGGCTCCGCTGGCCCAGCACGCGCCGGACCACGTGCAGTCGACGGTGTCGAAACTGCCGCTGTCGAACGAGGTCCAGTGCCGTCCCCCGTCGCGGCTCAGATCGCTCCCGCCCGGCCCGACGGCCAGCACCGCGCCGCCGCGCCAGGCGAGCCCGGAACGGTAACCGGCGGGATGCTCCGGCGGCGTGCGCCAGCTGCTCCCGCGATCATGGCTGAGCGCGACCGCCGGGCCGGGTGCGGTCGGGTTCGCGTAGTCGCCGCCGATCGCGACGCCTTGCCACGGCGTACGGAACGCCACCGCGAAGACTCCGGCCGACGCGCTGCTGGGCAACGGGGTTTCAGCCGCGGTCCAGTGCCGCCCGCCGTCTCCGGAGTGCAGGACGCGGGCGTGCGCTCCGCCGCCGGTGGCCAGCCAGGCGTCGAACGGTCCGGACGTGGTGATGCACTGGCCGCTGGCCGCGAATCCGGCTTCGCCGGGCTCGGCGGGCGGGAACGCGTCGTCCGGGAGCTGCTTCCAGCTGCGGCCGCCGTCGAAGGTGGCCTGGACGCGGAACTTCCCGTCGACCGGGTCGCTCATCGCGAGACCGCGCCACGGGTCGAAGAAGGCGAGGCAGTCGTAGAAGGCGGCGGAATCGGGATTGCTGAACGTCTGGTGCCAGTGCTTCCCGGCGTCGTCGGTGCGGTAGATCCGGGAATCCGCACCGGGCCCGATCGACAACACGACGGCGTGGTCGGCGTCGAAGGCCTCGATGTCGCGGAACTCGAGCTTCCCGGCGTCCGGCGGCCCGACCGGCCGCCAGCTGCGCCCGCCGTCGACCGTCCGCAGCACGGTGCCCTGGGTCCCGCTGACCCACGCGACCCGCTCGCTCACTGCGGAGAGCCCGCGGAATTGCGCGGCGGTGCCGGTGGGCAGAAGCCGCCACGACGGCAGCGAGGAGGCCGCAGCGACTCCGCCCAGGGACATCGACAGGACCGCTATGAGGACCAGGACCCTCCGGAACGCACGCATGCGGAGATCCTGCCGCACTCGGGTGACGACTTTCGTCGGTTTATGCGCCCGCAGCAACGTTTTCCCGCGCCCGAACCGCTCGCGCAACCCCGACGCGGGAACGCCGAGGGAGGTTCGGGAGAGGGCCCCTGACAAAATCTGATTCCCTCAGGGGCCCCTCGCGAACATCGAGCCGGTGTTCCGGCGCGGAAATTACAGCGAGCCGATCAGCCGTTCCACGCGCTCGTCGACCGACCGGAACGGGTCCTTGCACAGCACGGTCCGCTGCGCCTGGTCGTTCAGCTTCAGGTGCACCCAGTCGACGGTGAAGTCCCGTCCGGCCGCCTGGGCCGCCGCGATGAAGTCGCCGCGGAGTTTCGCCCGGGTGGTCTGCGGCGGGGTGTCCTTGGCCGCCTCGATCTCGCCGTCGTCGGTGACGCGCCGGACGAGTCCCTTGCGCTGCAGCAGGTCGAAGATGCCCCGGCCGCGGCGGATGTCGTGGTAGGCGAGGTCGAGCTGGGCCACGCGCGGGCTGGACAGGTCCAGGTCGTGCTTGGCCCGGTAGCGCTCGACCAGGCGGTGCTTGATCGCCCAGTCGATCTCGGTGTCGATCTTGCTGAAGTCCTGCTCCTCGACCGCCTCGAGCGCGCGGCCCCACAGCTCCACCACGCGTTCGTTGGCGGGCGTGGACCCGTTCTCCTTCAGGTGCTGGACGGCGCGGGCGTGGTACTCCCGCTGGATGTCCAGCGCGGACGCCTCGCGCCCGCCGGCGAGGCGGACCTGGCGGCGTCCGGTGAGGTCGTGGCTGATCTCCCGGATCGCGCGGATCGGGTTGTCGAGGGTGAAGTCGCGGAACTGGACCCCGGCCTCGATCATCTCGAGCACGAGGTGCGCCGACCCGACCTTCAGCATCGTCGTCGGCTCGGCCATGTTGGAGTCGCCGACGATGACGTGCAGGCGCCGGTAGCGCTCGGCGTCGGCGTGCGGTTCGTCGCGGGTGTTGATGATCGGCCGGGACCGGGTGGTGGCGCTGGAGACGCCCTCCCAGATGTGCTCGGCGCGCTGGGAGAGGCAGTACACCGCGCCGCGCGGGGTCTGCAGCACCTTGCCCGCGCCGCAGATGAGCTGGCGGGTGACGAGGAAGGGCAGCAGCACGTCGGCGATCCGGGAGAACTCCCCGGCACGGGTCACCAGGTAGTTCTCGTGGCAGCCGTAGGAGTTGCCCGCGGAGTCGGTGTTGTTCTTGAACAGGAAGATGTCGCCGCCGATGCCCTCGTCGGCCAGCCTGCGCTCGGCGTCCACGAGGAGGTCCTCGAGGATCCGCTCGCCTGCCTTGTCGTGCGTGACGAGCTGGGTCAGGTCGTCGCACTCCGCTGTCGCGTACTCCGGGTGCGAGCCCACGTCGAGGTAGAGCCTGGAGCCGTTGGACAGGAACACGTTGGACGAGCGTCCCCACGAGACGACCCGCCGGAAGAGGTAGCGCGCGACCTCGTCGGGCGAGAGCCTGCGCTGGCCGTGAAAGGTGCACGTGACCCCGAACTCGGTCTCGATGCCAAAGATCCGCCGCTGCATCCCACCAGAGTAGGCGCTGGACCCCCGCGGAAGGTGCGCCGTTCGGGCGGCGACACGCGGTCGGTACGTTGCAAGTGGTGACATTGCGGCGGAAACCGGTCGCCGGGACCGGTGGGCGATCCGGCGCGGCCAGCGGAGGTGGACGAGAGTGTTCCAGCAGGTCGGCCGGGCGTTCCGGCAGGTAGGGCGGAGGGATCGGGCCCTGATGAGGCGCAGTGCGGCGCTCCCCCGCACCCGGGCGGACGACATCGTGACCGCGTTGTCCCGAAGTGCGGACAAATCGCGGCTCTGGTGGGGCGTGGCGGCCGTGCTGGCGGTCCGGAAGGGCCCGGCGCGCCGCGGCGCGCTGCGCGGGATCGCCGCCATCGCGGGGGCGAGCGCGGCGGCGAACCTGGTCGCGAAGCCGTTGTTCCCGCGCCGCCGTCCGGCCGAGGAAGAGGTTCCGGCGCACCGTCAGCTGCGGAAACGGCCGACGTCGTCGTCGTTCCCGTCCGGGCATTCGGCTTCGGCCGCCGCGTTCGCGACCGCGGTCGCGATGGAGTCGCCGCGGGCCGGGCTGGCGATCGTGCCGCTCGCCGGCGCGGTCGCCTACTCGCGGGTGCACACCGGCGTGCACTGGCCGAGCGACGTCGCCGCGGGGCTCGCGATCGGGACCGGGATCGCCGTGCTGACCCGGCACTGGTGGCCGCTGCACCCGGATGTCCGCGCCCGCACCGCGCACGCGGCGGAAGCGCCGGAGATGCGCGACGGCGAGGACATGCTGGCGCTGGTCAACCCGCATTCGGGCGTCAACGGCCAGGACCCGACGGAGGACGTCCGCTACGCGTGGCCGAAGGCGTCGCTGATTTACCCGGACCCGTCGCGGGATCTGCGCGAGCAGCTCGCCGACGAGATCGAAGCGCACGGTTCGGTCCGCGCGCTCGGCGTGGCGGGCGGGGACGGCACGGTCGCGGCCGTGGCGTCGGTCGCCGCCGAACGCGGGCTGCCGCTGGCGCTCATCCCGGCCGGGACGCTCAACCACTTCGCCCGCGACGTCGGGGTCCGGTCGATGCCGGACGCGGACGAGGCGACCGAGGGCGGGCACGCGGTCGGCATCGACCTGGCCGAGGTCGAGATCGACGGCTCCGGCGAGGCCGGGCACCGCTGGTTCGTCAACACCGCGAGCCTCGGCGGGTATCCGGAAATGGTGCGGCTGCGGGAAAAGCTGCAGACCCGGTTCCCGAAGTGGCCGTCCGCGGCGATCGCGCTGGTACGGGCGATGCGGCGGGCGAAACCGCTGCGGGTGCAGCTGAACGGGAAGCCGACGCAGGTGTGGCTGATCTTCGTCGGCAACGGCACGTACGCGCCGAAGGGGTTCGCGCCGTCGCGGCGCCCGGCGCTCGACACCGGCCTGCTCGACGTCCGGTACGTGCGGGCGGACGTGCGCTGGTCGCGGATCCGGTTCGTGGCCGCGAGCCTCACCAACAGCCTGCACGCGAGCCACGTCTACCGGCAGCGGGACCTGCCGGAGCTGCACGTGCGGCTGCTCGACGGGAACCGCCGGGTCGCCACCGACGGGGAGGTCGGGCCGCTCGGGCGGGAGTTCCGGTTCCGGTCGCGGCCGAGCGCGCTGACCGTCTACCGGAATCCGGACAGCGACGCCTGACCGCGCGATGCCCTAAGGTCCCTTCGCCGGCGTTCGGCCGGGCACCGTGTTCTTCGCCGCAGTGCCCGGCCGGCCCCGCGCTGACCTGCGCTTTTGCCGTCGGCTCGCCGCACTGGGGGCGGGTCTTGATCGTTTCTTTACCTTTTCTCAACGAATCCACAGCGAGCCCTCAATAGCGTGATCTTCGAGGTGCGGACTGCCCTGTCCGCACCAGTTCACGGCAGGGGTCTTCTCGGTGCGTTTTTCCTCCCGCGGTCGCAGCTGCCCGTCTCCGGCAGGCCGCGGATGACCCGGCTGTTCCCGCAGGCTGTCGACCCGGTCCTGCCCCCGTCGGTCACCTCGCAGGCGCGAGACCTCGGGCCGCTCGAATCCCCCTTGCTGTGGCTGGCGTTCGCCGGTGCCGCCGTGGCGGTCCTCGCCGTCACCATCGCGCTCGCGCACCGCCGCCGCGTGCGCCGCTGGGGCGTCAGCGGGTCGATCGCGCTGTTCCTGATCGCCGCGGTCACCGCGGTGAACAGCTACGTCGGCTATGTCCGCACGCCCAGCGACCTCGGCAGGCTGCTGCAGCGCGGTTCCGGAGCGATGAACGTCGCGGGCACCCTGCTGCGCAGCACCAGCGACGATCCGGCCGAGGATTCGGACCCCAGCACGCCGGACAGCTCCACCGGCGGGAGCAGCGGCAGCTCCCCCGTCGCCGGCCGCCCGGCGGCTCCGGCGAACGCCAACGGCAGCACCGAGGTCCTCAACGTCCCCGACCCGGCGCACGGCGTGCAGAACGGCGAGAACTACGTCATCCTGCCGGCCGGCTACCACGATCCGGCGAACGCGGCCAAGCGCTACCCGGTCGTCTACCTGATCCACGGCTACCCCTACGGCGGGCCGCGCGACTGGCTCACCTCCGGCTCCGCGCCGCAGACGCTGAAAAGCCTCGAAGACGCGAACGTGATCCAGCCGATGATCATCGTGAGCGTCGACCTCACCGCCAACCGGCCGAGCACCGACTGGGAATGCCTCAACGTCCCGGGCGGACCGCAGCTGGAGACGTATCTCGCCAGCAGCATCGTCCCGTCGGTCGACCAGCACTACCGCACCTTCGCCGACCGCGGCCACCGCGCGCTCGGCGGCATGTCCGGCGGCGGCTTCGGCGCGCTGAACATCGGGCTGCACCACCTCGACGAGTTCGGCACGCTGCTGATCTCGCTGCCGTACGACGACCTGAACGACTCGGTCGGCGTCCTCGGCGGCAACCAGGCGGCGATCGCGGCGAACACCCCGCGCCGCTACATCCCGACGATGCCGTTCCCGCAGAAGGTCGCCGTGATGCTGACCGTCGGCACCGGCGCGCCGACCGACGTCGCGACCGCGCACCGCATCGCCGGGTCGCTGGAACGGCGCGGCCAGGAGGTCGTGGTGCACGCCGAGCGCGGGTTCAACCACACCTGGCACACCGCCCGCGCGACGCTCCCGTACATGCTCGCCTTCGCCGATCAGAACTTCCGCACCGCGCCTGCCGCCTCCTGAGCGGATTGTCCGGAAAAATGTCTTCCGGGCGCTGTCCATCCGGGCGGGCGCCGTTCGTGGTGAGGTCAGTGCGGCACTCCGGCCGCGCTGACCGACGAAGGAGCCCGACCATGAAGTACCTGCTGCTGATCCACGCTTCCGCGGCCACCGAGCAGGGCGGGGCGGCCGGCTGCGAGCCCGCCGACTGGATGGCCTACGACAAGGAAGTCCGCGACGCGGGGGTGTTCGTCAGCGGGGAGTCCCTCGCCGATCTCGTGACCGCTACCAAGGTGCAGGTGGGCGCGGACGGCGAGCGGTCCATCACGACCGACGGCCCGTTCGCCGAGACCCGCGAACTGCTCGGCGGGTTCTACGTGCTGGACGTGCCGGACCTCGACGCGGCGCTCGACTGGGCGGCCCGCTGCCCGGGTTCGCGGGACGGTTCGGTCGTGGTGCGCCCGATCGCCGACTTCGATGCCTGACGCGCGAGCGTCCGTGGCGGCCGTGTTCCGCGAGGAGCACGGCCGCCTGCTCGGCGCGCTCGTCCGCCGTTTCGGCGACCTCGACCTGGCCGAGGAGGTCGCCGCCGAAGCGGTGGAGGCCGCGCTGGTGCGCTGGCCGGTCGACGGCGTCCCACCGAAACCCGGCGCGTGGCTGATGACGACCGCGCGCCGCAAGGCCGTCGACCGGCTCCGCCGCGACCAGGCGTACGCGGCGAAACTCGCCGTCCTGCAAGCGGAATCCGACCGCAGCGACCCTCCCCCGCCGCCCGGGGCCGACGGCGACCTGCCCGACGACCGGCTCCAGCTGTTCTTCGCCTGCGCTCACCCCGCGCTGGCCGCCGAGGACCGGCTCGCGCTCACGCTGCGCTGCCTGGCCGGGCTCACCACGCCCGAGGTGGCGCGGGCGTTCCTCGTGCCGACCGCGACGATGGCGAAACGGATCGTGCGGGCCAAGAACCGGATCCGCGACCACCGCATCCCGTTCCGCGTCCCGGCCGGCGACGAGCTGCGCGCCCGGCTGCCCGGCGTGCTGCAGGTGCTGTATTCGCTGTTCACCGAGGGCTACGCGGCCAGCTCCGGCCCGGACATCCAGCGTCCGGACCTGGCCGAGGAAGCGATCCGGCTGGCGCGGATCCTGCACCGCCTGCTGCCCGACGAACGCGAGAGCACCGGACTGCTGGCGCTTCTGCTGCTCGTCCACGCCCGCCGCGCCGCGCGCACCGGACCGGACGGCGAGTTCGTCCTGCTCGAAGACCAGGACCGCACCTCCTGGGACGCGGCGCTGATCGACGAAGGCCGCGCGCTGGTGCCGGTCGCGCTGACCGGCGGCCCGCCCGGGCCGTACGGCGTGCAGTCGGCGATCGCCGCGCTGCACGCCGAAGCACCGGACGTCGCGCACACCGACTGGCCGCAGATCGTGGCGCTGTACGACATCCTGCTGGCCCTCGCCCCGACCCCGGTGGTCGCGCTCAACCGCGCGGCCGCGGTGGCGATGCGCGACGGACCCGAAGCCGGACTCAAACTCCTAGACGGGCTAGCCAGCGAGCCGCGACTGCAGGGCTACCACCCGTACGCCGCGGCTCGCGGAGACCTGCTGCACCGCCTCGGCCGCGACGACGAAGCCGCGGCGGCGTACCGGGAAGCGTTGGCCAGCGCGGGAACCGAGCCCGAACGAGCGCATCTGCGTCAGCGGTTGGAGGCGCTCTGACGCGGCGCCCACCGGCTCAGCACCGGGTCGATCAGCCTCGTCAACGGACCGGACACCGTCTGGCCGTGCCGCCGGAACAGCTCGTCGCGCGAATCGAAACGGCCTAGATCCGCCAGCACGGTCGCCGACAGGTCGCACGCTCCGCCGGTTTCGCAGGTGACGCCGTCCCAGTCGATCGCCGTGCGGGACACCGCGTCGAACAGCGTTTCCCCGCTGTCATTGGAAAAACCCGGACTCGCCGCCAACGCGGGCAACGGTCCGAACAACTCCCCGACCGGAACCCAGCTGCCGTCGATCCCGAACTCGGGCCACGCCACCAGCACCCGCGACGGGACCAGGGACTTGAGCCGCGGAAACCGCGGATACCAGAACCGGCCGTCCACGAGCAGGCCCCGCACCCGCGTCGGAATCCCTTGCGCCCGCGCGACTCCCTCCAGAATCGCCAGCCGCTGACTGCACGAACCCCGCCCGCGACGCAACGTCCGCGAGATCGGCTGCCGCTCCTGCACCGCATACACCGGCCGCACCGCACCGGCGATCACCCGGTGCGCCGCCCGCAACCCGGCCAACCGGTCGTCCGACGCGGTCGCCCGCACCAACGACTGCACGAGCGGATCGCGCCAGTCGAGAATCGCCGTCGGGACCACACCGCCCGCGGCGGAACCCGCCCCGGCGACCCGACGACGCCACCACGGGGTCACCAGCGCACACGTCACCACGCCAGTATCCCGGAAAACGACTGCGGGCCGCCGGAATCGTCCGGCGGCCCACAGCGCATCACGTCATTCCTTCTCGGCCGAACCCTCGCCGGAACCCTTGTCCGAGTCCTTGCCGTCGCCCTCGCCGGACTCGTCCGCCTTCTCGGCAGGCTCCTCCTTCGCCGGCAGCAACGCCTCCAGCGCCGCCCCCGACAACCGCCGGAACGCCCGCCGCGGCTTCGCCCGATCCAGCACCGCGACCTCAAGCTTGATCTCCGCCTCCGCCGCCGACCCGTTCCCGTTCGACGACGTCGCGGTCGCCCGCAACCCCTCGATCGCCGTCGCCAGCGCCGTCCGCAGATCGTGCTCCGGATCCACGACGTCCTTCAGCTTCGTCGTGATCGGTTCCGTCTGCCCGCCCATCACCACGAACGGCGACTCGTCGAAAATCGACCCGTCGAACGTCAACCGGTACAACTGGTCCTCCGCCGCGGTCGCCCCGACCTCGGCCACGCACACCTCCACCTCGAACGGCTTCAGCTGCTCGGTGAAAATGCTGCCCAGCGTCGCCGCGTACGCGTTCGCCAGCGCCCGCGCGCTCACATCCCGCCGGTCGTACTGGTAGCCCTTCAAATCCGCGTGCCGGATCCCCGCCACCCGCAGATTCTCGAACTCCGAATACCGGCCCACCGCGGCGAACCCGATCCGGTCGTAGATCTCGGACACCTTGTGCAGCGTCGCCGACGGATTCTCCGCCACGAACAGCACCCCGCCCGCGTACTTCAGCACCACCACGCTCCGGCCCCGCGCGATCCCCTTGCGCGCCAGCTCGGAACGCTCCCGCATCAACTGCTCGGGAGAGGCATACAACGGCATCGTCACGGTGTCGGCTCCACGTTCTCCGAAAACTCGGCAATCATTGATTCAGCGGACATCGACGGCCTCACACCGGCCGGTGGTGATTGCGCTCCGCGCGCCCGGCCACCACCGCCTCGGCCACCGCACCCGTCCGCTCCGCGGGCAGCACCACCGCGCCGTCCTCCGCGGTGATGGTGATGACGTTCGGGAAAATCCGCCGCACCATGTCCGGCCCGCCGCTCGCGGTGTCGTCGTCCGCCGCGTCGTACAACGCCTCCAGCGCCGTCCGCACCGCCGCGTCCACGTCCGCGTCCGGGTCGTACAGCTTTTTCAGCGACGACTTCGCGAACAGCGAACCCGAACCGACACTGGCATACCCGGCGTGCTCCTCGTACCGCCCGCCCGCCGCGTCGTACGACACGATCCGGCCCGCGTGCTTCGCGTCCTCGGCCTCCAGGTCGTACCCGACGAACAACGGCACGACCGCCAGGCCCGCCATCGCCATCTCCAGGTTCGCCTTCACCATCCCGGCCAGCTTGTTCGTCTTGCCGTCCAGCGAAAGCGAAACGCCCTCGATCTTCTCGTAATGCGCCAGCTCCACCGCGTACAGCCGGACCATCTCCACGGCCAGCCCCGCGGTCCCCGCGATGCCCACCGCCGAGTACTCGTCCGTGACGTGCACCTTCTCGATGTCCCGGCTCGCGATCAGGTTCCCCGACGTCGCCCGCCGGTCGCCGGCGATCAGCACCCCGCCGGCGAACGCCACCGCCACGATCGTCGTGCCGTGCGGCACGTCCAGCTCACCCGCCGGCACCCGCCGCGCCGGCAGCAGCTCCGGCGCGGTCGCGCGCACGAAATCCGCGAACGACGACGTCGCCGGCGAAAAGTAGGCCGACGGCAGTCCGGGCCCGGAAAAACCCGCCCCAGAGGAGGTGTTGTCCATACGTGCTCTCGGTTCCCATCTCATCCCGTGCCCGGCAACGCCGAGCACAACCTGCCCCCGGCGCCGCCGCGCGAAACCTCCGGCCCAGCGCGCCCGCCGCACCGCCCCGCACCCGGGGCGGCCGCGACGGGCGGACGGCTACTCGCCGCCCTTCTGCACGTAAGCGCGGACGAAGTCCTCGGCGTTCTCTTCCAGCACGTCGTCGATCTCGTCGAGGATCGTGTCCACGTCCTCGCCGAGCTTCTCCCGCCGCTCCTGGCCCGCCCCGCCGGCGTCGTCGAACTCCTCGTCGGAATCGCCGCCGCCGTGCTTCTCGATCTTCTCCTGCGCCATCTCGCCTCCCGGTCTGGCCGATGTTCCCTAGCCTACCCAGCGGTACCGACGAAAAGGGCCTTCCAGCGGCCCGAAACGCCGGGATCGCGCTAGTCCGAACCGGTGATCGCCTCCACCAGCTCCTCCGCCGTCGCCGCCGCGTCCAGCAGCTTCCCGACGTGCGCCTTCGTCCCCCGCAACGGCTCCAGCGTCGGGATCCGCACCAGCGACTCCCGGCCCACGTCGAAAATCACCGAATCCCACGACGCCGCCGCGATCGACGACGCGTACTTCTCCAGCGCCCGGCCCCGGAAGTAGGCGCGCGTGTCCGACGGCGGATTCGTGATCGCCGCCTGCACCTCCTCCTCGGTGACCAGCCGCTTCATCGAACCCCGCGTGACCAGCCGGTTGTACAGGCCTTTGCCCAGCCGCACGTCCGAATACTGCAGGTCCACCAGCCGCAGCCGCGGCGCGCCCCACGCCAGCTGGTCCCGCTCCCGGTACCCCTCCAGCAGCCGCAGCTTCGCAGGCCAGTCCAGCCGGTCCGCGCACTCCTGCGGATCCCGCGCCAGCGCGTCCAGCACCTCGCCCCACACCCGCAGCACTTCCTTCGACGCCTCGTCCGCGCCCGTGCGCTCGAGATTCGCCGCCGCCAGCTCGTGATACGCGAACTGCAGGTCCAGCCCGGTGAACTTCTTCCCGTTCGCCAGCTCGACCTTCGTCTTCAGCGTCGGGTCGTGGCTGATCTTGTGCACCGCCCGCACCGGCTCGTCCAGCTTCAGGTCGTCGAACCGCACGCCCGCCTCGATCAGGTCCAGCACCAGCGCCGTCGTCCCGACCTTCAGATACGTCGAGTACTCCGACAGGTTCGCGTCCCCGATGATCACGTGCAGCCGCCGGTACTTGTCCGCGTCCGCGTGCGGCTCGTCGCGCGTGTTGATGATCCCGCGCTTGAGCGTGGTCTCCAGCCCGACCTCGACCTCGATGTAGTCCGAGCGCTGCGAAAGCTGGAAACCCGCCTCCTCGCTCTGCTGCCCGATCCCCACCCGGCCAGAACCGCACATCACCTGCCGCGACGCGAAGAACGGCGTCAGCCCCCCGATCACCGCCGTGAACGGCGTCGACCGCTGCATCAGGTAGTTCTCGTGCGTGCCGTAGCTCGCGCCCTTGCCGTCCACGTTGTTCTTGTACAGCTGCAACGGCGGCTGCCCCGGCACGGTGGCCGCCTTCAAAGCGGCCTCCTCCATCACCCGCTCGCCCGCTTTGTCCCAGATCACCGCGTCCCGCGCGTTCGTGACCTCCGGCGCCGAGTACTCCGGATGCGCGTGGTCCACGTACAGCCGCGCACCGTTGGTGAGGATGACGTTCGCCGCGCCCAGGTCCTCGACGTCCGGGTCGTGCCCGGGACCGCCCGGCCCCGTCAGGTCGAACCCGCGCGCGTCGCGCAACGGCGACTCCACCTCGTAGTCCCAGCGCGCCCGGCGCGCCCTCGGGATGTCCGCAGCCGCGGCGTAGGCCAGCACCACCTGAGTCGAGGTGAGCACCGGGTTCGCCGTGGCGTCCCCGGGCACGGCGATGCCGTACTCGACTTCGGTTCCCATGATCCGACGCATGCCACCACCCTACGGGTTCGACGCGTGCGAGGATGCCCCCATGCCAGGCAGTGACGAACTCGTTGCCCTCTATGACGACGCGGGCCGCCCGGCCGGCCAGGCGCTCCGCTCCCGGGTCCGGGCCGAAGGGCTCTGGCACGCCGCCGGCGTCGTCCTCGTCCGATCGGGCGACGGACGCTCGGTCTACGTGCACCTCCGCACCGCGGACAAGGACACGTTCCCCTCCACCTGGGACTGCTGGGCGGGCGGAGTCGTCGCCGCGGGCGAAACCCCCGCCGACTGCGCGCGCCGCGAACTCGCCGAAGAACTCGGCGTCCACGGAGTGGAACCGGAACCGCTGTTCACCAAAATCTACGACGACGGCTCGATCCGCTGCCACAACTTCGCCTTCGAAGTCCGCTGGGACGGCCCGGTGACACTGCAAGCCGAGGAAATCGTCGAAGGACGCTGGATCCCGCTCGACGAACTCCGCTCCTGGGTCTTCGCCGCCGAACCCGAACCGCCCTTCATCCCCGACGGCCGCGCGGGCGTCCAGGAATGGTTCCGCCGTTACGGCTGAACAGTCAGCTTCGCCGCGATCTTCGGCAGCAACCGCTTCGCCGCGTCCTGCGCCCGCGCCGGCGTGCTCGCCGCGACGCTCAACGCCGACACCAGATTCCCCTTCGCCACCAACACCGCGCACGTCGAGCCCTCGCACCACGCCCGCTGCACGGTGATCCCCGGCTGCGGCGGCAACGACACCTCCGCACCCGCGCAATGCGAGCCCGCCACGACATCCTCGCCCGAACGGTCCGCGTACACCGTGACCTCGTGCGTCAACGCCGAACCGCTCGGATACACCCAGCTCACCGACTTGCGCTCACCCGCGGCCAACCCGCTCAGACACCCCGAAACGCGACCCGCACCCGGAGCCACGCCCTCCTCGGCAACGTCCGAATCGGACAGCAACGCCGCCTCCGCGCGCCGCGGATCCGGTGCCGCCGAAGAAGAAACCACCGGAGGATCGACCGCCCGCGACACCGGCGGAGCGACCGGAGCGCTCGTGCCCGGCGAAGGGGCCGGATCGTCGTAATAGGTCTCGAGATTGTTGGGCCGGTTGCCGCATCCGGCGAGCCCGGCCAGCGCGCCCAGCCCGACCAGCACAGCGACTGCTGGCACCTGCCGACGACGCACGTTGCCCCTCCGCGCTCAATGTTGCCCGTCCGCCCCGGGCCATGCTGGGCCCCGAGGGTAATGCAATCGCTCAGCTCCACCCGAGGTGGGATCGATGCGCCCAGTACTCGCGCGCGTCCTGCGCGAGTTGTCCCAGCGCAACGCGGTCCTCGTCGCCGAGGCTCACTCGCGTGGCGGCGAGGTTCGCCGCCAGCTGTGCCGGACTCGACGGACCCAGCACCGCCATCGGAGCCCACTCCTGTCCGAGCACCGCGGCCACCGCGATCGCGTCCGGGCCGACGCCGTGCTCCCCGGCGATCCGCCGCAACGTCTCGGGAGCTTCCGCGACGAGCCGTCCGTTCGCGAGAGTTTCCTTGACCAGCACCCGTTTCCCGGCCGCGTGCACCTCCGCCAGCGCCGGGCCGACCGACGGCTCGAATACGTTCCAAGTGGACTGGACCGACGCGAACACCGGCTGCCCGGCCGATTCCAGTTCGAACGCCCGGCGCACCACGTCCGCCTGCGCGGGTCCGGATGTTGAGAAGCCGACCTCGACGCCGTCGCCGGAAAGCCCGGCCAGCGCGTCGATCAGCGCCGGATCAGTGAAAAGTGGACTGTCCACAGTGAGCGAATGGACCTGGTACAGGTGCACGTGCCCGGCCAGGAGTTCCCGCGTCTGCGCCCACTGTTCGCGGAACCGCGGCAGCGTGTGTTCCTTGACCTCGTGGACGTCCGCGTCGAGCCGCCAGTCGCCGACGTAGCGGTAGCCCCACTTGCTGGACACCGTGACGTCCTGGTGTCCGCGCTCGGCCAGCCAGCTGCCGAGGAACTCCTCCGAACGGCCGTAAGACCGCGCGACGTCGACCCATCGGACGCCCGCCGCGTACGCCGCGTCGAGCACCTCGTGCGTCGCGGCCCGCATCGACGGCACATCCCGCACTTCGGGCAAGTCCCGCCCCAGGTTGATGTATGCCGGACGGCCGAGCGCGGCCAGCCCCACCGCGATGCGGTCCATCGGGTCCCCTTGTCGTTGCTGTGTTTTGGAAGTCGTGTCGCGAGCTTAGGCGTGGCGACGTGGAACGTTTTCCGATCGCCAGATGTATAGGTCGTTATACACTTTGTTTGTGCCGGAGGATGGCGAGCCATTGGCTGGCGTTTTGGGCTTGGCGGTGGAGTTTTTCGAGGCGGGCGGCGGGTGCGCGGACGTAGCCTTTGCCGAAGACCGGGGCGATTTGGCGGAGGCTGGCTCCTTCTTCGCGGGCGGCGAGGAGGGCCCAGTCGGAGGCGTCGGCGCAGGCCGCGGAGGCGCGGCGCAGCTCCCCCAGGAGGTCGATGAGGTCGTTGGCGTTGAGCTCCCCCGCTTGGACGGCGGCGGCGGTCGTCTCGAGCCAGGCCAGGACGTCGGCTTCGGTGATCGGCGGGCGCGGGCGGGCGTTGTCTGTGCTCACGCGCCGCAGTATAGGGCGTTATACACCAAGGTCGAGCACAGTGACCGAAACCTGCTGGACTCCGGGCGTGGCGCGCACGTTGACTGGCCGGAGCAGTCCGCTGGTCGTTTCGGAGGTTCAGTGAGGTTCGGCATCGCCGCCCGGTTCGTCGCGCTCGCCGTCGTGTGGGGCGCGAGTTTCCTGTTCATCAAAGTGGGCCTGGAGGGGCTCTCGCCGGCTCAGGTGGCGCTCGCGCGGGTCGCGCTGGGTGCGTTGACGCTCGGCGCGTTCCTGGTGCTGCGCAGGCGATCGCTCCCCCGCGATCCCGCGCTGTGGGGGCATCTCGCGGTGGTTTCGCTGCTGTTCTGCGTGGGCCCGTTCCTGCTGTACTCGTGGGCCGAGCAGTACGTGGCGTCCGGGCTCGCCAGCATCTTCAACGCCACCACTCCCCTGCTGACCATGCTGTTCGCCGCGGCCGCCCTGCCCGCGGAACGGCTTACCCGGCCGAAAACCGCCGGGTTGCTGATCGGCTTCGCCGGGGTGCTCACCCTGGTCGGCGTCTGGCGCGGCATCGACCTCAGCCACGAAGTCCTCGCGCAGCTCGCCTGCCTCGGCGCGACCACGTGCTACGGCCTGGCTTTCGTGTACCTGCGGAAGTTCGTGTCGCCCCGCAACCCCGACCCGGTCGTGGTCGCGTTCGGGCAAACCGGTTTCGCCACCGTGATCCTGCTGGCCGCGACGCCGGCGATCGCCGCGCAGCCGGTGCACCTGAACCTCGCCGTGGTGCTGTCCATGCTGGCGCTCGGCGTGCTGGGCACCGGTGTCGCCTACACCTGGAACACCGCCATCGCCACCGCCTGGGGCGCCGCCAACGCGTCCGCTGTGACCTACCTCACTCCGGTGGTCGGGGTTCTGCTCGGCGTGCTGGTCCTCGACGAACCGGTGCACTGGAACGAACCCGTCGGAGCGCTGCTCGTGGTGCTCGGGATCCTGGCCTCGCACGGACGGCTTTCCCGGGTGCGGCAACCGGTCCTGGAACGGGTCTGAGACACATGCCAGCTGTGGGCGCGTTTGCCCACGTCGTACGGAATGGCCGAGGCCCGCGCCAAAGTAACTTCAAGTCTGTGAAGGGCTCCTTGAGGGAATCAGATTCCCTCAAGGAGCCCTTCACAGACCTCGCCAGCGCGTGCCAGCTCTCGCGAGCGCAGTGCGTGGAGCCGTCCCTGGCCGATGGGCGCGATGCGGCCGCGCACCACAGCTCCTGCGAAACCCCCATTGGGCCTGAGACGCACCGCGGGGCCGCCGGAAGAGATCCGGCGGCCCCGCGGCGTTCGCGCTGTCCTACAGGTACTGACCGGTGTTCGTGGCGGTGTCGATCGCCCGCCCCGATTCCTGGTTCTTGCCGGTGACGAGCGTGCGGATGTAGACGATCCGCTCGCCCTTCTTGCCGGAGATCCGGGCCCAGTCGTCCGGGTTGGTGGTGTTGGGCAGGTCCTCGTTCTCCGCGAACTCGTCGACGATCGCGTCCAGCAGGTGCTGCACGCGCAGGCCGGGCTGCTTCGTCTCCAGCACCGACTTGATCGCCGACTTCTTCGCCCGGTCCACGATGTTCTGGATCATCGCGCCCGAGTTGAAGTCGCGGAAGTACAGGACTTCCTTGTCCCCGTTGGCGTAGGTGACCTCCAGGAACCGGTTCTCGTCGCTCTCCTCGTACATCCGCTCGACGGTGTGCTGGATCATCGCGTCGAACGTCGCCTTCTGGTCCCCGCCGAACTCCGCCAGGTCGTCGGCGTGGATCGGGAGGCCCTCGGCCAGGTACTTCGAGAAGATGTCCTTCGCGCCCTCGGCGTCCGGACGCTCGATCTTGATCTTCACGTCGAGCCGGCCCGGCCGCAGGATCGCCGGGTCGATCATGTCCTCGCGGTTGGAGGCGCCGATGACGATGACGTTCTCCAGCCCCTCGACGCCGTCGATCTCCGACAGCAGCTGCGGCACGATCGTGGTCTCCACGTCGGAGGACACGCCCGAGCCGCGGGTGCGGAAGATCGAGTCCATCTCGTCGAAGAACACGATGACCGGGGTGCCCTCGGAGGCCTTTTCCCGCGCCCGCTGGAAGATCAGCCGGATCGACCGCTCGGTCTCGCCGACGAACTTGTTCAGCAGCTCGGGACCCTTGATGTTGAGGAAGTAGGACTTGCCGTCCGCGTTGTCCCCGCGAGCCTCGGCCACCTTCTTGGCCAGGGAGTTCGCCACCGCCTTCGCGATGAGCGTCTTCCCGCAGCCCGGCGGGCCGTAGAGCAGGACGCCCTTCGGCGGGCGCAGCTGGTACTGCTCGTAGAGGTCCGCGTGCAGGAACGGCAGCTCCACGGCGTCGCGGATCTGCTCGATCTGCCGGGTCAGGCCGCCGATGTCCTCGTAGCGGACGTCCGGCACCTCCTCCAGCACGAGGTCTTCGACCTCCGCCTTCGGCACCCGTTCGTAGGCGTAGCCGGCCTTGGAGTCCACCAGGAGCGAGTCGCCCGGTTTGAGCGGCTGCTCGGAGAGCGGACCGGACAGCAGGACGACCCGCTCCTCGTCCGCGTGGCCGACCACGAGAGCGCGCGTGGCGCCGCCCTCGACGTCCGGTGCGAGCACTTCGCGCAGCGCGCACACCTCGCCGGTGCGCTCGAAATCGCCGCCTTCGACGACGGTGAGCGCCTCGTTGAGCCGCAACGCCTGCCCGCGCCGCAGCGACGAGACCTCCACCGCGGGCGACACCGAGACGCGCATCTTGCGCCCCGCGGTGTAGACGTCCACCGTGTTGTCCTCGTAGGCCTCGACGAACACCCCGTAACCGCTCGGCGGCTGGGCCAGCCGGTCGACCTCTTCGCGGAGGGCGAGCAGCTGACCCCGCGCTTCGCGCAGGGTTTCGACGAGTTTCGTGTTCCGCTCGGTGAGCTGGCTCACCCGTTCCGACGCCTCGGCGAGACGTTGTTCGAGAACGCGGTTCTGTCGCGGGGAATCGGTGAGCCTGCGGCGCAGCAGCGCCACTTCTTCCTCGAGAAAACGGATCTGCCGGGCTTGTTCCTCTGGTGTCTGCCCTGCTCCGCCGGTTGCTGAAGGGTCGGCCTCCTCGCGCCGACCTCCGGGAAGGTCATGATGCATCGGGCACCTCCTCGGAGTGCTTTTCATTCCACGGTACCGGCGATCACCGACAAGAAAAGGCCTTTCCGCATCACAAGACCGGCGCGTCGCGCTTTTTCTTCCGGCGAAGCACGGCCGCGAGCGCAGCGCAAGCGGCCGTTTCGGTGCCGCGGACGGGAATCCGCTCCGCGCGGGTTTCCGCAACGCGGAACTGAACGCGCTACGGATGCCCCGCCGGGTACCCGCGGCAAACCCGAGTCGCGGGTTGGCTGCGCGGAAAGGCGCGCGGCTGGCTAGCATCCCCGGGTGGCCGCGCTCCGCACGCGGCCCGCACTTTCGCGAGCACGGCAGGGGGAACCGAGATGACTTATCCGCCGCAGCAGCCCGGCGGCTGGGACCAGGGCGGACAGCAGCCGAACCCGTACGGGGGCCAGCCCGGCGGCCAGCCGCAGTACGGGCAGCCTCAGCAGGGCGGATGGAACCAGGGCGGACAGCAGCCGCAGTCCGGCGGGTTCCCGGCCGCGCCCGGCCCCGGCACGCCCGGCCAGGGCGGCCCCTACCAGGGCGGATACCCGCAGCAGGGCGGCGCCCAGCAGTACGGGCAGCAGCCGGACCAATTCGGGCAGTTCGGACAGCAGCCCGGCCAGTTCGGGCAGCCGGGCCAGCCGGGCGGGCCGGGTCAGCCGGGCGGGCCGTTCGGGCAGCAGCCGGGCGGGCAGTTCGGCGGGTACGGCGAGGAGCCGCCGAAAAAGAAGAAGACCGGCCTGATCGTCGGCATCGCGGTCGCCGCGGTGGTTGTCCTCGGCGGCGCGACCGGCCTGGTCATCTGGCTGACCGGGGACAGCAAGAAGGACGACAAGACGGCCGCCCCGCCCGCGTCGTCCTCGGCCCCGGCAGCGGGTCCCCAGTCCAGCGGGCCGAGCGGGAGTTCGTCGTCGTCCCCGTCGACCTCGTCGTCGGGTTCGGGCAGCGGCGACTACCCGGCGGCGGCCGGTGCGAAGCCGACCTCGGGCGAGCTGTTCGAGGCCGCGTCCGAGGCGTACAACAGCTCCGACACCGAGGGGCTGTTCTCGATGCTGTGCACCAGCCTCACCAAGGGCCAGAAGCCGGGAAGCGAGAAGATGCCCTCGGGCATCCACTTCGAACTGACCGGCAGCCCGCAGGAGAACGGCGACCAGGCGACGGTGAAGTACCACGTCACCACGTCCACCAAGACCGCCGACGGCACCCTCACCGCCCTGCGCCAGGGCGGGGCCTGGTGCCTCGGGAAGGTCAGCACGGACCACTAGGTGAGACGCCGGCTCGGCACGGCACTCGGCCTGCTCGCAGTCGTTGTCGCGGGCGGCGTCCTCGGCTTGGTCTCGATCGGCCTGCCGGGGCCCGCCCGCACCGTCCCGGAACCGCCCGCTCCCCCGCCTCCGTCGCGAAGCAGCGCGTCCTCGGCTCCCGCGCCCGCGGCGGATCAGGCCGCGATAGCGACGCTCGCGCGCACCCTCGTCGACGCCATCACGCGCGCCGACTCCGCCGAATTCGGCACTCTCACTTGCAAACCGCAAACTGCTGCGGCGCTGAAGGAACTCCAAGCCAAATGGGACGCGGCGGGCCCGCTTCGCGTCTCACTGGTTGGACAACCGGCGATCGCGGGCGACGACGCGACGGTGACCGTCCGGGTCGAAGGCACCGGCGGGCACAGGGAAACCCCGTTCCCGCTGCGCCGCGAGAACGGTCGATGGTGCGTCCCTGGTTAGCCTTTGCCCTTGCTGGGCCGTCGTGAAACGCGCGGCGACACTGTGCCGTCCGCCAGCCGACGCGCAGTGAGCAGGAAAGCGGTGTGCGCGACCATCCGGTGGTCGGGCCGCACCGCGAGACCGACGACGTGCCACGGCCGCATCAGCGTCTCCCACGACTCCGGCTCGGTCCAGCACTGCTGTTCCCGCAGCGATTCCGTGACGCGCGACAGCTGCGTGACAGTCGCGACGTAGACGGTCAGCACTCCGCCGGGCACCAGGTGCGCGGCGACGTTCGGCAACTGGTCCCACGGGGCGAGCATGTCCAGCACGACCCGGTCGACCTCGCCGGTGTGCGTGGCCAGATCCGCGACGGTGAGCGTCCAGTTGTCCGGCTTCTCGCCGAAGAACTTCACGACGTTGCGCTCGGCGTGCTCCGCGTGGTCGTCGCGGATCTCGTAGGAGAACACCTGTCCCGCCGGACCGACCGCGCGCAGCAGCGAGCAGGTGAGCGCGCCGGAACCGGCGCCGGCTTCCAGGACGCGGGCGCCCGGGAAGATGTCGCCCCACATCACGATCTGCGCGGCGTCCTTGGGATAGATCACCTGCGCGCCGCGCGGCATCGACAGCACGTAGTCCGGCAGCAACGGCCGCAGCGCGAGATACGTGCTGCCGCCCGCCGAAGTGACCACGCTGCCCTCGGGACGGCCGATGAGGTCGTCGTGCGCGAGGGCGCCGCGATGCGTGTGGTACTCGCCGCCGTCGGCGAGCGTGAGGGTGTAGTGCCTGCCCTTCGAGTCCGTCAGCTGAACCCGGTCACCTGCACGAAACGGTCCGCTGACCGACAACTTCTTCCTCCACTGCAAAACCCGGAACGCCGACGTCGAATCCTCGCAGGTCGTCCCGCGCCCGTCGTGCGCGGGTGCCCCTCACTGGGCGCGCCGGCCCTGCATCAGCGCGGTCCGCAGGTCTTCGCGGCGCAACACGCCCGCGGGACGGCCTTCGTCGTCGACCACGAGGAACTGCCAGGCGGGCGTCTCGCGCACGCGCTCGGCGATCTCCTCCCCCGGCTCCGACGCCAGCAGCACCGTCTCCGCCCGGATCGGCTCGGCCGCTTGCTCGGCGGGCGCGTGCGGGCTGACGCTCGCCAGCTGTTGCGCGGCTTGCTCGTCCAGCAGTCCCGCCGCGACGCCGTCCGCGCGCACCAGCACGACGCCGCGTCCCGCCGAGGCCGCCAAAGCGTCGGACACCGGGCTTTCCGCGGGCAGCTGCAAGACCGGACGCACCAAATCGGACAGTTCCAGCCCGGCGGGCCAGCCGCGGCGGGCTTCCGCCGCCAGTTCGGAGCGCGCGCCGAGGATCACGAACCACGCCGTCACGACGCACACGCCGAGCCGCAGCCAGCGGTCCGGGCTCTGCATCGCCAGCCCGAGCAGCGCCCAGACGATCAGCCCCGTGGCGACGAGCGCGCCGCCCGCGACCGCGGCCCTTGTCCCCTTGGCCCGCAACCCGGTCATCGCCCAGACCCCGGCGCGCACGAGCCGTCCGCCGTCCAGCGGCAATCCCGGCAGCAGGTTGAAGAAGCCGACCGCGAAGTTGGCCACCGCGCACTCCGCCACGAGCAGCCACACCGCGCCGTCCGGCGGAACCGCGAACAGCAGCAGCGAACAGAACCCGCCCAGCACCAGCGAAACCGCGGGCCCCGCCGCGGCGACGAGCCCTTCCTGGCCCGGCCGTCGCGGCGTACGGGCCACTTCGGACAGTCCGCCGAGAAGGAAAAGCCGCAGCCGCCGTACCGGGATCCCGAGCCGCAGCGCGACGAGGCAGTGCCCGAGTTCGTGCGCGAGCACGGAAAGCCCCAGCAGCACGGCGAACGCGGCGGCGAGCAGCCACGCGGTCGGCGTCGAAACGTCCGGCAGGAACCGCCCGACCAGCGGCGCGTAGAGCACCACGATGATCAGCGAGCCGATCCACCACGACGGGGCGAGCAAAACGGGCACCCCGCCGACCCGGAACAGCAGCAGTCCGCCGTCCCCGCCGGCGCGCCGGGCGGGCCCGGCGCCGTGCTGACTGGTCGCGGCCATGCCGGACAGAGTAGGGGGCCGGGTGTGGGAAGCCGGTGACCCGGTCTCCCCGGACGGGTGGTGTCGGTCTCGCCCCGGCCGGTCCGCGAAGTTCCGTGAAGGGCTCGTTCCGGGAATCTGGTTCCGGCAAGGAGCCCTTCACGGACCCAGCCCGGGTCAGGCGGAGCGCGGCTGGACGAGGTTCTCCAGATTCGCGAGCGCGACCTGCTTCCGGAACTCTCCGCGGTAGGAGGCGTCGCCGGAGTCGTGCATCGCGTCGGTCATCCAGACCGCCGACGCCTGCCGTTCCCAGACGTGCGCCAGACAGGTGTCGGAGTAGCTCTCCAGCAAACTCGGATCGTCCTTCTCCACCTGATGGACGAGCGCGTGCGCGAGCACCTCCGCGTCGTGCAGCGCGAGGCTCATCCCCTCGGCGCTCATCGGCGAAATCAGGTGCGCCGCGTCTCCGAGAAGGCACAGCCTGCCGTAGCGCATCGGGCTGAACACGACCCCGCGCAGCGGCACCACCTGCTTCGTCGCGATCGGCCCGCGCGGCACCGGCGCGGCGAACCTGGCGCCGAGTTCGTCCCAGACCCGCTCGTCCGGCCAGTCGCCGACAGTGTCGTCGAGCGGACACTGCAGATAGATCCGGCTCGCGTTCGGCCCGCGGGTGATCTGCGCGGCGAAGCCCCGGGAGTGCACTGCCATCACCGCCGACGGATCAGCGGGCACTTCCGCCAGGACGCTCAGCCAGGCGTACCCGAACTCGTGGCTCTGGCAGGCGAGAACTCCCTCCGGGATCGCCGTCCGGCTGACGCCGTGGAAGCCGTCGGCCCCGGCGACGAACGCACAGTCGATCGTGTGAGTGCCCTCGCTGTCCCGGTAGCGCACCCGGGGCTGCTCGGTGTCGAGTCCGTCCAGTTCGATGTCCTCCGCCTCGAACCGGAGGTCGCCGCCGTCGCGGAGGAAGATCCGGATGAGGTTCCGGACGAGCACTTGCTGCGGGATGAACGCGCCCGCGCCGTCCTCGCCGGTGTCCATCCGCCAGGTGCGCTTGTCGCCGTGGAGGATCAGCGGCAGGACGGCGTCGGACCGCTCGTCGCCGTGGCCCTCGACGGCCTCGCCGACTCCCCATTCGTGCAGCATCCGCACGCCGCGGCCGTCGAGAGAACCGGCTCTCTGCCGCTGTTCGACGTGCTCGCGGCTGTTCTTTTCCAAGACCGTGCAAGGGATCCCGCTGCGGAGGAGGAACGTGCCGAGCGCGAGCCCGGCCACCCCGCCGCCCACGACGACCACGGTGGTTTTCCCGTTTGCCTGTGCCATGTTTCATTCCCCGAAAGAGTGCTGGTGAACTGGATGATCACCACTCTCTTCCCGGCCGCGGACCGGCGGCCACCGAGCATCGGGCGCCCGGTAACGAAAACCCGCCAACTTGCTCCCGCTACTCGCCGCGGTCGCGCAATCCGGCCTGGTACCGCCCCGGCGTCTGCCCGACCAGCGCCGTGAACGCCCCGATGAACGCCGACGGATTCGACCATCCGCAGGCGATCGCCGTGTCGGTCACCGATGCGCCCCCGGTGAGCTGGAACAACGCGTGGTGGATCCGCAACACCGTGCGCCACCGCTGAAAACTCATGCCGAGATCGGCATGGAACAACCGGCTGAGCGTGCGTTCGCTGGCCCCCGCGACGCGCCCCAGCTCAGCCAGCGTCTCGCCCCGCCCCGGGTCCTCGTGCAGCATCTCGGTGACGGCCCGCAACCGGTCGTCGCGCGGTTCCGGGAGATGCAACGACTCCCCCGGAACCTCCCCCAGCTCGTCGAGCACCACCGCCCGAACCCGCCGCACCGCCTCGGCCGACCGCTCCTTCTCGCCGGTCAACGCCAAAATGCCCGCCCGCAGCAAGGGCGACACCGCGAACACGCAAGGCTGCCGAGCCAACGCCCCGCACTCCTCAGCGGGAACAGCGAGAATCCGCGCGTCCGTGCGCCCGTAGAACCGGTGGGAATGCTCGAACCCCGGCGGAGTCCACGTAACGCGATCCGCGGGCGCGACCCAGGTCCCGAACTCGGTGGTGGTGGCGAACACCCCGCTGGCCGCGTAAACCAGCTGCCCGCTCGCATGGGAATGCCTCCCCATCCGATACCCGCCCGGCAACCACCCCGCCCCCTGCGGCGTCACCCCGCCCACCTTCCCCACCACCCCGACCCTAGCGACAACACCCCCCAACCCAGCCACCAAAACCCAGCCACCCCCGAGCCCTCACTCCCGACCCAGCCCCCACGCGGGATCGCGTCGGCGTGCCGAGGAGCAGCGTGCACGGCCCCCCGGGCCGGGCGCGCTGCTCCTCGGCACGCCGACTTGAAGGCGATCCCGCCCGCGACGACGAAGTCGGCGCCATCAGACACTGCGCAGACACAATTGTCGGTGCCCGGGGTTACGCTCTGCCCCATGTCCGACACCGCTACGGTCACCACCCCTCCCGGTTCCGACGCGCCTGCCCGCAGGCGGCCCGCGTTGTCGCCGTCCCGGGCGAGCGACTTCAAGCAGTGCCCGCTGCTCTACCGGTTCCGCGCGGTCGATCGGCTGCCGGAGGTGCCCACCCGGGCGCAGCTGCGCGGCACGCTCGTCCACGCGGTCCTGGAGCGGCTTTTCGCGCTGCCCGCCGCCGAACGCGTCGCGCCGCGGGCGAAGGAGCTGCTCGCGCCGACTTGGACGGAGCTGTCCAGCGACAGTCCGGAGTGGACGGAGCTGTTCGCGGACGGCGAACCCGGGGAGACCGACAAGTGGCTGGCCTCGGCCGAAAAGCTGCTTGATTCGTATTTCGAGCTGGAGGATCCGCGCAGGCTGGAGCCGGAGGCGTGCGAGCTGCACGTGGAGATCGAGCTGGGTTCGGGGGTGCTGCTGCGCGGGTACATCGACCGGGTGGACGTCGCGCCGACCGGCGAGATCCGGGTCGTGGACTACAAAACCGGGGCCGCTCCTCGGGAAATCGGCGAGGCCAAAGCACTCTTCCAGATGAAGTTCTACGCGCTGGTGCTGTGGCGGTTGCGCGGGGTCGTCCCGCGGCAGCTGAAGCTGATGTACCTGACCGACGGCCAGTCGCTGGCCTACACGCCGGACGAGGCCGAGCTCGTCCGGTTCGAGCGCACGCTGGAAGCGATCTGGCAGGCGATCCTGAAGGCGGGCAAGACCGGCGATTTCCGGCCGAACAAGGGCAGGCTGTGCTCGTGGTGCGACCATCAGGCGCATTGCCCGGAGTTCGGCGGGACGCCGCCGGAGTATCCGGGCTGGCCGGAGCCGGATCCGGGCGAGGAGACGGTATTGGACCGGGCCGACTGATGGGCGACGCGTTCTTCCTCCCGCTCGGCGGCGAGCGGTACGAGGCGACTGAGCACACCACCGGCCCGTGGAGTCCCGGCGCGCAGCATTTCGGCCCGCCGTCGGCGCTGCTGGTGCGCGGGCTCGAGCGGCTGGAGTCGCCGCATCCGGCGCAGCTGGCCCGGGTCACGGTGGAAATCCTCGGTCCGGCTCCGGTGGGCGAACTGGAGCAGCGGTCGTGGGTCGAACGGCCGGGCCGGACGGTCGAATTGGTCCAGTCCGAGCTGTCCGCGAACGGCCGGACGGTCGCGCGGGCGTCGGGATGGCGGATCGCGACGTCCGACACCGCCGAGATCGCCACCGACGGCGGTCCGCTGCTGCCCGCGGCCGACGCGGGCAGCGAGGCGGCTTTCCCGGACGACTGGGAGGGCGGCTACCTGCACGCGATCGAATGGCGGGCGGTGCGCGGCTCGATCTCCGCACCCGGCCCGGCGGCGGTGTGGGCGCGGCAGCGGTATCCGCTGGTCGACGGCGAGGAGCCGACGGGGCTGCAGCGGCTGTTCGCCATCGCCGACTCCGGCAACGGGGTGTCGCATTTCCTGCCGGCCGCGAAGTGGTGGTTCATCAACTCGGAACTCACCGTGCACCTGCGCCGGATCCCCGAAGGCGAGTGGATCGGGCTGGACGCGGTCACGCTGGTCGGGCCGCACGGGATCGGCACCGCGAGCAGTACGCTGCACGATCGTTCCGGTCCGGTCGGCACCGGCGCGCAGGCTTTGCTGGTGCGTCCGCGACAGGCCGGGGGCGGATGAGCGCGCCGCGGCGGGCAAGTCCGATAGCCTTCGCGGAACGACCGACAAGGGAGCGCTCCGGCATGCAGATCACCTCGGTGGTCAACCAGAAGGGCGGGGTGGGCAAAACCTCGCTGAGCGTGGGCGCGGCGGCGGCCCTCGCCGAACGCGGCAGGCGGGTGCTGCTCGTCGACCTCGACCCGCAGGGGCACGCGACGACCGAGATGCTCGGCATGGACGAGGTCCCGGCGGACGCGCCGAGCCTGGCGAAGGCGCTGACCAAGCTGTGGAAGGGCCCGATCGAGCAGCTGGCGGTGCCGCACCCGCGCAGCAACCTGGGCCGCGGCGGCGCGTTCGACGTGATCCCGACGTCGCCGGGGATGTTCGACCTGATCCGCAGGCTGGACCAGTTCCGGGTGCCCGGCTGGCAGCTGGCGCGGGTGATCCAGTTCGCGCACTACGACCACGTGATCATCGACTGCCCGCCCGCCCAGGACGTGCTGACGAACAACGCGCTGGCGGCGTCGCACGGGATCCTGGTGCCGGTCCAGCCGGACAAGACGAGCATCCGGGCGCTGCGCCTGCTGTCGGAACAGGTCCGCTACGTCGAGCAGACCACCGGCCGCGCCCCGATCTCGTGGTTCGGCATCGTGCCGGGCCTGTACCGCCGCCCGATCTCGCACTACGCCGCGGCCGCGCTCCAGGAGATGTACTCCTTCGGCGTCCCCATGCTCTCGCACGTCCCGCTGGGCGTCGTGATGAACGAGGCCGCGGCGCACGGCGTCCCGGTCACGACGTTCGCCCCGGAAACCATCCAAGCGGTGTCTTTCCGGGAAATCGCCGAGACCTTGGACAGCTACCTGGCGCAAAACCCGGGCCCCACCGAGGTTCCCGCTGACGACGAGTTCGTCTTCGAGGACTTCATCTCCGAGGTCGCCGTCGCCCGCAACGTCAACGACAACGGCGCGCGCAAGAGGCTGTACGACCTGATGCCGAAGCGCCCGAACCGTCCTCGTTAAACATCGTCCACTTCGGACTCAACAACAACGCGGGATCGCGTCGGCGTTGGGGTGGAGCGGCGTGACAGGCCGCCAGGCCCCTCATGCCGCTTCGCCCCAACGCCGACTTGAAGGCGATCCCGCCGCGGCGGCGGAGCCGACGCAATCAGAGTCTGCAGGACCGGATGTCGGACGCCAGCACGGCTTTCGCGCCGGTTTCGGCCAGCTCGTCCATGATCCGGTTGACTTCCTTGCGCGGCACCATCGCCCGCACCGCGACCCACTTCTCGTCCGCCAGCGGCGCGACCGTCGGCGACTCCAGTCCCGGCGTGATCGAAATGGCCTGGTCGAGGATGTCCCGCGGGCAGTCGTAGTCGAGCATCATGTAGTGCTGCGCGAAAACGACGCCCTGCAGCCGGGCCGCCAGCTGCGACTTCGCCCGGGATCCTTCGCTCCCGGCCCGCTGCAGCAAGACCGCCTCGGACGCGCAGATCGGCTCCCCGAACGCCACGAGATTGTGCTGCCGCAGCGACCGCCCGGACTCGACCACGTCCGCGATCGCGTCCGCGACCCCGAGCTGGATCGAGATCTCCACGGCGCCGTCGAGCCGGATGACCTCGGCCTCGACGCCGTGGCGGGCGAGGTCGTCGCGGACCAGCCGCGGGTACGACGTCGCGAGCCGCTTTCCGTGCAGGTCGGCCGGTTTCCAGTCCCGTCCGGCGGGAGCGGCGTAGCGGAAGGTCGAGGCGCCGAACCCGAGCGCGAGCACCTCCTCGACCGGCGCGCCCGAATCGAGCGCGAGGTCGCGGCCGGTGATGCCGAGGTCGAGCTCGCCGGAACCGACGTAGATGGCGATGTCCTTCGGGCGGAGGAAGAAGAACTCGACCTCGTTGACCGGGTCGAGGACGGTCAGGTCCTTGCCGTCATGTCGCTTGCGGTAGCCCGCCTCGGAAAGCATCTCCGCCGAAGCGGCGGCGAGGGCTCCCTTGTTCGGCACGGCAACACGCAGCATTTCGGTCTCTCCTCGGTATCCGGTGCGCGAGCGCGTCACAGGTAGCGGTACACGTCCTCGGTCGAGATTCCCCGGCCGAGCATGAGCACCTGCACCCGGTACAGCAGCTGCGAGATCTCTTCCGACAGCCGGTCGTCGGACTCGTGCTCGGCGGCGATCCACACCTCGCCCGCCTCTTCGAGCACCTTCTTGCCCTGTGCGTGCACCCCGGCGTCCAGTGCGGCGACGGTGCCGGACCCGTCGGGACGGGTACGCGCGCGCTCGGCAAGCTCCGCGAACAGCTCATCGAAGGTCTTCACGGGGCCGAATCCTTTCATCCCGCGCTCGTCCGCGCCGCTCCGGGTGACCCGGAAGCCGCCGAGGTCACAGCTGAGGCAGCAGCGCGGCCAGTTCGGGCACGCCGACGCCGGCCAGCGACGTGCGGAACACCCGGCGCGGACCGTCCGGGACGTCGACGTCGTTGGGCACGACGAGCACCGTGCAGCCAGCGGTTTCGGCCGATTCGGCGCCCGGCGGCGAGTCCTCGACCGCGACGCACCGCTCCGGCGCCACGCCGAGCAACTCGGCGGCCTTCAGGTACGGCCGCGGGAGGGGTTTGTTCTGGCCGTCGACCTCGTCGCCGCAGACCGTGACGTCGAAGAAATCCCGCCCGATCGTGTCGAGCGCGAGCTCGGTCAGCGCCCGTTCGGTGGAGGTGACCAGCGCGGACTTGAGCCCGGCCGCGCGGACCGCGGCCAGCGCCTCGCGCGCGCCCGGACGCCAGGGCAGCGCGTCGTCGAACAGCCCGGCGGTGCGGCGGCGGATCCACTCCCCCGTTTCCGCGACCGCTTCCGGGGTGACCGGGCGGCCGGTCTGCTCCAGCAGCACGGTGGCGGTGGCGTCCATGTTGGACCCCACGAGGGTCATCCGGACTTCCTCCGACAGCGTGCCGCCGAGCGCCTCGGCGGCCTCGTACAGCGCGACGTCCCACAGTTTCTCGGAATCGACGAGGGTGCCGTCCATGTCCCAGAGGACAGCCGCCAATCCGTCCGAAGAGGACGGTGCAGTCACAGTTTCTCCTTGTCCGGTGCGGCGCCCCGGCGGGGCGCGCTCCCCTCCAGCGTCCCACGCGGGCCGCCGTGAGCGGGGCCACACCCGTTCCGTGACACGCGGGGCCGGACACACTGCGCAGCGTAGGTGGCCGAGGCCGTAGGCTGGTCAGGTGAGTGAGCCTGTCGACGACACCCCGCGGCCCGGCGACCCGGAGCAGGACCGCGCCGATGCCCCGCGCCCGATCATGATCCTGGCCTTCGAGGGCTGGAACGACGCGGGCGACGCGGCCAGCCAGGCGATCGAACACCTCCAGCTTTCCTGGGACGCGACGCCGCTGGCCGAGATCGAGCCGGACGACTACTACGACTTCCAGGTCAGCCGCCCCACGGTGAAGATGGTCGACGGCATCACCCGGCGGGTCGAATGGCCGACCACCCGGTTGTCGGTGTGCCGTCCCGAGGGCTTCGACCGCGACCTGGTGCTGGTGCAGGGCCCGGAGCCGAACATGCGCTGGCGCAAGTTCTGCGCGGAGATCGTCGAGCACGTCCAGGAACTGGACGTGTCGATGGTGGTCGCGCTCGGCGCCCTGCTGGCCGACACCGCGCACACCCGCCCCGTCCCGGTCACCGGGTCGGCCTACGACAAGGACACCGCGAGCAAGTACCGGCTCGAGGTGAACAACTACCAGGGCCCGACCGGGATCGTCGGGATCCTCCAGGACTACTGCGTGCAGGCGGGCATCCCGGCGGTGTCGATCTGGGCCGCGGTCCCGCACTACGTCTCGCACCCGCCGTCGCCGAAGGCCACGCTGGCGCTGCTGCACAAGCTGGAGGACGTCCTCGACGTCGAGATCCCGCTGGGCGCGCTGCCGGAGCAGGCCGAGGAATGGCAGCAGACGGTCAGCGAGATGGCCGACGAGGACGAGGAAATCAGCGAGTACGTGCGCAGCCTCGAGGAACGCGGCGACGCCGAGACCGACTTCACCATGGAAGAGGTCTCGGGCGACAAGATCGCCGCCGAGTTCGAGCGCTACCTGCGGCGGCGCCGTCCCGGACAGGACGGCGGGTTCGGCCTCCGCTGACCCCCATGCCAGCGACTTAAGTACGTGAGGGGAACCCTGAGGGAATCCGATTCCCTCAGGGTTCCCCTCACGTACCTCGAAAGCCGCCCCCGCCCAGACGACCCCGTCTCGGGACCGGGTGTCCCTCGCGCACCGCCGAGGGAACGCACCGTGATTGCCGAACTACGGAAAGTCATCCGCGCCGCTCGCCCGAATGACGGCGCCTGCGCCGCCGACTGATCGCGCCGCGCTGCTCTGGTGCCGCGGCGAGCCCGTCTCGTTGACTTGGCCTGGCGCGAGCGACGTCGCGCGGACCAGGAGGTACGGGAATGTTCGGCAAGGCACTAGCGGCGGCGGTGCTCGCGGCGGGCGCGATCACCGCGTCGGCGGCGACAGCGTCGGCGGCACCGGTTTCGCCGGTGAAGGCGGATGATTTCGGCGCCTGCATGGACTACGCGGTGGGCGAATACGACGTGGAGCCCTGGCTCGCGCACGACGCGTGCGACGCCGGCACGTTCGAGGACTGCTACTGGGTCCTGCGCCGCGCCTACGTTCCGGCGCAGGTCGCGGCGACAGCCTGCCGGCTCTCGTTCGACTGATCCGCCGAAGGGTGCGACCGGTCTGCGCGGGCAGGCCGGTCGCGCTCAGGCGGTGAGCAGCTTGCGCACCGGAACCGCGCCGCGCTCCCGTTTCCGCCACTCGCGCGGATAGCCGAGCGAGACTTCCTCGAACCGCACGCCGTCGGCGGACGTCGTGCGCGGGATGTGCAGGTGCCCGTAGACGGCCAGCTCGGCCCGGTAGCGCAGGTGCCAGTCCTCGGTCTGCGTGGTGCCGCACCAGAGCGCGAAATCGGGGTAGTACAACGGATTCGTCGGGTGCCGGTGCAGCGGCCAGTGCGACATGAGGATCGTGCGGCGGTCGGCCGGGATCGCGTCCAGCCGGTCGCGGCTCACCTTCAGTCGCTGCTCGCACCAAGCCGCGCGCGACTCGTACGGGTCCGGATGCAGGTAGTACTCGTCAGTGCACACGACGCCGATCTCTCGGGCGTGCGCGAGCGCTTCTTCGCGGGTCTTGCCCTCGGTCGCCGGGGTGCGCCAGCTGTAGTCGTAGAACACGAACAGCGGCGCGATGGTCAGCGGTTCCGGGCCGAAGTCCCACACCGGGAACTCGTCCTCGGGCGTGAGGACGTCGATCTCGCGGCACTGCTCCACGAGGAATTCGTACCGAGCCTGGCCGCGCAGCTGGCACGCGTCGTTCGGCGTGGTCCACAGCTCGTGGTTGCCCGGGACCCACACGACCTTCGCGAACCGCTCGCGCAGCCTGGCGAGCGTCTCGCGGATGACCTTGGCGGACTCGGCGACGTCGCCTGCGACGAGCAGCCAGTCGCCGGGATCGTCGGGCACGACCTCGTCGACGATCGGGCCGTTGCCCTCGTGGGTCACGTGGAGGTCGCTGGTGGCGAAGAGAGACGGCACTCGTCCACCGTAACGACTTTCCGCGCCCGGGAGCGCCGGAACCGCCCATTCCCCCACCCCAGAACGACCAGCCCGGCGCTCACGTGGAGGCCTGCCTGCACGTTCAGCAGCACTGTCGGCCCGGTCACCGCGACGAGCGCGCCGGCCAGCAGCGAACCGGCCGCCGTGCCCGCCGCCATCAGCGCGTACACCGTGCTCAGCACCCGTCCCGCGCGATCCGGGCCGGTCTCCGCCTGCACGTGCGACAGCAGCCCGGCCCCGGCCGCCACGGCGGGCGCGCCGACCGCCATGAACAGCCCGACGTACACCCCGAGGACCGTGGTCGCGCCCGGCAGATTCCAGATCGCCGCCGACATCAGCCCCGCCGCGACCAGCCCCCAGCCCTGCAGCAGCACCGGCGCGACCCGGCGCGCCAGCGTCGCCACCGCGAACCCGGCGGCCAGGCCGCCGATCGCCTGCACGCCGCGCAACAGCCCGGCATCGGCCTCGCTGCCGCGCAGGATGTCGAGCACGAACACCACGAACAGCACCAGGAACATGCCCTGCGCGAGCGAGGTCAGCAGCGCCGACACACTCGTCGCGCGAAGCCGCTTTCCCGCCAGATCGCGGACGCCCGCGAGCCAATCCGTCTGCTCGGGCGCGGTCTTGCGCACCGCCGCCCGGCGGAAGGGGAACGCGAGCAGCATCCCCGCGGCCGCGAGCGCGACGAGGTAGCCGATGATCACGCGCTCGAGACCGCCCCAGCCCAGCAGCGCTCCCCCGGCCCAGCCGCCCGCGAGCCGCGCGACGCTGCCGTTCACGCTCATCAGCCCGTTCGCCGGGGTGACGTCCTCGACGCCGACCAGCTCCGGCACCAGCGCACTGCGCGCCGGTTCGAACACCGACGCCAGCCCTGCCTGCGCCGCCATCACCGCGTAGACCGCCGCGACCGGCAGCTCGGAACTCGCCAGCAGCGGCAGCACCACCACCGCCTGCCCGACGCACACCGTCGCCAGCACGACCCGGCGGTCCCACCGGTCGGCGACGATCCCCGCGACCGGGCTCAGCAGCACCGCGGGCAGCAGGCCGAGCACGATGCTCAACGCCGTCGTGACCGCGGAGCCGGTGCGGACGAACAGGTACACCGGCAGCGCGACCTGCAGCATCCACTCGGCGGTCTCGCCAAAGAACGCGGAGACCCAGAGCCGGGCGAATCCCGGTGCCGCCAGCAGTCGTCTCACGCCGGTTTCCCGTCGTGCCCGATCCGGCGGAAGGCACGCATTCCGAGGAAGACCGCGCGGGCGTCGGCGGGCGCGTCCTCGCGGATCGTGCTGACGTACGGCCGGACCAGGTCGTCGATCGCCTTCGTCAGCGCGCCGACTTCCTCGGGTGTCGCTTTCAGGCCGTACGAGAAGAAGCCGCCCACCTCGCGCCAGTCCTCATCAAGCCGCTCGACCGTGTCGAGGTACCGCTGGGTCAGCTCCTGTTCCTCGGCCAGCTCAGTTCCCGCGACCGCCAGCTGCGCCGCTTCCAGCGCCGGATCGCCGTCCGGGCTGCCGAGCACCAGCCCGACCTGGCAGGCCCGCCACGGCCGCTCCCGCCCGTCGCCGCCCTCGGCTCGCTCGACCAGGCCGTGCTCGGCCAGCTTGCGCAGATGCCAGCTGCAGTTCGACGCGGTCGAGCCGACCGCGTCCGCGCACTCGCTGGCGGTCGACGGGCCGACCGCCATCAGGTGGTGCACCAGCGCGGACCGCAGCGGGTGCGCGAGGGCCCGCAGCAGCTCGACGTCGTCGATCCGCTTGCGCGGGGGCAGTTCGGTCATCGGCCCGCCTAACTCTGAAGGGTTTCTTTCGAAACGATTCTTTCAGAGTTGCAGGCGGCTGCCCCCGCGTCAAGGCGCCCGGCTAGAGCGAGGCGAGGAACGAGCGCACGCGCTCCAGGAGCAGACCGGCTGCCTCGGGATCGTAGGCGGCCAGCGAGGAGTCGGCGAAAAGGTGCTGGTCGCCGGGGTAGACGAACAACTCCGCGTTCTCGGCGGAGCTGACGAGTTCGCGGGCGGACGGCAGGTCCTCCTCGAAGAACTCGTCGTTCTCCTTGCCGTGGATCTGCACCGGAACCCCCTCCGGCCACGCCGTCCCGAACTCCTTGACCGGCAGGCAGGAGTCGAAGAACAGCGCGCCGCGCGCTCCCGGCCGGGTCTGCGCGAGGCGCTGCGCGACGGTGACGCCGAAGGAGAACCCGGCGTACACGAGGTCCTGCCCGAGGGCCTCCGCCTCGGCGATCCCGCGTTCCCGCACCTGCTCGAAGCCGGTCTCCCGGGCGAAGGCGAAGCCGTCTTCGATGCTGGCGAACGTCCGGCCCCCGAACAGATCGGGAGTGTGGACGGTGTGCCCGTCCCGGCGCAGTTCGTCGGCGAAACCGCGCACGCCGTCGGTCAAGCCCTGGATGTGGTGGTACAGCACGATTTCGGCCATGCCGGAAATCCCCTCAGTGAACGAACCAGTTATGTGGAACGTTCGGCAACGCTAGTCTGTTCAGCCATGGCGAACAACCCGCCCGACTACGCACTCGCCGATCGGCTGGCCTTGACCGAACCCGCGCAGGTCAAGGCGATCGGACACCCGTTGCGCACCTCGATCCTGCAGTTGCTGCACGAGCGAGCCGCGACTGTGAGCGAGCTCGCGGCGGCGGTGCGCCGCCCCAAGAGCACGGTCGCGCACCACGTGCGCGTGCTCGAGGTCAACGGCCTGCTCAAGGTCGTTCGCACGCGCCGGGTCCGCGCCGTCGAGGAACGGTTCTACGGGCGCACCGCGCGCATGTTCTTCGTCGAGCCGGGGCCGGCCATGGGGAACGCGAGGGATTTCAACGACTTCGAGGTGGCGGCCCGCGAATCCGCCGAGGCGTTCGAGGCGGGAAAGCTGTGGGGCTTCATCCGGCAGGCACGCATCTCCCCGGACCAGGCCTCGCAGTTCTGGGACCGGATGGCCGAACTCGTCGAAGAGTTCGACCGGCTGCCCCGGTCCGGGGACACCACCTACGGCTTCGCGGTCGGCATCTACCCCACCGGCCATCCGGCCTTGCCGCCGCGAGAATCCTGACCGGCCCGAACCGAGCGCCCGAAAAACCGGTTGCGCTTCCCCGCCGCCCCCGCGTTAAGCTCCCGCCCATCATGGACAGCTGAGCCGAGCCCTCCCCGCATCGAGGCCGCTCCCGGTCGAGCCCCGCTCCCGGGAAGCCGCGCGTTGCCCGTCGGGGATTTCGCTTCCACCGCAAAGGCCCGGTGATCGCTCATGTCTACTGTCCTGCACGCCTCCGACCTCGTTTTCGGCTACGGCGCCCGCACCGTCCTCAACGGCGTCTCGCTCGTCGCGTCGCCCGGGAGGCGGATCGGTCTCGTCGGCGAAAACGGCGTCGGGAAATCAACCTTGCTCCGGCTGCTCGCCGGACTTGAAGTCCCCCGCGGCGGCGACGTCGTGCGGCACGGCGACCTCGGCTTCCTCTTCCAGGAGCTGCCGTTCGACGGCACCGCACGAGTTTCCGACGTCCTCGACGAGGCGCTCGCCGAGATCCGCACCGCCGCGGCGACGCTCGACAAGCTCGCCGCCGTCCTCGCCGAGCGCCCCGACGACCCGGAGGTGCTCAGCGAGTACGGCCACGTCCTGGAATGGGCGCAGGCCCACGACCTGTGGGACGCGGACCGGCGCGCGGACCTCGTCCTCGCCGGGCTCGGGCTCGGCGACATCAGGCACGACCGGCGGCTGCACACGCTGTCCGGCGGCCAGCGGTCGCGGCTCGGGCTGGCCGCGCTGCTGGTGCGGCGGCCGCGCATCCTGCTGCTCGACGAACCGACCAACCACCTCGACGACAACGCCATGGAATTCCTCGAGCGCCATCTCGCGGAGCTGACCGGCGTCGTCGTGCTGTCCTCGCACGACCGCGTGTTCCTCGACGCGGTCTGCACGGACATCGTGGACCTGGACCCGGTTCCGGCGGACCGCCGCGTCGGCGGCGCGACGCGCTACGGCGGCAGCTACACCGACTACCTCGGCCAGAAAAAGGCCGAACGGGCCCGCTGGGAACAGCGGTTCACCGAAGAACAGGAGGAACTCAAGCAACTGCGGGAATCCGTGCACGGCACCGCGCGCCGCGTCGCGCACAACCGGGCGCCGCGGGACAACGCGAAGATGCTCTACGACTTCAAGACCGGTCGCGTGCAGAAGCAGATTTCCCGCCGAGTCCGCAATGCCCAGCTGAAACTCGACACCCTGGAGCGCGAGCAGGTCCGCAAACCGCCCGCGCCGCTGCGGTTCCGGGCCACGCTCACCGCGGACACCGGCGGCGAAGGGCCGGCGGTGTCGGTGCGCGGCATCGCGGTTCCGGGCCGGGTGCAGCTGGACGAGCTGGACGTGGACCGCAGCGCGCGGCTTCTCGTGACCGGCGGCAACGGGGCGGGCAAATCCACGCTGCTGTCGGTGCTGGCCGGCCAGCTCACGCCGTCGGCCGGGACTGTCCACTTCGGACCCGGCGTGCGAGTGGGGCTGCTGGAGCAGGACGTCACGTTCGCCCGGCCGAAGCGGACCGCGCAGGAGGTGTACCGCGCCGCGGCCGGCGAAGCGGCGCCCTCGCTGTCCACGCTCGGGTTGCTGCCGCCGAGGGAACACGACCGGTCGGTCGGCGAGCTTTCGGTGGGTCAGCGGCGTCGGCTGGCATTGGCGGTGCTGCTCGCGGAGCCGCCGGACGTGCTGTTGCTGGACGAGCCGACCAACCACCTGTCGCTCAGCCTGGCCGAGGAACTGTCCGAAGCGCTCGACAGCGCGCCGGGCGCGGTCGTCCTGGCTTCGCATGACCGGTGGTTGCGCCGCCGCTGGGCGGGTGACCACCTGGCGCTGGCGGACGGCCAACGCCAGGATGTATAGGTCGTTATACAGTTAAAACGGCGGGCAGTGGCCGGAAGCGTGTTCCGGCCACTGCCCGGTCCCGAAAAGCTCAGAGCACGATGCCCAGCAACGCGTCCACGGCCTCCTTGATCAGGCCCGGGGCGGCCTGGTCGGTGCCGTCGCGGCGCAGCGCCGACGTGACCCACGCGTCGATCGCTGTGAGGGCCTTCGGCGTGTTCAGGTCGTCGGAGAGGTGGTCGCGCAGCCGCGCCACGGTGTCCTCCGCGTCGGGTCCGGCCGGCAGCGCGACGGCTTCGCGCCAGCGGGCCAGCCGTTCCTGCGCGTCGACCAGCAGCTGGTCGGTCCACGCCCGGTCCTCGCGGTAGTGCCCGGCGAACAGCGCGAGCCGGATCGCCGCCGGGTCGACGCCGTCGGCGCGCAGCCGCGACACGAAGACCAGGTTGCCGCGGGACTTCGACATCTTCTCGCCGTCGAGCCCGATCATCCCGGCGTGCACGTAGTGCCGGGCGAACGGGTGGTCGGCGGCGACGGCCTCGGCGTGCGCGGCGCTGTACTCGTGGTGCGGGAAGATCAGGTCGGACCCGCCGCCCTGCACGTCGAAACCGAGCCCGAGGCGGTTCACCGCGATCGCGCTGCATTCGATGTGCCAGCCCGGCCGTCCGGCGCCCAGCTCCGACTCCCACGACGGCTCGCCCTCGCGCGCGACGCGCCACAGCAGCGCGTCCAGCGGGTGCCGCTTGCCGGGACGGTCCGGGTCGCCGCCGCGCTCGGCGAAGAACTTCGCCATGGTCTCGGCGTCGTAGTTCGACTCGTAGCCGAAGCGGCCGGTCGCGTTGTGGTCGAAGTAGACGTCCGGGAACTCGGCGTCGTCCGCGCGGTAGGCGCTGCCGTCGGCGAGCAGCTTCGCGATGACCTCGACGATCTCCGGGATCGCCTCGACCGCGCCGACGAACTGGCGCGGCGGCAGCACCCGCAGGGCCTCCATGTCCTCGCGGAACAGCGCCGTTTCGCGCATGCCGAGCACGATCCAGTCGTCCGAATCGCGTTCCGCGCGCTCGAGCAGCGGCTCGTCGATGTCGGTGACGTTCTGGACGTAGTGCACCTCGTGCCCGTTGTCCCGCCACACCCGGTTGACCAGGTCGAACGCGAGATAGGTGGCGGCGTGGCCGAGGTGGGTGGCGTCGTAGGGGGTGATGCCGCAGACGTACATCCGGGCGGCGGCTCCGGGTGCCGTCGGGCGGACCTGCCCGGTCGCGGTGTCGTGAAGCCGGAGAGGACGGGGCGTGCCGGGCAGCCGGGGCACGGCGACGGATGACCAAGTCTGCATGCCTCCGACTGTAAGCGTGACGTCCGTCCGCTTTCCCACCCGGTGGGAGGGACAGCCGCGTGTCCCTCCCACCGGTACGGTCAGGCTCGCTGCCGGACGGCGTTCGCCCGGACGGCGTCGCGCACGTACGCCCCGATGCCGGGCCGCTGCTCGTCCTCGCGGACCAGGAAGGCCAGCTGCGCGGGCTCGTCCGCGTACAGGTCCGCGATCTTCTGCTGCATCTCGTACCCGCACTCCCCCATCACCGCGGACAGCATCGCCCGGTGCTCTTCGGCAAGCTGCCCGGCCGCCGGGCTGTCCGCGGGCTCGCCCTTGTCGACCAGCGCGACCAGGCGGCTCACCCAGTCCTTCCGCTGCCGCTCCGCCTCAGTCCACTGCTCCTTGGTCTCCGGCAGCTGCGACTGCTGCCACTCCGGTGTTTGTCCCCAGCGGCTCACCGCCTCCTCCGCGTAACCTTCCGGCTCCCGGAACCCGCCGAACACTTCGAACTTCTCCTCGGGCGTCAACGCGTTGCCCATGGCTCTCGCCTCCAGCAATCGATCGACGGCCGCGACCATGCGCTCGATCCGGTCCGCCTGCGCCACCAGCAGCTCCCGCTGCCGTTTCAGGTGGGCGTCGGCGTCGGTTCCCGGATCCGCGAGCACGGACGCGATCGTCTCCAGGGGAAGGCCGAGCTCCCGATAGAGCAGGATCCGCTGCAGCCGGTCGAGATCGGCCTCGTCGTAGCGCCGGTAGCCGGACGTCGTCCGCCCGCTCGGCGACAGCAGCCCGATCTCGTCGTAGTGGTGCAGCGTGCGCACGGTGACGCCGGCCAGCGCCGCCGCCTCGCCCACCCGGTAGCCCATCGCTCTCCCCTGTCGTTTCTTCGGCCGAATGGCCCTTGCGAGAAACCACGATCACGCCTCACGTCGCGTGAGGGTCAAGTCTGGTGGACACCGCGGTCCGGCGCGAGTACGAACGAAGCATGGCTCTGCGCACGCCGATCCGCGCCCGTTCCGCTCTCCCGCCCGGTCCCCGGCTGCCGATGGCGGTGCAAACCCTCCTTTTCGGCGCTTTCCGCAACTCCCTGCTGCCGGTGCTGCGACGGCGCTACGGAGACGTCGTGCGGCTGAAGCTGTATCCGGAGCGTTCGGTGGTGCTGGTCGGCGACCTCGACCTGGTCCGCGAGATCTTCGCCGGTCCGGTCGAGACGTTCCACGCCGGCGAGGGCAACATGGTGCTCAAACCCATGTTGGGCGGGCATTCGGTGCTGCTCACCGACGAGGAGGAGCACCGCAGGGCGCGGAAGCTGCTGATGCCCGCGTTCAACGGCGCGGCGATGCGCGGGTACCGGGACATGGTCACGGAGCTGACGGTCGCGGAGCTGGAACGGTGGCCGCAGGGCCGGGCGTTCCGGGTGCACGACCGGATGCGGGCGCTGACGCTGGAGGTGATCCTGCGGGTCGTTTTCGGCGTGACCGACGGACCGCGACTGGCGGAGTTGCGCGTGGCGCTGGAGCAGGTCATCGACATCAGCGCGCTGGATCTCTTCGGGTGGCACAGTCCTGCGTTGCAGAAGTTCGGGCCGTGGCGGCGGAACCGGGAGCGGCAGGAACGGGTCGACGAACTGCTGTACGCGGAGATCGCCGAGCGGCGAGCCGCGCCGGATCTGGCGGAGCGGACCGATGTGCTGTCCCGGCTGCTGACCGTGCCCGGGGAGGATCAGCTCAGCGACCTCGAACTGCGCGACCAGCTGATCACGTTGCTGCTGGCCGGGCACGAAACCACGGCGACCGCGCTGGCCTGGGCGCTGCACGAGCTGGCCCGGGATCCGGTCACCGCCGCGACCACCGCGCGCGCCGCGCGCGAGGGCGACGAGAAGTACCTGGAAGCGGTGGCGAAGGAGGCGATGCGGCTGCGGCCGATCATCTCCGAGGTTTCGCGGAAGCTCACGAAGGACGTCCAGGTCGGGCCCTACACGGTTCCGGCCGGGCACATGGTGCTGCCGTCGATTTCGATGATCCACGCGGACGCGGCGCACCATCCGTCGCCCGAGGTGTTCGACCCGACGCGCTTCCTCGGCAGCGGCCCGCCCGCAGGCAGCTGGTTCCCCTTCGGCGGCGGCGCGCGGCGCTGCCTCGGGGCGGGTTTTTCGCTGCTGGAGGCGACGATCGTGCTGCGGGAGCTGTTCGCGCGGTACCGGGTCAGCGCGGCCAATCCCCGACCGGAACGGGTCAAAACCCGGCACATCACCCTCGTGCCCGGCGACGGCGCGCGGATCATGGTGCACCGCCGCTGAAGCCCGTGAAGGACTCCTTCAGGGAATCTGACTCCCTCAAGGAGCCCTTCACGGAACGTGTCAGCGGCGGCGGGTGCGGAGGTAGTCGCCCACTACCGCCGCGCCCAGGCCGTCCAGGTCAGGGGCTACGACCCGGCCGCCGGAGCGGCGCGCGATGGTGTCCACGAACGCTTCCAGGCGCGGGTCGTCGCCCAGCCGGAAGACGGTGACCGACGCGCCCAGTTTGGCGATCCGGTCCACTTCGGACAGTGTCTTGTAGATGGTCGCCGGTTCGGGCGGGTAGGAGAATTCCGCCTCGCCATCGGGTTCCAGGTGCGCGGTGGGTTCTCCGTCGGTGACCATCAGGACCACCGGCTGCGCATCCGGGTGCCGACGCAGGTGCCGTCCGGCCAGCAGCAGCGCGTGGTGGGCGTTGGTGCCTTGTTCCCAGGTGCCTTCCAGACCGACCAGTTCCGGCAGCTCCACGGGCATCGCGTAGCGGCCGAAGGTGATCAGCTGCAGGGCGTCGTTGCGGAATCTGGTGCTGATCAGCTGGTGCAGCGCCAGCGCGGTGCGTTTCATCGGCAGCCAGCGGCCCTCCTGGACCATCGACCACGACGTGTCGACCAGCAGCGCGACCGCGGCTCGCGAGCGGTGTTCGGTCTCGATGACTTCGACGTCCTCGACAGCGAGGCGAACACTGCCCGCACCGACCGCGGTGGAGCGCAGCACCGCGTTGCGCACGGTGCGCGGGACATCCCAGGGTTGCATGTCACCGAATCGCCAGGGACGGCTCGAACCGGTCGGTTCGCCTGCCGCCCCCGCGGATTCGGTCTCGCGCTCCCCGGTTTTGCCGCGCAGCGAATTGACCACATCGGACAGTGCGGTCTCGCCCAGTCGGCGCAGTGCCTTGGGAGACAATCGCAAGGTGCCGTCCGCGGCACGCTCGAACAGACCCTGCTGACGCAGTTCTCGCTCCAATTCGGACAGTCGGCGCGCGTCGACGCCTGCGTCCGGACCGAGTTGGCGTTCCAGCGCTTCCAGGTCGATGTCTTCCAGGCGCGCGCCGGGATACGACTGGCCCAGTTGCTCGGCGAGAGCGTCCAGCTCCGCCAGGTCGGCCATGGCCTGCGCGCCTTCGCCGAGCCCCAGCGGGTCCTGGCCGCGGAAGCGCGAGGACGACGTCCAGTCCTCCCCCGGCCGCAGCGCACGCAACTGGGAGTCCAAAGCGGACAGTTGCTGCGCGAGCCGCGGATCGCCGAAGGCTTGCTGTGCCAGCTCGGCCAGTTCCGCCCGCTGTTCCTCGGACATCGAGTTCAGCATGCGTTGCGCGGCGGCGGAGCGGGCGGCCAGCACGTCGATCAGCTCGTCGACGTTCTGCGGGTTCTCCGGGAAGAACTCGCCGTGCCGCCGCATGAACTCGTCGAAGCGTTCGCCGATGTCGCTCGCGCCCTGTGCGTGCGCGGACAGCAGCGCGTTGAGGTCGCCGAGCATCTGGTTGATCCGCTCGACGTCCTGCGGGCCGGCGTTCTGCATGGCCTGCTTCATGCCTTGGAACCGCGCGTCGAGCATCTCGCGGCCGAGGAGGTCGCGGATCTGCTCGTACTTCTGCCGGGCTTCGTCGGAGCGCCAGTCGTACTCGTTCAGCTCGCGCACGGCAGCGGCGGTGCCGGGCGGCAGCGCGTCCAGCTGGGCTTCGCGGAAGCGGGCCTCGTCGTCGGGGTCCGGGAACAACTCCCGGCGCTCGGCTTGGAGTGCTTCCTGCAGCAGCTGCTGGACTTCCTGGAGCGTGCCGTCCAGCCGGTGCCGCCGCTGGATCTGCGAACGGCGCTGCCACAGCTGCCGGGTCAGCTCGTCGAGGCCCGCGGTGCGTTCGGTGCCGCGGCGCAGCAATTCCTCCAGCGCCGAACGCGGGGACGAGCCGCCCATGACCTCGCGGCCGATCTCGTCCAGCGCGTCCCGCAGGTCCGCGGGCGGGGCCAGCGGATCCGGCCCGTCGTGCCACGGGCCGTAGGAATATCCCTCCGGTAAGAGCGGCATTATTCGCCGTACACCGTCGTGCCGTCGTCGGAGTCCTTCGCCAGCCTGCGGGCGAGGAACAGCGACTCCAGGGCCAGTTCGACCGCCGCCGCGATCCGGCCGGCCGGTTCGTCGGCGGACACTCCGGCGCGCTGGGCGACCTCGTGCAGCACCGGCAGTTCCGGCAGCGCGGCAAGGACTTCCGCGCCGGGGACGCGCTCGCCGGTGGCGACCAGGTGGCCGTCCGCCACCGCGTCGGACAGCGGGCGCAGGTCCAGCCCGGCGAACCGTTCGCGGGCGGTTTCCGCGATCGCGCGGCGCATCAGGTGCACGAGGTGCTCGACCTCGCGGCCCTCCTCGCCGGGCTCGAACTCGACCTTGCCGCGCAGCACGGCGGGCACGGCTTCGAGGTCGACCGGACGTGCGACCGCCGGGTCCTCCCCGGTCACCGCGGCCCGGCGCAGCGCGGCCGCCGCGACGGTTTCGGCCGCCGCCACCGCGAACCGGGCGGACACGCCGGAACGCTGGTCGATCACCGGCGACTCGCGCAGGTTGCGCACGAACCGGGCCAGCACCTCCAGCAGCGGCTCGCCGACCTCCGCGACGAGGTTCGCCTCTTGGCGCACCACGGCGACCTCGGACTCGACGTCCAGCGGGTAGTGCGTGCGGATTTCCGCGCCGAAGCGGTCCTTCAGCGGCGTGATGATCCGGCCGCGGTTGGTGTAGTCCTCGGGGTTGGCAGTGGCGACGAGGAGGACGTCCAGCGGCAGCCGCAGTGTGTAGCCGCGGACCTGGATGTCGCGTTCCTCCATCACGTTCAGCAGCGCGACCTGGATCCGCTCGGCGAGGTCGGGCAGCTCGTTGATCGCGACGATGCCGCGGTGCGCGCGCGGCACGAGTCCGAAGTGGATGGTCTCCGGGTCGCCGAGGCTGCGCCCCTCGGCGACCTTCACGGGGTCGACGTCGCCGATCAGGTCGCCCACGCTCGTGTCCGGCGTGGCCAGCTTTTCGGTGTAGCGCTCGCTGCGGTGCCGCCAGGCCACCGGCAGGTCGTCGCCGAGTTCGGCGGCGCGGCGGATCGAGGCGGGCGTGATCGGGTCGAGCGGGTGTTCGCCCAGTTCGGAGCCCTCGATGACCGGGGTCCACTCGTCGAGGAGGCCGGCCAGGGTGCGCAGCAGGCGGGTCTTGCCCTGGCCGCGCTCGCCGAGCAGGACGACGTCGTGGCCGGCGAGCAGGGCTCGTTCGAGCTGGGGCAGCACAGTGCGGGAGAAGCCGACGATGCCGGGCCAGGCGTCGCGGCCCTCGCGCAGCGCGGCGAGCAGGTTGTCGTGGATCTCGCGCGCGATGGGGCGCGGGGCGTATCCGGCGGCGCGGAGCTCGCCGGCAGTACGGGGAAGAGCGTCGGGAACAGCGTTCACCCCTTCGACGCTACTGACCGTTCCGGCATCCGTCGACGTGGAGCGGCTCCAGCCGGGCGGGGATCGGCGGAGCCGGGAGGAACCGGTAAAATGAGCGGTCGTGTGCCGACCCAGTGCGACCCTCGCCGTCTGGTCCTCCGCGTGGCTGAACGGGGCCGCGGCGTCCGACGACGTCCTCGACGCCTTGCAGGACTGGGCCGAGGCCCACGACGTGGTCGCGGCCGATCCCGCTGCCGCCGACGCGTTCGATCTTCCGCTCGCTTTCCATCGGGCGGCCACTCCCGTGCAACTGCTGCTCGCGCTGCGGGCGCAGGGGGCGGTGAGTGCGCAGCTGGTGCTGCCGGTGCCTGGCGATGTGCGGGGTCTCGGCGGCGGCGGGCCGTTTGCTGACGCGGCGTTGCGGTGCGGCGAGGCTGTGGTGCTCGGCGGGCTGGCGTTCGGGTTGGTGCCGGAGCCCATCGCCGAGGGGCTGATGCGGTGGACGGTGTATTCGCTTCCGGCGCCGGTCTCGTTGGAGTATCAGCCGATGCCGGATGCCGAGCACGGGTTGACCGATGCGATCCGGGCCAGTGCCGGGGCGTTGCAGGCGTTGGATGTGGCGAGCGATCGGCCTGGGGTTCGGGCGGAGTTGTCGGCGCATTTGCGGGCTCGGCCTCAGGTCGAGTGGCCTGCCGGGACGCCCGGGCGGGCGTTGCGGGTGTTGCAGCGGGCCGAGGAGATTTCGGCGATTTTGGCTGTGGCGCAGGCGGATGATCCGGGTGGGGCGTTGTCGGCTTCGGCGGTGAATCGGCGGGCTGAGGCGTTGCGGCCGTTGGCTGAGGCTGTTCGGGGGGCGCGGACTGCTTCTGTTAATGAGGCTGTCCGGGTGTTTGCTGAGCAGGGGGATCGGCAGGTTTGACTGCTCGTCGCCTGGCGGCGACATCGCGCTCTGGCGTGCGTGGGGCACCCCGAAGCTTGATTGTGCTGACGGTCTGAGGGTGAGCTTCGTATCGGGGTGCGGGGGTGGTGTGGGTGCACCGATCGTTGGGTGCATCGGTGGCGGTTTGGGTTGGGGGTTGGGGCTAGCGCCCCAATGTGGCATTGGGTGCATGTGACGCACCCAAAGTGGCGTTCGTTGCGTCTGATGCACCCAATGCCGCATTGGGGCCCATCCCTAGCGGGCGCGGGGTGGGCGAGCGGGCCGTGAAGGGATCCTTGAGGGAATCCAGGTACGTGAAGGTGGCCCTCACGACCGGCGGTGGGTCGTGAGGGCCACCCTGGGGGAATCTGGTTCCGTGAGGGTTCCCCTCACGTACGGTCAGCGGGTGGGGCGGCGCGGAGGCTCGCAGCAGGCGACTGCGCAGGGGGCGCCGTTGACGGTGCAGCCTGCAGCGGGAAAGGAGGAAAGCTTCCGGGCGGGGGCGTCGGAGAGGTGTTCGCGGACCAGTTCGACCACCATTTCGGCGAACCTCGGGTCGGCGTCGGGGGTGGCGGCGCGGGCGAAGGCCATGCCGTGTTCGGCGGCGCGGTCGGCGGCTTCGTTGTCCAGGTCCCAGATTACTTCCAGGTGGTCCGCGACGAAGCCGATCGGGCTGACCACTACGGATTCCACACCTTGAGCGTGCAGGGCGTCGATGTGGTCGACGATGTCCGGTTCCAGCCACGGGATCTGGGGCGGGCCGGAGCGCGACTGCCAGACGACGTCGTACTCGGCGATTCCGGCTTCGGCTGCCACGAGACGGGCGGCTTCGGCGATCTGGCTCGAGTAGCGACGGCCGCCTTCGGAGGGCGGGCCGGAGGCAAGGTCGGCGCTTTCCGGGATCGAGTGGGCGGTGAAAACCGTGCGAGTGCCGGGGCGGTCGCCGAGTTTCGCGTGGGCGGCGCGGACCGCGTCGGCGACTGCGGAGACGAACAGCGGGTGGTCGAAGAACTGGCGCAGCTTCACCAATTCCGGCGCGCCGTCGCCGACGGAGGCGCGGGCTCGTTCGATGTCCTCGTCGTACTGCCGGCACGCGGAGTAGCCGCCGTACGCGCTCGTCGGGAACACCAGCGCGCGGCGCACGCCCGCGTCCTTCATCCCGGCCAGGGTGTCCTCGACCATCGGCGCCCAGTTGCGGTTGCCGAAATGCACCGGAAGCTCGATGTTCTCCGCCGCGAGCTGCTTCTCGACCGCCGCGATCGCGGCCCGGTTCAACCGGTTGATCGGCGAGACCCCGCCGAAGTGCTGGTAGTGCTCGGCAACCTCGAGCAGCCGCTCCCGCGGCACGCCCCGCCCCCGGGTGACGTTCTCCAGGAACGGCATCACCTCGTCGGGCCCCTCCGGACCCCCGAACGAAAGCCATAGCAACGCGTCGTAACCCACGGTGCTCATCCTGCCCCTGTGGCGCTCCGCACGCCTCGGCGGCCCGGTTATGTACTGGCCTATCCAAAATGTGTTAGCGTGGTCGGCATGCCGAGGCCACGAGAGTTCGACGAAACCGAAGCACTCGAAGGCGCAATGAACGCCTTCTGGGCGCGAGGATACGAAGCGACCTCGACCGAGGAACTGTGCGCAGCGACCGGACTAGGCCGCAGCAGCATCTACAACACGTTCTCCAGCAAGCACGAACTGTTCCGCCGCGTGCTGGACCACTACTCGCACCGCGGCATCCGCCTCCGCGAAACCCTGCTGGACAACGCCCCGGACGGACTAGGCGCCATTCGCCTGCTTCTCGCCTCGACAATCGACGACGAACTGGAAAACGGCAGACGCGGCTGCCTAATGGTGAACACCATCTCCGAATTCGGAACCACCGATCCAGAGGTAGCCGCACAAGTGAACGCGGACACCGAAGCGCACCTCTCCGCACTGGTGCACTTCGCCCGCACGGGCCAAGCAGACGGCAGCGTCACCCGCGACAGAGACGCAACCGACATCGCCAACTTCATCCACGCCACCATCTCGGGAATCCGCACTATGTCCCGCCGCGGAGCAGAACGAAAAGCTTTGACCTCAGTAGCAAAACTAGCGACAAGCGCAATCGCCCGCCGCTAACCCGCCAACCGCCACCGCCGCCCCACCCGCAGCCGCCGCGATGCGCCCCAATGCGGCATTGGGTGCATCCCACGCACCGAACGCCACATTGGGTGCATCCGACGCACCCAATGCCACATTGGGGCGCTAACCCCACCCAAACCGCAGCCGAAATACCCAACAATCGAGGCACCCACACCGCCCCCACAGCCGGTGCGCCCAACGAGCGAGGCACCCAGCCCCACCCGCAGCCGGTGAGCCCAACTATCAAGGCACCCAGCCCCACCCCGCAGCCAGTGCACCCGCTATCTAGACACCCACACCACCCCGCAGCCGATCCACCCGCTATCGAGGCACCCAGCCCGACCCGCAGCCGATCCACCCGCTCTCTAGACACCCGGCCCGACCCGCAGCCGGTGCACCCAACTAGCGAGGCACCCAGCCCTCCCCCGCACCCCGATACGAAGCTCCCCTGCGGTTCGGGGGTGCTTGTCAAGGCATCTTTCCCGCCTTGACAAGCACCCCCGAACCGTCAGCACAATCCAGCTTCGGGGTGCCCCACGCAACCAAGGGGCCAATGTCGCCGCCAGGCGACGAGGCCCCCATACATCAACATTTTGTACTACAAGTTCCAGAAAGAGAGCCCACCCGTGCCCCCAGCCGTCTTCGTACTCGGCCTCAGCATCTTCGCCCTGGGCACCTCCGAGTTCATGATCACCGGCCTCCTCCCCGGAATGGCCGCCGACCTGAACGTCACCATCCCCGACGCAGGCCTCCTGATCTCCGCCTTCGCCATCGGCATGGTCATCGGCGCCCCCTTGCTAGCAATAGGCACAATCCGCCTCCCCCGCCGAACCACCCTCCTCGGACTCCTAGCCGTCTTCAGCGCCGCACACGTCATAGGCGCAATCGCCGACGGCTACCCCCTCCTCTTCGCCACCAGAATCATCAGCGCAATAGCCTGCGCCGGTTTCTGGGCAGTAGCCGCCGCAACCACCGTCAACCTCGTCCCAGAAGCCCGCCGAGGACAAGCACTAGCGGTGCTGGTCGGCGGCCTCACGATCGCGAACGTCGTCGGAGTCCCCGCAGGCACCCTGCTGGGACAACACGCAGGCTGGCGCAGCGCCTTCTGGGCAGTAGCCGCACTAACCATCATCGCCGCCCTCGCCGTCCTGCTCTCAGTCCCCCGCACCCCGAAGGAAACCGAAGCACCGAGGATCACCGAAGAACTGCAGGTATTCCGCCGCAGCCGCCTCTGGCTAGCTCTGGGTGTGATCGCCCTACTCCAGGCAATGGTCTTCGCGACGTTCAGCTACCTGGCACCCGTGCTGGTCTCCGTAGCCGGACTCCCCGAAGCAGGTGTCCCAGTAGTCCTCGCCCTCTTCGGCGGCGGCGCAGTCATCGGAATTTACGCAGGCGGCAAACTAGCCGACAAGTACCCATTCGCCACCCTTTACGGCAGCCTCGGCATCGCCCTCGCCGCCCTCGTCGCACTAGCCTTCGCAACCACCCCAGCGGTAGCAGTAACCGCCGTGCTCATCCTCGGCGCAGCCGGATTCGCCGCCAACCCGGCACTCAACGTCCGCGCCTACGCCGCAGCAGGCGGCACCTCGACCCTCGTAGGCGCAAGCACAACCTCCGCGTTCAACGTCGGCAACACCGTCGGCCCCTGGCTCGGCGGCACCACGATCAGCGCGGGAATGGGATTCTCCAGCGTCGCCTGGGTAAGCGTCGCACTCGGCGCACTAGCCGTAGCCGCCCTCACCGCGGCCCTGCGCCTCCACAAACGCGACACCGCACCGGACCTGGTGGCCGCCTAAAAAGGCGAATGGCCCCGCGGGAACACTCCCGCGGGGCCATTCACAACACCAAGCTCAGATCCCGAGCGCGTGCACTCCGCCGTCGACCATGATCATCGAACCGGTGGTCGCGGGCAGCCAGTCGGACAGCACGGCGCACACCGTCTTGGCGGTCGGCTCCGGGTCCGCGGAGTCCCAGCCGAGCGGCGCGCGGCCGTCCCAGCCGCCTTCGAGTTCGCCGAAGCCGGGGATGGACTTCGCGGCCATGGTCTTCATCGGGCCGGCGCTGACCAGGTTGACCCGGATGCCCTGCGGGCCGAGTTCCTTGGCCAGGTAGCGGTTCACCGACTCCAGCGCGGCCTTCGCGACGCCCATCCAGTTGTAGACCGGCCACGCGACGCGCGCGTCGAAGTCCATGCCGACGATCGAGGCGCCGCGGCCGAGCAGCGGCAGCGTCGCGACCGCGAGCGACTTGAACGAGAACGCCGAGACGTCGACCGCGACCTTCACGTCGTCGCTGGGGGCGTCCAGGAACGGCGCGCCGAGGCAGCTCTGCGGCGCGAAGCCGATCGAGTGCAGCACGCCGTCGAGGCCGTCGACGTGCTCGCGGACGCGGTCGGCGAGCGAGTCGAGGTGCTCCTGGTTCGTGACGTCCAGTTCCAGCACCGGGGCGGGCTCCGGCAGCCGCTTGGCGATGCGCTCCACCAGCGACAGCCGTCCGAAGCCGGTGAGCACGACCTTCGCGCCCTCCTGCTGGGCGATGCGGGCCGCGTGGAACGCCAGCGAGGCGTCGGTGATGACGCCGGTGATCAGCAGCCGCTTGCCTTCGAGCAATCCGGGCAACACGTCCTCCAGGTCGTGGGGTGTTCTTCTCGGGAAAAGTCAGTGGCCGAGGCCGAGGCCGCCGTCGACGGGCAGCACCGCGCCGTTGACGTAGCCCGCCTCGTCCGAGGACAGGTACCGCACCGCGGCGGCGATCTCGGCCGGTTCGGCGTACCGGCCGGACGGGACGTTGGCGAGGATCTCCTTGCGCCGGTCCTCGCTCAGCGCGTCGGTCATGTCGGTGTGCACGAAACCGGGCGCGACCACGTTCGCGGTGATGTTGCGCGAGCCCAGCTCGCGCGCGAGCGAACGCGCGAAGCCGACCAGGCCCGCCTTCGAGGCCGCGTAGTTCGCCTGCCCGGCCGAGCCGGAAAGGCCCACCACGGACGAGATGAACACGAACCGGCCCCAGCGGGCGCGCAGCATGCCGCGCGAGGCCCGCTTGGCGACGCGGAACGCGCCGGTGAGGTTCGCGTTCAGCACGCGCTCGAACTGCTCCTCCGACATCCGCATGAGCAGGGTGTCGTCGGTGAGCCCGGCGTTGGACACCAGGACCTCGACCGGCCCCTGGTGCTCCTCCACGAGCTTGAACGCCGCGTCCACCTGCTCGGCGTCGGTGACGTCGGCCTGCACGCCGAACAGCCCCTCCGGCGCGCCGGACCCGCGGTGCGTGACCGCGACCCGGTGGCCCTGCTCCGCGAGGTCGCGGGCGATCGCCAGCCCGATGCCCCGGTTGCCGCCGGTGACCAAGACCGACCGTCCCACTGCGTTCTCCTCGTCGTCTTCGCGATTGCGCCCGCCTGAGGCTATCGGCTGCGCTGACCGGCGGCGCACCCGGCACTCCCGTCCTAAGCGACAGTAAGGAACCGCGTCTCGACCTTGATGGTTACTGCCCGGTTGGTCACCGTGAGTCGCGACACAGGAGGTCAAGGATGACTACCCGGATCCAGGACGCCGGCTCGGCGCGGGACGAGCGTCGCGTGGTCGGCAACGTGCTGCGCGGCTCGATCGGAAACCTCGTCGAGTGGTACGACTGGTACGCCTATTCGGCGTTCACCGTCTACTTCGCGAAGGCGTTCTTCCCCGGCGGCGATGCCACGGCGCAGTTCCTCAACACCGCGGCGGTGTTCGCCGTCGGATTCCTCATGCGGCCGCTCGGCGGCTGGCTGCTCGGCCGGTTCGCCGACCGCTACGGACGGCGTTCCGCGCTCGTGCTCTCGGTTTCGATGATGGCGTGCGGCTCGCTGCTCATCGCGCTGACGCCGGGCTACGCGACGATCGGCATCGCGGCGCCGATCCTGCTGGTGTTTTCCCGTCTGCTGCAAGGGCTTTCGGTCGGCGGCGAGTACTCCACCTCGGCGACGTACCTGTCCGAGGTGGCCACGCCCGGCAAGCGCGGGTTCTACTCCAGCTTCCAGTACGTGACGCTCGTCGGCGGGCAGCTGCTCGCGCTGGGGCTCCAGCTGATCCTGCAGAGCGTGCTCACCGACAAGCAGATGGGCGACTGGGGCTGGCGGATCGCGTTCGTCGTGGGCGCGCTCGCGGCGGTGATCGTGATGGCGCTGCGGCGGTCGATGGACGAGTCGGAGAGCTACCAGCGGGCCACCGAGGGGGCGGAAACCGGCAAGGGCGAGCGCGGCACGCTGCGCCAGCTCGCGAAGTACCCGCGGGAGATCCTGCTCGTCGTCGGCCTGACGCTCGGCGGCACGGTCGCGTTCTACACCTACGCCACCTACACGCAGAAGTTCCTGGAGAACACCGCGCACATCCCGCGCCGCACGGTCACCGTGATCATGTTCGTCGCGCTGCTGATCTTCGCGATCCTGCAGCCGCTGGCCGGACGGCTGTCGGACCGGATCGGCCGGCGCAAGCTGCTGATGTTCTTCGGCATCGCGGGCACCCTGCTGACCGTGCCGATCATGACCCTGATGGCGCGCACCAGCCAGCCGTTCCTCGCGTTCCTGCTGCTGCTCGGCGCGCTGGTGATCGTGACCGGCTACACCTCGATCAACGCGATCGTGAAGGCCGAGCTGTTCCCGACGCGGATCCGCGCGATCGGCGTCGGCCTGCCCTACGCGCTCACCGTCGCGATCTTCGGCGGGACCGCCGAGCTGATCGCGCAGGCGCTGAAGAAGGCGGGTCACGAATCGCTCTTCTTCTGGTACGTCGCGGGTTGCGTCCTCGTGTCGCTCGTCGTGTACGCGACAATGCGGGAAACTTCGCGTTCGTCCGCCCTCGAACGCGGCGAGGACTGATCGGGAGGACGGCCGTGCGCGTGCTGCTCGTGGAGGACGACACCGGGGTCGCCCGGGCACTCGCCGAAACGCTGCAGGCGCACGGCCACTCGGTCACCGCAGTCGGCCGCGGCTCGGACGCGCTCACCCGGCACCGGGACGCGGACCTGCTGCTTCTCGACCTCGGCCTGCCGGATCTCGACGGACTGGACGTGCTGCGCAAGATCCGTCAGGTGTCCCCGGTGCCGGTGATCGTGCTGACCGCGCGCGACGACGAGCGTTCGGTCGTCCGGGCGCTGCGCTTCGGCGCGGACGACTACCTGGCGAAACCGGTGCGGATGGCGGAGTTGCTGGCCAGGATGGACGCGGTGGCGCGCCGGGCGGGCAGCTCCTCCCCCGCGCCGAAGGACCCGGTGGTGCAGATCGAGGACGTCGAGATCGATCTGGGCGCGCGCCGGGTCGTGGTCGGCGGCCGCGACATCGGGCTGACCACGAAGGAATTCGCGGTGCTGGCGGTGCTCGCCGCGCGGCCCGGCACCGCGGTGAGCCGCCAGCAGCTGATGGACGAGGTGTGGGGCGACGCGTACCTCGCCGTTTCCCGCTCGCTCGACGTCCACATGACGCAACTGCGCGCGAAACTCGACCGGCCCGGCCTGCTCACCACGATCCGCGGCTTCGGCTACCGGCTCGGCCGGAGCTGATCGGTGCGCACTCGCCTGCTGGCTGTCCTCGTCACGCTCGCGCTCGCTGTCGTGGCGGCGTTCGCGGTTCCGCTGCTGTCCGCGACCGCCGATCAGCGGACCCAGCAGTTGGTGATTTCGCGCAGCAGCGATGTCGACCGCTTCGTGGTGCTCGCGCAACAGGCGGTCGATTCCGGCGACGCGACCGCGTTGAACGCCGACGCGCGGCAGTATTCGTCGTTATACAGCGAAGGCGTGCTGATCGTCGACGCGCAGCGGCAGCCGCTGGTCGAAACTGGCGGTCTGACCAGCAGTGATCCGGACGCGCGGACCGTCATCGAGGCGACGCTGCGCAACGAGCCGGAAGCGCCGGTCGAACGGATCCAGCCGTGGTCGGACACGCCGGTGCTGTTCGCGCGCCCCGTCGGCACCGGGACGCGGGTGTCCGGCGTGGTGCTGCTGCGTGCTTCGGTGACCGCCGCGGCGCAGGACGTCGCGGCGGCGTGGAGCGCGATCGCGGCCGGGGCGATGGTGGTCGCGGCGCTGTTCGTGCTGCTCGCGGTCCTGCTGTCGCGGTGGATGGTGCGACCGCTGGTGGAGCTGGAAACCGGCGTGCTGGCGGTGGCGGGCGGACGCCGGGCGCAGGTGCCGGAACGGTCGGGGCCGCGCGAATTGCGGTCGCTCGCGGCGTCGGTGAACCGGATGTCCGACGCTGTGGTCGAGTCGGCGAACCAGCAGCAGCGGCTCGTCGCGGACACCTCGCACCAACTGCGGAACCCGATGGCCGCGCTCCGGCTCCGGCTCGACCTGCTCGGCACCGAGGTCGAAAACCGCCCGGCCTACGAGGCGACGGTGGCGGAAGTCGAGCGCCTGGAACGGATTCTCGACGGTTTGCTCGCCCTCGCCACCGCGGAGAGCACCGCGACCCGGCTGGCCGCGCGCGCCGACGACGAGCCCGCGGACCTGGCCGCTGTCGTGGCGGAACGGGTCGACGCGTGGCGGTTGTCCGCCGACGAAGCCGGCGCGACCCTCGTGCCGTGCGAAGTGCATACTGAGCCGCTGCTGGTGCGCACGCCGGAAAGCGAACTGGCGCAGATTCTCGACGTCCTGCTGGACAACGCCGTCCACCACGCCGGTCAGGGAGCCACCATCACCGCCGCTTGGGAGTCCACTTCGGACAGTGTCACGCTGATCGTCTCCGACGACGGTCCGGGCCTTCCTCCGGAGGACCTCGCCCGGGCCACCGAACGGTTCTGGCGCGCGGGCGGCGACGGCGCGCCTCGCGGCACCGGCCTCGGTCTCGCCATCGCGCGGGAGCAAACCCGTGCCCGAGGCGGGGTTCTGGAGCTGCGCGCGGTCGAACCGCATGGCCTGCAAGTCCGGATCACGCTGCCCGCGGCGGTGACGCCGTGAAGGTCACCCGCCGCACCGCGCTCCTCGGCGGCCTCGCCCTGACGCTCGCCGCCTGCGACGACACCTACCGCGGCCCGGACCGGAAGATCACCATCGCGTCCGGCGAACCCGGCGGCTTCTACCTGGCCTTCGCCGAGGTCCTGGCCGCCGAATTGTCGCGCGCCGAACCGCGGCTGCACTGCAGCGCGCTGCCCACCGAGGCGAGCGTCGAGAACGTGCAACGCGTCCAGGACGGAACGGCCGACTTCGGGCTGGCGCTCGCCGACGTGGCGCAATCCGCGATCACCGGCGGCACGCCGTTCGGGAAACCCGTTCCGCTGCAAGCACTCGGCCGCGTCTACGAGAACTACCTCCAGCTGGTCGTCCGCGCCGAGGACCAGCTCACCGACCTGCGCTCGCTGGCCGGCCGCCCGATCTCGGTCGGCGCGAGCCGCTCGGGTGCCGCGCAACTGGGCGAACGGGTCTTCGCCGCGAGCAACATCCCGGTCCAAGCACAGCATCTGCCGCTGAACGACGCGGTCGCCGCTCTGCACGACCGCCGGATCGACGCGTTCCTCTGGTCCGGCGGCATCCCGACGCCCGCCCTCGCCGACCTCAACCGCACGACGCCGCTCTCGCTCATCCCGCTGACGTCGGTGCTCCCCCAGCTGCGCAAGGCGTACGGTCCGCTGTACGAACAGGTGCAGGTGCCCGCCGGGGCTTACCGCGGGGTCGGCGCGCTCGGCACGATCGGGGTGGCGAATCTGCTGGTCTGCTCGCCCAAGCTGCCGTTCGACGTGGCGGCGGCGGTGGTTCGGGTGCTCGCGGGGCGGGCTGCCGAGCTCGTGCCCGCACAGGCGGTCGGGACGCAGTTCCTGGACGTGCGGACGCTGATCGGCACCCAACCGGTCCCGCTGCATCGGGGGGCGGCCGACACCTACCGCGCCCTGCACGGCTGATCGCTAGATTGGTCGGGTGACCGAACGCCGCCCTCTCGTTGAAATGCCCCTGCGCGTGCGCTACCACGAATGCGACGCTCAGGGGATCGTCTTCAACGCGCATTACCTTGCCTACGCGGACATGGCGGCGTTCGAGGTGGAAAGAACCCTCTTCGGTTCGCACGACGCGCTGCTCGCCACCGGCGTCGACCTGGTGGTCGCCGAGTCGAATCTGCGGTATTTCGCGCCGTGCCGTTTCGACGACGAGCTCGTGGTGTCGGTCTATCTGGTGCACTTGGGCACCACGTCGATGCGGTTCGAGCTGGACATCCGCCGCGGCGGCACGGTGACCACCGAGCTCCGGCTGCGGTACGTGTTCGTCGACACCGAGAACTACCGCAAAGCGGAGCCGCCGCCGGAAGTGCGCGCGGCTTACGCGAAGTATCTACCCGAGGCGGCGTGAGGCATCCCGTGTTCCGAGTCTTGTTCTACTGCCCCGAAATCCCGCCCAACACCGGCAACGCGATCCGGCTGGCCGCGAACACCGGATGCGAACTGCACCTGGTCGAACCGCTGGGGTTCACCTTGGAGGACAAGCAGCTCCGCCGCGCCGGGCTCGATTACCACGACCTCGCGCGGGTCCACGTGCACGCCGACCTGGCCGCGGCGTGGAAGGCGTTGCTGCCCGCGAAGGTGTACGCGTTCAGCGCCGGGGCGACCCGGCTCTACACGGAGGTTTCTTACGCCCCAGGGGATGTGCTGATGTTCGGGCCGGAGTCCGCCGGGCTGCCGGACGAGGTTCAGCGCGCCCCGGAGGTCACCGAACGGCTGCGGTTGCCGATGCTGCCCAACAACCGGTCGCTGAACCTGGCGAACACGACGGCGATCGCGGTGTACGAAGGCTGGCGGCAGAACGGTTTCGCCACGCCGTGAAGGCGGCTCGCCCCAGGAACCGCGCGGCGGCGGCATGGTGTGGATCCGCGTGTCGCTTCCGGCCGGGACCGCTCCCCGCCGGAAGCGACCGGCGTCAAGGCAGTCTCTGGCCGAACACCAGCGCGGTCGCCGCCCCGGCCATGAGGATGATCGTCCCCAGCACCACCCACGGCTTGCTCGCGTCGGCGTTCTTCAGCTCGTACCCGATCTGCTCGCCCAGGTCGGCGTAGACGCGTTTCAGCTCGTCCGCACTCGCCGCCTTGTAGAACTCTCCCCCGGACAGCCGGGCGATCTCGCGCAGCGATTCGTCGTCCACGCGGACGTCCTGCTGCTTGCCCTCGATGTCGACCGACCCGTGCTCGGTGCCGAACGAGATCGACGAGATCGGCATCTGTGCCTGTTTCGCCGCCTGCGCCGCGGTGTACGCGCCGCGCGGGGCGTACAGGTCCTCCGGCACCGTCTGCTTGCCGTCGCTCATCAGCACGATCCGTGCGGGCGGCGGACCGTCCGCGCCGCCGACCACCGCGGAGAAGCTCTGGATCGACTGCATCGCCGCGTAAATGCCCTCGCCGGTGGCGGTGGACTGGGCGAGCTTCAGGTTGTCGATCGCCTTCGTCACGCCTGCCCGGTCCGTGGTCGGGTTGACCAGCACGGTCGCGGTTCCGGCGAACGAGATCAGGCCCAGGTTGACGCCCGGGGTCATGTTCTGCGCGAACTGCTTCGCCGCGTCCTGCGCCGCCTTGAGCCGCGTCGGGGCGACGTCGGTGGCTTCCATCGACAGCGACACGTCGATCACCAGCATGACGGTCGCCCGGTTGCGCGGCACCTTCTGCTCCGCCGTCGGACCGGCCAGCGAGACCGTCAGGAACAGCAGCGACAGCACGATCAGCACCGCGGGCACGTGCCGGATCCAGCCCTGCGCCTTGGGCGCGACCTTCTCCAGCAGCTCCAGATTCGCGAACCGCATCACCCGGCGGCGCCGCTGCCGCTGCGACAGCACGTACGCGGCCGCCACCGCGACGACCGCGATCAGCAGCAGGAACCACCACGGCGAGCTGAATCCGGCGAGGCTCATGCCGTCGCCTCCTTACCGGTTGCCGCGTGCATCGTGGTCATGCGACGCCTCCCGACCAGCGGCGCTTGCGGGCGACCACGAACCGCACCATGTCCGCGATCCAGTCGGAATCGGTGCGCAGCACCAGATGCGCGGCCCCGGCCCGGCGCAGACCGGCCGCGACCGCCTGCCGGTGCGCGTTCGCCGCCGCGCCGAACTCCTTGCGCAGCAACGCCGAAGCGTGCACCTCGCGCTGCCGTCCGGTCTCCGGGTCGGCCAGCACGACGGTGCCGACGTCCGGCAGGTCCACGTCGCGCGGGTCGACGATCTCGATCGCGATCAGCTCGTGCCTTCCGCCGAGCGCGCGCAACGGGCGCTCCCAGTCCATCGGGCCGAGGAAGTCGGAGATCACCACCGCCAGTCCGCGCCGCCGCGGCGGACGGCGCAGCTTTTCCAGCGCCTCGGCGAGGTCGCCGCGGACGCCTTCGGCGGCACGGGGCGTCTCGGCGAGCCGCCGGACCAGGCCGCGGGCGTGCGGAAGCCCGCCGCGCGCCGGGAGCCGGGTGATGCCTTCGCCGTTGGACACGAGCGCGCCGATCCGGTTTCCGCCGCCGCCGGTCAGATGCGCGACCGCGGCGGTCGCGCAGACGACGAGATCGCGTTTCTCGCACAGCGCGGTGCCGAAGTCGAGGCTCGCCGACATGTCCGCGACGACCCACGTCTCCAGCTCGCGGTCCGCGACCGTCTCGCGGATGTGCGGCGTCGTCGTCCGCGCGGTGACCGCCCAGTCCATCCGGCGCACGTCGTCGCCGGGCTGGTACGGCCGCGCCTCGCCGGGCTCGGAACCCGGCCCCGGGACGAGACCGAGGTGGTTGCCCTGGAGCAGCCCGTCGAGGCGGCGGCGCACTTCGAGTTCGAGCGTGCGCAGTCCCGCTTCCATCCGGTCGCCGCGCAGGATCGGCGGGGCCCAGCCGGGCCGTCCGCCCGGTTCTTTCGAGGAGGTGCCGGCCACGCCGCTACCTGACGGGCGCGCCCGCCGGCACGGGGCCGGCGCCGCCCTGCGGCCGGGCCGAAACCTGCGGCAGCGGCACGGTCTGCAGCACGCGGGTGACGATGTGGTCCACCGGGACGCCGTCGGCCAGCGCGTCGTAGGACAGCACGAGGCGGTGCCGCAGCACGTCCGGCACGACGTCGACGACGTCCTGCGGGAGCACGTAGTCGCGGCCGCGCACGAGCGCCAGCGCCCGCGCCGCGGCGATGATGCCGAGGCTCGCGCGCGGCGAGGCGCCGTACGACACCCAGCCCGCGACGTCGGACAGCCCGTGGTCGTTCGGGGTGCGCGTGGTGAGCACCAGCCGCACGACGTAGTCGACCAGCGCGTGGTGCACGAACACCTGCGACGCGACGCCCTGCAGCCGCACCAGCTCCGCCGGGCTCAGCACCTCGTGCGGCTCCGGCGGCGTGACGCCCATCCGGTAGATGATCTCGCGCTCCTCCTCGGCGGAGGGGTACTCGACCAGGATCTTGAACAGGAACCGGTCGCGCTGGGCTTCCGGCAGCGGGTAGACGCCCTCGTTCTCGATCGGGTTCTGCGTGGCCAGCACGAGGAACGGATCGGGCATCGGGAAGGTCTTGCCGCCGATCGACACGTGCCGCTCGGCCATCACCTCGAGCATCGCCGACTGCACCTTCGCCGGGGCGCGGTTGATCTCGTCGGCGAGCACGAAGTTCGCGACGACCGGGCCCACCTCGACGTCGAAGCGCTCGGCGCCCTGGCGGTAGATGCGCGTGCCGAGGATGTCGGCGGGCACCAGGTCGGGGGTGAACTGCACGCGGGAGAACGACCCGCCCACCACGCGCGCGAACGTCTCGACCGCGAGCGTCTTCGCGACCCCGGGCACGCCTTCGAGCAGCAGGTGCCCCTTCGCCAGCAGCCCGACGAGCATGCGCTCCACCAGCCGGTCCTGTCCGACGATGACGCGCTTCACCTCGAACACGGTGCGTTCCAGCAGCTGGGCGTCCCGCGCCGGGGTGCCGGGCTGCTGCCCGTTCGCTCCCTCGGCGAAGCCGGGCTCGGTCACTCTTCCTCCAGGGGTTTCCGCGTCTGCGTGCTCGCCCGCGACCCTACTGGGTCGAGAACTTCCCGCGACGGTAGCCAATCGCATCGCCGGTGTGACAGCTGTGAAGCCCCTGTCAGCGGTGCTTTTCCAGGTCCTCCGGCGTGTCGATGTCGTCGCTCTCGCCGGGCTGGGCGGCGACCTCGGCGATCCGCAATCCGCCGAGCGTCCGGCGCAGCGACGCGTTTTCCGGACGCTCCGGCATCACCTCGCGCAGAGCCGCCGTGCGCCAGGCACTCGCCAGCCATTGCCGCTCCCCTGCCGCGTCGACGAGCACCGCGCCGTCCGCGCTGACCACAGTGGACCGCAGCCGGTCCACTGTGGAGCGCCGGATGCCGGGGAGATCAGCGGCGAGCAGCACGACGATTTCCGCGTCGACCGCCTCAAGCCCAGCAGCCAGCGCCGCCACCGGTCCCGCGCCGGGAACGGCCTCGCGGGTCCAGACGACCGTGTCGTACCCCGGCCGCCGCGGACCGCACACCACGACCGGATCTGCTCCGGACAGCGCCTCGACCGCCCGGCCCAGCAAGGAGATCCCGCCGACCCGCAGCTCCGGCTTGTCCACTCCGGACAGGCGCCGAGCGGACCCGCCGGCCAGCACGATCCCGGCGAACCGGGCGCTCTCAGTCATGCACCCAGCGTGCCCGCCCCGGAAACCCGCGCGCGCTGCGGGGTCGTCCGGGTTAAATTCCCGGGCGTGCCCGACGCCGCGCGGCTGCTCGCCGCTTACGACCGCGAAGTCCGCCGAGCCGAACTGACCCAGGCCGAACCCGGGCAGCACCTGACCGCCGACGGCCCGCTCGCCCGCCTCACCGGCGGCCGCCGCGGGTTTGTCTCCGGACCGCCCGACCTCGGCGTGACCGGCGGCGCGCTCGACGACCTGATCGCCCGCCAGCGCGCGTTCTTCGCCGCGCGCGGCGAGGAGTTCGAGTGGAAGACCCGCAGCCACGACCGTCCCGCGGAGCTGCCGGAGCGGTTGCTCGCGGCCGGATTCGTCCCGGAGGAAACCGAAACCGTCCTGATCGCGCCGCTGGACGCGGTCGCCGCCTCGGCTCCGCCGTCCACCGACGTGGTCGTGCGCGAAGCCGGCAGCAGCGACGACCTGCTGCGCATCGCGACGTTGTCGGCCTCGGTGTTCGGTCACGACGAAGCCGCTGTCGCCGCGGATCTGCTCGCCCGGGCCCGCGCCGACGCCGGGACCACCACGCATGTCGTGGCTGAAGCGGACGGCCGGTTCGTCGCCGCGTCCCGGCTGGAACTGGTGCCCGGCACCGGATTCGCCGGACTCTGGGGCGGCGCGACGCTCCCGGAATGGCGCGGCCGAGGCCTCTACCGCGCGCTCGTCGCGCACCGGGTCGGCGCGGCCCGGGCTCGCGGCGTCGCCTACCTCCAGGTCGACGCGCTGCCCACGAGCCGTCCGATCCTCGAACGGCTCGGCTTCACCGCGGTGACCGAGACGACGCCCTACGTGTGGAGCCCGCTCAGCCGATGAGGCGCGTCGCGTACGGCATGATCCCGCCGTAGCGGACCGACGTCACGCGGACGTACGAACCCGACTGCGGGGCCTCGACCATCTGCCCGTTGCCCAGGTACAGCGCGACGTGGTGGATGCCGCCCGAGCCGCCCCAGAAGAGCATGTCGCCGCGGCGCATCTGCGACAGCGGGACCCGGCGGCCGGAGGTGTACTGGTAGCCGCTGAAGTGCGGCAGGCCCTGCACGCCGGCGAAGGCGTAGATCATCAGGCCGGAGCAGTCGAAGCCGATCTTGCGGTAGTCGCCGTACCGGTCGGCCACGCCGCCGTCGCGGATGCCGCGGGTCGGGCCGCTGCCGTTGCCGCCGCCCCACGCGTACGGCATGCCCACCTTGGACAGCGCCCGCGCGATCACGGCCTCGATCGAGCTGCCCGCCGCCGGGGACGGCCGGCCGCGGCTTCCGCCGCCGTTGTCGCCGCCGTCGTCGTTGTTCGCCGCGGCTGCCCGCAGGGCCGCCTGCCGGGCGCGCTCCTCGTCCTCGCGCTGCTTCTGCGCGAGCCAGTCCTGGTAGCGCTGGCGCTGCCCCTGCAGCCCGTTGACCTTCGCCTGCGCGGCGTACAGCTGCTGCTCGACGGCGTTCTTGTTGGCTTCCAGCTGCGTGTTCTGCGCGGCCTGGGCCTGCTGCGCGGACACGGCGGCGGACTGCGCGGCGTCCGCGGTGCCCTTCGCCCGGGTGGCCGCGTCCTGCTTCTGCTGCGCCAGCTCCAGCGCCTTGCGCGCGGCGGAGTCCTTGTTGGCCTTCTCCGTCTGCGCCTGCTGGAGCCGGTCCATCGCGTTGAGCCGCGAGCCGCCGATGGAGTTGAGCAGCTGGGCGCGGGCGAGCAGGTCCTTCGGGCTGTCCGAGGTCAGGTACGCCGAGATCGACCCGATCGTGCTGCCCTGCTCGAAGCTCGCGGCGGCGAACTTCTTCGCGTCCGCGCGGGCCTTCTCGATGGCGCCGACCGCCGCGTCCGCCTCCTGGCGCGCCGACTTCGCGTCGTTCTGCGCCTGGGTCGCCTCGTCCTGCGCGGTCTGCAGGTCGACCAGGGCCTTCATGGCCTGTTCCTGCTTCAGCTCGACGTTGTCCTGCAGCGCGCTGAGCTTCTGCTCGGCCTGCGCGAGCTGGTTGGTGAGCCTGCCGACCTCGCCGGCCTTCGCGTTCGCGTCGCCCTTGGCGGAGTCGATCGAGGAGTCGCTCGGGTTCGGCGGCGGCGGGGGCACCGCGAGCCCGGTGCTCGTCGCGCCGAGCAGGGCCGCCAGGGTGACCGTCGCGATCGCCAGCCCGCGCCGGGCCCCGGCTCCGCGCACCAGCGCGCCCGCCGTCCCGGACTGTCCACGCCGGACCCTCACGCCCGCCACCTCCGCTCGCCCGCTGCCGTCCCGCGGGCACACCGCGTACCTCTGCAGTCACACCACTATCACAAGCCTCAGGAAGAACTTACACACCGCGGAGATCATTTCCCCTGTTCGGGGGACCTGGCGGGACCGCGTGTCCGGATGGCGCACGTCACTCCGCGTGTCGTCTTGAACGAAATACAGGACACGCGTACTGTTTGGGTCGAGAAGACGAGGTGTGCCCTCCCGGTTCCGGTTCTACGGTGGGGGTGCGCAAGACTCGCGCGGGTCGATCCCGACGACCCGAAGACCGACACCGAACTGACCCGGGAGGACACGCCGGCGGCGGCGTGGAATCCATGCCACTGGAGTTAGACGTGACTGCACCTAGCAAGGACAGCTTCGGCGCCAAGGACACCTTGCAGGTGGAAGAGAACTCGTACGAGATCTTCCGCCTGGACAAGGTCGAAGGCGCCGCCCGGCTGCCCTACAGCCTGAAGATCCTCCTCGAGAACCTGCTGCGCACCGAGGACGGCGCGAACATCACCGCCGACCACATCCGCGCGCTCGGCGGATGGGATCCGAACGCGGACCCGTCGATCGAGATCCAGTTCACGCCCGCCCGGGTGATCATGCAGGACTTCACCGGCGTGCCCTGCGTGGTCGACCTGGCCACCATGCGCGAGGCCGTGACCGCCCTCGGCGGCGACCCGGACAAGGTCAACCCGCTCGCGCCCGCCGAGATGGTCATCGACCACTCGGTGATCATCGACGTGTTCGGCCGCGCGGACGCCTTCGAGCGCAATGTGGAGATCGAGTACGAGCGCAACCGCGAGCGCTACCAGTTCCTGCGCTGGGGCCAGGGCGCCTTCGACGAGTTCAAGGTCGTCCCGCCGGGCACCGGCATCGTGCACCAGGTCAACATCGAGCACCTGGCCCGCACGGTCATGGCCCGCAACGGCCAGGCGTACCCCGACTCCTGCGTCGGCACCGACTCGCACACCACCATGGTCAACGGCCTGGGCGTGCTGGGCTGGGGCGTCGGCGGCATCGAGGCCGAGGCGGCCATGCTGGGCCAGCCGGTCTCCATGCTGATCCCGCGCGTCGTCGGCTTCAAGCTGACCGGCGAGATCCCGGCGGGCGTGACCGCGACCGACGTCGTGCTCACGATCACCGAGATGCTGCGCCGCCACGGCGTGGTCGGCAAGTTCGTCGAGTTCTACGGCGAGAGCGTCGCCCAGGTGCCGCTGGCCAACCGCGCCACCATCGGCAACATGAGCCCGGAGTTCGGCTCCACCGCGGCGATCTTCCCGATCGACGACGAGACCGTCCGCTACCTCAAGCTCACCGGCCGTTCGGCCGAGCAGGTCGCGCTGGTCGAGGCGTACGCCAAGGAGCAGGGCCTCTGGCACGACCCGTCGCACGAGGCGCAGTACTCCGAGTACCTCGAGCTGGACCTGTCGACGGTCGTCCCGTCGATCGCCGGCCCGAAGCGCCCGCAGGACCGCATCGAGCTGACCGACGCGAAGTCCTCGTTCCGCAAGTCGGTGCACGACTACGCCGAGGACGAGCAGCCGACCCCGCACACCAACGTCGACGAGACCGTCGAGGAGACCTTCCCGGCCTCCGACCCGGCCGCGCTGTCGTTCCAGGACGAGACCGCGGTGCCGGTGCAGTCCGCGGCGAACGGGGCCACCGGGCGGCCGACCAAGCCGGTCAAGGTGTCCACCGCCGACCGCGGCGAGTTCGTGCTCGACCACGGCGCCGTGGTGATCGCCTCGATCACCTCGTGCACCAACACCTCGAACCCGTCGGTCATGCTGGGCGCGGCGCTGCTCGCGCGCAACGCGGTCGACAAGGGCCTGTCGGTCAAGCCGTGGGTCAAGACGTCGATGGCGCCGGGTTCGCAGGTCGTCACCGACTACTACGACAAGGCCGGCCTCTGGCCGTACCTGGAGAAGCTGGGCTACCACCTGGTCGGCTACGGCTGCACCACGTGCATCGGCAACTCGGGCCCGCTGTCGGACGAGATCTCCGCCGCGATCCAGGAGAACGACCTCACCGCGGTCTCGGTGCTCTCGGGCAACCGGAACTTCGAGGGCCGGATCAACCCGGACGTCAAGATGAACTACCTGGCGTCCCCGCCGCTGGTCATCGCGTACGCGCTGGCCGGGACGATGGACTTCGACTTCGCGACCCAGCCGCTCGGCCAGGACAGCGACGGCAACGACGTGTTCCTGAAGGACATCTGGCCGTCGCCGCAGGAGATCCAGGAGACCATCGACTCCGCGATCACCCAGGAGATGTTCAAGAAGGACTACGCCGACGTGTTCGACGGCGGCGAGCGCTGGAAATCGCTGCCGACGCCGACCGGCAAGACCTTCGAGTGGGAGGCCGAGTCCACCTACGTCCGGAAGCCCCCGTACTTCGACGGCATGACCGCCGAACCGGCCCCGGTGCAGGACATCTCCGGCGCCCGGGTGCTGGCGAAGCTGGGCGACTCGGTCACCACCGACCACATCTCCCCCGCCGGCGCGATCAAGCCCGGCACGCCGGCCGCGCAGTACCTGGTCGAGCACGGCATCGAGCGCAAGGACTTCAACTCCTACGGCTCGCGCCGAGGCAACCACGAGGTCATGATCCGCGGTACGTTCGCGAACATCCGGCTGCGCAACCAGCTGCTGGACGACGTGCAGGGCGGCTACACCCGCGACTTCACGCAGGAAGGCGCCCCGCAGGCGTTCATCTACGACGCGGCCCAGAACTACGCGGCGGCAGGCACCCCGCTGGTCGTCCTGGGCGGCAAGGAGTACGGCTCCGGTTCGTCCCGCGACTGGGCGGCCAAGGGCACTAGCCTGCTGGGCGTGCGCGCGGTGATCACCGAGTCGTTCGAGCGCATCCACCGCTCCAACCTGATCGGCATGGGCGTCATCCCGCTGCAGTTCCCGGAGGGAGAATCGGCGTCGTCGCTGAAGCTCGACGGCACCGAGACGTTCGACATCGAGGGCATCACGAAGCTGAACAAGGGCGAAACGCCCCGAACGGTCCACGTGACGGCCACGAAGGAAGACGGCTCAAAGGTCGAGTTCGACGCGGTCGTCCGCATCGACACCCCCGGCGAAGCGGACTACTACCGCAACGGCGGCATCCTGCAGTACGTGCTGCGGAAGATGACCCAGTCCTGACGGTCTGACCTCCAAGTTGTTGGCCCGCTCCGATCTTTCGGAGCGGGCCACACTTGTCTCCGGCTTCGCCCGCTTCGCCGCCGTGCGTGAGGGGAACCCCCGTTGACTCTGATTCCCCCAGGGTTCCCCTCACGACCCGCCCGCCGGCCGTGAGGGCCTCCTTCACGGACTTGGATTCCCTCAAGGAGCCCTTCACGGACCACCCGGCTCCGGCTCCGGCTCCGCCCCGCCGCCCCCGCCGCCGCGATGCGCCCCCAATGTGGCATTGGGTGCGTCAGACGCACCCAATGCCACATTGGGGCGCTACCCCCACCCCAACCGACACCCGCATACCCCATCCCAACCACGCACCCACCCCGCGCGCCCGAAAACCGCAGCCAATGCACCCAACGCATCAAGGCACCCAGCCCTAAAACCGCCGCCGATGCACCCAACAATCGAGGCACCCACACCACCCCCGCACCCCGATACGAAGCCAAAAATGCGGTCCGGGGGTGCTTGTCAAGGCATCTTTCCCGCCTTGACAAGCACCCCCGGACCGTCATCACAATGGGCTTCGGGGTGCCCCACGCAACCAAGGCCGCAATGTCGCCGCCAGGCGACGAGCCGCCCCGTAACCGCAGCGCCCCTAACCAACCACCGCCCCAGTCTTAGGATCCAACTTCAACGACTTCGCCTTAGCATGCGAAAAATCGAACATCCCAGTCAACGGAGCCGCCATCACATCAAACGACCCGCCACCAATCCGCCCCAAATGCCAGTTGTCCTCAATAAACCGCAGCACCGAAGTCTGATCAGTCATAGTGTGATCAACATAATTAACCCTGCTATAAGGCGAAATCACCAGCAACGGCAACCGAGGCCCATACCCGCACCGATCCGCGAACCCGCCCAGCTTAACCGGCTTCGAAGTACAAACCGAAGCATCCTGCGCAGAATCATGCGACCCGTTCAGAACCTTCGGCGCAACATGGTCATACCACCCGTCCGAATCGTCATAAGCCAACACGATCGCCGTATTCTTCCACTGCGGCGAAGCCTGGATCCGATTGACCTCCTCAGCCACAAAGGCCTGCTCGTCCAACGGATCCGAATACCCAGCATGCCCGTCCTGATACTCCGGCGCCTTCAGAAAACTCACCGCAGGCATCGTCCCCGCAGCAAGCGCATCATTGAAGTCCCGGACGTCATACTGATGATTAGCCTGATCCTGCTGCCCCACCGCATGCAACGAGGACGGCGGAAGGTGCTTCCGATTAGCCGTCGACCGGTAGTACTGGAACGGCTCGTGATGCGGACTGTAGTCAACGGACGCCTGCCCACCCACGTTAGGATGCTTAGTCCCGCAAACGGCGTACCCGTTAGCCTCGCCAGTAGGCCGGAACCCACCCTCGAACCAACCCCATGTAACCCCGCGAGCATTCAGCAAATCCCCGACATTCCGCCCCTGGAACGCCCCAAGATTATCTTTAGCAGTGTGATTCTTGTCCGAACAATCGTCGAACGCCGGATCCGGATCGGTAATCATCGTCCCGATCCCATGAGCATCGGGCGAAGCCGCAGTATGCGGATCAACCTTGGGCTCCCCGGTAACCGAATCCACCGGCTGCAACCCATGTGTCTGCCCCGAAACAAGATTGATCGCCCCAGGACTAGACGGCCCGAACACAGTATTGAACGAGTTGTCATTCAACGAGTAGTGCTGCGCATAATTCCACATCGCGGTAACAGTATTGCCGTCGAAGTAATTCATCACCAGACCGGGCTCGCCGAACAACACAGGCTGCCCAGTGCACTTGTCCTTCTCGGTGTACTCGACGAACTTGTCCATCTTGCCGCCGTTGAACGCGGCCTGTTCCTTCTTGTAGTCATGCGCCTGGTCACAGGTGAGCGCCTGGTCCGGGCTCAACCGCTTCGGGTTGTAAGCGTTCGGGTTGTGCTGCAGCAGTTCCGGAGTCAGGCCGTTGACCTTCGGAGTGCCGGGCGCGGCATGGAACGGAGTGCCGTTCTCGTTCGTCGCGTTCGGATAGGTGCCGAAGTAATGGTCGAAGGAGATGTTCTCGCCGAAGATCACCACGACGTGCTTGATCGGCGTCGACGTCGTGAACGTCTCGGCGGCGATCGCGTGCGCCGGGGCCGAGGTCGACGCCGAACTGCTCGCGCACGCCGCGGCCAGCGCCGCGGTCGCCGCCAGCGCGGCCGCCGCGGTGGCCCGCTTCCTGGTCCGCTTCACTGCAGAACTCCTTCCGCTCAGCCCAGCACTGCCCGGCCGTAGTGGTCGGCCGGATCCGTCACGCCCGGGAACAGGTGGAAATATCCGCCCCCGAACGGCGAGACGTAGTCGGTGAGCGGCTCGCCGGCGAGCCGCTTCTGCACGGCCTCGAACTGCTGCTCGAGATCGCGCTGGTAACAGGTGAAGACGAGGCCCATGTCGAGGTTGCCGTTGGAGTCGACGCCGCGGTCGTAATTGACCGCGCGGCGCAGGATCCGCTGTCCGTCCGTCTGCGGCGTGCGCGGGTTCGCGAGCCGGATGTGGCTGGTCAGCGGGATGACCGTGCCGATCGGGTCGTCGGCGTAGCGCGGCGCGTCCTGCTCGGCCGCGCCGTCGAGCGGGGCGCCGGTGTCGCGGCGGCGGCCGATCATGTTCTCCTGCTCCGACAGCGACACCCGGTCCCAGAACTCGACCAGCATCCGGATCAGCCGGATGACCTGGTAGCTGCCGCCGTCGTCGGTCCACACCAGACTGTCCGCTTCGGACGGCCCGGGATTCGCGGTGCCGTCCTTGAACCCGAGCAGGTTGCGCGGGGTCCCGGACGGCCGCGGCGGCGAGCTGAATCCGTCGATCTTCCAGCGCAGCTGCATCCCGCCCCGGGTCGCGCGGGCGATGTCGCGCAGCGCGTGCAGCACGGTGTCCAGTTCGGCGGCGTTGAGCACCAGGGACAGATCGCCGTGGCACCACTGCGGATCGAGCGCGTCGTCCGGGAACATCGGCATCTGCTTGAGCTTCGGCGGTTTGCGCGCGGCGAGCCCGTACCGGTCGTCGAACAGCGACGCGCCCGCGCCCACCAGCACGGACAGCTGTCCTTTCGGGACTTCCGGACCGAGCACGCCGGAATCCGCGGGCGGTCCGGTGATCCCGACGGACGCGGGGGCACCGCCGCCGGTGAGGAAACGCGCGCGGTCGGTCAGTTCCTTGAGCAGGGCGGTGAGTTCGGCGCGATTCTCGGCGACGACGTCGAACGCGGCGACGACCGAATGTCTCGCCGGTTCCGCCAGCGCGGCTGTCTGATGTGGACCGTGGAACGGCACCGCTCCCCCGGCGGCCGTCGCGCTTCCAGACAGGCCGACCAGACCCGCGCCCGCCCCGGCCGCTGCCGCTCCGCGCAGGAACGCGCGCCGTCCCAGGCTCACGAGACCCTCCTCGGCTCCGCGATCGCCGCGACCGGGGCCAGGCGTTCGGTCAGCTCCGAGACGTCGGCGTTGATCCGCTGCCGCTGCTTCCGGTCGAGAGCGGAGAGCGGTTTCCCGGCGACCGCTTGGAGATCGTGGTCCGTGCGGGCGATCCAGGCGTCGAGATCCTTCAAGCCGGGGAACCTCGTCGTCAGCAGCGGGCGCAGCACGTCGAGCACCGCACGGGTCCCGGCGAGGTTCGCGCGGGCGGTCTCCAGGGTGGAGCCGCTGCCGTAGTCGGTGCGGCCGGTCAGCTCGAACTGGAGGGTGTTCTCCATGATCTCGTGCGCGCGCAGGCCGAGATCGTTCTGGTCGATCTGGGCGTCGGCGAACGACGTGCGCAGCTTCTGGACCGCCTGGTCGAGCTGATCGGCGATCGGGCTCAGCGCGGGCATCGCTTCGTTGTGCCACAAGCCGTTCTCGAGGCGATGGAAGCCGGTGAAGCCCGGATCGGCGGCACCGCCCGGCAGCCCGGCGGTGGTGCCGTTGATCGCCCCGTCCGAGTCTCCGAAGGCGTCGTAAGCGGCGCCGAGCCGTTCGTAGGTGAGGTGTGCGGTGAGCCAAGCCTGTTGCGCCGCACCGCGATTGCCCGAGCGGACGGCTTGCGCCAGCGCCGCGGTCTGGCCGGTGAGCGTGCCGAGGCCGTCGGCGACGTAGGCGTGGTACTGCTTGAGCGGGCCGAGCAAATCCGCGTTGGTCACCGGCACCACCGCCGGGCCCGGACGGTCCGCGCCGCCGGTGACCTGGACGGTCGGGCCGACGAAGGGCGTGCCGTCCTCGGGAGCGCAGCGCAGGGCGTACGCGCCGTTGCCGAAGTTCACCGGCAACGCGCGCGTCGTGCCGGGGCCGACGCCTTCCAGTTCCCCGAAGACCGTCCCGGTGGCCGGGTCGACGAGTTCGATCTCCATCGTGACGGCGGCGTTGTTGCGGACCTGCAGGGTCTGCGGCCCGGCCGGCGGCGCGGTCCAGCCGTCGCCGCAGGCCGAGCGCGAAACCTCGACCGGACCGGGCTGGGCGGGCGAGCCGGAACACCCGGCGAGCGCCGCGGTCCCGGCAAGGACCGCGGCCGCGCCGAACCCGCCCGCCCAGCGCCGCACGTCAACCCCCCTCAGGTGAACTTCTGGCGGACACTTTCACCGATCCGCCGGGCGCTGACAAGAGGGTTGTCCCGATATGCCCGATTCCGGGCCGAAGATCAACCGATCAGCCCTTCGCGGGCGTCGTGAACGGCTGCTGGTCCGGCTGGAACACCTGGCCGGCGGCGGGCACCTTCAGGTCGATCAGGTACGCGGCGGTCGCGTCGTCCACGCCGCGGGCCTTGCCGAGGATGCAGTGGCCGAACGCGTCGACCGACAGCAGCCGCGAGTTGCCCAGTTCCTCGGCCATCCGCTGGCCGAAGCGGTACCGGGTGGCCGGGTCGTAGAAGTTGCTCACCACCAGGACCGGCGTCGCGGTGTTCGCGCGCCACGGCCCGCGGTACGGGTCGGACGTCTTCGCGGCGGGCCACACCGGGCACGCGGCGATGTCGGAGAACACCTGGTAGCGGCCGAAAGTCGGCGATTCCCGGTCCGCCTTCGCCGCGATGCCCGGTACCTGCTCCTGCCGGATCCGCATCGGCTTGTCCGCGCAGTTCACCGCGAAGTAGGAGTCGTCGCCGGTGTACGGGCTGTCCGGAGCGAGGTCGAGCAGACCGCCGCGGCCCGCGGACAAGGTGCCCTTCCGCGCGGACTGCGCCTGCAACGACGGATGCAGCACCGAGTACGCCTGCTGCAAGCCCTCCGCCAGCTCGCCGAACGAGGCTGGCGAATACAGCGAGCTCGACACCGCGCCGGTCAACGCGCCGAGGTCGATCTTCGTGCCGTCGGGCAACGTGATCGGATCGGTGCGCACGTGCTCGCGCAGCTCGTCGAACTTCGCGCGCGGGTCGCCCGCACTGAACGCGCATTTGTCGCCGGCCTGGGCGCAGCGGTCGAGGAAACCGGCGAGCGCGATCTCGAAGCCCTGCGCCCGCGCGAGGTCGTAGGTGACGCCGTCGCTGGTGCGCAGCTGCGGGTCGACGTTCCCGTCGATCACGATCGCCCGCGTCTGCTTCGGGAACATCGCCGCGTAGGTGGAGCCGACGAGCGTGCCGTAGGAGAACCCGGTGTAGGTCAGCTGCTTGTCGCCGACGGCGGCGCGCAACTGGTCGAGGTCGCGCACGACGTCGCGGGTGGACATGTGGTCGAGCAGCGCGCCCGCGTTGCGGCGGCAGAACTGGCCGTAATCGCGGTACGCGGCGAGCGTGCCGGAGATTTCCTTGCGCGACAACGGAACCGGGACCATCTCGTTCTGCACGTCCGCGGCGTCCTCGGCGGTGGTGAAGCAGCGCAGCGGATTGCTGGCCCCGACGCCGCGCGGGTCGAACCCGACGAGGTCGAAGCGGTCCATCACCTGCGGGCGGAAGTAGCGGTCGCCCGCGATCGGCATCCGCAGCCCGGACCCGCCCGGACCGCCCGGGTTGAGGAACAGCGACCCGATCCGCTGCCCGGGGACCTTGGCGGCGCGCTTCATCAGCGCGATGTCGATGCTGCCGAGCGACGCGTCGTCGTGGTCGACCGGCACGCGGTAACGCGAGCAGCTGTACAGCTTCACCTGGTCTTCCGGGACCCCGCGCAACTGGTCTTTGGTGCAGTCCTCCCACCTGACCGGCGCGGTGCGCGCGATCTCCGCGGGTGTGGCCTGCTGCGCCGCCGGACCGGCGGGCGCCGCGACGGCAGTGCCCGCCAGCCCGGTCAGCGCGGTCGCGATCGCCGCGACCAGTGCTCCGGCTCGTGCTCTTTTCGCTCCGCGCACGTGGAATCTCCCCTGGTTGCGCACCCGTCTGATTACGGGGCGTCACCGAGACTGGCACAATCCGGCCAAGCCGGGCACCGGCCAAAAGGAGGATGTGCGGGGTTCTGCCGAGCGACCGCCGATCAGGGATCCTCGACGACGGGCTGGATCGGCGAGAGGAACGGGTCCAGCCGGAGACTCAGTTCCCCGCGCGCCATGACCCGGACCCGGAACCCGTTCTGCCCGGGCGCGTCGGTAGCCTCCTCGTCTCGTTCGTACAGGAGCCCGTGCGACCCGGGAAGCAGCCGGGCGACGTACTCCAGGAATCCGATCACCTCGGGTATTTCCGTCCCGCGGTGGTTGGGAGCCCCGTCCACCCTCAGGACGTAGATGCCGTTGAAGATCTTCATCGTCACTTCGCTGGTTCCGAAGTCGGTGCCGGCGATCCGCGCCCGGACCTCTTCGACCAGCTCGTCGAACTTCTCCTCGCCCCACTCCGGCTCGGCCGGGGATTCCCACAGCTCGAACCAGCCGTGCACCACATACATTCAGATCTCCGAGATAGGTCCGATTTTGACAACAGGCTCGATACCGTACTGCTGCCAGCGGCTGCCGCGGCGATCCTCGCCAGCGACCACGTGCAGCTGATCAGCGGCGACGGCCACATTCTCTACAGACCCTGCCCCGCGCCCGAAACTGTCGGTCTGACCATCGTCCGCTCCACCGACCGGATCGGCTCGGCGGGCAACGGCAAACTCTGCTTCGAGGTCACCGGGTCCGCCGGGCAGCTGACACGACGGTGGACGTCAACCCCAACGCCGACACCCAGATCGGGATAGCGACCACCCCGCCCGGAGACGCGACAGCCTTGCTCCGATTGGACGCATCGCGCTGATCCGCGGTCAGCGACGATTTCCAGCAACCGGCCACGCGCACTCTCTCGCGCATTGCCTCCCCGCGGGGGCCAAGCACGCTCACGGCTGGTTTCGCAAACCCGTGCGGAGCCCAGCAGCTCGATTCCGCTCACCGCTCGATCGTCAGCAGCGGGTCAGCACGAATACGGGCAGCTCCCGCCCCGCCGTGGCGCGTTCCATTTCGTAGCCCGGCCAGAATTCGAGCAGTTCCGCCCACATCCGGTCGTACTCCGCGCCTTCCAGTTCCCGCGCCTTGACCTCGATCTCGCGGCCGCGCAGCGCGACCGTCGCCTTCGGGTTGTCGCGGAGGTTGTGCGTCCACGCCGGGTTCTTCGGACGGCCCCAGTTGGAGCCGGTGAGCACGAACTCGCTGCCGTGGGGGTAGTACAGCAAGTTCGTGCTCCGCGGGAGGCCGCTGCGCCGTCCGGTGGTGGTGAGGCGCAGCGACGGCAGTCCGGCCAGGCCGACCAGGCTGATCCGGCCGCCGAACCACCGGTGCAGCTGCCGGTCGGTCGCGATGATGGCGCGCGAGGCGCCCATCAGCCGGCGCTGGGTGCCGAGCTTGCGGGCGAGTGCCGCGAGAGGGTTACGCACGCACTGATCTTGCCAAACTCACCCCGAACCGCTGCTGTGAGTCTGTCCACCATCGCTCGAGCGCGAACCCGGCGGCGTTCAGTTCCGCCTCGACGCCGTCGGGGCGGAACTTCGCGGACACCTCGGTGCGGATGTGCTCGCCCTCGGCGAACGGCACGATCAGGTCCGCGCCGGGGATGCGCACCTCCGTCCGGCACCGGGCGCGCAGCCGCATTTCGATCCACTCGCGGTGGGCGTTCCAGTAGGCGACGTGGTCGAACTCGTCCGGGTCGAAGTCCGCGCCTAGTTCGGCGTTGATCACGCGCAGCACGTTGCGGTTGAACGCCGCGGTGACGCCCGCCGCGTCGTCGTAGGCCCGTTCCAGCGTTTCCCGGTCCTTCACCAGGTCGGTGCCGAGCAGCAGCCACTCCCCCTCGCCGAGCACGTCGCGCACCGAGTGCAGGAACTCGGCCCGCTCGTCGGGCAGGAAGTTGCCGATCGTGCCGCCGAGGAAGGCGACGACCCGCGGCGCGGTGCCGGGCAGCAGCTGCAGGTGCTGGGTGAAGTCGCCGACCACCCCGCGCACCTCGAGCTTCGGGTAGTCCGCCGTGATCGCCGCGGCGGCCTCGGCGAGCGCGGTTTCCGACACGTCCATCGGCACGAACGCCTCCAGCGTGCCGTGCGCGGTGAGCGCGTCCAGCAGCAACCGGGTCTTCTCGCTCGACCCCGACCCCAGCTCGACGAGCGTGTGCGCGCCGGTGCGTTCGGCGATCTCGGCCGCCCGCTCCGCGAGCACCTCGCGCTCGCTGCGGGTCGGGTAGTACTCCGGCAGCGCGGTGATCTTCTCGAACAGCTTGCTGCCTTCGGCGTCGTAGAACCACTTGGGCGGCAACCACTTCTGGTCGGCCGTGAGCCCCTCGCGCACGTCCGCGCGCAGTTCGGCGGTCACGTCGCGGCGATGGCTCTCCAGGTCCGCTTCGGTCATCGGGCGGTGCTCCGTTCCAGGGTCAGGGGAAGGACGTCGACGCCGGCCGCGGTGACGCGCACGGCGTGGTGGTCGGGCACGGCGGTCCAGGCCGGGTCCGGATCGCACGGCTCGGACGCCAGCACCACGCCGGTTTCGGTGCGGCGCACGGACAACGCGTGCGTCCAGGCGGTGCCGACGAGCAGTTCGCCGTCGGTGAGCAGCAGGTTCAGCCGGGAGCCCGGGGCGACCGCCTCGACCTCCCGCACGAGGCCGGTCACCGCTTCGAGCGGCTCCTCCCCCGCGCGCAGCCGGGCGCGCAGCAACGCCCACAGCAGTGCGGAATCCGTCGGCGCCTCGAGCGTGAACAACTCGGTCACGTCCAGCCGCCCGGCCAGCCCGCGCATCGAACCGGGCCAGCCGCGCACCACGCCGTTGTGGCTGAACAGCCAGCGGCCCTCGGCGAACGGCGCGGCGGCCGCTTCGGTGACCGGCATTCCGGTGGTGCCGTTGCGCACCGCCGCGACGAACGCGCGAGTGCGCACCGACGCGGCCAGCGCCGGCAGCGTCTGGTCGGTCCACAGCGGTTCGCGGCGGCGGTAGCGCTGCGGCGGCGCACCCGGCTCCGGGTACCAGCCGAGGCCGAAGCCGTCGGCGTTCACCGAACCGCCGCCGCGCATGTCGAGCGGCGCGTACGACTGCACGAGCAGCGCGTGCGGCGCGGCGAACATCAGCTCCGCCGGGGACACCGGCGCGCCGAGATAGGCGAGATGACGGCACATCCGGCTAGCCTGCCTCGCCCGGGCGCGGATCGCGCGCGCACCGGAAACCGGAGAAGATCTGCCGCCGGATCGGGTAGTCCCAGTTGCGGAACGTGCCCCGGATCGCCGCCGCGTCGGTGCCGAACGACCCGCCGCGCAGGATCTTGTACTCCGGTCCGAAGAACACCTCCGAGTACTCCCGGTACGGGAACGCCGCGAAGCCCGGGTAGCCGTGGAAATCGGTGCTCGTCCACTCCCAGACGTCGCCGATCAGCTGGTGCACGCCCAGCGGCGACGCACCGGCCGGATACGCGCCCGCCTCGGCCGCGCGCAGGTGGCGCTGCCCGAGGTTGGCGTGCTCGGCGGTCGGTTCCTCGTCGCCCCACGGGAATCGCCGCGACCGTCCGCTCTCCGGATCGTGCCGGGCGGCCTTCTCCCACTCCGCCTCGGTGGGCAGCCGCTTGCCCGCCCAGCGCGCGTACGCCTCCGCCTCGTAATACGAAACGTGCACGACCGGCTCGTTCTCCGGGACGCGCTCGCGCACGCCGAAACGGGTGCGCCACCAGCCGTCTGGTTCGCGGCGCCAGAACCGGGGCGCGGTGATGTCGTGCTCCTGCCGCCAGGCCCAGCCGGGCTCGCTCCAGAACCGCTGGTCGTGGTATCCGCCGGATTCCAGGAACTCGACGTACGCCCCGCAGGTGACCGGGGTGGTGTCGAGGACGAAGGCGGGCACGTCGACCTCGTGCGCCGGGCGCTCGTTGTCCAGCGCCCACGGTTCGGCGGTGGTGCCCATGGTGAACCGGCCGCCGGGCACGAGCACCTCGGCGGGCAGCTTCCGGGCGGGCGCGCGCGGCGGCTCCGGGGCGTGCAGCACCGGTTCGCCCTTGCGCAGCTGGTGGGTGGCCAGCATGGTCTCGTCGTGCTGCTGTTCGTGCTGAGTGATCATGCCGAACGCGAACGCGCTCTCGGTGAGCCGCCTGCCTTCCAGCGGGGCGGTTTCCAAGACGTCGAACGCCTTTTCGCGAACTTCCTTCACGTACGCCCGGGCCTCGGCCGGGCCGAGCAGCGGCAGCGCCGGGCGGTCCGCGCGGGCGTGCTGGAAGGCGTCGTACAGGTCGTCGATGTCCGGCCGCAGCGGCTCCCGGCCGCCGACGTCGCGGACCAGCCACAGTTCTTCCTGGCTGCCGATGTGCGCGAGGTCCCACACGAGCGGCGACATCAGCTTCGAATGCTGCCGCACGAGGTCCTCGTCGTCGACCGCGTCGGTGAGGGCCACGCTGCGCTCGCGCGCCCGGGTGAGGGCCGCGGCCGCGTGCGCCCGTAGGTCTTGCGGGCTCAGCTCCAGCAACGGGTTCTGTTCGGGGATGGTGCTCATGGCTCCTGACTCCTCGAGTCCGGTTCGCCGGGCTCCCCGCCCGGCGGTGTTCTCGGTCCTGCTCATCGGTCCTGGCGCGGGACCCCGGCGGCCCGCGTCCGCAGCCCGGCGGCCAGCCGGGCGACGGTGTCGTCCGGAAGCCCGGTGGCGGGCAGCTCGGCCACGCCCAGTTCCACCAGCTCCCTGGCGACCGCCGCCAGCTGCGCGTCGGCCATCCCGCACCGGGCGGCGTCGGCCCAGCGGCCGGCCGCGGGCGCGCACACCTCGCGTACTTTGTCCACAGTGGACTGATTCGCCAGCAGCGCGGTGACCAGCGCGACCGGCGGCAGCCATTCCCCCGGCGGCTGCCCGTCCAGGTACCTCAGCTCGAGGTAGCCCTGCGGCCGCACCGGGGTGAACATCGTGGTGAGGTGGTAGTCGAGGTCCGCGGCCGTCGGGCGGCGCAGCACGGTGGCCGCGCCCCGGCCGCCGATCCACTCGGCGAAGGTCAGCCCCTCCGGCGCGTCCCACGGCCGTTCGCCGCGCGGGAACACCATCAGCGGCGTGTCCATCATCCGGCGGGCCCATTCGCGCGCCGGGTCGTCCCCGGGTTCGGGCGACTGGGTGCGGACCGGTTCGGTTTCCATGACCGCGAGCCAGCGCGCCGACGCGAATCCGGTGTCGGTTCCGGCGTGCACGCGGGAATTCGCGAACAGGGCCAGCAGCGGCGGGCCCATCGCGTGCGCGGCCGCCCAGCGCGCGGCGACCTCGTGGGCTTCGCCCGCGTCGACGCAGATCTGCAGCCCCGCGGTACTGCACATCATGGTGATGCCGCCCGCCCCGATCGGGGCGAACCGGCGTTCCATGGCGGCGTAGCGGGGCGTGCGCAGAACGCGCCGGGGCGGACGGTGTTCGTCGATGCCCGCGGCCCCGAGTTCGAGGCCGTGGCGGGCGAGAAGACCGGTGAGATGAGCCAGATCGGCCTCCACAGCCGCGTGCAGGGCACGCAGCGAGGCCTGCGGCGGAGCGGAGATCTCCACCTGGCAGCCCGGTTCCAGGCTCACCGGCGCGCCGGCCGGGAGCGGGATCGCGGGACTGTCGGGGCGCAGCGTCCGCGGGGTGTGCGGGCCGAGCGCCGTCGCGAGGACATCGGGGTCGAGCGGGCGGACCGGGTCGCCGGAATGGTGCACGGTGAACTCCAGTTCCACCCCGAGCAGTCTCGGCGGGCCGTGCTTGAAACAGACCGACGCGACGTACCGCTCCCCCTCCGCGCGGTCAGCGAGCACCCGCGCGGTCCGGTTCGCCGCACTCCCCGATCTGTCCGGAAAGTCGTGCACTGCAGTCATCTGTCGCCGTCCCCATCAGGAGGTCCGCGGGGCCGGACCTCGTCGCTTCGCGACGCTACACGCGGGGTCCGACAAAAACAGGGCCGAGAAGCGCCGGAGACGATCGATAAGGAACCCGTAATCCTGGTTGACCTGGGAGTTCACCGAATGGATCAACCTGGCGGGCACTGCTCCATCCGGGGCGCCCCGGGCTCACGGCAGAGCGGGCTCGGTCCCCAGTCCCAGCTCCGCCGCCGCTTCCTGCACCGCCGCCACCACCAGGTGCAACGCCGGCCGCCGGATCTCCGTGCGGCGATAAGCGATCGACACCGTCCGCAGCAGCGGCGGGGCCAACGCGACGACGTCGATTCCCGGCGGGCGCAGCAGCCGCAGGCCGAGGTCGGACACCAGGGTGACGCCGAGCCCGGCGCCCACCATCGCCATCGCGGTCGACTGCTCCTCGACCTCGTGATTGATTTTCGGCTGGAAACCGTGCCGCTGGCAGGCAATCCGGATCGCGCGGCCGAAATGGGACTTAGGGCTCGCCAGGATCCACGGATGCTCCGCGAGCGCGTCGAGCGGCACCGTGGCCGACTGCAGCGCGCCCGCCGGGACCGCCGCGTGCAGCCGTTCCACCGCCACGACCGCGCGCTCCAGCCCGTCGCTCCACTCCATCGGGGCATCCGAGTAGTCGATGACGAACGACAGGTCCAGCGAGCCGTCCCGCACCGCGTCCGCGGTCGCCTCCGGGGCCAGTTCCTTCGTCCGCACTTGGATTCCCGGGTAATCCGCGGCCAGCGCGGTGAGCGCGGTCGGCAGCAAGCCGGACGCCACCGACGCCCAGACTCCCGCGGTGAGCCGCGCGGACATCGAACCCTGCGCTTCCTCCAGCGCGAGCGTCGCGCGCTCGACCGAACCCAGGATCTCCTCGGCGTGCTCGGTGAGCAGGATGCCGAGTTCGGTCAGCTGGACCCGGCGGCCGAGCCGCTCGAACAGCTTCGCGCCGACGTCGCGTTCCAGCTGCGCGAGTTGCTGCGACACCGCCGAAGCGGTGTAATGCAACGCCGCGGCAGCCGCGGTGACCGTGCCCCTGCGGTGCAGTTCGCGGAGCATCCTCAAGCGGTGCAACGAAAGCTCCATGTACGAACCCTAAACAACTTCGTGCACATTCGGTAAATGGACGCGGCCCCCGAAGTGGCAGCACCCTCGGAAGCAGGCGGCGAAGCGCGCTGCCAAGGACTCGAGGAGGTGAGTGGCTCGATGGACACGCGGATCGCCGAACCGCTGATGAAGCTCACGTGGACGGACCCGGTCACGGGCGCGCGCGGCTACCTGGTCGTGCACAGCCTGGTTTCCGGCGTCGCCACGGGCGGCACGCGAATGCGCGCCGGCTGCACGGTCGACGAGGTGGCCGACCTCGCGCGCGGCATGGCGAACAAGACGGCCGCGTTCAACCTCCCGGTCGGCGGCGCGAAGGGCGGCATCGACTTCGACCCCAAGGACCCGCGCGCGACCGGTGTGCTCACCCGGTTCTGCGAGTTCCTGCGTCCCTGGCTGGACTCCAGCTGGGTGACCGCGGAGGACCTGGGGGTGCCGCAGCATCTCATCGACGAGGTTTTCGCGACGCTCGGGCTGGAGCAGTCGTACCACGCCGCGATCCGCCGGTCGGCTGATCCGGCGCGCACGCTTCGGCGGGTTCAAGCTGGGCTGAACGCGCCGGTTCCCGGCGGGCAGTTGCTCGGGGACGTGATCGGCGGGTACGGGGTGGCACAGGCTTGTCTCGGGGCTGCCAACACCTGGGGGTGGGCTGTTCCGGAGACGACTGTCGCCATTCAGGGGATCGGGACGATGGGGGGCGGCGCGGCTTGGTACCTCCACGAGGCGGGGATGAAGGTCGTGGCTGTCGCGGATGCGGCTGGGACGTTGTACGACCCGGAGGGGTTGGACGTTCCCGCGTTGCTGGAGTTGCGGGACCGGTTCGGGGAGGTTGACCGGGGGCGGTTGCCGGAAGGCGTCCAGTCGCTGCCGCGGGAGGTGGTGGTGGCTGCTGAGGCGGATATCTTTGTTCCGGCGGCCATTTCTTACGCGTTGCGGGTGGACAACGAGAATCTCGTCAAGGCCAAGGTGGTGGTGGAGGCGGCTAACGCTGCTACTACTCCGGAGGCCGAGGCGGCGTTGTCGGCTCGTGGGGTTGCGGTGATTCCGGACTTTATCGCCAATGCCGGGGCTGCGGCTTGGGCTTGGTGGTTGCTGCTCGGGGAGGTCGGGGCGGATCCGGCTGATTCGTTCTTGCGGTTGCGGACGGAGATGCAGGCCAAGGTGGCGTTGGTGTTGGCGGAGTGGCACTTGGATCGGGTTCCGCCTCGGGTTACTGCGTTGCGGCAGGCTGAAGCTACTCGGGAGGCGCGGAATGCGGAGGCGTCGAGTCCGACGGGGGTGCCTGCGTTGATGATTCCGTAGGAGAGGCGGCTCGTCGCCTGGCGGCGACATTGCGCCTGTTGGTTGCGTGGGGCACCCCGAAGCTGATTGTGATGACGGTCTGAGGGTGCTTGTCAAGGCGGGAAAGATGCCTTGACAAGCACCCTCAGACCGCATTTTGGCTTCGTATCGGGGTGCGGGGGTGGTGTGGGTGCACCGATTGTTGGGTGCATCGGTGGCGGTTTCGTTCGCGGCGGGGCTAGCGCCCCAAAGTGGCATTGGGTGCGTGCGATGCACCCAAAGTGGCGTTCGTTGCGTCTGATGCACCCAATGCCGCATTGGGGCGAATCCCGGGTGGATGCGGGGCGGGTCGTGGGCGGGGCGAGGGTCGTGAAGGGAACCCTGAGGGAATCAGATTCCCTCAGGGTGGCCCTCACGTACCGAAAAGGTCGTGAAGGGCTCCTTCAGGGACGGGCGGCGAATTTGTCGGTGGCTGCGATTAGGGTGTGTTCCATCGAGGGGACTGCTGTCGTGTGGCCTGCGCCGCTTACCAGGATTAGTTCTGCGTCCGGGATTGCTTGTTCCAGGAGCCAGGGGGTGCCTGCCAGGCTGCTCAGGTCCAGGATGCCTTGTGCCAGGACTGTCGGGATTCCGGCCAGTTTGCCTGCGTTGCGGAGGATTCCGCCGTCTTCCAGGAAGCAGCCTTGGGAGAAGTAGTGGGTGACCATTCTGGCGAAGGCCAGGCGGAAGCGGGGGTCTTCGAATTTCGGGGACGGCGGAACGCCGGGGAGCATGGCGGATTCCCAAGCGCACCAACGTTGTGCGGCTGGCTCGTGGACTGCGGGGTCTGGGTCGGTGAGCAGGCGGTAGTAGGCCGCTGACAGGTCGCCGTCTCGTTCGGTTTCCGGTACGCCGTCGCGGAAGCTTGCGTAGGCTTCCGGGAACATTTCTGCGAGGCCGCCGGTCAGCTGGTCGATTTCGATCTGGCGGTCGGTGGCCAGGCCCATCATGACGATTTCCGTCACTCGTTCGGGATGCTGTTCCGCGTAAGCCAGGCCCAGTACGCAGCCCCAGGAGCCGCCGAAGAGTTGCCAGCGGTCGATTTTCAAGGTTTCTCGCAGCAATTCCAGATCTGCGATCAGGTGGCTGGTGGTGTTCGCCTTCAGCGCTTCTACGGTGTCGCCTGCGTGCGGAGTGCTGCGGCCGGAGCCGCGTTGGTCCAGCAGGACGATTCGATATTTCTCCGGGTCGAAAAACTGCCGCATGCCTTCGCTGCAGCCGGTTCCCGGGCCGCCGTGGAGGACGGCGACCGGTTTGCCCTCGGGGTTGCCGCAGGTTTCCCAGTACACCCGGTGGCCGTCGCCGACGTCCAGCAGGCCGCTGTCGTACGGTTCGATTTCCGGATAGCGCACCGCAGCGTCCCCTCAGTTCAGGGTGCGCTCCAGAGCCCGCAGCGCACCGCACAGTTCGGCCGGGCCGGCCGGCCCGATCCGGATTTCCGCGTCCGGCCCGGCCCCGACGGTGTAGCTCAGGTACCGGCCCCAGTCCGTGTCCGCGTAGTGCAGGGGTTCTTCCAACCGGACGTACCGGCCGACGTCGTCGCGTCGTCCCGCGTACAGCTCTCCGCTTCCGTGCACCGGACGCTGCACCAGGGTTAGCACGTCCGACAGCACCGGGTCCAACGGAAAAGCGTCCTCGCCGCGACGGGCGGCTTCGGTCAGGTCCGCGACGCGCACGGTGCGCACGTATCCGCCGCCCGGGCCCACCGCGGGCAGTTGCTCCACCAGCGTTTCCAGCACGCGTTCGCGGTCGATCTCCTGGACGCCGACGTGTTCGCCGTCCGACACCGCGAGCACCGCCTGCAGTCCGCTGGCCGCGGCGAGCACGCCGTACGTGCGGTCGCCGGTCGCGACCCAGCCGTAGTACTCGACCACCGGGCGCACGAGCAGCGGCAGCCAGTCCAGGAAGTCCACCGTGGCCCGGCCGCGCGAGTCGACCAGGCCGGCCAGCGCCAGCGCGTCGTCCACCCGCTTGGCGGCTTCGTCGCGTTCGGTTTCCGACAGCCACGCCGGATCCGGCCGCAGCGTCACGTGCAACCGGCCCACCTGCTCGCGTTCGGCCAGCGCCGCGAGCGCTTCGACCGGGACGTCCACCCGTCCCGCCGGATCGGCCACCGGCTACTCCTCCTCGTCGCCGAGAACCGGCTGGGTCGCCGAACCGTCCGCCCCGAACGCGCCCTCCGGATCGGACTCGAGGAGGTACTCCGGCCGCCAGTGCAGGCCGTCCCCGGGGCCGCCCGCCGCGACGGGCGCGCCGCCGACCGCCGGGCCCGAGCCGCGCTGGGACGGTTCGCTCACCGGAGCGGGCAGCACCGCGGCGCCGGGGCCGTTCCGGTCGTGGCTCGCGGCGGTCTGCGTGGCCGTACTGTCCGAAGTGGTCCGGCGGACCGCGACGCCGTCGGCGACGATCGGGCCGTATTGCTTCGGCAGCACGCGTTTCGTGTTCGCGGTGACGCCGTGGTACTGCTCCATCACCCGGACGTTGTTCTCGTTCGCGCCGTGGAACCGGTCGATGCTGTCCTGAAAGGACACTGGCGCGGCCGACGCGGGCAGCACCGCCTGCAACGGCCCGGCCCACGGCTGCGGCCGCTCAGGGCGGGGCGGCACGTCGACGACCGCGTGCCGGGAGCTTTCGAAGCTGCTGGCCTGGGTGTCCATCGACGCGCTGGTGAGGTCGAGCGGGTCGACCGACTCCCGGAACCCAGCCTCGACCGGTCCCGCACCCGCCTTCGCGGCATCCGCGGAATCGCCGGTCCACGAGCGCGCCATCCGCTCCTGAAGTTCTTTCACGCTCTGCGCGCGCTCCAGGTAGGCCGCCGAAAGCTCCTGGACCTTCGCCGCGGCGGCACGCAAACCGGACGTGTCGCCGCCGCGGAAGTTGTCGAAGATCTGCTTGCCGTCCACCTGGTTCCCTTCGTGCGCGGCCGGGGCCGTCCGCTTACCGGCCGCGACTGAGGTCGGCGCCGGCCTGGTCCGCCTCGGTCGTCCGGTCCCGCGCGGCGCGCAGCTTGTCGAGGTATCCGGCGGCGTACCGGCGCAGCGCCTCGTTCTGGTCGCGCAGCGTGTGCAGGGAGTCCGCGCCGGCGGCGGCGTACTCCGTGCTCGCCGGGTCCGAGCCGGGGGCGGCGAAGACCGCGAGGATCTCGTCGATCGCACGGCCGTCGGCGGCGATCTTCGCGAGCTGGTCCTCCCACAACCGGATGACCGCGGTCAGCTCCGCCGCGTCCATGGCGAAACCGCCGCGCGCACGGCCCGACTCGCCGATGACCAAGGCCGCTCCCTTTCCGGTGCTCACGTCGTGATGTGCACAGCGTAGTCAACCGGCCCGGTCGTGTCAGCCGAGAACCCGCCAGTGTGACGGCGCGCATCCGTTCCGCCGTCTCGTCACAGTACGTACGTACGGATTGCGAGAACCCGGTCCTCGATGTCAGGATTTCAGGATGCCACGGGTCAGCCAGGATCACCTCGACGCACGCCGCCGGCAGATCCTCGACGGCTCGCGCGTGTGTTTCGCACGCTACGGCTACGAGGGTGCCACGGTCCGCCGTCTGGAAGAAGCCACCGGATTGTCGCGCGGGGCGATCTTCCACCACTTCCGCGACAAGGAATCGCTCTTCCTCGCCCTCGCCGAGGACGACGCGGTGCGGATGGCCGACGTCGTCGCCGAACAGGGCCTGGTCCAGGTCATGCGCGACCTGCTGGCCGGGAACAGCGAACATCCGGCGGACTGGCTCGGCACGCGGCTGGAGGTCTCGCGGCGGCTGCGCACCGACCCGGAGTTCCGCGGCCGGTGGGCGGAACGCTCGCAGCAGCTGACCGAGGCGACCCGCGACCGTCTCGAATGGCAGCGCAAGGCGGGCAACCTGCGCGACGACGTCGACGTCAGCGTGCTGACCGCGTTCCTGGAACTCGTGCTGGAAGGGCTCGTGTCGCACCTCGCGATGGGCCTCCCGGGCGACGATCTGGGCCCGGTGCTGGACCTGGTCGAAGAGACCGTGCGACGGCACCGGCCGGGCGCGCGCAGCTGAATCGTGTTCAATGTGCCCCGTGGATCTCCTCGCCGCCCACGGCAGCGCACTGGACGTGTTCGACGCCGCCGTGCGCGCGGCCGGTCCCGGCGACTGGGCCCGCGGCACGCCGTGCACCGATTGGTCGGTACGCGATCTGGTGAATCATCTGGCCGTCGAACAACTCTGGGTACCCCATCTGCTCGCCGGAGCGACCCTCGACGAGGTCGGCACCCGCTACGACGGAGACGTCCTCGGCGACGACCCACTCTCGGCGTGGGAGAAGGCGTCCGCCGCCGCCCGCGAAGCGTGGCTCTCCCCCGGCGCGCTGCGTCGCACCGTGCACGTCTCGTTCGGACTGGTGCCCGCCGAGGAGTACGGCTGGCAGATGACGCTCGACCTCGCCGTGCACGGCTGGGACCTCGCCACCGCGCTCGGCCGCCCGAACCCGGTCCCGGACGTCCTCGCCGGGCGGCTGCTCGACGTGCTGCGCCCGATGATTGACGACTGGCAGGGGCTCGGGCTGTTCGACCCGCCAGTCGCGGCCGGCCGCAACGCGGCGGCTCCGGACCGGCTGGTGGCGTTGCTGGGGCGACGGCCGCGCTGAAGCACCACTGTGGACGGACGCGCGGCCGCGTTCGGGCGGGTGGCGTGGTCTCGTTGAGGTCGTGAGGGGACCCCTCACGGACATTCGTGCCAGTCCGGCCGCGTCCAGCAGCCGGGCGCAGGCGCGGCGAGCAGCGGCAGCAGGCGGCGAGGCGGCGAGGCGGGCCAGAGCAAACAGGGCAGGCAGCAAGGGCAGAGGCACCGAGCGGCAGGCAGCGGCCGCAGGGCGGGCGACGGCCGCAGGGCGGGCGACGGCCGCGGGACGGGCAACGGCCGCAGGGCGGGCAACGGCAACGGCAACGGCAACGGCAGCTTCGCGCACTGCGCCAGCGGGCAGCTTCGCGCACTGCGCCCGCGGGGTTCTCCCCTGCTGCGGCGGGCGCGCGCGTTTGGCGAGGTCCGTGAAGGGCTCCTTGACAGAATCAGATTCCCTCAAGGAGCCCTTCACGGACCGCAGCGGGAGGGAAGCCGTCCGGCGCGTCTCGTCCGCCGGAGTTCCGCATCGCTGGCGAGCGCCGCGCTCACCCTGTTCAGAAACCGCAACGCGGCACGAGGGCTTGGAGCACGTCAGCGGCCTGGGATGCCGCAGGCGGGAGCTCGGTTCCCGCAGCGGCGGGCGGAAAAACGGGCACCAGGTTCGCGTCCTGTCGCCGCACGGCTGCCCGGACCCGGTACGATTGTCGGCATCGTCGCACTACAAACCCGTTATGCCGAGGAGTGACTTCCATCCGTGCGCGCTGCGCCATCGCCCGGTGACAGTACCGGGCCGGGTCCGCATCGACCCGGCTTTCCGCCCGCCGTCCGTTCCGCCGTCCCGGACGGTGCGCTGTGATCCACGTCCTGCTTTCCGTGCTCGGCGTGCTGCTCTTCCTTCTTCTCACGATCGGCACCGGTCTCGCCGTGGCGGCCGAGTTCTCGCTGACCGCGCTCGAGCGCAGCACGGTCGACGCGGACGTCCGCCAGGTCGGTGACAAGCGTTCGCGCACCGTCCAGAAGGCGCACCGCACGCTGAGCTTCCAGCTCTCCGGCGCGCAGGTCGCGATCACGCTCACCACGCTGATCACCGGTTTCCTCGCCGAACCGCTCATCGGCGACCTGGTCCGCCCGCTGCTCGACGCGACCGGCCTGCCCGCTTCGGCGGCGTCCGGGGTCGCGGTGGCGGTCGCGCTGGTGCTGGCCACGTTCCTGTCGATGATTCTCGGCGAGATGGTGCCGAAGAACATCGCGATCGCGCGGCCGCTGCCGACCGCGCGCGCGGTTTCCGGCTACCACGCCCGGTTCTCGGCGCTGTTCCGCTGGCTCATCACGCTGATGAACAACAGCGCCAACTTCCTCGTCCGCAAGTTCGGCATCGAGCCGCAGGAGGAGCTGCGTTCCGCGCGGTCGCCGCAGGAGCTGGGCTCGATCGTCCGCTCCAGCGCGGAAAGCGGGAAGCTCGACACGTCCACCGCGGAGCTGCTGGACCGCTCCCTGCGCTTCGGCGACCGCACCGCGGACGAGCTGATGACCCCGCGCGTGCAGGTCGAATCGCTCACCGTGGACGACACGATCGACGACCTCATCGACATCTCGCGGCGCACCGGGTTCTCGCGGTTCCCCGTCTACACCGAGGATCTCGACGACGTCCAGGGCGCGGTGCACGTCAAGCAGGCGTTCGCCGTCCCGGCCGCCGACCGCGCGACCACGCGGATCCGGTCGGCGATGCGGCCGGTGCCGACGGTGCCGGAATCGCTGCCCGGCGACGATCTGCTGAACCGGCTGCGCGATTCGCGCTACCAGCTGGCGATCGTGGTGGACGAGTACGGCGGCACCGCCGGGCTGGTCACGCTGGAGGACGTGGTCGAGGAGATCATCGGCGACGTCCGCGACGAGCACGACGACCGCGAGGCCCCGGCCGCGCAGCAGCTCGGCGCGGACCGCTGGCTCGTGTCCGGGCAGCTGCGCGCGGACGAGGTCCGCGACATCACCGGGTTCCGGATGCCCGAGGGCGACTACGAAACGATCGCCGGGCTGATCCTGGAGCGGCTCGGCGCGATCCCGGCCGAGGGCGACGCCGTCGAGGTCGACGGCTGGCGGCTCGCGGTCACCAGCATGGACCGGCACCGCGTCGCCGAGGTCCAGGTGCGCCCGGCCGAACGCGAGGTGACCGCGTGAGCGACTGGCTGAACATCGCCCTCGTCGTGGTCCTGCTGCTGGCCAACGCGTTCTTCGTCGGCGCGGAATTCACCCTGATCTCCTCGCGCCGCGACCGGCTGGAAGCGTTGCTGGAACAGGGAAAGACCCGCGCGCAGATCGTGATCAACGCGAGCAAGCACGTCTCGCAGATGCTCGCCGGGGCGCAGCTGGGGATCACCATCTGCTCGCTGCTGCTCGGCCGCTTGGGCGAGCCCGCGGTCGCGCACCGGCTGTCCGGGTTCTTCGATCTGCTCGGCCTGCCCGACCAGCTGCTGCACCCGATTTCGTTCGCGATCGCGCTGGCGTTCATCACCATGCTGCACGTGCTGATCGGCGAGATGGTGCCGAAGAACCTCGCGATCGCCGAACCGGAGCGGCTCGCGCTGTGGCTCGTGCCGGTCCACGTGGCGTGGGTGAAGGTGGCGAACCCGGTCATCGCGTTCCTCAACTTCGTCGCGAACTCGCTGCTGCGCCTGATGAAGGTGGAGCCGAAGGACGAACTGGAGACCGCGTACAGCTCCGACGAACTCGCCGAACTGCTCAGCGAATCGCGCCAGGAAGGGCTGCTCGACCAGTCCGAGCACCGGCGGCTTTCGCAGACGCTGTCGTCGGTCGCCAAGACCGTCGCGGACGTGCTGGTGCCCACCTCGGAGCTCACGACGCTCCCCTGCGGGCCGACGCTCGGCGACGTCGAGCGGGCGGTGTCCACCACCGGGTTCTCGCGCTTCCCGGTGTGCACCGACGACGGTTCGCTCACCGGCTACATCCACGTGAAGGACGTGCTCGACCTCGTCGGCCAGGACCCGGACACGGTGGTGCCGGACGACAAGACGCGGCCGCTCACCGAACTGCGGTCGGACGCGCGGCTCGACGTCGCGCTTTCGGCCATGCGCAAGGAAGGCAGCCACCTCGCGCGGGCGCTCGACGCTTCCGGCGCGGCCGTCGGCGTGGTGGCGCTGGAAGACCTCGTCGAGGAGTACGTGGGGACCGTGCGCGACGGCACCCACGTGGCGGCATGAGCGTGGTCGTGCTCGCCGAGGCGGACTGGCAGGCCCGGGAGCGAGCGCACGCCGAGCGGATGCGCGCGTGGACCGGGCCGCACCAGGAACGCCGGGCGCGGGGCGAGAAACACCCCGTGCTGGATTTCCTGTTCACCTACTACTCGCACCGGCCGGGGCATCTCGAACGCTGGCAGCCGGGTCCGGGCGTGGTGCTCGCGGGAGCGTCCGCGCGGCGGTTCCTCGAGCGTCCGGCCTATGTCGAGACCGAGGCCGGGGTGATGCTCGACCCGGCGGCGTTCACCGGCCGCCGGGCGCGCACCGCGGAGTTCGTACTGAAGCTGCTCTCGGCCACAGCTTCGCGAGCGCCGCGGCTGAGCTGCTTCGGGCTGCACGAATGGGCCATGGTCTACCGCGAGCCCGCGGACTCGGTCCGGCACGCGCAGGTCCCGCTGCGGCTCGGCTCGGCCGGGACCGACCGGGTCGTGGAATCGATGGACATCCGGTGCGGGCACTACGACGCGTTCCGGTTCTTCACCGGTCCGGCGCGGCCGCGGAACACCCTGGAGCCGACCCGGGAATCGCAGGTCGCGCTGGAGCAGCCGGGCTGCCTGCACGCGAACATGGATCTTTTCAAGTGGGCTTACAAGCTCGATCCGTTCGTGCCCGCGGAGCTGGTCGGCGACTGTTTCGCGCTCGCCGCGGACGTCCGTGAACTGGACATGCGGGCCAGCCCGTACGATCTAGCGGACTACGGCTACCGGCCGGTGCCGATCGAGACCGCCGAAGGGCGGGCCTCCTACGCCCGCGCCCAGGCCGGATTCGCCGAGCGGGCCGCGCCGCTGCGGGCCCGTCTGATCGGCCTCTGCCGCGACCTTCTCGCCGACCCGGCCCAGCCGCCGGATCCCGTGCCGGAGTCGCCCGGCCGTGGAGCTGACAACTCTGCGTAACGGTATTCACCGCAGGTCGCTGGCCTGATAGAGTGATAACGGTTCGATTGCATAACTGAGCGTGTTGTGCAAGTCACGAAAGGACAACGATGGGGCGTCACAGCCTGCCCGAGGAGCCGGTGCCGCACCCTCTCGACCCGCCGAAGCGGCCCGCCGGCCGCAGCGAGACGACCGGGTCGCACCGGATCGTCGCCAAGAAGGCGCCTCGCAGGCGGATCGCGAAGTGGCCTCTCGTGGCCGTCGGGCTCGTGGTGCTGGCCACGCTCGGCGTGGTCGGCTGGAACTGGGCCGACAGCGTGCTCAACAACCGCGCCGAGGCGCAGGCCGCCAGCTGCAACGGCGGCCGCACCGACGTCCGGATCGTCGTGACCCCGCAGATCGCCAAGCCGGTCGAGACCGCGGCGGCGCGCTGGAACCAGGACCTCACCCAGGTCCACGGCAGCTGCGTGCACGTGGCCGTGCAGAGCAAGCCCGCCTCCGAGGTGCTGAGCGCGCTCACCGGCAAATCCTCGCTCGACACGATCGGCGGCCTGCCCGACGGCTGGATCCCCGAATCGTCGTACTGGGTGACCCAGCTCTCGAAGTCCAAGCCGGACGTCATCGGCTCCCCCGCGATGCCGATCGGCTCCGGCCCGCCCGCGGACTACCCGTTCGTCGGCCTGTCCGGGAAGACGATCGACGAGGTCCAGCAGCGCGGCACGCAGAGCTTCCGCGCGTTCCTCAAGGAACCGGCCCAGCTGGCCGACTTCGCGGCGGCGGGAATCCGCGCTTCCTGATTTTCGAACCCGCTGGCACCGCCTCCGCCCTCGACTGGGCTGGGGCGGTGCGGTGTATGTGGGGCAAGCCTCGAGGACATCGCCAGAACCCGCGCAGCAGCCTGGCACCGCAACGACGGGCATGCGCCCCCTCGAACGGCAAGCACCGCCTCCTCCCCCGGCTGGGGCGGTGCGGTGTTTCCGGGGCCGCGAGGAAGTCGCCAAAACCCGCACAGCTGGCTGCCTCCGCAGCTACGCGCACGCGCCCTGGGCTGAGGCGGCGCGGAGCATCCTGGGCAGCTCTTGGGCTCCCGAAGCCGCAGCGACCGGCATCCGCGCAGCTGACTGCCGCTGCGACGCGCATGCGCCCTGGGCTGAGGCGGAGCGGCGCGGCCGGGCCAGGCCTTGATTCCCGAAGCCGCGGCGGGCATCCGCGCTTCCCGACCAGCCGTTCAGGAGTCGAGTTCTGCCAGGGCCAGCAGGTCGTCCTCGGCGAGTTCGAAGTCGAACACGTCCGCGTTCTCCCGGATCCGCGACGGGGTCGCCGACTTCGGGATCGCGATGATGCCCAGCTGCAGGTGCCAGCGCAGCACCAGCTGGGCGGGCGTCTTCCCGTACTTCGCCGCCAGCGCCGTGATCACCCGGTCGTTCAGGTTCCGGCCGCGGGCCAGCGGGCTCCACGCCTCGGTCGCGATGCCGTGCTCGGCGTGGAACGCGCGCAGCGGGGCCTGCTGCTGCCACGGGTGCAGTTCGACCTGGTTGACCACCGGCACGACGTCGGTCTCGTCGAGTAGGCGGCGCAGGTGGTCGACGCCGAAGTTCGACACGCCGATCGCCCGGACGCGGCCCTCGTTGAGCAGGAGTTCGAGCGCGCGCCAGGTCTCGACGTAGCGGTCCAGCTCCGGTTTCGGCCAGTGGATCAGGTACAGGTCGACCGGGCCGAGGCCGAGGGCTTCGGCGCTGCGGTCGAACGCGCGCAGGGTGTTGTCGTAGCCGTGGTCGGTGTTCCAGACCTTGGTGGTCACGAAGACGTCCTCGCGCGGCAGCCCGGACTCCCGCACCGCCGCGCCGACTTCGGCTTCGTTGCCGTACATGGCGGCAGTGTCGATGCTGCGGTACCCGGCTTCGAACGCCGTCGCGACGACCTTCGCGACCTGGTCCGGCCGGACTTGGTACATGCCGAGTCCGAGCTGCGGGATGACGACCGAGTTGTTCAGCGTGAGCAGGGGCGGCACAGCCATGCGGCGATCCTCACTGCGGTGTTCTCGGGGACGGGTCTCCTGGGGAACACCGCAGATCTTGCCACTGTCCGGCCGCCGCCGCTCGCGTCCCCCGCCGCGGTCCGCCGCTCGACGTCCGTGAAGGGCTCCTTGAGGGAATCAGATTCCTTCGAGGAGTCCTTCACGGACCCGCACCGCCTCCGTGACCCGGGCGGCTCTCTCGGCGATCTCGTCCGGCTCCGCGGCCAGCAGGACGCCGTGCCGGGCTTCGACGGCGACCCGTGCGGTCATCGCGGACGAACGCGCCATTTCCGCCGCCGCGGAGACGTCCGGCAGGGCCGTCGGGTCCACAATGGACAGCAGCCGTTCCGCCACCCGGACTACCTCCACTGCCACGGCGACCACGTCCGCGGCGGGCTGGGCGCGGTCGGGCACGTCGTGCGTGACGGCGTGGGCGTCGATCTCCGCCAGCCGCAACGCGTGCCGGGTCAACTGGTCCGCTTCGGCGTCGCCGCCGGCGGCCCGGCTGAGCAGGGCCGCCGCTTGGGCCAGGGCGAGGGCCGCGACCGTCGCCCCGGCCGGAGCCGGGATCGCGGGCCGGGCGAGGGTGTTCAGGAAGTCGCTCACGATCTGGTCCCGCATGGCAGGGTCCCTTCCACTCAGCGCCGGATGCGCTCCATCCCGGGGTCGACCAGCGGTTCCGCGGCTACCGTCGCGGCGACTCGCCGTCCGAAATACTCGATTTCCACCTGGTCGCCGATCGCCACCGAGCCGGGCAGCCAGGCGTACGCGATGGGACGGCCGATCGTGTAGCCGTAAGCCGCGCTCGTGACGTACCCCGCGGCGGCGCCGTCCACGAACACCGGTTCCTTGCCCAGCACGACGGTCCGGCCGTCGTCCACGGTGAGGCAGCGCAGCCGCCGCGCCGAGGTCTCTTCGCTGCGGCCGTCGATGGCGGCCCGCCCGGCGAACTCGCCCTTCGCCGGGCGCACCGCGAACCCGACCCCGGCCTCGTACGGGTCGTGCTCGGTGGTCATGTCGGTGCCCCACAGCCGGTAGCCCTTCTCCAGCCGGAGGCTGTTGAACGCGCCGCGCCCGGCCGCGATGACGCCTAGCCCTTGCCCGGCGCGCCACAGCGCGTCCCACAGGCGCTGGCCGTTGTCCGCGGAGGTGTAGATCTCCCAGCCGAGTTCGCCCACATAGGACAGTCGCAGGACGGTCACCGGCACCCCGGCGATCCGGGCCCGGCGGCCGCGGAAGTACTTGAGCCCGGTGTGCGAAAGGTCTTCCGCCGACAGCGGTTGCACCAGGTCCCGGGCGAGCGGACCCCACACCCCGATGCAGCAGGTGCCCCCGGTGGTGTCGACGACCCGGACGCCTTCCGGGGCGCGGCTGCGCAGGTACGCGACGTCGATGTTCCCGTTGATGCCGACCTGGAACAGCTCCGGTTCCAGCCGTGCCACGGTGATGTCGCTGCGCACGCCGCCCGCGTCGTCCAGCATCAGCGTGTAAGTCACCGAGCCGACCGATTTCGCCAGCTGGTTCGTCGTGAGCCCCTGCAGGAACTCCAGCGAACCCGGCCCGCTCACCTCGACGCGCTTCAGCGGGGTCATGTCGTACATCGCGACGCGGTTTCGGGTGTGCCAGGCCTCTGCCGCCACGATCGGCGAGTGGAACTGCCCGGCCCAAGCGTCGCGCGCGGGCGGGAGGAAGTCGTGCGGCAGGTCTTTCAGCAGCGACGCGTTGGCCTCGAACCAGTGCGGGCGTTCCCAGCCGCCCGCCTCCAGGAACACCGCACCCAGCTCGCGCTGCCGGGCGTGGAACGGGCTGACCCGCAGGTCGCGCGGGGAAAGCCGGGGCTGCAGCGGGTGCAGCACGTCGTAGATCTCCACGAAGTTCTGCTGCGCGGTTTCGCTGATGTACTCCGGGGCCAGCTGGACGTCCTCGAACCGGTGCACGTCCAGTTCGTGCAGATCGGTTTCGGAGCGGCCGTCCACAATAGACTCCGCGACCGCCTTCGCGATGCCCGCGGAATGCGTGACCCAGATGGCCTCGGCGATCCAGAATCCGCGGACGTCGCTCGATTCGCCCACGAGCGAACCGCCGTCCGGGGTGAAGGAGAAGATGCCGTTGAAGCCCTCCTCCGCCTTGGTCCGGCCGAGCGCGGGCAGCAGGAGCTTGCTTTCCTCCCACGACGGCGCGAAATCGTCCTCGGTGAACGGCAGCATCGACGGCATCGCGGACGCGGTGACCTCGCCGGGCTCGGCGAACTTGTCCACCGGCATCGGGCGGTGCGCGTACGAGCCGATGCCGAGCCGGTCGCCGTGCTGGCGGAAGTACAGGTCCTGGTCCTGGTGCCGCAGGATCGGCAGCGCCGGGTGCACCGGGTCGGCCCCGGCCAGTTCGGCGAGCTGGCCCGTTTTCGCGTACTGGTGCGCGAGCGGCAGGAGCGGCACGGCCATGCCGGCCATCTCGCCGATCTCCCGGCCCCAGAATCCGGCGCAGGACACCACGATGTCGGCCGGGACCACGTCGTCGGCCGTCTTGACGCCGGTGACGTGCCCATGCGCCTGCTCGATGCCGGTCACGCGGGTCGAGCCGACGAACCGGGCACCGCGCGACGAAGCCCGTTTGATCAGCTCGTCCACCGCGCGGGAGGCGACGGCGAGCCCGTCGGTCGGGACGTACAGCGCGCCGAAGATCCGGTCCTCGTCCAGCATCGGCCAGCGGCGGACGCACTCGTCCGGGTCGATCAGCCGCGCCTCGACGCCCCACGACGTCGCCCAGCCGTGCTTGCGTTTCAGGTCCTCCCAGCGCGCCGCGGTGCTGGCCACCTCCATGCCGCCGACCTGCTCGAAACAGCCGAGGTCGAGCAGTTTCGCGACGGTGTAGCCGGCGAATTCCGTCATCGCCTTGGACGGGTTGGTCTGGAACACCAGCCCGGGCGCGTGCGACGTCGAACCGCCGGTCAGCGGCAGCGGGCCCTGGTCGAGCACGGTGACGTCGGTCCAGCCGCGCAGGGTCAGCTCGTCGGCGAGGTTCGCGCCCACGATTCCGGCGCCGATGATCACGACACGGGTCATGAGAACTCCCTGGGATAGGTCAGCGGAAGACGACGGTCCGGTTGCCGTTGAGGAGAACGCGCCGCTCGCAGTGCCAGCGCACCGCACGGGAAAGCGCGAGGGCTTCGGCGTCGCGGCCGACGGTCGCGAGCGCGCGCGGCGAGTGCGAATGGTCGACCCGCTGCACCTCTTGTTCGATGATCGGGCCCTCGTCGAGTTCGGGGGTCACGTAGTGCGCGGTCGCGCCGACGTACTTGACGCCCCGGTCGTAGGCCTGCGCGTACGGCTTCGCGCCCTTGAAGCCGGGCAGGAACGAGTGGTGGATGTTGATCGCGCGGCCCTGGAGCTTCTGGCACAGCTCGTCGGAGAGGACCTGCATGTAGCGGGCGAGCACGACGAGGTCGATGTCGTGGTCCCGCACCAGGTCGAGCAGGCGCTGTTCGGCCTCCGGCTTGGTCGCCGGGGTGACCGGGATGTGCACGAACGGCAGCCCTGCGGCCTCGGCCATCGGGCGCAGGTCCTCGTGATTGGACGCGACGAGCGCGATTTCCGCGCCGAGCGCGCCCGCGCGCCAGCGGAAGAGGAGGTCGTTGAGGCAGTGCCCGGCCTTCGACACCATCACCAGCAGCCGGTCCGGGGTGCGGTCGGAGAACCGGTACCGCATGGCGTAGTCGCGGGCGACGACGTCGAACTCGCGGGTGAGATCGTCCACAGTGGCCGGTCCGGCGCAGGCGAATTCGGTGCGCAGGAAGAGTTCCCCGTGCACGTCGTCGTCGAACTGCTGGTGCTCGACGATGTCGCAGCCGTTGCTCACGAGGAACGTCGTCACGGCGTGCACGATCCCGGAGCGCTCGGGGCAGTGCAGGGTCAAGGTGAACTGGGTCAAGACTCCTCCTCTCGGTATTCCAGCGCCGCGTCGGCGAGCCAGGCGGCGAAATAGGGGGCGAACGACTGGCGCACGAGCACGGTGAACTCGCCCGCTTCCCGCACCAGCAGGACGATTCCGGTGCGGGCGTACAGCGTCTGGACGCAGGTGCCCGGCGGCGCGGCCTTCGGGTGGAGGTCGACGGCGCAGCCGTGCGCCAGGACGTCGCGGGCCGCCGGTCCGGCCAGCCGCACCGTGGTGCGCTGCGCGGACACGTCGGTCACCGCGCCGACGGCGATCGCTTCCCGCAGTGCTTCTTCGGTGCCTTCGGGTGCGTCGAGCACGAGGTACTCGTCGGGGCCGAGCCACAGGACGTCGCCGATGCCGCTGGTGAACCGGCAGACGTCCGGCAGCGCGGTGCCGAGCACGGCCGCTGCGGCGTCGTGGCCTTCGCGGATGCGGACGTTGAGCTGCGAGACGAACGGACGTTCCTCGGCGAGCACGGCCGGCGCGCAGCCGGCGAGCAGGCTCGCGTGCTCCGCGAGCGGAGACAGGGTCTTAGCCGTCACGGCGGGTCCCCCTCCTTGTCGTAGAGCACGGATTCGGTCACCGTCACCGGCACCACCTCGTCGCCGACCGGGACGTACAGCGTCTCCCCGATCCGTTCCCGGCCGGAGCGGACGAGGGCGAGCGCGAAGGTGCGGTCCAGCGCGGCGCTCGGGTAGCTGGAGGTGACGTGGCCGAGCATGCGGACCGGCGGCTTCGGGACGTGCGGGGTCTCGATGATCTGTGCGCCCTCCGGCAGCAGCACCGTCGGATCGGCCGGCAGCAGGCCGACGAACTGCTTGCGGTCCGGGCGCAGGTTTTCCGCCCGGGAGAAGGACCGTTTGCCGAGGAAATCGGCCTTCTTCTTGGACACCGCCCAGCTCATGCCGAGGTCCTGCGGGGTTACCGTGCCGTCGGTGTCCTGGCCGATGATCGGGTAGCCCTTCTCCGCGCGCAGGACGTGCATGGTTTCGGTGCCGTACGGCGTGATTCCTTGCGCCGCCAGCGCTTCCCAGAGCGCGAGGCCGTACCAAGAGGGCACGTTGATCTCGTAAGCGAGCTCGCCGGAGAAGCTGATCCGGCACACCCGCGCGGCGATCCCGGCCACCTCGGCGTCGCGCCAGGCCATGAAGCCGAAGGCGTCGTTGCTGACGTCCAGCTCCGGCGCGAGGCCCGCCAGGATCTCGCGCGAACGCGGGCCGACGAGCGCGACTGTGGCCCAGTGCTCGGTGACCGAGGTGGCGAACACGCGCAGGTGCGGCCACTCGGTCTGCAGCCACTCCTCCATCCAGTCCAGCACCATCGCGGCGTTGCCGGTCGTCGTGGTGACGAGGAAACGGTCCTCGGCCACGCGGATGACGGTGCCGTCGTCGATCACCATCCCGTCGACGCCGCACATCACGCCGTACCGGATCCGGCCGACCTTGAGCGTGCTCATCAGGTTCGTGTAGAGCAGGTCGAGGAACTCGGCGGCATCCGGGCCTTGCACGTCGATCTTGCCGAGGGTGGAACCGTCCATCATGGCCACGTCGGTGTGGGCGGCAAGGCATTCCCGTCGCACGGCCGCGTGGAGATCCTCTCCGGGTTGCGGGTAATACCACGGGCGCTTCCACTGGCCGACGTTCTCGAATTCCGCGCCGTGCTCGACGTGCCACGAATGCAGCGCGGTGACGCGGACGGGGTCGTGCAGCTCGCCGCGGTTCCGCCCGGCCAGCGCCGCGAAGGCGACGGGCGTGTACGGCGGGCGGTAGGTGGTCGGGCGGCGGTCCGCGAGGTCGACGCCGAGGGCTTCGGCGGTGATCCCGGCGGCGAGCATGCCGGAGGTTTTGCCCTGGTCGTGCGCCGTGCCGATGGTGGTGTAGCGCTTGACGTGCTCCAGCGAGGTGAGGCCTGCGCCGGTCGCGCGGAGCACGTCGGAGACGGTGGCGTCGCGCTGCAGGTCCACGAAGCGGGTGTCCACTTCGGACTCCGCGCCGGGGATCTGCCATTCGACGGCGGGGGCCAGCTCGCGGGGACGCGCGTCCGAGACCGGGAGCGGGTTCTCCTCCGGTGCCCCGGCTACCGCCTCCCGGCCTTCTCGCACGCACCCGGCAAAGTCGAAGGTTCCGTTGGCGCTGCCTGCCACGCGCGCGGCCGGGAGGTCGCCGTCGGGGAGATACGCGCCGAGCGCGGGTTCGTAGCGCAGGGGGCCGCGCTGCTGGCTGAACAGGTGGACCGCCGGGGTCCAGCCGCCCGAGACCAGGAGCGTGTCGCACGGGATCAGTTCCCCGGCTACGCGCACGCCGGTGACGCGTTCGGTCCCCTCCGTCCCCGTCACCGCGGCCCCGGCCCGGACTTCGATCCCCCGTTCCGCGCAGGCGGCGGCCCAGTTTTCCGGGGCGGCCGGGCGGACGTCGGCCACCAGCGGGATTTCCACGCCAGCGTCGGCGAGGTCGATCGCGGCGGCGTAGGCGGAATCGTCCATGGTGAACACGACGGCGCGGCGGCCGGGGACGACGCCGTACCGGTGGAGGTACGTCCGTGCGGAGTTGGCGAGGAGGATGCCGGGGCGGTCGTTGTCCGGGAACACGATCGGGCGTTCGTGCGCGCCGGTCGCCAGGACGGTCTGCTGCGCACGGATCCGCCAGACGCGCTGCCGGGCCGCACCGGACGTCCGATGCTGCACGGCCAGGACGAAACCGTCGTCGTACGCACCGAAGGCGGTGGTCCGGTCGAGTACTTCGACGTCCGGGGTCGCGCGGAGCTCGTCGGCGATCGCGCGGGCCCACTCGATCGCAGGCTTGAGGTCGAGGTATTCGTTCGAGCCGAGCAGCGAACCGCCGGGTTCGGGCTGGTCGTCCACCAGCACGACCCGCGCTCCAGTCCGTGCCGCCGTGCGGGCCGCGACGAGCCCGGCCGGACCGGCGCCGACCACGAGCACGTCGCAGTGCAGGTGCTTCGCGTCGTACCGTGCGGGGTCCGGTTCGGTCGCCAACCGGCCCTGGCCGGAGAGGCTGCGCGCGACCAGGCCGTCGTACAGCTCGACGGTGGTCGCGGTCTGCATCGGTTCGGGGAACGGCTTTTCCAGCTGCACCACCGCGTTCGGCTCTTCGACCCCGGCCGCCATGATGCCGCGCGGGCGGCCGAGCTTGACGCTCCGCGCGACCTGGTGCACGCCGTTGGCGAGCAGCGCGGACGCGAGCGTGTCGCCGGGGTGTCCATTGAGGACGCGGCCGTCGAAGGTGAACTGGAGCAGGGTGTCGCGGTCGACGTGGCCGCCGCTGGGGAGGCGGAAGGTCATGGGATCACCGGCCGGGGTTCGTCGAGGCGGTAGACCGCCGCGAGTTCGTGGGTGCGGGTGTCGCGGACGGCGTTGAACCAGCGGCGGCAGCCGGCGCTGTGCGTCCAGCGCTCGGCGAGCGGGCCGCTCGGGTTGGCGCGGAAGAAGACGTACTTCGCCCACTCCTCGTCCGACAGCGCCGCCGGTTCCTGCGGGTACGCGACGTGGGCTTGGCCGCCGTAGTGGAATTCGGTCTCCTCGCGGGGACCGCACCAGGGGCAGGGAATCAGCTGCACAGTGGCTCCTAATGCGCGACGGCGGCGGCGCCGTGCTCGTCGACGAGCGCGCCGGTGGTGAACCGGTCGAGGGCGAACGGTTCGGCGTACGGATGCGGTTTGCCCTTCGCGACGGTGTGCGCGAAGCAGTCGCCGACGCCCGGCGTGGCCTTGAACCCGCCGGTCCCCCAGCCGCAGTTGAGGTACAGGTTCTCCACCGGGGTCAGCCCGACGATCGGCGACGCGTCCGGGGTCACGTCGACGATGCCCGCCCAGGTCCGCAGCAGGTGCGCCCGCGCGAACACCGGGAACAGCTCCAGCGCGGCGGCCATCTGGTCCTCGATGATGTGGAACGCGCCGCGCTGGCCGTAGCCGGCGTAGGAGTCGATGCCCGCGCCCATCACGAGTTCGCCCTTGTGCGCCTGGGAAACGTAGACGTGCACGGCATTCGACATCACCACCGTCGGGTGCACCGGTTCGAGCAGTTCCGACACGAGCGCCTGCAGCGGATGCGACACCAGCGGCAGGTCGATCCCGGCCATCCGCGCCAGCACCGAACTGTGCCCGGCCGCGCACAGCGCGACCTTCCCGGCGGCGATCCGGCCCCGGCTCGTCTCGACCGCGACGACCTTGCCGTCCCGCGTGTCGATGCCGGTGACCTCGCAGTTCTGGATCAGGTCGACGCCCATCGCGGCCGCCGCGCGGGCGAAACCCCAAGCCACGTAATCGTGTTTGGCGATCCCGGCGCGCGGCTGGTAGGTCGCGCCGAGCACCGGGTACCGGACGTCCGGCGAGGTGTTGACGATCGGGCAGAGCTCCTTGACCCCGTCCGCGTCGACCCATTCCGCGTCGATCCCGTTGAGCCGGTTGGCGTTCACCCGGCGCACGCTGTCGCGGACGTCCTGCAGGCTGTGCGCGAGGTTCAGCACGCCGCGCTGGCTGAACAGGATCGGGTAGCCGAGGTCTTCCTCGAGGCCCTCCCACAGCTTGAGCGAATGCTCGTAGATGCCGGAGCTTTCGTCCCACAGGTAGTTGGAGCGGATGATCGTCGTGTTGCGGGCCATGTTCCCGCCGGCGAGCCAGCCCTTCTCCAGCACGGCGACGTTCGTGATGCCGTGCACCTTGGCGAGGTAGTAGGCGGTGGCGAGGCCGTGCCCGCCGCCGCCCACCACGACGACGTCGTACGCGCGCCGCGGCTCCGGGTCCCGCCAGAGGAAATCCGGATGGTCCGGGAGGTCCGCGCCCGGCGGCCGGGGCTGGTCCGTCGTGGTCATTCCGGCTGGCCTCCCGTATCGGACGACTGGTCGACTACTGATATATCAATCTTCGCTGTAGAGTAAGCCGGGTGAGCACCCCGGTCAACCACGTCATCCCGGCCGCCGCACCGTCGCTGGCCGAACGCGCCTACGAGTTCCTGCGCGACCGCCTCGTCATGCTCGACATCAAGCCGGGCGACCCGATCAACGAGGAGTGGGCGGGCAGCGTCCTCGACATGGGCCGCACACCGATCCGCGAAGCGCTGAAGCGCCTCGAAACCGAACGGCTCGTGGTCGCGTACCCGCGTCGCGGCACGTTCGCCACGGACGTCAACATCTCCGACCTCGCCCACATCTCCGAGGTCCGGCGCACCCTCGAACCGACCGCCGCGGCGTCCGCCGCCACGCGCGCGACCGACGAGGACCGCGCCGATCTGGTCCGGCTGCGCGACCAGCTGGATTCGGCCACACCGAGGGAAAACGCCGAACTCCTGCGCACCGATCTCGAACTCCACCGCGCGATCTACCGCTGCGTGCACAATCCGTTCTTCGAAGACACGCTCGTTCATTACGACAACCTCGCGACCCGGATCTGGTGTGTGTTCCTCCCCCGGCTGCGCGGCATGGCCGGGCACGTGGACGAGCACTCGCCGCTGCTGACGGCGATCGCCGAGGGGAACGCGAAGAAGGCTTCGGCGCTGACGCTCGAGCACGTGACCGGGTTCGAGAAGGCGATCCGGGCGCTGATCTAGCGCCCTAGTCCCCGACCTGGGCGCGCACCCAGGCATGGAACTCTCCGATGTGGTGTTCGCTCGGCACCAGCACGCCGCCGCGGGCGTAGGCGCGCGAGCCCATCGCCTGCTGGCACCGTTCGCACGCCTCGAAATCCTGCTGGTTCACGCGGTGGAACAGCTCCACCGAACGGTCGAGGTCCGCGCCCGATTCCACGACCTCCGGCAGGTACAGCCAGTCGCAGCGGACGAGCGTGCGGTCCGGGGCGAGCGGGAACATCCGGTGCACGATCACGTGGTCCGGCACCAGGTTCACGAACACCTGCGGCCGGATCGTGATCGCGTAGTACCGGCGGTCCTGGTGCTCGCCGACGCCCGGCAGGCGCTGCAAGCCGTCGCCGCCGTCCACAGTGAACCCGGTGACGTCCGAGCCGAATTCCGCGCCGTGGCCGACGAAATACTGCGCGGCGTACCCGTCGGCGAACTCCGGGAGCACCTCGGTGAGTTCCGGATGGATCGTCGCGCAGTGGTAGCACTCCATGAAATTCTCGATGATCTGCTTCCAGTTCGCGCGCACGTCGTACTCGATGCGCCGGCCCAGCGCCAGATTCTCGATCCCGTACGCCTCGATCTCGCCCGGGCCGCCGAGCCGTGCGCTCACGTCCGCCTGCACAGTGTCCGCAAAGGACGGTGCGTCTTCGGCGAGGCAAACCCAGGCGTAGCCGAGCCATTCGCGCAGATGCACCGCGGTCAGGCCGTATTCGACGCGGTCGACGTCCGGCATCCCGGTCAGATTCGGGGCGGCGACAAGCTTTCCGTCGAGACCGTAGGTCCAGGCGTGGTACATGCACTGGAAAGCGCGCTTCACCGAACCCTTCTCGTCGGTGCACAGTCGCGCGCCGCGGTGGCGGCACACGTTCAGGAACGCGCGCAACGCCCCGTCGCGGCCGCGCGCGATCAGCACGCTTTCGCGACCGACCTGCACGGTCTCGAACGAGCCGGGCGACGGCAGGTCGGCACTGCGCACCGCGCAGAACCACCCCGCTTCGAAGATCCGCTCCTGCTCCCGGGCGAAGATCGCCGGGTCGGTGTAGTGCGGCCCGGGAAGGGTCGGCAGCAGGCTCTGCGGGAGGTCGACAGCGGTCACCGGCAGGGCTCCTCTCACACACGATCGAAGTTGCGTATTACGCGTCTTGTTGCCCTCTCCGGAACAAGATGAGGCTCAGCGGGGGCGCTGTCAAGCACCCGCGGCGGTGCCGCACCCGTTCGCGGGAACCGCCCTCGACCAGGGCTTTCATCCGGAACTGCGCTCCGAAAAACTCCACCCCGGAACCTCTTGACGGCGCCCCTCCGGCACGCCCAGACTCTGTTGCGTATCACGTCGGGTGTTCCTCAATACGCAACAATCACTGGCTTCGGAGGAATCAATGCTGCGCGCGTGCACTGTGGACGAGCTGCCCCCGGGCGAGTCCGTCCGGATCGCGGGGCCCGAGCCCATCGCCGTCTTCAACGCCGACGGCGAGCTGTACGCGATCGGGGACACCTGCACCCACCAGGACGCGTCACTGGCCGACGGCTGGCTCGAAGGCTGCTTCGTGGAGTGCCCGCTGCACGCGGCGCTCTTCGACCTGCGCACCGGGATGCCGTCCTGCCTGCCCGCCAAGCAGCCGGTGCGCACGTACCAGGTGCACGTCGACGAGGGCGTGATCTACGTGCTCGCCGACGCCGCCGAGGACGCCGCGTGAAAACGGTCGCGATCGTCGGCGCCTCGCTCGCCGGCGCCCGCGCCGCGCAGGAGCTGCGCGCCCAGGGGTTCGACGGACGGGTGGTGCTCGTCGGCGAAGAGCCGCATCTCCCCTACGACCGGCCGCCGCTGTCCAAGGCGTTCCTGGCCGGGTCCGCGTCGCGCGAGTCGCTGGACCTGCTCGACGCCGACGATCTGGCTTCGCTGGACGTCCGGCTCGGCACCCGCGCGGAACGGCTCGACCCGGCGACCGGCCGCCTCGTGCTGTCGGACGGGGAGCTGGAAGCGGACGGCGTGGTCCTGGCGACCGGTGGCCGTGCGCGCGCCTTGCCGGGGACGGAATCCGTTGCCGGAGTTCATGTTCTGCGCACCTTGGACGACGCGCTCGCCCTGCGCGACGAGCTGGTTCCCGGTGCGCGCGTGGTGATCGTGGGCGGCGGGTTCATCGGGGCCGAAGTGGCGTCGACGGCCAACAGCCTGGGCTTGGAGGTCACCGTGCTGGAGGCGCTGCCGACGCCGATGACCCGCGTGCTGGGTCCGGAACTCGGCTCGATCTGCGCGCGCCTGCACGACCGGAACGGCGTCACTCTGCGCTGTGGCACCTCGGTGGCCGGACTTTCCACGCTCTCCGGCCGGGTCACCGGGGTACAGCTGGAAACCGGCGAGAATCTGCCCGCTGACGTGGTCGTCGCCGGGATCGGGATGGTGCCGGCGGTCGAGTGGCTCGACGGCTCCGGGCTGGCGGTGAGCAACGGCGTCCGCACCAATGCCGGTCTGGTCACTTCGCTGCCGAACGTGGTCGCGGCGGGCGACGTCGCGTCGTACGGGCCGGCGGGTACGCGGCACGAGCACTGGACAAACGCGACCGAACAGGCTTCGGTCGCGGTCGCCAATCTGCTGGCCGGGCAAGTGGTCCGGGAGTACGAGCCGAGCGGCTACGTCTGGTCCGATCAGTACGCCGGGACCATCCAGCTCGCCGGACATCCCGCGCCGGAGGACGAGGTGCGCTTCGCCGACGGCAGTCCGGACGACGAGTCCTTCCTGGCTACCTATCACCGCGACGGGCAGACCGTGGCGGTGTTCGGCCTCAACAATCCGAGGGGGTTCGGCCGCCTGCGCCGGCAAGCGCTGCGGCGGCCGATGCCCGTCGGGTGACTACCGCACGACCTGCACCACGTCGCCCGGCTGCAGCGCATTGAAGAACGCCACCGCGTCGGCGTGCGAGAGGTGGACGCAGCCGTGCGACTGGACCTTCAGGCTGCCCTGGTGGAACGCGACCCCGGTGTTGGTGAAGAAGACCGAGTACGGCATCGGACCGTGGAACTGCTTGCTGTAGTGGTCGATGTCCTTGTACTGCACGCGGAACGTGCCGACCGGGGTCGGGTACTTGGGCTTGCCGACGGTGACCGGCACGCCGCCGCGGGTGACCTTGCCGTTGTCCATCAGCCACGCCGTGTTCGCCGAGAGCTTCAGGCACGCCTTCGCCTGGGGGCCGCACGGCGGGCCCGCCGCCTCCGCGGTCGCGGAGAATCCGATCGTTGCCGCCATCGCCGCGATACTGGCCAGTGTTGCCGTGAGTTTCCGGTTCATCCTGTGCCTCCCCGAGATGGTCGTACTTTGGATCTTTCCCAGAGAGGTCAGTCTTAAACCAAAAGTGCGCCCATGTGGGTGAGGTCTAACGGGAGCGCCACGACAGCGGCGACGTCGCCAAGGCTGCTTCGGCGACGCGCCGGGCGGTTTCGGTGAAGAGCCCTGCCTGCGCCGACGCGAGCCATTCGTCCACTGTGGAGACTCCGGTCGCGCGGTATTCGAGGGCCTGGAAAAGCATCTCGAGTTTGTCGGCGTCCTTCGCGCATCGCGCTTCGGGCGACTCGCGCGTTTCGTACTCGTCTACCGCCGACTGCACGGTTTCCGCCGACGCACGCGGGAGGCTCGCGGTCTGGTCAGCCGTGATCGCCCTCGGTTCCGGCTTCGTCAGGTACGGCGCGGCGGTGTGCGGCAGGTCGCCGGTGCGGGTCTCCTGGGTGTCGTGCCACAGCGCGAGAAACGCCGCGCGCTCGGGGTTCGCGCCTTCCTCGGCGGCGAGCAGCGCGGCCAGCTGCGCCGCGCGGAGGCTGTGCTCGGCCACCGACTCGGGGTCGCGAACGCCCGCCTGCCACCAGCCCGCGCGGCGGACCCGCTTGAGCACCCCCAGCTCGAACCCGAACACGGCCAGGCCGTCCATTTCGCACTCCCCTTCCCGTGCCGACACCAGTGCCGGAGCCTACGGGGCGTGGCATGCTGCCCGGACAGCCGCTTCTTCCCCCAGGAGGCCCCGCGTGAGCACTGTGCTGGTCGAGCACGACGGTCCGGTCACCACCATCGGCATCAACCGGCCGGAGCGGCGCAACGCCGTCGACCGCGCCACCGCCGAGGCGCTGGCCGACGCCTTCCGGGAATTCGACGCCTCGGACGCCTCGGTCGCGGTGCTGTACGGCGTCGGCGGGACTTTCTGCGCGGGCGCGGACCTCAAGGCGGTCAGCGAAGGGCACGGCAACCGCACCGAGCCGGACGGCGACGGCCCGATGGGACCGACGCGCCTGCGGCTGCGCAAGCCGGTGCTCGCGGCGGTGTCCGGCCATGCCGTCGCGGGCGGGCTGGAGCTGGCGATCTGGGCCGACCTCCGGATCGTCGAAGAAACGGCGGTGTTCGGCGTGTTCTGCCGCCGCTGGGGAGTCCCGCTGATCGACGGCGGCACGGTGCGGCTGCCGCGGCTGATCGGCCGGAGCCACGCGCTCGACCTGGTGCTCACCGGCCGCCCGGTCGACGCGGCGGAAGCGCACCGGATCGGTTTGGCGAACCGCGTCGTGCCTGCCGGGCAGTCCCTGCCCGCCGCGATCGCCCTCGCGCGGGACATCGCCGCGTTTCCGCAGACCTGCTTGCGCGAGGACCGGGCGGCATTGCTGGAAAGCGAGTCCTTGAGCGAGGAATCCGCACTGGAGAACGAATTCCGGCACGGGATTCGGTCCTTGGAATCGGACACGCTCGCGGGTGCTACCCGGTTCGCCGCGGGCGCGGGCAGGCACGGGTCGTTCGAGAAGTAGTCGCGTCCGATTACCGTTGCATCGCAAGGCGCATACTCGCGTCCAGGCAGGACCGGCCGCCATGTTCCTTCCCCAGGCGAGCACAGAGCGGCGGTGCTGATCGGCGGCTGGCTGATGAGCCGGTACACGTGGCGCCATCGGGTCGCGGAATTCGTCGAGCAGCTGACCGCACTCGATCGGCGCGCCGCTCCGGTCCCGCGGTGACGCAAACCGTGCCACGGCGCTCCGGCTGGCGCTGGATTCCGGAATCCGTCCCCGGTTCCGGCCCGTTTTCCTTCCCCGCGGGCGAATTCTCCGGTTGCCGTCCCGCTCACCGGCACGACCCCCCGATCGTGGCCGCGCGCGGTCCGCCGCCGGGCGCGCGGATCTGGGTAGCCTGACGGCGTGGCCGACCCGATCCCCCCAGTCCCCGCCCCCGGCGAGTCCGGATCCGACCGTCCCGGCACCGACGAGCCGCCCAGGAAGGGGCGGCGCAAGCGCCCGTTCTGGCAGGAGCTGCCGATCCTGATCGGGATCGCGCTGGTGCTGACGATCCTGATCCAGCAGTTCGTCGCGAAGGTGTTCCTGATCCCGTCGGCGTCGATGGAGACGACGCTGCACGGCTGCGACGGCTGCTTCGGCGACCGGGTCGTCGTCGACCGCGTCACCTACGACTTCACCGACCCCGCCCCCGGCGACGTCATCGTCTTCCGCGGCCCGCAGCCGTGGACCGCGAACGAGATCGCGCCGCAGGAGTCGGGCAACTTCTTCACGAAGACGTTGCGCGGCCTCGGTTCCCTCGTCGGCTTCGCGCCGCCGGACGAGCGCGACTTCGTGAAACGCGTGATCGCCGTCGGCGGCCAGACCGTCCAGTGCTGCGACCCGCAGGGCCGCGTCCTGGTCGACGGCAAACCGCTCGACGAGCCGTACGTGCACTGGCTCGACCAGCCGCCGACAGCGCGGCAGACGTTCGCCCCGGTCACTGTCCCGAAGGGCAGCCTCTGGGTGATGGGCGACAACCGCGAGAACTCGTGCGACTCCCGCTGCCAAGGCGGCGGTGGGGTCAACGGCACCGTCCCGGTGGACGACGTCATCGGCAAGGCGCGGGTGATCGTCCTGCCGCCGTCGCGCTGGGGCGGCGTCAGCGACCACGACCCGCAAGCCGCGCCCGCCGCGCTCGGGGCCCCTGCGTGGCAGCAGGGAATCCCGCTCGGGGCCGGGGCGCTGCTGGCGTTCCCGGCCCTCGCCGCCGGGCGCGGCCTGCGGCGGAAGCTGAGCAAACAGGACTGACCCTTCGCGTGCGGCCCTGCGACGCCCCCTCGCCGCCAGGCTCGATCCACGATGCGGGCGTCCGTGAAGGACTCCTTGAGGGAATCAGATTCCCTCAAGGAGTCCTTCACGGACTTTTACGGGGCCGGGAGCGAAGCCGCGGCGAGCGAGGTCTGGACCACCCGTCACCCGGCGGAACTGGCCGCCCGCACGACGTCCATCCGCAGATGCCGCGTCAGGTCCCCGGTCATCTGCAGCACCGGCGTCCGCTCCGCGAACAGCCACTCGTCCCCGCGCCGGACGAACCGGTCGTCGTAATGCCCGGCCGCGATCGGTTGCAGCGGAAAGTCTTCCGCGGCTTGGAAAACGGTGAAGTAGCTGTGTGCGGAAGCCGTGTCCTCCCCCGCCGTGATCCGGACGTTCGTCGTCACGTGGCGGGTCCTCGGCGTGCCGTCGGGATGGATGACCAGGATGTCGCGGAACCAGTTCTCCACGGCCTCCCGCCCGGTCCGGCCGCCGCCGCTGTGCAGGGTGCCGTCGCGGAACAGTTCGCCCACTCCGGCCAGATCGCCCGCGTCGATGCGCGCGGCGTAGGTCATGATCAAGTCCTGGATCGCCCACCGGGCCGACTCTGCCGACATCGGGCCAGCATAGGAGTTCCGCGGCGGAGGCGCGTGACCTGCGGTTCTCCCGGACACCGCCCTCCCGCCGCAGCGCGGTGCGGCGACGGTGGCATGATGCCCGCACGGTCCCGGCCGATCGGACCGCTCGCCGAGGAGGAAGGTGACGCTTGAGCACGCGCACTACCCAGGTGGACGACCTCCGGCTGGTGGCGCAGCCGAGCGCGGTCCCGTGCACCGAGCTGTTCGTCCGCCTGATCCTGACCGACTGGTCCCTGATGCCGATGCTGGACCAGGTCACGAACGCCGCGGTCCGGCTCGTGGGCGACGTCGTCGACCAGAGCAGCCCGTCCGCGCCCGCTTTCGTGACCGTCCGGCTGCAGCTGCGCGGGGACCGGCTCGTCATCGAAGTCGACGACGACCTCGTCGCCCCGACCCCGCCGCGCGACGAACGGATCGGCGTACGCCCCGGCGAACGCGGCGGCCGCACCACGTGGTGCGAACTGGCGCTGCCCGGCGGGATTTCCGCCGGACAGGTCCGCCTCCCGCGCCGGGGCGACCGCCGCACGCTGGTCGACGAACCCGTGTCCGGCGAGCCCGTCACCGCGGACCCGCAGGTGCTCGAACGCCTCCTCAACCGCCTCAGCACCTGGTCCGAATAACCACACCGGAACCGACGCCCGGCTGCTTCCCGGCAGCCGGGCTCAGCTCCCCGCAGACGCCGCCCAGGCCTTCTCCAACGCCTGCGCGAAAACCTCCACCGACTGCCCACGCCTCCCCCGCCGCGACGACCGGCGCACGCTGGCCGACGAACCCGGTCATCGCGGACCCGCAGGTGCTCGAACGCCTCAGCACCTGGTCCGAATAACCACACCGGCACCGACGCCCGGCTGCTTCCCGGCAGCCGGGCTCAGCTCCCCGCAGACGCCGCCCAGGCCTTCTCCAACGCCTGCGCGAAAACCTCCACCGACTGCCCGCCGGACACCCCGAACCGTCGTCCCAGCACGAAAAACGGCACTCCTCCCGCGCCCAGTTCCGTGGCTTCGCGTTCCTCGGCCCGCACCGCCTCCGCGTAGCGGGACGGGTCCGCCAGCACCGCTTCGGCCTCGCTGCGCGGCAATCCGGCTTCCTCGGCGACATCGGCCAGCACGTCCGAAGTGAACACCGGCCGAGCCTCGGCGAAATTCGCGCGGAACAACGCCGACACCATCTCGTTCTCCAGCCCCTTTTCGCGGGCCAGGTGCAGCAGGCGGTGCGCGTCGAAGGTGTTGCCGATCTCCCGGTCCGTCCGGTAGCCGAGCCCTTCCGCCGCCGCGAGCCCGGCGACCCGCTGCTCCATCTCGGCGGCCTGCGGCCCGTACTTCGCGGTGAGCATGTCCAGCAACGGCTCGGTCCCGGCCTTCCCGGGGTCCAGTTCGAACGACCGGTACGTCACGGTCACCTCGTCCCGGTGCTCGAATCCGGCCAGCGCCTTCTCGAACCGCGCCTTCCCGAGGTAGCACCACGGGCACACGACATCGCTCCAGATTTCCACCTGCATGCCGCCAGCGTAGAACGTCTTCCGCCGCGCACCGGGAGGCGAGGTCGGATCACCGCACCAGGTCGGACCAGCGCCGGACTCGCTCGGACTCGGCGACGGCGGGCATGGCGTTCGGGCGTTGCCTCCACCGGCCGTGCGGGAACAGCACGACCATGTCCCGTCCCGTTCCGCCCACCCAGGCCGGCGCCTCCCGCACGAGGCCACACCCGTGAGTCGACATGGCTTGGCGCAAGCGGATTCCGGAGCCGTCGCGGTACCGCACCAGGACGACCGGTCCGCGCCGGGACCTGCGCGCGGGGTCGGGCACGACCGTCACCTCTGCCGCGCGCCAACCGGTGCGGCGCACCTCCCGGTGCCGGCGGCGCCACGCCACGGCCGCCACCAGCGCGAAAGGCAAGCAGACCACAGCCAGAATCCCCGGCACCACAGAAAACCCGACGAGAGCCTGGTTGTCGTTTTGCTCCTCGGTGGTCCGCACGTCGTCGGGGTCCGCCGGGTCGTAGACCACCGTCACGCTTTCGCCCGGCGAGTAGCTCCGGCCGGAGTTCCGCACGATCTCGGCAGTCCAGCTCGTGCCGCCTGCCGCGTAGCGGACCCGCATCGACGAAGCCCCTCGCCCGCTCACGGGGTCGTCGACGCTCAGCACCTCCCCCGCGGTCCGGGCTCCCGTGGCCAGCAGGGTCTCCGCCGACGCCTCCATGCGGACCATTCCCACGACGCATCCGACGAGAACGACGAACCAGCACCCCGCGAACCCCCACGCCCTGACGCCGGTGCCCCGCAGCCGCCGGATCTCGGCGTCCAGGTCGAGCGCCGCCTGCCCGTCGTGCTTTCCGCGCGGCGGCAGCCACCGCCTGTCCGCCCGCGCCGAGACCCGGCCGTCCGGCCGACTGGCGCGGAAGACGCCGAACACCGCCAAGGACAACGACCCGGCGAGAACGGCGAAGTCGGCCGCCAGCTCACCGTCTTCCAGCACGTAGCGGGGGTACAGCAGCGACCAGGCTGTCCCGGCGGTGAAGACCGCGAACACCAGCACGCCCAGCACCGCAGCAACGAGCCACCACCGCGACGTCCCCCGCACAGCCCCGCCCCCCGCCCAGTCGCATCGGCCAAGAATAGGCCCGAAAACCCCTCGGGGACCACGCGATTCTCCGCCGGACAGCGCGGGGCTTAACCGTTGGCCCGGAGGTTCTCGGACCCGCCCTAGACCGCGGTCTTCACCGGTTCCCGCGCCCCGGTCCGTTCCGCGCCGATGCCCGCGGCCACCACGAACGCGATCCCGGCCGCGGCGGCGACGTTCGGCACCTGGTGCAGCACGATCAAGCCGAGCACGAGCGCGATCGCCGGCTCCAGGCTCATCAGCGTCCCGAACGCCGAGGTCGTCAACCGGCGCAGCGCCAGCATTTCCAGGCTGAACGGCACCACCGGCACGAGCACCGCGAGCCCGAGCCCGGCGAGCACCAGCGGCCACGTCAGGTCGCCGACCACCGCCGGGGCGTGCACGAAAGTGGCGACCAGACCGGCCACCGGCATCGACACCGCCAGCCCGCGCAGGCCTGACACCTCGTCGCCGACCCGTTGCGTCAGCACGATGTACGCGCCCCAGCACACCGCCGCCGCGAGCGCGCAGCCCACGCCGATCAGGTCGGTGCCGCCCTGCCACGGCTGGGTCAGCAGCACCACTCCGGCCGCCGCCAGCACCGGCCACACCCGGGTTCCGCCGCGGCCGCGCACGATCGCGACGGTGAGCGGGCCGAGGAATTCCAGCGCGCTCGCCGTGCCCAGCGGCAACCGCGTCGCGGCGACCATGAACAAGATCGTCATCCCGGCGGTCGCGAACCCGAGCACCACGCACGTCAGCAACGCAGGACGGCGGAACGCCGACGGCCGCGGCCGCACGAGCACCAGAAGCAGCACGCCGGCCCACGCGAGCCGCAGCCACGCGACGCCGGTCGGCCCGATCTGGTTCGCGAGGCTGACCGAAACCGCCAGTCCGAGCTGGACGGACAGCATGGCGCCGACGGCGAGGACGACACCGGTCCGGGGAGTGGAGGGAAGCACGCTGTCCAGGAGAACCCATCCGGACCGTTCGTGTCCACGTGCCAATCCTGGACGTACCGTCCGGATATCCTGGACAATCGGGCGATGGACACCCGCAGGCTGCAGTTCCTTCTCGAGTTGTCGCGGCTCGGCTCGATGCGCGCGGTCGCGGACGTGCTCGAAACCACAACGTCGACCGTCTCCCAGCAGATCTCGGTGCTGGCCAAGGAAACCGGCGTCGCGCTGCTCGAACCGGACGGCCGCCGCGTGCGGCTCACTCCGGCCGGGCGACGGCTCGCCGAGCACGCCGTGACCATCCTGGGCGCGGTCGAGGCCGCCCGGGTCGACCTCGATCCGGAAGCCGAACCCGCCGGGACCGTGCGAGTCGCGGGATTCGGGACCGGCGTGCGGCACGCGGTGCTCCCGGTCGCGGATCTCCTCGCGCAGCGGCATCCGCGAGTCCGTGTCGTGATCAGCGAGCACGAACCCGCCGAAGCGCTCGCCCAGCTCCGGACCGACGACGTCGACCTCGCCCTCACCTACGACTACAACCTCGCGCCCGCGCCCGCCGATCCCTCGCTCGCCGTCCGTCCGCTGTGGACGGCGCCGTGGGGTCTCGCGGTGCCGCGCGCGGACGCGAAACGGTTGCGGGGCAACGGAACCCTGGAGGTCTTCACCGCGTTCCGCGACCGCGACTGGATCGGCAACTCCCGCAACGGCGCGGACGAGACAGTCGTCGGGACGCTGGCGTCGATGGCCGGGTTCGCGCCGCGCTTCACCCACCGCGCGGACAACCTCGACCTGGTCCAGGACCTGATCGCCGCGGGCGGCGGGGTCGGCCTGCTGCCCGAGTCCTGGCCGACCCGGCCCGACGTCGCCGTCGTGGCGCTGACCGGGCCGGACGTCCGGTTGCGGGCCTTCGCCTGCACCCGCCACGGGCGCGACGCGTGGCCGCCGCTCGCCCTCGTCCTCGGGCTGCTGCCGGGCGACTAGCATGGCGGCGGAAGCGGTCCGAGCACGGAGGAGGCGAAATGGCCACGGAGAAGGCGATTCTGGCCGGCGGGTGTTTCTGGGGCATGGAGGAGCTGTTCCGCCACCAGCCCGGCGTGACCGCGACCCGCGTCGGCTACAGCGGCGGCGACGTGCCGAACGCGACCTACCGCAACCACGGCACGCACGCCGAAACCATCGAGGTCACCTACGACCCGGAACAGACCGACTTCCGCGCGCTGCTGGAGTTCTTCTTCCAGGTCCACGACCCCAGCACCAAGAACCGCCAGGGCAACGACATCGGCACCAGCTACCGATCCGCCATCTTCTACACCACCGACGAGCAGAAGCAGATCGCCGAAGACACCATCGCCGACGTCGACGCCTCCGGACTCTGGCCCGGCAAGGTCGTCACCGAGGTGACCCCCGCCGGGGACTTCTGGGAAGCCGAACCGGAGCACCAGGACTACCTGCAGCACTACCCCAACGGCTACACCTGCCACTTCCCGCGTCCCGGCTGGAAGCTGCCGAAGCGCGCCTGACTCAGCGCGCCATCGCGGCCTCTGCGTCCCGGAACGCCGCCGGGGTCAACTGCCGCCACACCAGCGTCGTGCCGAGCAGCTGGACCGCCGCCGCCATCACCCACACCCCGCGCAAGCTCCAGTGCACGGCCACGAACCCGCCCGCGAGCGCGCCCAGCGGCGTCAGGCCCCAGGCGAGCGCCCGGTGGCTGGTCAGCACGCGCCCGAGCAGCTCCGACGGCGTGAACCGCTGCCTGCTGGACTGCGAGCACACGTTCCAGATCAACGTCGTCGAGGTCAGGAAGATCAGCACCGCGCCGACCAGCACCGGCCACGGCGGCACGATCGCGATCAGCAGCTGGCTCAGCACCGCGCACACCTGCGCGATCCGCATCGCCGTCGAGTAGCCGAACCGGCGCACGAACCGGTCCACGAAGAACGACGACGCCACCCATCCGACCGCCAGGCAGGCCAGCAGCACGCCGTAGCCGAACGGCGCGAGATGCAGTTCCTGCGTGGCGTACAGGACGAGCATCGAGTTGCCCGCGGCCGCCGCGAACGACCCCAGCGCGACCGTGATAGTGATCGAGCGCAGCAACGGCGTGCCGACTAGATAGCGCAGCCCGGCCGTGAGGTCCTTCAGCGGATGCGCGGGCGTCCGCACCGGTTTCGCCGACGGGATCCCGCGCGCGAGCAGCAACGCGACCAGGGCGGCGACGGCCGCCAGCCACGCGGGCAGCCCCGCGCTGATCCCGATCAGCAACCCGGTCGCCGGCGGCACCACGAACTGGACCATGCCGCGGTCGATCACCTGCAGCCGGGAGTTGGCCATGTTGAGCTGATCCGGCGTGACGACCTCGGGGACCACCGAGCCCGCCGCCCCGTCGCCGAACACCTGCGCCGTCGTGAGCACGAACGCCACCACCAGCAGCGCGGGCAGGCTCAGCGAACCGGTGGAACCGAGCAGCGCCAAGGTGAGCGCGGCGACGATCTGCACCGCGTACGCGGAAGCGAGCACGGTCGTCCGCCGGACCCGGTCGATCACCACCCCGGCGAACAGCGAAAGCAGCAGCCACGGCGCCTGTCCGGCGACGTTCACCAGCGACACCGCACGCGGGTCGGTGGTGATCGAGACGGCCAGCAAGGGCAGTGCCGCGAGCAAAAGCCCTTCACAGGTCGAACCCGACACCGCCACCGCTTGCAGCCGGACCCAAGCCGACCCGCTCCCACCCCGCCCCGCCATGTCCGCCAGTCTCCCCCGCGCCGCAACCGGTTTTCCGCAGCACACCGCCGGATGCTCCCGTTCCCCGGACCTTCTCGCCGAACAAAACCGCTCCGGTTATCACGCGGGCGCGGGCCACGCCTTTCCTTGTCCGTCAACCGGAACCGGCGCGCCCGGCCGGATCGCGGGACACCGGCTCATCTGCTGGGACGGGCTTCAGCGAACCGCCGCGAACGGGTGAGCTGGACGCATCCGTTCCGTCCCCGCTGGAGGAATTCCGTGCCCCGCCACACCCCGCCCCGACCCGGCCGTGCCGCCCGCGCGCGGTCCCGTTCCGCCTTCGTGCTGGCCCTTCCGCTGCTGCTCGCCGCGTGCGGCACGGCGGGCGGGGCCGGCTCGCAGGACGCCGGTCCCCCGCGCCCGGGCGGCACGCTCCGGCTGGGCATCTCGTCCAATCCGGACTGCATCGACCCGCAGCAGGCCAGCACCAACGCCTCGGTGAACGTCGGCCGTCAGCTGGTCGATTCGCTCACCGACCAGGACCCGAAAACCGGCGCGATCACGCCCTGGCTCGCCGACCGCTGGACGGTCAGCCCCGATTCCACGAGCTTCACCTTCCACCTCCGTCCCGGCGCGACCTTCTCCGATGGCTCCCCCGTGGACGCCGCCGCGGTGAAGACCAGCTTCGACGGCATCAAGGCGCTCGGCGCGAAGGCTCTGCTCGGGTCCAGCTACCTCGCCGCCTACCGCGGCGCGACGGTGCTCGACCCGGCGACGGTCCGGCTCGATTTCACCCAGCCCAGCGCGCAGTTCCTGCAGGCGAGCTCCACGATGTCGCTCGGCGTGCTCGCTCCGGCGGCGTTCCGGCACACCGCCGAGCAGCGCTGCCAGGGCACCGGACTGATCGGCTCCGGTCCGTTCGTGTTCACTAGCTTGAAGCCGAACCAGAACATCGTGCTCAGCAAGCGCACCGGCTACCGCTGGGGATCGCCGTTGTGGCGGCACCAGGGCGAGGCGTACGTCGACAAGATCGACTTCCGCGTGGCGCCGGAGCCGGGCGTGCGGTCGGGCAGCCTGACGTCCGGCCAGCTCGACGCGATCACCGACGTCCAGCCGGTGGACGAACCGCAGTTCTCCGGCAACGGGTTCGCCGAACCGGTCCGGCCGAACCCGGGCATCGTGTTCAACCTGCACGCGAACGTCACCCGCGGCGCCCTCGCCGACCAGAAGGTGCGCCAGGCGGTGTCGAAGGGCGTGAACCGGCCCGAAGTCACCAGCACCGTGCTCACCCCGAACTACAAGCCCGCCACGAGCATCCTCGGCTCCGCGACGCCGCTGTACACGGATCTGTCCAAAGAACTCGCCTACGACCCGGCGGGCGCGCAGGCGCTGCTGCAGTCAGACGGCTGGGTCCCCGGCCCGGACGGGATCCGGACCAAGAACGGGCAGCGGCTCGGCGCGTCGGTGCTGTTCTCCCCGGTGTTCAACCAGAACCAGAGCGTGCTGGAGCTGATCCAGCAGCAGCTGCGCAAGATCGGCTTCGACCTGAAGATCGAGCTGCACACCAACGCCGAGGTCACCCGCCTGCAGCAGGCCGGCGACTACGATTTTCTCTGGTACAACGTCACCCGCGCCGACCCGGACATCCTGCGCCAGCAGTTCTCCACGAAGACGAACAACCGCAGCAAGCTGCCCGCGGACAACCCGCTCGACGCGTCCCTGACCGAACAGTCCGCCACGGTCGATCCCGCGAAGCGCAAGCCAGCAGCGGAAAAGGCGCAGCGGACCATCGTGGAGCAGGCCTACTCGATCCCGGTGTTCGAGCTGACGCAGGTGCTCGGCGTCGGCCCGACCGCGCATGACGTGGGCTTCGAGGCCTCCTCGCGGCTGCAGCTGTTCGACGCCTGGGTTTCGGGCTCGTGAAAGGCTTCCCGCTGCTTCGCCGCGTACTGCAGGCCGTAGTGGTGCTGTGGGCGGCGTTCACGCTGTCGTTCGTCATCCTGTACCTGCTGCCCGGCGACGCGGTGCTCACCAAACTCGGCTCGGCCGAGGGCGGACCCAGCGCGTCGCCGGAGCAGACCGCCGCCCTGCGCGCCGAGTACGGGCTGGACGACCCGGTCCTCGTGCAGTACGGCAAGCACCTCCTCGCCGCGCTGCACGGCGACTTCGGCACCTCGATCGCCACCGGCGACGACGCCACCCACCAGGTCCTCGCCGCGTTGCCGCCGACCCTCGCCGTCTCCGGCTTGGCACTGGTGCTCGCGATCGTCTTCGGCGGCGGGATCGCCGTGCTCGGCACGTTCACCCGCACCCGCTGGGTGAGCCAGCTGCTGCTTTCCCTGCCGCCGCTGGGCACTTCGCTGCCGACGTTCTGGGTCGGGCTGTTGCTGATCCAGCTGTTCTCATTCCAGCTGCGGCTGTTCCCGGCACTCGGGTCGACCGGTTTCGCGTCGCTGGTTCTCCCGGCGATCACGCTCGCACTGCCGACCGGGGCGATCATCGCGCAGGTGCTGGCGAAGAGCCTGCAAACTCAGCTCGCCGAGCCGTACATCGAAGTGGTGCGGGCGAAAGGCGCGAGCCGTCGTCGAGTCCACTTCGGACACGCGCTGCGCAACGCCGGACTGCCCGCGCTCACCCTGGCGGGCGTGGTCGCGGGCAATCTCCTGGCCGGTTCGGTAGTGACCGAAACCGTGTTCTCGCGCGACGGGCTCGGCCGCGTCACGGCGTCGGCGGTGACCGCGCAGGACGTGCCGGTGGTGCAGGCGGTGATCGTGCTCGCGGCGTTCTTCTTCGTGGTACTCAACCTGGTTGTCGATCTCGTGTACCCGCTGCTGGATCCGCGGGTCTCTGTGCGCAAGGAGGTGCCCGCGCGTGTCTGAAGCCGTGCTCTCCCAACGATTCCTCGTCCGCCGACCCGGTTTGCTGCTGTCCGGTCTCGTGCTCGTCGCGGTGCTGATCGCGGCCTTCGCGCCGACGCTGTTCACCGGCCAGGATCCCATCACCGGCGTCCCCTCCGAACGGCTCCAAGGCCCGTCGCTCAGCCACCTCTTCGGCACCGACGAAACCGGCCGCGACGTGTTCGCCCGCGTCGTCCACGGAGCCGGGCTCTCCCTGCGCGCGACCGTGCTCGCGGTCCTCGTCGCGTTCGCCGCCGGGTCCGCGCTGGGACTGCTCGCCGGGTTCCGCGGCGGATGGCTCGACGCGGTCGTGATGCGGATCGTCGACGTCCTCCAGGCGGTTCCGGCGATCCTGCTGTCGCTGGCGCTGGTGACCGCGCTCGGGTTCGGCACCACGAACGTCGCGATCGCGGTCGGGGTCGCGAACCTCGCCGCGTTCGCCCGGCTGATGCGCGCCGAGGTGCTGCGGGTGCGTTCCGGCGTGTTCGTCGAGGCGGCCCGGGCGTCCGGCGTGCGCTGGGCCGGGGTGCTCGGGCGGCACGTGCTGCCCAACGCGCTGGGGCCGGTGCTGGTGCTGGCCACGGTGACGGTCGGGACCGCGGTGCTCGAAGTGTCCGCGCTCAGTTTTCTCGGGTTCGGCGCGAGCCCGCCGGCGCCGGAATGGGGCGCGCTCGTGGCCGGCGGGCGCAATTTCCTCGCCACCGCTTGGTGGATGACCACGTTCCCGGGCTTGACCGTCGCGGCCGTCGTGCTGGCGGCGAACCGCGTGTCCCGGGCTCTCGACGGCGAACGGAGCTGACAAGTGCTGGAGATCAGCGAACTGGCGGTCTCGTACCGCACCTCGGGCGGCGTGGTGCCCGCCGTGCGCGACGTGAGCCTGCGGGTCGGAGCGGGCGAGATCGTCGCGGTGGTCGGCGAATCCGGTTCCGGGAAGAGCACCACCGCGCACGCCGCGATCGGGCTGCTCCCCCGCGGCGGCCTGGTCCGCCGCGGCCGGATCGCCTTCGACGGACGCGACCTGACCACACTGTCCGAAAAGGACTGGCGGCAGGTCCGCGGCACTGGGATCGCGCTGGTGCCGCAAGATCCGACGGTGTCGCTCAACCCGGTCCGGCGGATCGGCGAACAGGTGGCCGAGGTGCTGCTCATCCACCGCCTGGCCGCCCGGAACGAGGCCGCCGCCCGCGCAGTGGACCTGCTGCGCCGGGCCGGAGTCGACCGGCCGGAGCTTCGCGCGCGGCAGTATCCGCACGAGCTGTCCGGCGGGCTCCGGCAACGCGTGCTGATCGCCATCGCTTTGGCAGGCAAACCGCGGCTGATCATCGCCGACGAGCCGACCAGTGCGCTGGACGTGACCGTGCAGAAGGAAATCCTCGACCATCTGGCCGAACTGGCCGCCGACGACGGGACCGCGATCCTGCTGATCACGCACGACCTGGGCGTCGCCGCCGACCGGGCCGGACGGATCGCCGTGCTGTCCGAGGGACGGCTGGTCGAGGAAGGACCGGCCCGCGAACTCCTCGCCGCGCCGACGCAGGACTACACGCAACGGCTTCTCGCCGCCGCCCCGAGTCTCAGCCGCGAACCGCTCCGGCCCCGCCGCGCGGAAGGCCCGGAAGTCCTGCTGTCCGTGGAGTCGGTCTCGAAGACTTTCGCTTCGCGCGCCGGTTCCGTGCAAGCCGTGGACGACGTGTCGTTCCAGCTCACGCGCGGCCGGACGCTGGCGCTGGTCGGCGAATCCGGCTCCGGCAAGACGACGACCGCCCGCATCGCGGTCGGCCTGGAAACCCCGACCGCGGGCACGATCAGCTTCGATGGTCAGGACGTCACGCAGCTGTCCCCCGCCGAACTGCGCAGGCTGCGCCGCCGGTTCCAGCTCGTCTACCAGAACCCGTATGCGTCGCTGAACCCGCGCTTCTCGATCGCCGACGTGATCGGCGAACCGCTGCGCGCGTTCCGCGTCGGCGGCCGGGCGGAACGGGTCGCCGAACTGGCGGACCAGGTCGCGCTGCCGTCGTCAGTGCTGCGCCGGAAACCAGCCGAACTGTCCGGCGGCCAGCGCCAGCGCGCGGCGATCGCCCGTGCGCTGGCGCTGCGACCGGATCTCGTCGTGCTGGACGAGCCGGTGTCCGCTTTGGACGTTTCGGTGCAGGCGCAGATCCTGAACCTGCTGGTGGAACTGCAGGATGGATTGGGGCTGACGTACCTGTTCATCACCCATGACCTGGCCGTGGTGCGGGAGATCGCCGACCAGGTCGGGGTGATGCGCCAGGGCAAGCTGCTCGAAGCTGGCCCGGCCGACGACGTCCTGCTGCGGCCGCGCGAGCAGTACACCCGCGACCTACTGGCGGCGATTCCCGGCGGGGAGCAGGTGCGCGCGTGACGTTAGTTGGCGAGCACCAACCGCCCGACATCCCTGTCCATTACCCACGACCTGGCCGTGGTGCGGGAAATCGCCGACCAGGTCGGAGTCATGCGCCAGGGCAAACTGCTCGAAACTGGCCCGGCCGACGACGTCCTGCTGCGGCCGCGCGAGCAGTACACCCGCGACCTCCTGGCCGCGATTCCCGGCGGGGAGCAGGTGCGCGCGTGACGTCAGGAGCGCCACTGTCCGGACCGGCCGCGCGCCCAAGATTGCGGTCCGTGAGGGGCCCCCTGAAGGAATCTGATTCCCTCAGGGGTCCCCTCACGACCGTCAAGACGCGGTCAGTGGGGGTTGGCGAGCACCAGCCGCCCCACGGCCTCGCCCGTGTCCATTCGCCGGTGTGCCTCGCGCGCCTTCGCCATCGGCAGGACGGTGACGGGCAGCCGGATCCGGCCGTCGGTGTACAGCGGCAGCACGGCGTCCGCGGCGGGGCGGGCGGGCGTGGGGTCGGCGGCCAGGAAGCCGCCCACGTTGAAGCCGACCGCGCCGATGTTCTTGCCCCACACGGCGTTCGAGTCCACCAGCGGCGCGGTCTCGCTGCCCGCGCTGCCGACGACCAACATCCGGCCCATCGGCGCGAGCAGGTCCAGCGAGGCGATCCGCAGGTCGCCGCCCACCGGGTCGACGATGATCTCGAACCGCTCGTCGCTCAGCTCGCCGAGCTCCCCGGACAGCACGACCCGGTCGAAACCGAGTTGCTTCGCCGCCTCGACCTGCTCGGGCCGCCGGACCGTGCCGACCACCTCGCGAGCGCCGAGCAGCCGCGCCACCTCGGGGTATATCGAGGCAAGCCCGCCGAGCGCGCCGTGCACGAGCACCCGCGCGTCCTTCGGCAACCGCACCGCCTCGGTGAGCGACAGGTAGGCCGTCACGGTGTTCGCCAGACCGGCCACCGCCTGCGCGCGCTCCACGCCGGTGCCCGCCAGCGGCACGACGAGCGCGGCGGGCGCGAGCTTGACGTCGGCGTATCCGCCCATTCCGGGCAGCGTGAGCGTGACGACCTCGTCCCCGACCGAGAAGCCGCTCCCCGGTCCGGCCGCGCGAATCGTGCCCGCGACCTCGAGCCCAGGCACCAGCGGCGGCTTCGGCGCGTAGTCGTACTCCGCGAGCGTCCCGCGGCGGATCAGCGCGTCGATCAGTCCCACGGACGCGTGCGAGACCGTGATGGTCACTTCCCCCGGCCCCGGAACGGGCTCGGGCACCTCGATCTCTTCGAGGACTTCGGGACCGCCGTAGCGGGTGATGGACAAAGCGCGCATGGTGCGTACTCCCCAGTGTTCAGTGTCAGCGAGCCGGAACAACCTGGTCCGGCCCGCGGTTATTCCGGCTTAGTCCGCCCGAGGAAGGATCCGCCGTGCCGAGCGAAACGCACCCGCTGCGCAAACTGGGTTTCCTGACGATCGGCCTGTTCGACGGCGACGACCCGCGGCCCGGCCACGAATCCACGCTGCGCGTGCTCGAACTCGGCGAGCAGCTCGGATTCGACAACGCCTGGGTCCGCCACCGGCACCTGCAGTACGGCATCTCGTCGCCGGTCGCGGTGCTCGCCGCCGCCACCCAGCGCACCAGCCGGATCGAACTGGGCACCGCAGTCATCCCCCTCGGCTGGGAAAACCCGCTGCGCCTTGCGGAAGACCTGGCCACCGTCGACGTCCTGTCCGGCGGGCGCCTCAACCCGGGCGTGAGCGTCAGCCCGCCGATGCATTACGAGGACGTCCGGGGCGCGCTGTACCCGGACACCGGCGACCGCGAAGACTTCGGCTACGACCGGGTGTCGCGGCTGTTGTCGCTGGTCCGCGGCGAGCCCGCGTCGACGTTCAGCGGCGTCGAAGGCATCGAGACGTTCTCCGAGCGCGTGCAGCCGCATTCGCCCGGCCTCGCCAGCCGCCTCTGGTACGGCGGCGCGAGCACCCGGTCGGCGATCTGGACCGGACAAGCCGGGATGAACTACCTGACCAGCAGCGTTGTCCGCGCCGAGGAGGGCTCGACGGACTTCGAGCAGATCCAGCTCTCGCACGTGCGCGCGTTCCGGTCGCACCATCCGGACGGGGAGCGGGCGCGGGTTTCGCAAGGCCTGGTGGTGATTCCGACCGACAGCGCCTCAGCTGAGCAGCGCGCGAAGTACGAGGATTATGCGGCAAAACGCCTGCCGCGCACGAAAACCCCGCAGGGTCCGGGCGGTCTGCTGTTCTCGCGCGACTATGTCGGCACGTCCGCCCAGATTGCCGAACAGCTCTACCGGCACGCCGCGTTCCGGGAGATCGATGAGGTCGCGTTCGCGCTGCCGTTTACCTTCGAGCACGAGGATTACGTGCAGATCCTCACCGACCTGGCCACCCGGCTCGGCCCGGAGCTGGGCTGGAAACCAGCGTCCTGACGGTGGTGAGTGCTAGCGTGGCGGAGTGCCGGATTTCACGTCCACAGTGGACATTTCGCGTCCTGCCGGAGACCAGCGCGACGCCCTGGCGTGGGCCCGGGCGGTGTGGGAAGACGCTCCCCCGCCGCTGCGGGCCTTCCTGCGCACCGGGTGGCTCGGCCTCGGCCTGACGACTCGTCTGTCGCCCGACCGGGTACTCGGCTGGACCGTCGCTTCGGCCACCCCGGACCGGGTCGTGCTCGAAGCGCCCTCGCCCCTGATGACCACCCGCAACATCGTCCACCTCGACGCGGACCGGGTGTACTGGACCACGGAAGTCACCTACAACCGGTTCCCGGCGCGCCAGCTGTGGGCCCTGGCCGTGCCGATTCACGAAAGGGTCATCCCCGCCCGGTTGCGCGCCGCCGCCGGTCGAACTCGGCCTGGCGACCTCCAGCACCGGATCGTCACGACGTTCCAGCGCCGGCTCGGCAACCCGGTCCTGTCGCGGCTGCCCGGCCAGACGCTGCTCGAAACGACCGGCCGCAGCTCGGGTCTCCCTCGCCAGACGCCGATCGGCGGCCGCCGCGTGGGTCAGGAATTCTGGCTGGTGTCGGAGTTCGGCGAACGGTCGCAGTACGTGCGCAACATCCAGGCCGACCCGCGCGTCCGGCTGCGACTGCACGGCCGCTGGCTGCGCGGGGTCGCGCGCTTGCTCCCGGACGACGACGCCCGCGCGCGGCTGAAGTCGTTGCCACGCTGGAACAGCACCGCGGTCCAGGCGTTCGGAACCGACCTGCTGACGATCCGGATCGACCTCGACTAACCGTCCGACACCACGGCCTCGATCGTGCGCCGCGCATTCGCCGCCAGCACCGGATTCGTCTCCCGGTAATACGGCAGCTGGATCAGCGCGATCGACAACGCCCAGCCCCGCCCGCGCTCCCACGTCGCGTCGTCTACCTCCACTGCCTCGCGGAACACCTCCCGCTCAGCCGCCGCGAACGTGTTCCATCCCGGGATCAGGTCGACCGCCGGATCGCCGATCCCGACTCCCGCGAAGTCCAGCACCGCGCTCAGCCCGCCGTCGTCGACCAGCACGTTTCCCGGCGACAGGTCCGCGTGCAGCCACACCGGCGCCCCGGCCCACTCCGGTGCCGCGAGCGCCTTCTCCCACGCCGCGACGTACGCCGGATCGCCGCCGAGTTGCGCGATCGCCTCCCGGGTCGGCGCGTCCCGCGTGCGCAGCGGACGGCCCCGGCTGACCTCCGGTGCTCCCGAAGTATCGAGGCCGCGCAACGCTTTCACGAACGCGCCCAGGTCCCGCGCCACCTGTGCGTCGCCGAAATCCGGGTTGACGCCGGGCAGCCAGCGCAGCACCGACCAGTCCCACTCGAAGCCCTCGCCCGGCCGTCCTTCGGCGAGCACTTCCGGCACCGCGACCGGCAGCCGCGGCGCCAGCCACCGCAGCCAGCGCTGTTCGTGGCCGATCTCGGCGGCCCCGCGTTCCAGCCGCGGCAGCCGGGCGACGAGTTCGTCGCCGAGCCGGAACATCGCGTTTTCCGTCCCCGACGAGGCGACCCGCGAGACCGCCAGCTCGGCCCACTGCGGGAATTGGGCCGCGACGAGGCGACGGACCAGGTCGTCGTCGATTTCCGCTTCATCCGCGTGCATCCGATTCATCAGCATCGAGCAAACCGCGTCGGCGTGACAGCGGGCAACCGGTTTATTCCCGCTCCGGCCGCCTGTCCCAGAAACTGGTTGCCGTCGCGTCCGCCTCGGTTTCCGCGCCACACTGCTGGCATCCACGGGGAAAGGACGCAGCATGACAGGGCTTACCGGACCACGGCTCGCCGTCGCGCTGGAAGGCGCGGGCTGGCACCCGGCCGCGTGGCGCGAAGCGGACGCCCGCCCGGCCGACCTGCTCAGCGCCGCATACTGGACCGAACTGGTCCAGGAAGCCGAAGCCGCGCACCTGGACTTCGTCACCTTCGAGGACTTCCTCTCCCTGCGCGACCCCGCCGAGCCGACGGCCCGCGCCGACCGCGCGCAGACCCGCCTGGACGCCGTGCTGCTCGCCTCGCGGATCGCGCCGCTGACGTCGCATATCGGCCTGATCCCGACCGCCGTCGTCACCCACACCGAGCCATTCCACCTGTCGAAGGCGATCGCGACGCTCGACTACGTGAGCACCGGCCGCGCCGGGGTCCGCGTGCAGGTGTCCGGGAGTCCGGAGGAGTTCCGGCACTTCGGCCGCCGCACGCCGCCCGAAGTGCCTGAACTGTTCGAGGAAGCCGCCGATTACGTCGAGGTGCTGCGCCGGCTGTGGGACAGCTGGGAGGACGACGCCGAAATCCGCGACGTCGCGACCGGCCGGTTCATCGACCGCGACAAACTGCATTACATCGACTTCGAGGGCCGCTGGTTCGCTGTCAAAGGCCCGTCCATCACGCCGCGCCCTCCGCAGGGCCAGCCGATCGTCGCCGCACTCGCGCACGGTCCCGACGCTTATCGCCTCGCCGCCCGCCAGGCCGACGTCGTGTATGTGACCCCGGACGACCGCGCGCACGCCGCGTCGATCATCGACGAAATCGGTGCGCCCCTTCAGGTTTTCGCCGACCTCGTGGTCTTCCTCGACGAAACCTCGCAGGCCGCGGCCGAGCGCAAAGCCCGCCTGGACGACCGCGCCGAGTTCAGCTCGGACGCGCATGTCTTCACCGGCACCCCGGCCCAGCTGGCCGACCTCCTGCTCGACTGGCACGCCGCCGGCCTGACCGGTTTCCGGCTCCGCCCCGGCGCGCTGCCGCACGACCTGACCGCCATCACCCGCGCGCTGGTCCCCGAACTGCGCGACCGGGGCGCGTTCCGCTCCGGATACGAGGCCTCGACCCTGCGCGGGCTGCTCGGCCTGCCGCGCCCGGCCAACCGCTACGCCGCCTGAGTCCCGGGAGATTTCCATGACTGCCAAGCAAATCCACCTCGCCGCGCACTTCCCCGGGGTCAACAACACCACCGTGTGGAGCGATCCCGAAGCGGGCAGCCACATCGAGTTCAGCTCGTTCGTCAAGCTGGCCCAGACCGCCGAACGCGCGAAGTTCGACTTCTTCTTCCTCGCCGAAGGCCTGCGCCTGCGGGAACAGAACGGCGAAATCTACGACCTCGATGTCGTCGGCCGCCCGGACACCTTCGCCGTGCTGTCCGCGCTCGCCGCCGTCACCGACCGGCTCGGCCTGGCCGGCACCATCAACTCCACCTTCAACGAACCGTTCGAGGTGGCCCGCCAGTTCGCCTCCCTGGACCACCTTTCCGCCGGCCGGGCCGCGTGGAACGTCGTGACGTCGTGGGACGCTTTCACCGGCGAAAACTTCCGCCGCGGCGGCTTCCTGCCGCAAGACCAGCGTTACTCGCGCGCCGAAACCTTCCTGCGCACGGCGTGGGAACTCTTCGACTCCTGGCGCGGCGGCGAACTGCTCGCGGACAAGGAATCCGGCCGCTTCCTGGCCGACGGCGGCGACTTCGCCCACCACGACGCCCATTTCGACATCTCCGGCCGCTTCCCGGTCCCGCGCAGCCCACAAGGCCGCCCAGTGACCATCCAAGCCGGAGACTCCGAAGAAGGCCGCGAATTCGCCGCCGCGACCGCCGACGCCATCTTCACCCGGCACGGCACCCTCGAAGCGGGCCAAGCGTTCTACTCGGACGTCAAGGGCCGCCTGGCGAAATACGGCCGCGCCCCGCACGAACTGGTCATCCTCCCCGCCGCGACGTTCGTCCTGGGCGACACCGACGCCGAAGCGCACGAACTCGCCCACGAGGTCCGGTTGCAGCAGGTCAGCGACCAGACCGCGATCAAGTTCCTCGAACAGCTCTGGAACACCGACCTCAGCGGCCACGACCCGAACGGCCCGCTGCCGTCGTTCGACCCGGTGGTCGGCGACCTGATCTCGAAGGGCCGCGCGAGCGTCCGCATGCACCGCGACCCGGTCGCGACCGCCAACGAGTGGCGGCAGCTGGCGGAAGCGAAGCACCTGTCGAGCCGGGAACTGATCATCGAGGTCACCGGACGGCAGAACTTCATCGGCTCCCCCGAGACCGTCGCGTCGACCATGAACGACCTCGTCCAGGCCGACGCGTCGGACGGCTTCATCCTGGTCCCGCACGTCACGCCGGGCGGGCTGGACCAGTTCGCCGACCAGGTGGTGCCGCGGCTGCAGGAACGCGGGGTGTTCCGGGAGGACTACAGCGGGCCTACGCTGCGGGACCACCTCGGGATCTCCTGACCCCCGACCGCTCAGCGACCTGAGTCGTTTTCGCGATCTCGCGAGGCAGACTTCGGTAAGGTCCGAATCATGGATCTTGATGAGCTGACCCAGGAGTTGCGCGAGTTCGCGTCGTCCCGCGACTGGCATCAGTTCCATACCCCGAAGAACCTGGTCATGGCTCTCGCCGGGGAGGCGGGCGAGCTCACGGCGCTCTTCCAATGGCTGTCGCCCGCGGAGTCCGCGCGGATCATGGACGACCCGCACGCCGCCGAGCAGGTCCGCCACGAGATCGCCGACGTGCTGGCCTACCTGCTTCGGCTGGCCGACGTGCTCGAGATCGACGTCTCCGCCGCCCTGTCCGAGAAGATCGCCGTCAACGGCGCCAAATACCCCGTCGACCTGGCTCGAGGATCCGCGCAGAAGTACGACCGCCTCGGATCGGAGCGCTGATGAGGATCGCGCTCCAGCCAGCGGCTCGCAACGACCGCGACGTGGCACAGCACTACCACGACACTATCGACACCAGGGTCCGCTTCACTGACCACGCGGACGTCATCGACGCTCCGGTCCTGGCCGCGCTGCACGAGGTCTTTCCCGACGGCACCGCACAGTTCTGGGGCGCGACACCTGGCGTCAGCGGCACCAACATCGGCAAATGGGAGAAGCTGGCGCCAGGCGACGCGGTGTTCTTCTACGGCCAGAAGCGGATCTACCTCGCGGGGCACATCGCCCTCCCGTTCCGCAACCGGGCCTTAGCCGAGCGGCTCTGGGGCTTCGACGCGAACGGGCTCACCTGGGAACTCATGTTCGCGCTCGTCAATCTCCGCGAGGTGACGCTGCCCATCGAGGAGATCCGCGCGGCCCTCGGCTGGAGCGACAACGCCTTCGTCCAGGGGTTCACCGTGGTGAAGGGCGATCAGGCAAACGATCTGGCCGAGCTCGTGAACCTTCTGGACACCGGCAATCTCCTGGTCGCCTGCGAGGCCTTCACCCGCCGGGTCCGCGCGACGACCGCACCGGACGGCCCGACCGACGGCACCCGGACCGCGAGCTGGCGGCGGGAGCATCCTCTCCTGAAGAAGCGGCTCGTCGAACTGGCGGGCGACACCTGCGGATTGTGCGGCAAGCACATCCCGGCGGCTTTCCTCGTCGGCGCGCATATCAAGAAACGAGCGCATTGCACGGAGGAAGAACGGAAGGATTTCGACAACGTCGGCATGCTCGCATGCGTTCTCGGCTGCGACAGCCTTTTCGAACGAGGCTATATCTCCGTCGGCGAGAGCGGCGAGATCCTGGTCAGCGACATCGTCGCCGAATCCCCCACCGTCGCGGAATTCGTCCGCGACCGGCTCGAAGGACGCTCCAGCACGTGGTGGAACACCGAGCGGGACAAGTACTACGCATGGCACCGGCAGCACGTGTTCGTCGCGCTCCACAACGGCACCGCGCCTGGGCCTCCTCCGTCGTCCGCTGACTCCTCAATCCACGTCTGAGCATCGACAAGGGCGCAAAGTCGCGGCTCGGACACCATGCTGCAGACATTCCGCAGGTCTGCAGCATGGCGACGTACCATCATCCCCTCCCCGAAGAAGAGCCGTCGACGGCCGAAGAAGCAGGCACCGACGTTCCCGCCAGGAACCGCTTCGCGTTGCCCCGCAACAGCAACTCCCGCGAGGCCTCGTCGAGGAACTCCGCCCGTCGCACCACCCCGCCGGCCGGGCGCTCCCCCAGTGGGTACGGGTAATCGCTCCCCACCATCACCTGCTCCGCCCCCAGCGTGTCGACCAGGTTCCGCAGCGCCGGCTCGGTGAACACCACCGAATCGACACTGAACCGTCCGACATACTCCGACGGCGGCTTCTCCGACTTGGCGATGATGTCCGCCCGCTGGTGCCAAGCGTTCTCCAGCCGCCCCAGCCAGAACGCGAACGACCCGCCGCCGTGGGCGAAGCAGATCCGCAGGCTCGGCGGCACCCGGTCGAACACCCCGCCGAGGATCATCGCGATGATCGACAGGTGCGTCTCCGCGGGCATTCCGGTCAGCCACCGCGCCATCCAGCGGTCCAGCCGCGGCGCGTCCGGCATGTCCCACGGGTGCACGAAAACCGGGACGCCGAGCGAAGCCGCGTGCTGGAGGAATGTCACCACGCCCGCGTCGTCGAGGTCTCGGTCGCCGACGTGGTTGCCGATCTCCACGCCGCGGTGCCCGGCCGCGACCGCGCGGTCCAGTTCGCGGCAGGCGGCGTCGGTGTCCTGCAACGGAACCTGGCAGAACGGGACCAGCCGGTCCGGCGCGGGCGCGCAGATTTCCAGCGCCAGGTCGTTGAACACCCGGGCGATTTTCTCGCCCTGGCCCGGGCTGGTGTCGTAGCCGAAGAACACCGGCGTCGGCGAGACGACCTGCGCCTCGATGCCGTCGGCGTCCATGTCGCGCAGCCGGACCGAGGCGTCCCAGCAGTCGGACCGGATCCGGCGGAATTCCTCCGAACCGACCATGATCATGGCCTCGCGTTCGGTTTCCGCGCGCAGCCACGGCATTCCCTCGCCGAGGTCGGGCCAGCCGTGCGGGACGAAATGGCTGTGGACGTCGATCGCGCGCACGCTCAGCCCTTCCCCGGGTGCAGCGTGCCGCACGCCCCGCAGGTCCGGGCTTCCTCGGACTCGTAGAACTGCTCGAACACCGGCGGCAGGTCGTCGACGATGTCGCGCACCTGCAGTTCGACCTCGTGCACCTTCGCGTCGCACTCCAGGCAGAACCACACGAACTTCTCGAGCGTCCCCTCCTCCCGGATGCGCTCGATCACGATCCCGATCGAGCCCTCCTGCGGACGCTGCGGCGAGTGGTGCACGTTCCGCGGCAGCATCCACATCTCGCCCTCGCGGATGTCGACGCGCTGCGGGCCGTCGTCGGTCATCAGGTTGACGTGCATGTCGCCCTTGTACTGGTAGAACCATTCCTCGTACGGGTCGAGGTGGAAGTCGGTGCGCTGGTTCGGCCCGCCGACGACCTGCACGATGAAATCGCCCATCGGGGCCCACATCTGCTTGTTGTTGACCGGCGGCTTCAGCTCGTCCTCGTGCTCTTTGATCCACTTCGCGAAGTCGAACACGGGCGGGATGGCGGTCATCGTTCCTCCTTGCCGGGGATCCGGGCGATCGCCTGGATCTCGATGAGCAGATGCGGATGCGGCAGCTGGTGCACCGCGACGGTGGTGCGGGCCGGGCCGTTCTCGTCGAAGAACTCGCCGTAGACCTCGTTGTAGCCGCCGAAATCGTTCATGGTGACCAGGAACACGGTCAGCTGCGCGAGGTCTTCGAGCCCCGCGCCGGCCGCGGCCAGGATGTCGCGGATGTTCTCGATCACCGCGCGCGTCTGCGCCCGGATGTCCAAAGTGGTCACGCCGAACTCGTCGGCCTCCGCGCCGGCGAACGTGTTGTCCGGCCGCCTGCTGCTGGTGCCGGAGACGAACACCAGGTCCCCGACCACTTTCACGTGCGGGAACCGCCCGCGCGGCGTCGCCTTCCCGGCGACGACATGGGCTTGCGCCACGCTCATCCCTCCATCGTGTGAACGGAAACCGAACCCAGACCGGCGACCCGCGCCTCGACGTGCGTCCCGGGCTGCAGCGCGACCGCCGCCGTCGCCGCACCGGCCAGCAGCACCGAACCGTCGAGCAGCCGGTGCCCGTACGCGGCGGCCATCCGCTGTGCGGCGGGGAGCGCCCGCAGCGGGTCGCCGAGGATGTCGGCGGTCGAGCCGGTGGCGACGACCTCGCCGTCGAAAAGCAGGTCCACGGCCAGCGCGTCCACCTGGTCGAGCCGGGTCCACGGGCCGAGCACGAACGCTGACGCCGAGGTGTTGTCGGCGACGACGTCGGCCAGGCTGAACTTGAAGTCGCGGTACCGGCTGTCGATGATTTCCAGCGCGGGCGCGACGGCGACGATCTCGGCGTCGCGGCCGAGCCGGAACGCGACCTCGGGCTCGACGCGCGGATGCACCCCGCGGCCGACGTCGAACGTCCCGCCGTCCTCGATCTGCATGCGGTCGGTCAGCGAGCCGATGATCACGTCCGAGACGCCCATCTGCTCTGCCTTAGCCCTGCTCGTGAAGCCCAGTTTGACCCCGGCCAGCCGCTCCCCGCGCCCTTCGCGCAGCGCGATTCCTTTGTGCTGCACGGCGTACGCGGTTTCCAGGCTCATCGGCCCGGCGCTGGTGAGCTGCGGGATCGCCTGCCCGGTAGCGGTCGCCCGGTCCAGCCGCGCGGCGTGGTCCTCGATCGTCATAGCTGCACGCACACATTCGTCGGCTGGGTGTAGAAGTGCATCGAGTGCAGGCCGCCCTCGCGGCCGATGCCGGAAAGCCCGACGCCGCCGAACGGCGACCGGAGATCGCGCAGGTACCAGGTGTTGACCCAGGCCATCCCGACCCGCATCTGCTGCGCGACCCGGTGGCCGCGCTCGAGGTTCGTCGTCCACACGGCGGCGGCGAGCCCGTAGTCGGTGTCGTTCGCCAGCCGGACGGCTTCGTCCTCGGTGTCGAACGGGATCAGCGCCGCGACCGGTCCGAAGACCTCCTCGCGCACCACCCGCGCCGAGTTGTCCAGCCCGGTCCACAACGTCGGTTCGATCCACGACCCGCCCGCCAGGTCCGGCCCCAGTTCCGGAACCGCGCCGCCGGCGAGCACCGTCGCGCCTTCGGCGACCGCGAGGTCCAAATAGGACTGGACTTTCTTCCGGTGCTGCTGGGATATCAACGGCCCGGTCGTGGTGTCCGGATCGCCCGGCCGGCCCAGGCGCAACGCCTTCGCCCGCTCGGCGAGCCCGTTCGCGACCGCGTCGAAGACGGACCGCTCGACGTAGACCCGTTCCGTGCACAGGCACACCTGCCCGGTGTTCAGGAAAACCGACCGGGCGAGGCCGTCGAGGGTCTTCTCGAGATCGCAGTCCGCGAACACCACCGCGGCGTTCTTTCCGCCCAGTTCAAAGGAAACCGGCCGTACCGACGGAGCGACCGCGCGCATGATCGCCGAGCCGGTCCTGGATTCACCGGTGAACGTGACGCCGTCGATGCCGCGGTGAGTGGTGAGGTACTCGCCGGCGGAGTCCGGCCCGAAGCCGTGCACGACGTTATACACCCCGGCCGGCGCACCCGCCTCCGCGATCACCTCGGCGAGCAAGGTCGCGGTCGACGGCGTCTCCTCGGACGGCTTGACCACCACCGCGTTGCCGCACGCGAGCGCGGGCGCGACCTTCCAGGTCAGCAGCAGCAGCGGCAGGTTCCACGGCACGATCACCGCGACCACGCCCAGCGGCTTGGGCACCGCGTAGTTCAGTGCCTTCCGGCCGTTCGGCAGATCGGTCAGGAAGGAGTCGAGACCGGCCGCCGCGATCGTGTCGGCGAACGAACGGAAGTTCATCGCCGCCCGCGCCACGTCCAAGTCGCGCGCCAGGTGCTCCGGTTTTCCGGTGTCGCGGACCTCGGCGGCGACGAAATCCTCGAACCGCTCCTCGATCCGGTCGGCGATCCGGCGCAGCAAGGCGGTGCGCTCAGCGACCGAGGCACGTCCCCACGGCCCGTCCGCCGCGGCGCGCGCAGCCGCGACCGCCGCGTCGACCACGTCCGGACCGGCCTCGTGGACGTGCGCGACCAGCGACCCGTCGACCGGGTCGATCTTCTCGAAGGTGCGCCGCCCGGCGACCCGGGTCCCGCCGACGACGTTGTGGAGTTCCGCAGCCATGAAGCTGACCGTAGGGACGTCCGGAATGCCTCGCCAATGCTCTTTGCCGCCGCTGCCATAGCTGTCCGGACATGTCTCGCCCATGCCTGTAGCGGCATGGCTTTCGTCGGAATGGGCATTGGTCAGGCATGACAGCGGCGGCGAAGGATGGGTCCCGTGAACCATCCGAACGTCGATCGGGACTACAGCGCGCAGGGCACGGTGACCGAGGCCGAGTTCGACGCCGTGATGGCCCGCTACCGCTCCGCCTCCGAATCCGCGACCGCCGGTCTGGCAGGCGTTCGCGACCTGGCTTTCGACCCGCTCAGCGCCGAACGGCTCGACGTCTGGGGCATCTCCCCCGGGCAGCTGCGCCCCGTCGTTCTCGCCATCCACGGCGGCTACTGGCGGATGCTCTCGCGCCACGACACCGCGTTCCCGGCGCGAATGCTGGCTGACGCCGGAGTCGCCACTGTCGTGCCGGACTACACGCTCGCTCCCGCGGCGCCGCTGGAGGAGATCGTGCGTCAGGTCCGCGCCGCGGTCGCGTGGGTGCACCACCACGGCGCCGCGCACGGCCTCGACCCGGACCGCATCCACGTCGTGGGCAGCTCAGCCGGCGGGCATCTGGCGGCGATGACCGCCGTCGCCGGATGGCAGCGCGCCGCCGGGCTGCCGGAGGACGTCGTCAAAGGCGCGATGGCGATCAGCGGGCTCTTCGACCTCCGCCCGTTGGTCGATTCGTTCGCCAACGCGTGGCTGTCCCTCGACCCGACCCGTGCAGAGGCGCTCAGCCCGATCCTCGCGCCGCCAGGCCCCGTGCCGTTGCACGTGGCGGTCGCGGAACACGAAGCCGCGGGATTCCATCGGCAGAGCAAGGCTTTCCACGCACACTGGCCTGCCGCCGGTTCGTTGACCGTCGTGCCCGGCCGGAACCACTTCGACGTCTTCCTCGACCTGGCCGACCCCGCCTCGGCGCTCGGCCAGGCCCTGATCCGGCTCGCCCTCTCGTGACGCCGGAAGCCGAGCCGGACAGTAATGTCGCCGGAATGGAGATGCCCCGCCTGCTCGACGGCCGCCTCAAGCTCAGGCACCTCGTGCTGGTGGACACCCTGACCGAGCAGGGCAGCGTCGTCGGCGCGGCGGCCGCGCTGCACGTCACGCAGCCGGTCGTCACGCGCGGCCTGCACGATCTCGAAGCGATCCTCGGCGTGCCGCTCTACGAACGCGGGCCGCGCGGGATCACGCCGACCGAGTTCGGGACCGCGTTCACCGAACACGCGCGCGCCGTGCTCGCCCAGCTCACCCACGCGGCGCGGCACGTCGTGGAGATCGCCGACGCGACCCGCGGCCGGGTCGTCGCGGGCATCCATCTCGCGGGTTCGAACCTGTTGCTGCCGCGGGCCATCGCGCATCTGAAGGAAGACCATCCGCTGGTCACGGTCGTCGTCCGGGAGGGAACGCCGGAGTCGCTGCTGGTGGAGCTGACCGCGGGCCGGGTGGACGTCATCGTCGGCAGGCTGAGCGGCCCCGGCACCGAAGACACCCGGCGGCGGGCGCTGTACCAGGAGTCGATCCGCGTCGTCGCCGGGGCGCACCACCCGCTCGCCGCGCGCGGGAGCGTCTCGCTGGAGGATCTGGCGGAGTTCCCGTGGATCGTGCCCGGCACCGAGACGATGCTGCGCCAGGAGCTGGAAAGCCTCTTCGCCCAGCACGGCCTGGACCTGCCCGCCAACCGCGTCGAAGCGACGTCGTTCCTGACTGTGCGGCAGCTGCTCACCGAAACCGCCATGGTCGCCGCGCTCCCCGGCCTGCTCGGCATGGACGACCCGCGGCTGGTCACGCTGCCGACGCCGCTGGAGAACATCGGCCACAGCGTCGGCCTGACCCTCGCCGCCGGCCGGCGGCTGAACCCGGCCACCCAGGCGCTGATCGAGTCCCTGCACACCGTCGCCGCGCAGATCGAAGACGCCTGACGCGCTCTGTCGCTTTCTTGACGACCGACGACAACCCGTGATACTTCATGGACCTCCGCGGAAGGAGCGTTCCATGGGTTACCGCTTGTCCACCGTCGATCCGGCCCGCACCGCGCTGGTCGTCATCGACATGCAGCACGACTTCCTGGCACCCGGCGCCCCGCTGGAATCCCCGGCAGGCCGCGCGATGATCCCGGCCCTCAACGACACAATCCGGTTCTGCCGCGACGCGGGCATCCCAGTGTTCTTCACCGCGCACGTCCACCGCCCCGACGGCACCGACATGGGCCGGTTCGCCGACCTGTACCCTCCGATCGCCGCCGGCACCGCGCTCATCGAGGGCACGCCTGGCGCCGCGCTGTACTCCGAAGTTGACCGCCGCCCGGACGAACCGCTGATCCCCAAGCACCGTTACAGCGCCTTCTACGGCACGGATTTCGAAATGCAGCTGCGCGGACGCGGCGTGGACACCCTGATCGCCACCGGAGTGACCACCGAGGACTGCGTCCACGCCACCATCCGCGACGCGATGTTCCGCGACTTCCGCACCGGAGTGCTGTCCGACGCGTGCGCCACCTACGACCACCCCGACCTGGGCCACGGCCCGATGTCCGCCGCGGAAGTGCACGCGGCGACGCTGGTTGTTCTCGCCCAGTCCACTGCGGACGTGCTGACGAGCGCGGAGTTCAAGGCGCTGGCGGAAAAGGGAGCCGCTTAGCCCCCCGGCCGGTTCGGAATCCGGGGAGCCGCCTAGCCCCTTGCGAAGGGACCGCATGAATGCGCCCGCCCGCCGGAGCAGCGGCCCGCCCAACCCCGGAATTCGCGGAGCCGCTTAGCCGCGCCCCGCCGCAGCCAGCGCGTCGTGCGCGTGGATCCACTCCACCGTCTCCCCGATCCGCCCCAATGCGGCGTCCCGAGCCTCCGCCGCCGGACCGTCCGGCAGGTGCAGCAAGGCATTCGCCACCCACGAGCTCCGCTGCACCGCCCGGGTCCGCGGCCGCCGCAGCTTCTCGTACCGGGCGAGTGCCGCGTCGCGTGAGTCCCGTGCCAGGCATTCGGCGAGCGTCACCGCGTCCTCGATCGTCTGGTTCGCGCCCTGCCCGTGGTGCGGCAGCATCGCGTGCGCCGCGTCGCCGAGGAGGACCACGCCGCCGCGGTGCCAGCGGTTGAGCGGATGCTGGCCGAACAACCCCCACCGCTGATACAGCGTCGTCGCGCCGACCATCTCGCGCACCGCCGGATGCCAGCCCTCGAACGCCGCCTCGATGCGCTCCCGGGGAATGTCCTCGGTCCACGACTCCCCCGGCCACACGTCCGGTTCGTCCAGCACCGCAAGGAAATTCACCACCGACCCGTCGCCGATCGCGTAGTGCAGCAGATGCCCGCCCGGCCCCATCCAGAACTGGATCGCCCCCGCGTCCGGCAACGACGGCAGCCGCTCCACCGGCACCAGCCCGCGAAAACCGCTCGAACCCGAGTACCGGGCGAACGGCGCGTCGTCCACCCACACGCGCACCGTCGAGTGCACCCCGTCCGCGCCCACCACGACATCGGCGGTTTCGCTTGTCCCGTCGGCGAATTCGAGCCGATACCGCGATCCGTCCGCACCGACGCCGGTCACCTGCCGTCCAAGATGGACCTTCCCGCACGCGTCCGCCAGGATCCGCTGCAAGTCCGCCCGGTGCACCCCGAAATAGGGTCCGGCGAATCGCTCCTCGTAGCTGTCCCCGACCGGATACGCCATCACCCGCTGCCCGCTCCGCCAATGCCGGTAGACCAGCTCCGTCGGCACCGCGGAACACGCGGCCAGCTCGTCCCGCAACCCCAGCCGCCCGAGGATCCGGGACCCGTTGGCGGCCAGCGCCACCGCCGCCCCGACCTCGCGCAGTTCGGCCGACCGTTCGTAGACCTCCGCCCCGATCCCGCGCTGCCGCAACGCGAGTGCGAGCGTCAGCCCGCCGATCCCGCCGCCGACGATCGCCACCGAGAGTGCTTTGCCCGCCATCAGCCCTCCTCGCCCATGTACCGATCGGTACACGAATGGACGGTACGGCGTACCGATCGGTACAGTCAAGGGGTGGATTCCGGAACCGGCCGTCGCGCCGAACTGCTCGAGCAGGCCGTGGGTTACCTGGCGACGCACGGCCTGGCGGACCTGTCGCTCGCGCCGATGGGCGAAGCGCTGGGGACGAGCAAGCGGATGCTGCTGTACTACTTCGGCAGCAGGGAAAACCTGATCACCGAAGCGATCGCCGCGAGCCGCCCGGACGTCACCGAACTCTTCCGCTCCGTGCACGATGAGGAATCCCTCGCCGCCGCGGCGCACGCTTTGTGGCACGCGATCACCCGGGGCCGCCAGCAACGGCCGATCCACATCCTCTTCCAGGTCCTCGCACTGGCCCCGACCCAGCCGGAGCGCTACCTGACCGTCGCGAGAGAAGCGATCACCGCGATGGTGGACCCGCTGGTGCCGGTGTATCGAAAACTGGGCTACGCCGAACCCGACGCGGCGGCCCGGGCGAGCCTGCTGATCTCGGGCTTGCGAGGGCTGTGCCTGGACCGCATCGTGACCGGGGACGAAGAACGGATCGAGATCGCGGCACGGGCGTTGATCGCTACTGCGGTCGCGCCGCCCGCCTGATACGGCGACGCCTCGCTAGAGTTCAAGCACCGCAGGCAACTCAGCCACCGACCCCAGCACATGCGTCGCCCCGTGTGCCCGCAACGTCGCCTCGTCGTGCGCCCCGGTCAGCACCCCAGCCGCCACCGATGCACCCGCTCGTCGGCCGGTCAGCATGTCGAAGCCGGTGTCCCCCGCGACCGCGACCGCGCGGACGTCGGTGATTCCCAAGCGCAGCACCGCAGTCAACACCATGTCCGGGAACGGCCTGCCTCGCCCGCCCGCATCAGCCGGGCACACCACCAGATCCGCCAAGTCCGTCCACCCGAGCCGCTCCAGCAGTGCATCGCGGGTCGCTGCCGAGAAGCCCGTGCTCAGGCACACCCGGCGGCCCTGCGCGCGCAACTTGTCGATCGCTTCCTCCGCACCCGGAAGCGGCGCGGCAACCTCGATAGCCTGCGAAGCAAAAGCAGTCTCGAAAACCTGATTCGCCTTCTCCGCCACCCCGTCCGCAGGGAACAGCGCCCGGAAGACCTCGATCTTCGACTGTCCCATGGTGTCGCGGACGTAGGCATCCACATCCTCGCGCTCCGGCGAGTCCGCGGGCACCCCGACTGCTTCCAGGGCCGCCGAGAACGCTGCCTCGACCGCGCCGTCGTCGCGGACTGTCGTGCCTGCCATGTCCAGCACGACCAGTTCCACCGCTCGCGTCATCGGACCCCCTCCACTTCCCGGCCGGTCACCGCGTGCACTGCGCTGATCAGGGCCATCGTCTCGATGTCGGCCGCGCTGCAGCCGCGGGACAGGTCGTGCAGCGGTGCCGCGACGCCTTGCAGGATCGGTCCCAGCGCGGTCGCTCCGCCCAGCCGTTCGGCGATCTTGTAAGCGATGTTCCCCGCGTCAAGGTTGGGGAACACCAGTACATTCGCCCTCCCGGCGACGGTCGACCGCGGCGCTTTCGCCACCCCTACCGCGTCCACGACTGCGGCGTCGAATTGCAACTCGCCGTCCACCGCCACGCCGGGCAGTCGTTCCCGCACCAGCGAAGTCGCCTGCCGGACCTTGTCCACCGCGGAATGCTTGGCACTGCCTTGGGTGCTGAAGGAAAGCATCGCCACGACGGGCTCGGTTCCGGTCAGCGCCCGGTGCGTGGAAGCCGCGCCGACGGCGATGTCCGCCAGTGCCTCCGCGTCCGGCTCGGGAACCACGGCGCAGTCAGCGAAAGTGAGCGATCGGCCGTCCTGCAACAGCATCAGGAAGCAGCTGCTGAGAGTCCGGACGCCGGGAGCGAGGCCGACGATTCGCAGGCCGGCCCGGAGGACATCGGAAGTGGGCCGCGTCGCGCCTGCCAGGCACGCGTCTACCCGGCCGAGTGCGAGCAGCGCGGCGGAGAGGGCGACCGGATCGGTGCGGACCGTCTCCACCCGGTCGGGGAACGCGGTTGCCAGCCGCGCGAGGACGGCGTCGTCGGCAGCCAGTTCCGCCGTGTCCAGGAAAGGTGGCACTGAAAAGCCAAGCTCTGCCGCGGCTGCGGCGATCTCGTCCGCGGGTCCGACCAGCACCGGCTCGATTTCGCCGCGTTCGGCCAGGTGCGCGGCCGCGGTGACGGCGCGCGGGTCGGCGCCGTCGGCGAGCGCGATCCGCGGGCGGGCGCCGCCGACGCGGTCCCGCCAGGTCTCGGCCAGAGGGGCCATGGTCATCTCGCAAACTCCCTCGCGGACGGCAGTGCTCCCCGAGCAGGATCCCGACCCCTGGCCCCAAGGGACAGAGCCAGAACAGTGCCCGTTGACAGGTCCAGAAGGGCCGTCGTCTGGACCCGTCGACCGAGCGGTTTCTGGCACTTTCGCCGTGGCCAGTCGTCCCGCACTCTCGACCGCACCAGACACGGCAGATGGGAGCAGGCGATGAAGATCGGTGTGCCTCGCGAGGTCAAGAACCACGAATACCGGGTGGCGGCGACGCCGGCCGGAGTACACGAGTTCACCTCGGCCGGCCACGAGGTCTTCGTGGAACGCGGCGCGGGCGAAGGCTCGTCGATCCGCGACGAGGACTACACGGCCGCCGGCGCGAAGCTGCTCGACCAGGCGGACGACGTGTGGGGCACCGCGGACCTGGTGCTGAAGGTCAAGGAGCCGGTCGCCGAGGAGTACCACCGGCTGCGTTCGGATCAGCTGCTGTTCACCTACCTGCACCTCGCCGCGAGCGAGCCCTGCACCAAGGCCCTGCTCGACGCGGGCACCACCTCGGTGGCCTACGAGACGGTCCAGCTGCCCAACGGCTCCCTTCCGCTGCTGTTCCCGATGAGCGAGGTGGCCGGACGGCTGGCCCCGCAGGTCGGCGCGCAGACGCTGATGCGCGTCAACGGCGGGCGCGGCGTGCTGATCGGCGGCGTCTCGGGGGTGCCGCCGGCCCGCGTGGTCGTGCTCGGCGCGGGCGTCGCCGGGATGAACGCGGTCGCCGTCGCGGCCGGGACCTGGGGCGACGTCGTGCTGTTCGACAAGAACGTCGACAAGCTGCGCGCCGCCGACCGGATGTACCAGGGCCGCATCCGCACCGCCGCGGCGAACTCGTACGCGATCGAGCAGGCGGTATTGGAAGCCGACCTGGTGATCGGCGCGGTCCTCGTCCCCGGCGCGAAGGCGCCGAGCCTCGTGTCCAACGAGACGGTCTCGCGGATGAAGCCGGGCAGCGTGCTCGTGGACATCTCGATCGACCAGGGCGGCTGCTTCGAGGACTCGCGTCCGACGACGCACGCCGACCCGACCTTCCGGGTGCACGAGTCGGTGTTCTACTGCGTGGCCAACATGCCGGGCGCGGTCCCGCACACCTCCACGCACGCGCTCACCAACGTCACGCTCCCCTACGCGCTCGAAATCGCGAACAAGGGCCTCCGCACCGCGGTGCAGGACACGCCCGAACTCCGCGGCGGCGTGAACACCGTGGCCGGGGCGCTGACCTACGAGCCGGTCGCCGTGGCGCACGGCCTGCCGTTCACCGACGTCGCCGACGCGCTGGCCTGAGCCTGCCCGGCGCAGCGCGGCGGGGTGGGAAAACCGGCCACTGCGAGTTACGTTTCAGCCCACCCCGCTGCACGCCGGCCACTTGGGAGAACGCACGTGCCACGCACGCTGATCGAGATCGACCGCTCGTCGGACGAACCGCTGTACCGCCAGGTCCGGCGGGCGATCGAGCACGGCATCGCCATCGGCACGTTCGACCCGGCCCGCCGGCTGCCCAGCTCGCGGGAACTGGCCGTCGAGCTGGGCGTCTCCCGCAACACGATCAACCTCGCCTACCAGGAGCTGGTCGCCGAGGGCTACGTGGAAAGCCGCGAGCGCAGCGGGCTGTTCGTCAACACCGAGATGCGCCCGCACTGCGCGGTGGAGGAACGGGACACCGAATCGCGGATCGACTGGGCGGCCCGGGTGCGCCGGTTCCCGGACGCCGGCGTCGCGCACATCGAGAAACGCACCGACTGGGCGAGCTATCCGTACCCGTTCCTCGCCGGGCAGGTCGACATCACCGCATTTCCGGCCCGGTCGTGGACGCGCTGCCTCCGCGACGCCCTCTACCGCCCGCACGTCTTCCACAGCCTGCAGGACAGCGTCGGCTCCGACGACCCGATGCTGGTCGAGATGGTCTGCCGCCAGCTGCTCACCACCCGCGGCATCGAGGCGGACCCGGACGAGGTGCTGATCACCGTCGGCTCGCAGCAGGGCCTCGACCTGCTCGGCCGCGTGCTGCTCGGACCGGACCAGGTCGTCGCCATCGAAAACCCCGGCTACCTCGACGCGCGGCACATCTTCCTCCGCACCGGCGCCCGCGTGACCGGGATCGACGTCGACTCCCGCGGCCTGCAACCGCCCGAATCGCTCGACGGGGTCGACCTCCTCTACCTCACCCCGAGCCACCAGCACCCGACCAACGCGACCCTCAGCATCGGCCGCCGCCGCCAGCTGCTCACCCAGGCCGCCGCGTCCGGCACCGTGGTGGTCGAAGACGACTACGACAGCGAATTCCGCTACCAGGGCAGCCCGACCCCGGCGTTGAAGGCGCTCGACAACACCGGCGACGCCGTCTACCTCGGCACCTTCTCCAAGTTCCTCTCCCCCGGCCTGCGCCTCGGCTACCTGGTCGGGCCGCGCGAACTGGTGCGCGCGCTGCGCGAGGCCCGCCGGTACGTCCTGCGCCACCCGCCGGGCCAGCTGCAACGGGCGCTGGCGCTGCTCATCGAAAGCGGCGAGTACCACCGCTCCCTGCGCCGCTACCGCACGAAGCTGATGCGCAAGTGGACCGCCACCACCGCCGCGGTCGCCGAGTATCTGCCGTGGGCGCAGGGCCCGTACCCGCCCGGCGGCGTCAGCCTGTGGATGACCGGGCCGTCCGAACTGGACTGCCGGGTCCTGGTGGAGCGCGCGGAGGAACTGGGCATCCTCATCGAACCGGGCGACATCTTCTTCCTCGGCGACGACCCGCCCCGCAACCACTTCCGCATCGGCTTCTCCGCCACCCCGCCGTCCGCGATCGACCCGGGCATCCGGCTGCTCGGCGACCTGTGCCGGGAGCTGCTGGACAGCTGACTGGACCCACGCGCGCGTCGCCTTCTGGACCTGTTCGCGGGCCAGCTCCCCCGGCACTGTCTTGGGGCAGGACACGTGGACAAGGAGGTCCCATCGTGGGCGAACCCGCGGTATCCGCTCGTCCGGCCCCCGACCTGGTGGTGCTCGGGGGCACGGTGCTGACCCTGGACCGAGGCGGGACGCGGGCCTCCGCGCTCGCCGCCCGCGACGGCCGGATCGCCGAGATCGGCGACGACCGTTCGATCGCCGCTCTCGCCGGTCCCGGAACGACCGTGCTCGACCTGGCCGGGCGCACCGTCGTCCCGGGTTTCGTGGAGTCGCACAACCATCCCTCGTTCTTCGGCATGGCGCTGGCCGCCCCGGTCGACGCCGGAAGCCCGCCCAACGACCGGATCAGCGACATCGCCGACCGCGTCCGGCAGGCGGCGCGCGACTTCGGCCCCGGCGAATGGATCAAGGGTTTCCGTTACGACGACACGCTTCTCGCCGACAACCGGCACCCCACCCGGCACGACCTGGACCCGGCTTCGCCGCGGAACCCAGTCCTGCTCACCCACGTGACCGGACACTTCAGCGTGGCCAATTCCGCCGCACTGCGGGCCGTCGGCATCACCGCGGCCACGCCCGACCCGCCCGGCGGCGCCATCGCCCGCGACGAACGCGGCGAACCGACCGGCCTCCTCATCGAGACCGCGGCGTTCCTGGTCAACTCCGCGATGCCGTCGCAAGGCCCCGACGAACTGGCCGCGGCGCTCCAGCTCGCCGACGCCGAGTACCTGCGCAACGGCGTGACTTCGGTCCACGACACGGGAATCGGCCTCATCGGCGGCGAACAGGAACTCGCCGCGTACCGGATGCTCACCAGCGCCGGAAAGCTGCGCACCCGCATCCACGGCTACCTCTTCCACACCCTCCTGCCCGGCCTCGCCGAAGGCGCCCCGGAATCGCCGGACCCGTCCAATCCGGACGGCTTCACCATGAACGGCATCAAGATCGTCGCGGACGGCTCGATCCAGGGCCGCACCGGCTGCCTGGCCGAGGGCTACACCTGCGACCCCGACGAACACGGCATGATGCTGCTCGAACCGGACGAACTGTCCCGCCGCATCGCCGCCCTCGACGCAGCGGGCTGGCAGGTCGCCGTGCACGGCAACGGCGACGCCGCGATCGACGCCATCATCGACGGCTACGCCCGCCTCGGCGCGCCCGAAGGCACCGGCCGCCGCCACCGCATCGAACACTGCCAGACCGCCCGCGAGGACCAGCTCGACCGGATGGCCGAAAACGGCATCGCCGCGTCGTTCTTCATCAAGCACGTCTACTACTGGGGCGACCGGCACCGGGACGTTTTCCTCGGCCCGGAGCGGGCTCGCCGGATCAGCCCGCTCGCGTCGGCCCGCTCCCGCGGAATCCACTTCGGACTCCATTCCGACACCCCGGTCACGCCGGTGCCGCCGCTGGAAGGCATCTGGTGCGCCGTCGCCCGGCAAACCAGCAGCGGCCAGCTCCTCGGCCCGGAGCAGGCGATCGACGTCGAAGCCGCCCTGCGCGGGTACACCATCGACGCCGCGTACCTGGCCGGAGAGGAAGAGAGCAAGGGCAGCATCGAGGTCGGCAAGCTCGCCGACCTGATCGTGCTGTCCGAGGATCCGACCGCAGTGGACCCGAGCCGGATCCGGGACCTGACCGTCGACGCCACCGTGATCGGCGGACGGCTGGTCTGGCAACGCGATCCCGTCCCCGCCGGGGGTGCGCGATGATCCGGAGCTGGCCCAGCCTGTGCATCGGGCTCGGCATCCCCGCGGTGGCGGTCCTCGGCGGAATCCCGCTGGTGGCGGGTTCGCCCGCGACCGTAGCCGGGTTCCCGCTGGTGTTCTTCTGGATGTTCCTCTGCTTCCCGCTGACCACGCTGTGCCTGTGGATCAGCTGGCGGTTCTTCGACCGCAAGCACTACCCGGCGGACACGCCCGCGGCGAAGGAGGACCAGTAATGCTGATTCTCATTGTCGCCGTCGTGATGGGGCTGTCGATCCTGCTCGCGCTGTGGGCGGGCCGTTCGTCGCGCGGCGGCGGGATCTCCGAGTTCCTGGTCGGCGGCCGTTCGTTCCCGCCGTGGCTGCTGTACTTCCTGGCCGTCGGCGAGGTGTACAGCATCGGCACGATGATCGGCTTCCCGAGCGGCATCTACGCGCACGGCGCGAGCTACGGGATCTGGTTCCTCGGCTACATCCTGCTCGCCTATTCGCTGGGCTACTTCCTCGCCCCGCTGGTCTGGCGCGCGGCGCGCAAACACGACGCGATGACCGTCCCGGACGTCTTCGGCCGCCACTACGGCAGCCGGACGCTGGAGCTGATCACCTGCGTGACGATGCTGATCGCGCTCGTGCCGTGGGGCCAGTACCAGTTCATCGGCCTGCAAGTCGTGCTGAGCAACCTCGGGCTGAAACTGACGCCCGTGCAGTGCGTCATCCTGGCCGGGATCATCGCGTTCGCCTACATCGCCGTGTCCGGCATCCGCTCCCCCGCGTTCGTGTCGATCCTCAAGGACGCGTTCATGCTGCTCGGCGTGGTGCTCGTCGGCCTCGCCGCGGTGCTGGTCGCCGGCGGGACCTCCGGGGTGACCGGGCCGGAGGCGCTCGCCAGGGCACAGACCACGATGGGCGGCCAGGACCTCTGGTTCGCGATGACCACGATCCTGTTCCAGAGCGTGGTCTTCTACCTCGGCTTCGGCGGCGCGTACGTCTTCCCGGCGCGCTCCGAGCGGGCGGTGAAGAGTTCGACGGTGTGGATGCCGCTGTACATGCTCATCTACCCGTTCCTCGTCTTCGCCGCCTACTACGGCCTCAAGCAGCACCCCGGGCTGAAGAACCCGAACACGGTCTTCATGGTGACCGCGAAAGGCCTTCTCCCGGAACCGGTTCTGGGTCTGGTAGCCGCCGGTGCCGCGTTGTCCGGCGTGCTGGTGCTGTCCGCGACGGCGCTGGCGATCGGCGGCATGGTCAGCCGCAATCTGGCCCCGAACGTCCGGCCCGCGGCACAACGGCGCTGGACGGTCGTGGCGGTGGCGGTGTTCCTGGTGCTCGCCGCCGTGCTCACGCTGACCGCCTCGACGCTCATGCTCACCGTGCTGAACCTGACCTACAACCTGCTGGCCCAGGTCGTGCCGGGCTGGCTGGCGATCCTGTTCGCCCGGCGGGTGCGCACGGCCGCGATCGCGACCGGCATGGTGGTCGGCGTGGTGACCGCGGTCGTCCTGTACGCCACCGGCGTGACGCTCGGCGGCCTCAACACCGGTCTGGTGTCGATGGGCGTCAACCTGGTGATCGTCTTCGGCTGGAGCCTGCTCGCTCCGGGCAAGCAGCGATCGCCGATCGCCTTGGAGCGCAACGAACCCGCCGCGGTCCCGCCGGTCGCTCAACCGGCAGGCTAGCGGCGCGCCATCAGGTCGAGGATCTCGCGGAAGGCACGGAATCCCGTGCCTTCCGCGGCGTCCAGGGCCACACTGCGGCGGTAGTACGCGCTGAGATCGAGCCCGACCCCGATGCCGTACACCTCCGTCTCGCTCCGCTCCAGCCCGTCGGCCACCTGCACCAGATGCCGATCGAGGTACCGCTCCTCGTTGGCCAGCGCGGTCGCGCCGTCCATCGGGCTTCCGTCCGACAGCACGAAAACCAGCCGCCGCCGCACATCGCACGCCCGGGCCCGTTCAGCCGCCCACGCCAACGCCTCGCCGTCGATGCCTTCGCGGAACAGATCGGCTTTGAGCAACGCCGCGACATCCCGCCGCGCGCGCCGCCACGGGGTCGCCGCGTCCTTGAACACCAGGTGCCGGCGCTCATTGAGCCGCCCAGGGTGCTTCGGCCGCCCGGCGCGCATCCAGTCCCGCCGCGCCCGGCCGCCGTGCCAGGCACCGGTGGTGAAGCCCAGGATTTCGCAACTGGCCCCGGCGAGATCGAGCGCGCGAGCGAACAGATCGACCAGCACCGCGGCGGTTTCCCGGTGCGCCTTCATCGAACCCGAGCAGTCGATCAGGAAGGTGACCAGCACGTCGGCGACCGGTTCGGTCCGCTCGACCCGGAACACCCGATGGTCCCCGGGCGTCGCGATCAACCGCGCGAGAGCCCGGCCGTCGATCTGGCCCTCCTCCTGCGCACCGTCCCAGCCGGACCGTTCCGGCTCGGCGAGCACCGCCGTGAGTTCCCGCGCGAGCCGAGCCACGTTGACGCCCTGCTTCGCCACCCGGGCGTCGAGCCGTTCGCGCAACTCGCGCAGCAATTCCGGCCGCACCAACGGTCCCGCCCGGTCCTCGCGGTCGTAGTCGGTGGTGAAAACCCGGTACGACCCGGCCGCCACCGGTCCGTTGTGGTCGCCGAGGCCCGCAGTACCGCCTTCCTCGCTGCCGGTTTCGTCGTCGAAATCCAGCAGCAGCGCGTACGCCGCGCTGTCGTCTTCCTCGTCGTCGGCGTCCTCGGACTTCTCCGGCTCCAGCAACCCGGCGACCGCCTCGGCCAGCGCCCGCGCGTGCTCAGCGAATGCCGCCTGATCGGCCCGGTTCCGCCGAAGCCCGGCCAAGTGCGCACCGAGCATCGGCGCGATCGCCGCCCGGGTCGCCTCGATCAGATCCTCGGTCTCTTCCACGACCGGCTCGCCGGTGATCCGCGCCCGCGCGACCTGCGCGACGGTGTAAATCAACACGCCGCGCGCCGTCTCGGTCAGTCCATTGTGGTGCGCCGACAGCGACCAGCGTTCGTGCCGCCGCCGCACATTCGCCGTCACGCCGGGCAAACCAGCCGGAATCAGCGACTCGACCCGAAACTGCTCCAGCAGCTCGAACAGCAGCCGCTCGACACCGCCCTCGGGCCGCAACCGCTTGTGCAGCTCCCGATCCGACCGGCTCAGGTGCAGCGCCATCCCGTCCGCCGCACCGCGGAAGGACTGCACGTCCTCGTCTTCAGAACGCAGATGCGGTGCGGGCATCGGCACCGGACGGGTGCCGCGGTGCAAGCGCCCGCCCCGGAAATGCGCGTCCGGCGACCCGCTGACCGCCCGGATCGCCGCCGCGGACAGCTCTTCGACTTGCTGGCGCCGCCGGGTCTCGGGCGTGCTCACGCCGCGGCCAGCTCCAGGTCGAAGCAGCGCTGGAAGTACTCGGCGACGACCGGGCGTTCGGCCTCGTCGCATTTGTTGAGGAAGGTCAACCGGAACGCCAGCGCCGGATCGCCGAAGATCTCGCAGTTCTCCGCCCACGTGATGACCGTGCGCGGCGACATCAGCGCGGACAGGTCACCGGCCCGGAACCCCTCGCGGGTCAGCCCGGCGACCGCCACCATCGCTTCGGCGAACTGCTCGGTCGTCCGCGGCACCCGCGCCCGCACGATCGCCGCTTCCTCTTCCGGCGCCAGGTAATCCAGCGCGGCGACGATGTTCCACCGGTCGATCTGCGCGTGGTTGAGCCGCTGCACGCCGTGGTAGAGCCCGTTGAGATTGCCCAGCCCCACGGTGTTGGCGGTGGCGAACAGCCGGAATCCCGGATGCGGGCGCAGCACGGTGTTGCTGTCGATCAGGGTGAACTTGCCGTCCCGTTCGAGCAGCCGCTGGATGACGAACATGACGTCCGGCCGTCCCGCGTCGTACTCGTCGAGGATCAGCGCGGTCGGCCGCCGCAGCGCCCACGGCAGGATGCCCTCGCGGAATTCGGTGACCTGCTTGCCGTCGCGCAGCACCACCGCGTCCTTGCCGACGAGGTCGAGCCTGCTGATGTGGCCGTCGAGGTTCACCCGCAGGCACGGCCAGTTCAGCCGCGCCGCGACCTGTTCGACGTGCGTGGACTTGCCGGTGCCGTGCAAACCCTGCACGAGCACGCGCCGGTTGTGCGCGAACCCGGCCAGCAACGCGAGCGTCACGTCCGGGTTGAACCGGTAGGCCGGATCGATCTCGGGCACGTGCTCGCCGGGCTCGGAAAAGGCCGGGACGACCAGGCTCGAATCGATGCCGAACGCGTCGCGCACGGCGATCCGGGCGTCGGGACCGTTGCCGCACAACGGGTTCATCAGGGGACCTCCGTCAGGACGGGATGCTGTCGGCGTCGTCGGCCGAACCCTCGGCCTCGACCTCCTTGATCGCTTCGGCGGCCCGCTGCAACGCGGGAAGCGCCTGCAAAGCCTTGTCGGCGGTGAGCCGCATGACCGGGGCCTGCACCGCCACCGCCAGGTTGGACCGCCCGCTGCGGCTCGGCACCAGCACCGCCACGCACACGAGCCCGGGCAGGAATTCCTCGTCGTCGAGGGCGAATCCGTCGCGCCGGATGCGGGCGAACTCCTCCTCCAGCGCGTCGAGATCGGTGACGGTCTTGGCGGTGTACTGCTTGAGCGGAGCGTGCGCGAGCAGCTTGCGCCGCTGCGCCGGGCTCATCTGGGAGAGAATGATCTTGCCGCTGGCCGAGCAGTGGATCGGCACGCGCGAACCCGGCCGCAGGTAGAACCGCAGCGGCTCGGGCGTCTCGACGCGGTCGAGGTAGACGATCTCGCTGCCGGACAGCGCGGTGATGTTGCAGCTCTCCCCCAGCTCGTCGACCAGGTGGTTGAGCACCGCGCGCCGCGCGCCGTGGTGCGTCGCGTTGAGCAGCAGGTTCTCCGCGAGGCGGCGCAGCCGGTCGCCGGTGCCGTAATGCCGCCCGTCGGCCTGTCGCACGAGCAGGCCCGCGCCTTCCAGCTGCTGCAGCATCCGGTGCAGCGTCGGCTTCGGCAGGCCGGTCTCCTCGACCAGGCTCTGCAGCGTCACCAGCTGGTCCTTCGCCGCGATCAGCTCGAGCAGCGAGAACAGCCGCATGGTCGGGGTGTCTCCGTCGAGGCCCGCGCCGTCCGGCTCGCGCACGAGTTCCACGGCGCTGGTCTTCCGCAACTCACTCACGTTCCGAAAAGTAGCACATCCTGTCTCGTTTTCCAGCAACTGCCGGTTGACCTCCCGCGCGTGGCGTCCTATGGTCCATCGAGTTCAGCTTTTACGAACCTCACGTACCGAAAACAAAGACTTTCAGCGTCGAAGGAGTTCAACCATGGCGGAGAGGAAGACGGGCGACGGCCGCACCGTCGTCAGCGGAACGGCGAAGATGACCCCGTCGGAGGCCTTCGTCGAGACGATGGTGGCCAACGGCGTCACCGACATCTTCGGCATCATGGGCTCGGCGTTCATGGACGCGATGGACATCTTCGCGCCGGCAGGCATCCGGCTCGTCCCGGTCGTGCACGAGCAGGGCGCCGCGCACATGGCCGACGGCTACGCCCGGGTCAGCGGGCGCCACGGCGTCGTCATCGGGCAGAACGGCCCCGGCATCAGCAACTGCGTCACCGCGATCGCGGCGGCGTTCTGGGCGCACAGCCCGGTCGTGATGATCACGCCCGAGGCGGGCACCATGGGCACCGGGCTCGGCGGCTTCCAGGAGGCCAACCAGCTGCCGATGTTCCAGGAGTTCACCAAGTACCAGGCGCACGTCAACAACCCGAAGCGGATGGCCGAGTACACCGCGCGGGCCTTCGACCGGGCGCACGCGGAACTCGGCCCGACGCAGCTGAACATCCCGCGCGACTTCTTCTACGGCGAGATCGAGACCGAGATCCCCGAGCCGCAGCGGCTCGACCGCGGCCCCGGCGGCGAGAAGAGCCTCGCCCAGGCGGCCGAACTGCTGGCCACCGCCGAGTTCCCGGTGATCATCTCCGGCGGCGGGGTCGTCATGTCCGACGGCGTCGAGGAGGCCAAGGCGCTCGCCGAGCGGCTCGGCGCGCCGGTCGTCAACAGCTACCAGCACAACGACAGCTTCCCGGCCAGCCACCCGCAGTGGTGCGGCCCGCTCGGCTACCAGGGCTCCAAGGCCGCGATGAAGCTCATCTCGCAGGCGGACGTGGTGATCGCGCTCGGCACCCGGCTCGGGCCGTTCGGCACCCTGCCGCAGCACGGCATGGACTACTGGCCGAAGAACGCGAAGATCATCCAGATCGACGCGGACCACAAGATGCTCGGCCTGGTCAAGAAGATCACCGTAGGCATCTGCGGCGACGCGAAGGCCGCCGCCGCGGCGCTGACCGAACGCCTCGCCGACCGCACCCTCGCCTGCGACGCCACCCGCGGCGAGCGCGCCGACCGCACCAAGGCCGAGAAGGACGCGTGGGAGGAAGAACTCTCCGCGTGGACCCACGAGAAGGATCCCTACTCCCTCGACATGATCGCCGAGCAGGAGCAGGAGGAGGGCAACTGGCTGCACCCGCGCCAGGTCCTGCGCGAGCTGGAGAAGGCCATGCCGCCGCGGGTGATGGTCTCCACCGACATCGGCAACATCAACTCCGTGGCGCACAGCTACCTGCGCTTCGAGGAGCCGCGGTCGTTCTTCGCACCGATGTCCTTCGGCAACTGCGGTTACGCGCTGCCGACCATCATCGGGGCCAAGGCCGCCGCGATGGACCGGCCGGCGATCGCGTACGCCGGCGACGGCGCGTGGGGCATGAGCATGGGCGAGATCATGACCGCGGTGCGGCACGACATCCCGGTCACCGCCGTCGTGTTCCACAACCGCCAGTGGGGCGCGGAGAAGAAGAACCAGGTCGACTTCTACGACCGCCGGTTCGTCGCCGGAGAACTGGAAAGCGAGAGCTTCGCCGGGATCGCGCAGGCGATGGGCGCGGACGGCATCGTCGTGGACAAGCTCGAGGACGTCGGCCCGGCGCTGAAGAAGGCCGTGGACGCGCAGATGAACGAAGGCCGCACCACGGTCATCGAGATCATGTGCACCCGCGAGCTGGGCGACCCGTTCCGCCGCGACGCGCTGTCGAAGCCGGTGCGGTTCCTGGAGAAGTACCAGGACTACGTGTAATCCCCCGCTAGCGAGCCGACGAACCGGCCGGGCCCCGCGCCCGGCCGGTTTTTCGCGTCCGGGCCCCGATCTGGCCCCAGTGATCCGCCTCTTTCTGGCTCTGGGCGTGGACCAGAAAGATTGCGATCGTCGACACATTCCCGTTCTCGCACACACAGGAGGTCGCCAGGTGAACGTCACGGAGCTGCGGGCCACTGCCCGCCGACACCTCGGGCCGCACTTCACGCGCAAGGACACCTGGCAAAGCGAATTCCCGGTGTTCGTCCGCGGCGAGGGCAGCTATCTGATCGACACCGAGGGCCGCCGCCACCTCGACGGTCTCGCCGGGCTGTTCTGCGTCAACATGGGCCACGGCCGCGCGGACATCGCCAAGGCCGCGGCCGACCAGGTCGCCACCCTCGCCTACGCCAGCAACTGGGGCTCGGCGCACCCGCCGTCGATCGAGGCCGCCCGGATCATCGCCGACCTCGCCCCCGGCGACCTCGGCACCACGTTCTTCGTCAACTCCGGTTCGGAGGCGGTCGAGACCGCGCTGAAGTTCGTCCGGCAGTACCACCGCAGCCAGGGCGCCCCGGAGCGGACGAAGATCATCAGCCGCGAAATGGCCTACCACGGAACGACCATGGGCGCGCTGTCGGTCACCGGCCTGCCGAAGATCAAGGAGCCGTTCGGCCCGCTGCTGCCGGGCATCCGGCACGTCCCGAACACCCTCGGCTTCACCGGCGACTGCGGCCCGGCCGACCAGCTGGACTGCGTCCGAGCGATCGAGGCGGTCATCCTCGAGGAAGGCCCGGAGACGGTCGCCGCGGTCTTCGCCGAGCCGGTCCAGAACGGCCGGGGCGCGCTGGTCCCGCCGGAGGGCTACTGGCCGGCGCTGCGGGCGCTGTGCGACAAGTACGGCATCCTGCTCGTTTCGGACGAGGTCATCTGCTCGTTCGGCCGCCTCGGCCACTTCTTCGGCCACGGCCTCACCGGCGTCGTACCGGACCTGATCACCTTCGCCAAGGGCTCCACCTCGGGCTACGCCCCGCTCGGCGGCGTGATCGTGCGCGAGCAGCTGGTCACCGAGCTGTACGACTCCCCCAAGGGCGGCGTGTTCACCCACGGCGCGACGTGGGGCGGCCACCCGGTGTCGACGGCCATCGCGGTCGCCAACATCAGCGCGATGCGCGACGAGAAGGTGCCCGAGCACGTCCTCTCCGAGGGTCCGAAGCTGCACGCCGCGCTGGAGTCGCTTAAGGACGCGCACCGCTGCGTCAAGGACGTCCGCGGCACCGGGTTCTTCTACGCGATCGAGCTGATGGCCGACCGCGACGGCGGCCGCGAGCTGACCGACCAGGAGTCGCTGCAGGTCCTGCGCGAGGTCCTGCCGGAGTCGTTCCGCCGCACCGGGGTCATCCTCCGCGGCGACGACCGGGGCGCGACCATGCTCATGATCTCGCCGCCGCTGGTGGCCGACACGGACGTGCTGGACGAGCTCCTGCACGGCGTCGACGGCATGCTCACCGACGTGGAGAAGGCGATCCAGCCCTGACGGATAGCGCCGGCGGGCGCTGGGTACCTCGTAGGACACGGGGCACCCGGCGCCCGTCGTGCTGTCCGGGGCCGGCTCGTTCTGGTCCCAGAGCATCGGTGGTATCTGGCTCTCGCAAAGGGACCTGTTCCTTTCTACGGTGACGGGAACCACACAGCAGCTCTCAGCGACATCGCGGCGGCGGCCGGCGCGGGGACATCGAGGTCCCCCGGCGCCGCCGGAAGGAGGAGACGTGGGTTCTGCACCGGAAACAGCCGCCGAGAGCGGTCTCAAACCGGGCCTCAAGCAACGCCACATGAATCTGATCGCACTCGGCGGCGTGATCGGCGCCGGCCTGTTCGTCGGAAGCGGCGTGGTCATCCAGTCGGCCGGGCCCGCGGCGGTGGTCTCGTTCCTGATCGCCGGGCTGATCACCGTGCTCATCATGCGGATGCTGGCCGAAATGACCGTCGCGCGGCCCGCGCTCGGCTCGTTCTACGTCTACGCCAGGGAGGCGATGGGCAACCGGGCCGGCTTCACCGTCGGCTGGATGTACTGGTACTTCTTCGTGATCGTGGTGGCCGTGGAAGCGGTCGCCGGCGGCCGGATCCTGCAGCTCTGGCTGCCGAACGTGCCGCTGTGGGTGCTGAGCCTCGGCCTGCTCCTGCTGCTCACCGCCACCAACCTGGTCTCCGCGCGGTCCTACGGCGAGTTCGAGTACTGGTTCTCCTCGATCAAGGTCATCGCGATCCTCGTGTTCCTGGTGGTCGGCGCCCTGTACCTGTTCGGCGTCTGGCCCGGCTCGCACGGAGGCGTCGGGAACCTGGTCTCCCACGGCGGTTTCGCTCCTATGGGCATCGGCGCGGTGCTGGCCGCGGTCGTCCCCTGCGTCGGCTTCTACACCGGCGCCGAGATCGTCACCATCGCCGCGGCCGAGTCCGCCGAACCGCGCCGCGCGATCGCCAAGGCCATGCGCTCCATCGTGTTCCGCGTGGTCCTGTTCTACGTCGGCTCGGTCTTCGTGGTGGTCGCGGTCAAGGCCTGGAACGCCCCCGACACCGCCGTCAGCCCGTACGCGGCGGTCCTGGACGTGCTGGGCATCCCCGCCGTCGCGACGATCATGAACGCCATCGTGCTGACGGCCGTGCTGTCCTGCCTGAACTCGGCGCTGTACACGTCCTCGCGGATGCTGTTCGCCCTGACGCGCAACGGCGACGCCCCGAAGATGTTCACCAAACTGTCCCGCAGCGGCGTCCCCCGCCGGGCCATCATCGCCGGGACTGTCATCGGGTACGTGTCGGTGATCGCCGCGTACACCTCGCCGAACCTGATCTTCCAGTTCCTGGTGAACTCCTACGGCGCGGTCGCGCTGTTCGTGTACCTCGCCATCGCGCTGGCCCAGGTCCGGCTGCGGAAGCGGCTGCAGAACACCGATCCGGGCGCGCTGAGCCTGAAGATGTGGCTGTTCCCGTGGCTGAGCTACGCCACCATCGCCTTGATGGCGGCGGTCATCCTGGCCATGGCGTTCCTGCCGACGACCCGCTCGCAGTTCTGGTTGAGCGCGGTGACGCTGGCGCTGATCCTGATCGCTTACCAGTTCCGGAAGCGCCGTCCGGCCGCTCCCGCGGCGGCGACCGAGACGGACTCATCGCGGGGCGAGGCCGGAGTCGCCTCGACCTGAGCTGCTCAGTCTGTGCGGGAAAGCCGGGCGGTCCCTCGACGGGGCCGCCCGGCTTTCCCGGCTGGCACCCCCCGATGCCGCGATTCTGGACCTACCGTCACGACCAGACGTCCCGCACAGTGGAGCGATCCGCCCGCGCCGTGGAGGTCTGATGCCGCACCCGTCCAGGGTCCTCGCTCCCCCGGGCCGTCCATGACCTTCTGGCAGCTGTCCCCGGCCGCGATGGCGTTCGCCGTCGCCGCCCTGTTCGCCGGAGGCCTGATCCGCGGCTATTCCGGCTTCGGCGCGTCCCTGGTGTGGGTCAGCTGCCTCTGCCTGGTCCTGCCGCCCCCGGCCGTCGTCCCGAGCACGCTCCTGCTCGAAATAGCGTCCAGCGTGACCCTGCTGCCGAAGGCCTGGTCCGACGCCCACCGCCCGTCCGTCCGCTGGCTCCTGGCCGGCGCGCTCCTCGGGCTCCCCGTCGGCATCTGGTTCCTCGCCGCGCTGCCCGAACGCGCGACGAGACTGACCGTCGGCCTGGTCGTCGGACTCTCCGCACTGGCGCTGGCTCTGAGCCGCCGAACCCGCCGCCTGCCCGGCCGCGGCGCGTGCGCGAGCATGGGCACCGCCTTCGGAGTCCTGAACGGCGCCTGCGGCATGGGCGGCCCGCCAGTCGTCCTGATGTACCTGGCGTCCCCGCTGCCGATGACGGTCAACCGCGCGAGCCTGGTCGTCTTCTTCCTGGCCGCGGACACCATGACGGTCGCCACCGCGGGCACCGGCGGCCTCCTCACCAGCGACGTCCTCCTGCAGACCGCGCTCTTCCTCCCCCTGGCTCTGGCCGGAGTCGCCGCCGGAAGCTGGCTGTACCGCCACGCCCGCGGCGACGCCCGCCGGATCGTGCTGGGACTCCTCGCGGTGCTTTCCCTTGCCCTGGTGGGCCAAGCGGTGGTCACATGACCCGTTCCCCCGACTGCTCGCTCCCCCACCAGGCGGCCTCATGATCCTCGGCGCACTAGCCGTCGCCTTCGCCGGCTTCATCGGCGGCCTGACCGGATTCGGCGCGTCGTTGGTCGGCACGCCCTTGCTGCTGCTCATCGGACTCCCGCTGCCGCAGGTGGTCGTGATCAACCTGATCACCACCATGATCACCCGGCTCGCCGTGCTCCACCGCGAACGCGACCACATCGCCTGGCGCCGCGTAGCCGTCCTAGGCGCCGCAAGCCTCCCCGGCGCCGCCGCGGGCGCACTCACCCTGCACCTGCTGGAGCCGCACGCCCTCCGCATCCTGGCCGGCACCGTGGTCGTGCTCTCCGGCCTGCGCCTGCTCCTGCGCCCAACCCGCGACGCCCACCCGGCGACCCCCGCGAAGCAAACGATCGCCGGCCTGCTGGGCGGCTACCTCTCCACGACGACTTCGCTGAACGGCGCGCCCCCAGCCGTCCTGCTGGCCTCGGCGAAAGTCCCCCCGAGAACCTTCGTCGGCGACCTGGCGGGCTACTTCGTGGTGACCAACTGCCTGTCCCTGCTCCTCCTGGTCACCGCGGGCCAGTTCGACACCACGGACCTGGGCACCCGCCTGCCGGTCCTGGTCCTGGCCGCCCTGGCGGGCAACATCCTCGGCGGCCGCCTCATCGGCCGGGTCCCGCGCCTGGTGTTCGACCGGGCGATCGTGGGGCTGATCGTGACGTCCGGCGTGGTGACGATGATCAGCGCCTGACGGGCGTGAGCGGTTCCCCGCACCGCCGCGCTAGAGGAGACCGGGCAAGCCCTCGGGCGTCCCGGCGACCGACTTCGCGATCCGGAGCGCGTTCGCCGCGATCGTCAGTGCCGGGTTGACCGCTGCCGAGGACGGGAAGAACGACGAATCGGCGAGCCACAGGTTCTCCACGTCGTGGCTGCGGCACGAGGCGTCCAGGACGCTGGTCGCCGGGTCGGGGCCGGCGACCGCGGTGCCGCACATGTGGGAGTTGGTCTCGATCCCCATGCGCTGGGTGAACAGCAACGGATACCCCGCTTTGCGCACCAGCCGCCGCATCCGGGCGACGAGTTCTCGGTGCGGCGCGACGTTGTTCGGCGTCCAGTCGACGACCGTCCGGCCGCCTTCGACCCGGACCCGGTTGTCCGGCGAGGGCAGGTCCTCGGTGGTCAGGTACAGGTCGAGGCTGCGCGCGGCCATGAACGCGAGCGCGGGCATCGGGGCCCACCGGCGGGCGGGTTTCAGCATCGGGGCCTGGAGCTTGCCGAGCATCTGCACGTTGCCGAGCGGATACGGCCGCGCCTCGTAGAAGTCGTTGATTCCCAGCGTTTTCTGCCACTTCGTGGGGTTCGTGCGGAACGGGTTCACCCCGACGAAGAAGGTGCTGTTGTGCACCATGTAGTTCCGCCCGACGAGCCCGGACGAGTTGCCCAGCCCGTCCGGATGGCGCGCCGAGGCCGACCGCAGCAGGAGCGCCGCGGAGTTCGCCGCTCCCCCGGCCAGGGCGAACCGGCCGGCGTTGATCCGCAGCGTCCGCCCCCGGTGCTGGACCTCGGCGGCGGCGACCCGGCTGCCGTCGGGCGAGACGACCAACCGGGTCGCCTCGGCTTCGGGCAGCAGCCGCACGCCCTCGCGCAATGCGGGCAGCAGCAGCCGGTTCTCCGCGTCGGACTTGCGTCCCGTCTCGTCGGGGCACCCGTCGGCGGCGGTGACCGCGGCCCGGTCGGCGTCGGTCGCGACGTTCAGCGCGTTCGGCGTGTGGAACGGGTGCAGCCCGGACCGCCGCAACGACGCCGCGAACCGCTCGATCACCGGCTCGTGCGCGAGCGGCGGATGCGGGTACGGCGTCGAATGCGGCGGTTCGGTCGGGTCCTCGCCGAGCTGGCCGTGCACTTCGAGCAGCCGCTCGGCGAGGCCGTAGTACGGCTCCAGCTCCTCGTACGGGAACGGCCACGCCCGCGAGACCCCGTCGTGGTGCTCGACCTCGCCGAAGTCGCTGCGCCGGAACCGCGGCAGCATCGCCCCGTAGAACCTCGTGTTGCCGCCGACCCAGTAGTAGACGCCGGGCGCGAACGGCCGTCCGGTCCGGCCGTCCACCCACTCGCCGGCGTTCTTGTACCGGCCCTTGAGATACATCTCCGCCGGCTGCGAATTCTCCGGCTCGCGCGGGAGGAAGCCGCCGCGTTCCACGACGAGCACGCGCAGCCCCGACGAGCGCAGCGCCCACGCGAGCGCCGAACCGCCCATCCCGGAACCGATGATCAGCACATCGGTTTCGAGTTCGTCCTCCGGCGTAACGATGGACTCCGCGGGAGCCTCCGGCGGGATGTACACAGGTTCTCCTTCTCAGGCGTCGCCGCGGAGGAAGTCCGCGGCGCGTTCGCCGATCATGATCGCCGGGGCGTTGGTGTTGCCTGTGACGAGCGTCGGCATCACGGAGGTGTCAGCAACGCGGACATTGTCCAGTCCGCGCACGCGCAGTTTTTCGTCGACGACCTTGCCCAGCACGCAGGTGCCGGACGGGTGGTAGAACGAGAACGACTGCGTGCGGATGAACTCGTCGATGTCGTGGTCGCGATCGGAAGCCGGGGCCAGGCCGGCCGCCGCGGCCCCGGCGAGGTCCGCGTCCAGCATCCCGGTCAGCCGGGTTTCCCGGGCGATCCGCATGCACATCCGGACCCCCTCGCGCAGGCGCTGCCGGTCGTCGGCGTCGTCGAGGTAGTTGTGCACGATACGGGGCTTGGCGTACGGGTGGTTGTGCCGCAGCCGGACCGAGCCGCGGCTCGCGGGCCGCGCGACGTAGGGCCCGAACGACATCCCCGGTTCGGCCGACGCGGTGAGCCCCTGGTCGCGCACGATCCCGAGCGCCGCGTGCACCTGGAGGTCCGGCGCGGGCAGGCCGTCGCCGGACCGCAGGAACCCGCCGACCTCGGTCCAGGCCATCGGGCCGTCGCCGTGCTCGCGCAGCCGCCGCTCCTCCGCCGAGGTGTCCGGGCCGGGCACCGGTTCGGCCCGGCTGGAGAAGCTGAGGAAACACCCGGCGTGGTCCTGCAGGTTCCGTCCGACATCGGGCAGGTCGTGCAGCGGTTCCACGCCCGCGGCGCGGAGTTCGCCCGCGGGGCCGACGCCGGACTGCAGCAGCAGATGCGGCGAGTTGTAGGCGCCGAGCGACACCACGATCTCCCGCGAAGCCCGCAGCGTTCGAACCGTGCCGAGGTGGTCGACGTCCACTCCGGACGCCCGCGTGCCGTCGAACCGCAGCCGCAGGGCGAGCGTCGACGTGAGGACCGTCAGATTCGGCCGTTCGGCAAGGAACGCGACCGCGCTGCTACAGCGCAGTCCGTCGCGCTGGGTCACCTGGTAGTAGCCGACCCCGTCCTGCTCCGCGCCGTTGAAGTCCGGGTTGAACGCGTGCCCGGCGTTCTGCGCCGCTTCGACCCACGCGGCCAGCAAGGGGTGCACGAACACCGGGTCGCTCACCGTCAGCGGGCCGCCGATCCCGTGGAACTCGTCGGCGCCGCGCTGGTTGTCCTCCGACTTCTTGAAGTACGGCAACACGTCGGCGTAGCCCCAGCCCTTGTTGCCCAGTTGCTCCCAGGTGTCGTAATCGTGGCGGTGGCCGCGCACGTACAGCATGGTGTTCATCGAACTGGTGCCGCCGATCGCCCGGCCCCTCGGCAGATACGCGCGACGGCCGCCGAGCCCCGGCTCCGGTTCGGTCTCGAAATCCCAGTCGTAGGCCGTTTTCATCTGCCGGGAGAACAGCGCCGGGATCTCGAACAGCCGCCCGGCCGCGGGCGGGCCGGCTTCGACGAGCGCGACCCGGACGCCGGGGTCCTCGGACAGCCGCCCGGCGACCGCGCAGCCCGCCGATCCGGCGCCCAGCACGATGTAGTCGTAGTCGGTCATGCGGGTTCTCCCGTTCAGAGATGCTGTTCGGTGGCGCGCGTGCGGTGGTACTCGTCCTGCCGTTCGTCGGTGATGTAGGCCGGGACCGGGAAGTCCCACCAGCCCGGCACCCACGGCCCGGCGGCGTCCCGGTCGGTCGGGACCTCGACCAGCGCGGGCTCGCCGGACTGGACGGCCTTGCGCAGGATCGGCTCGAGCGAACCGGCGTCCGGCACCCGCCAGGACTCGATGCCGAAGGAGGCGCCGAGCGCGGCGAAATCCGGGCTGTAGGGCGATCCGTCCGGCCGCGAGAACTCGGTGCCGATGTGCCGCGAGGTCTGCTTGCGCTGGCCGCCGCGGATGGACATGTAGCCCGCGTTGTTCTGCACGACGAACACGACCGGCGCGTCCATCGTGATGCTGAGCGCGATTTCCTGGGCGGTCATGAGGAAATCGCCGTCGCCGAGCACACACGCGACCGTCCGGTCCGGCCGGCCGAGCTTCGCGCCCACCGCGGCCGGGACCGCCCAGCCCATCGAGGAGAAACCGCCGGACGTCAGGTGCGTCCGCGGCTCGAAAACGGGGAACGTCTGCTTCACCGCGCCCTGGGTGTTGCCCGAGCCCGCGACGATGATCGAGTCGCGCGGCAGGACCGACCGAAGGGCGCCGAGCGGACGCTGCGAGGTGAACGGGAACCGGTCGCTGTCGCGGCGACCGGCCAGCTGCTCCTCCCATTTCCGTTTGTGCTCGGCCAGTTCCGCCAGGTACTCGCCGCGTTCCGCCCGCGCCGACGGGAGCGAATCGGCGATCGCCGAGACGGTGCGCTGCGCGTCCGCCACGATCCCCACTTCGGCCGGGTAGTTCTTGCCGATCTCGTGCGGGTCGATGTCGATGTGGATCAGTTTGGCGGGCGGGATCGAGAAGCTGACGCCCTGCGCGTAGCTGGAGGCGGACCAGTCGGTGAACCGGCAGCCGACCGAGACGACCACGTCCGCGGAGCTCGCGATCGCGTTGCCGACGATCGTGCCGGTCTGCCCGACGCTGCCCGCGAACAGCTCGTGGTCCTCGGGGAAGGCGCTCTTTCCGTTCCACGTCGTCACGACCGGGATCTGCCAGTGTTCAGCCAGCGCCCGCACCGCGTCCCCCGCTTCGGAGGTGACCGTGCCGCCGCCAACGACGATCACCGGCCGCCGGGCCGCGCGCAGCACCGCCGCCGCCCGCTCGACCGCGGCCGGGTCGGGGTGCTGGCGGCCGACCGGGAGGCGGCGTTCCAGGTCGTGCAACTGGACGTCGGCGGCTTCGGCCTGCACGTCCATCGGGACTTCCAGGTGCACCGGGCCGGGCCGCCCGGTCAGCATCGAGTTGAAGCACCGGTGCAGCACGAACGGCAGCTCCTCGGCGCGGGTCACCACCCAGTGCCGCTTCGACACCGCCTCGGCGACCTTCGGGAAGTCGTTGGCGGTGTAGCGGTCCAGCTCCTGCAGCAGGCCGTGCCCGCGCATGTGTGTCGGCGGGCCGCCGGTGATCACCAGGACGCTGGTCGAGTCGGTGAACGCGGTGCCCATCCCGATCACGGTGTTGCTGGCCCCCGCGCCGATCGAGGTCACCGCGGCGATCGGGCGGCCGGTGGCGCGGTAGTACCCGTCGGCCAGGTGCACCGCGCTCTGCTCGTGGAAGGTCTGGACGAACGGGATCTTCGCTTCCTCGTCGAGGAACGCGTCGGTCAGCGACCAGATCCCGTGGCCGGGGATCCCGGCCACGTAGTCGACGCCGTAGTTGCGCAGCGTCCGCGCGACGATCTGGCCTCCGGTCAGGACAGGCATGATTGCTCCTCGGTGTTTCGGTCCGGTTCAGGCGGTGCGGCGCGCGGCCCAGGCGAAGCCCTGCGCGCACAGCCGGGTGACATCGGGGTGCTGCAGGTCGTCCAGGTCGTGGCCGACGGCGCTGTAGAACACCCGGCCGGCGCCCCAGGTCCGCGTCCAGGCCTGCGGCATCCGCCGCCCGGCGAGCCACGGGACGTGCTCGCCGGTGAACTCGGTCTCGGCGAGCACGTGGTTGTTCGGGTCGAGCGACAGGTAGTACTGCTCGGACGCGACGTCGAAATCCGCCACCCCGCGGGTGATCTCGCTGTCGCGGTCCACAATGGACACCCGGTACGGGTCCTTCACGCCCTCCCCCGCCGGGTGTTCGAGGAAGCTGCCGCCCAGCATCAGGTGGTAGCGGATGCTGGTGCGGAACGCTGCCGCGGCGCCGTGCCAGGCGGCGATCCCGGTGCCCGCTTCGACCGCGTGCAGCAGGCCGTCCTCCTGCGCGACCGAAAGCCCTTCGGACAGCAGCGCGTTGTTCCAGTTGAGGGCGATGAGGTCGTAGCCGGTGAGGTCCGCGTCGAGGGCGAAGACGTCGTTGGTCTGGTCGACGTCGAAGCCGAGTTCCTTGAACAGCGGCAGCGCCCACTCGTTCGCGATCTCGTAAGGCTTGTGCCCCGGCCAGCCGCCGTAGAGGTACAGGACCCTGGTCATGCTTCGCTCCTTTCCGCGGAGGCCGCCGAAGCGGCGCGGTCGCGCAGCCGCTGCGCGATTTCCAGTGCGTCGCCTTCCGGCGCGGTCGACTTCCGGTCCGGCTTCGCCGTCAGCAGGTACACCAGGCCCACGGCCGACACGACGAGGAAGCCGATCAGCGCGATCCAGCGGTCCGCGAAGGACGCGTTCGGGTCCCCGGTCGGCGCGGCGAGCAGAATCATCGCCAGCACGCCGTAGACGAGCGCGGCGACATTCACCGCGAACCCGTACCGGCCGAGCGACCACGCTCCCGCCGGGCGCCAGCCCTTCAGCCGCATGCGCAACGCGGCGAGCACGACCATCTGGAACGCGGCGTAGCCCGCGAGCACCTGGAACGCGGCGATCCGCACCAGCGAATCCGGCGAGAAGTAGACGAACACGAAGATCAGCAGCGGGGCGACATTGACCGCGAGCAACGCGTTCCGCGGCACCCGGTAGCGGCTCGTCACGCGGGAGAAGATCCGCGCGCCCGGGAACATCTCGTCGCGGGCGAAGGAGAACACGATCCGGCTCGCCGCCGCCTGCTGGCTCATCACGCCCGCGATGAACGACGTCAGCGCGACGAGCAGGATCAGCTTCGTGCCGACGGTGCCGACCGAACTCTGCAGGATCGCGGGGATCGGGTTGGTGTCGGAACCGGTCAGGACGGCTTCGAGGTCGGGCGCGGCCAGCGCGTAGCCGGCGAACGCGAGCAGCGCGGCGAGCCCGCCGACGACGACGGTGAGCTGCATGGCCTTCGGGATGCTCCGGGCCGGATTGGGCACCTCCTCCGCGATCTCTCCGCAGGCCTCGAAGCCGTAGTAGAGGAACAGGCCGACCAGCGAAGCCGCGACGAAGGCCGCGAAGTAGCTGCCCGGGTGGCTGGCCGAACTGCCGTGGAAGAAGATCGAGACCGGGTTGCGCCGCTGGAACAGCAGCAGGTACAGCCCGACCAGCACGATGCCGATCAGCTCCGCGGCGAGGCCGATCTTCGAGATCAGAGCGAGCACCCGGGTGCCGAAACTGTTGCACACCAGGCAGACCGCCGTCACGGCGACCGCGATCAGCAAGCGCTGCAACGGTGTCGAGGCCACGCCGGGGTGCTGCGCGGTGCCGCCGAAGAGGCTGGCCACGAAGTCGGAGCTGAACAGCGCGGTGCTCGTGATGCCGATGGTGATGCAGCAGATGTAGGTCCACGCGGTGAACCAGGCGTACCTGCCGTTCCAGAGCCGGCGCGCCCATTGGTAGAGACCGCCGGCGAGCGGGAACTGCGACACGATCTCGCCGAACACGAGCGCGACGAGCAGCTGCCCGAGTCCGATGAGGACGATCCAGAACACGGACGGGCCGCCCGCGGTGGACAACCCCACCGCGAACAGCGACAGGACCCCGACCAGCGGGGACAGGTAGACGAAGCCGAGGGCGAAGTTGCCCCAGAGGCTGACTTTGCGGTCGAAGCGTTGTTCGTAGCCGAGCGCGGCGAGCAGTTCGACGTCCTCCGCGGACGCGACCGGCCCGCTGGGCGGCGGGGTCGTGGGGGTTTCGTGTGTCGGGGTCATCGTCGACCTCCGGATCGGGATCGGGCGGGCAAGGGGAAAAGGCGCCGGTCAGGCGCGGCCGAAAACGTGGTCGGTCCAGTCCAGGGCGGCCGAACCGAAACGCGCGGCCCGGATGTCGCCCGAGCGCGCGTGCCCTTCGAAGTTCTCCAGCCGGGACGCGCGGCCGCACAGCGCGCCGAGTTCGGCGCTCGCGGCCGGGTCCTGGACTTCCTGGTAGGTAACGGTTTTCAGGTACTTGCCGACCCACAGGCCGCCGGTGTAGCGCGCGGCCTTGCGCGTCGGCAGGACGTGGTTGGTGCCGATCACTTTGTCGCCGTAGGCGACGCACGTCTTGTCGCCGAGGAAAAGCGCGCCGTAATTGCGCATCGCGGAGAGCGCGGCACGCGGGTGTTCGGTGAGGATCTGGACGTGCTCGCTGGCGTATTCGTCGGCGAGGGCATAGGCGGCGTCGAGATCGGGCACGACGAGGACCTCCCCGTGCTGGCGCCACGCGACCCCGGCGACGTCGCGGGTGGGCAGACCGGGCAGCAGCTCCTCGACCCACCCGATGGTTTCGGTCGCGACCCGGTCCGAGGTCGTGATCAGCACTGCCGGGGAATCCGGTCCGTGCTCCGCCTGCGAAAGCAGATCGGTCGCGACGACGAACGGGGCGGCGCTGTCGTCGGCGACGATCAGGACCTCGGTCGGCCCGGCGAACAGGTCGATGCCCACTTCGCCGAACAGCTGCCGCTTGGCCTCGGCGACGTAGGCGTTGCCGGGCCCGGCCAGCAGGTCGGTCTTGGCGATCGATTCGGTGCCGAGCGCGAGCGCCGCGATCGCCTGGACCCCGCCGAGCACGTAGATCTCGTCGGCGCCGGCGAGGTGCATCGCCGCGATGCTGACCGCGGGCGGGTGGCCGCGGTCCGGCGGAGTCGTCGCGGCGACCCGCCCGACGCCGGCGACCTTCGCGGTCACGACGGTCATGTGCGCGGACGCGGTGAGCGGGTAGCGTCCGCCGGGAACGTAGGCCCCGGCCGCGTCGACCGGGATGTTCCGCTGTCCCAAGCAGACTCCGGGCAGCGTCTCGACCTCGAAGTCGGCGAGCGAATCCCGTTGCGCCTTGGCGAATCCGCGCACCTGCCGCTGCACGAAGCGCAGGTCGTCCAGCACCGTCTCGGGCACCCCGGACACCACGCGCGCGACCTCGTCGGGCCCGAGCCGGAACGACTCCGGGCTCCACGAGTCGAATTTTTCCGACCACCGGCGCACCGCGGCGTCGCCCTCGGACCGGACGTCCTCGATGATCTCCGCGACCGTGTCGGCGATCTCCGGGCGGCCGGCCCGCACCGGCTCCGCCGCGAGCCGCTCCTTCACGATCTTGACCGAAGTGGACACTGCACGCTCCTTGACGAACTGGTCGGCTGCCGTGGATTCGAGAAGGAATTCTGGCTTCGGGCCGCGGCGCGGGACAGGCACAAGCTGTGCAGCGTCCGCCGCGCCGGTTGCACACCCTGGTCCGCCGCGCAGACCGCGCTCACCACCGCCGACGGCACCGTCCGTAGTCCCCACTTCACACCTCTGAACTGCGGTGATACGATTAACTACGAGCGGCAACTCTGACATAGCGCCCCTGCGGCGTCAACGGTCGGGAGAATGACCTGATGGTGACCATGCGCGAGATCGCGCGAGCGGCGGGCGTGTCCCAGGCGGCGGTGTCCTACGCGTACAACCGCCCGGCGAAACTGTCCGAGACGCAGCGGCGGCACATCCTCGACACGGCGGCGCGGCTCGGGTACGCCGGGCCGAATGTGCTGGGCGCGGGGCTGCGCGCGGGCAAGGTCGGCGCCATCGGCGTGATGGTGATGGACAGCCTCGAGTACGCCTTCACCGACCCGTCGACGCGGGCTCTGCTCGAAGGCATCGCGCAGAGCCGCAAGTTCGACGACCACGCGCTGACGCTCGTCCCGCTGCCGCGCTCGCCCGTCGCCGCGGACGACGGGCTGCCCGATCAGGCTGCGCTGCAAGGGATCGTCGACGGCATGATCGTGCACTGCCTGCCGGACGACCACCGGTCCCTGCGGACCTTGCAGTCCCGCGGGCTGCCGATGGTGGTCGTCGACGCGCCGCTGCTGCCCGGCGTGCCGCGGGTGTGCGTCCAGGACCGGCTCGCCGCCCGGGACCAGATGCGGCACCTGCTCAACCTCGGCCACCGGAAGACCGGCGTGCTGGCCGAACGGCTCTCCCCCGACGGCCGCCGCGGCCTCGCCGGACCCGGCCGCCGGGCCGAAGCCACGGAACGGGTGGTGCGCGAACGCGTCGCCGGCTACCTGGACGTCGCCGCCGGGCCGGTCCCGGTGATGGAGGCCGGGGGCTTCGACCGCGCGGCCGGGACCGCCGCCGCGCACGAACTCCTCGACACCGCACCGCTCACGGCGATCGCGGCGACCTCGGACACCATGGCGATCGCGGCGCTGGAAGCCGCCCGCGCACGCGGGTTGCGAGTGCCGGAAGACCTGTCGGTGATCGGGTTCGACGACGCCCCGGACGCCGAGCGCTGGTCGCTCACCACCATGCGCCAGCCGATGCGGGAGAAGGGCCGGATCGTCGCGGAAATGCTGCACGACCTGCTGAACGGACGCACCCCGGCGGAGACGGTCGAACTGCCGGTGGACCTCGTCGTGCGAGAAACCACTGCCGCGCCCGCGGGATAGCCCTTGCGCCGGCGCTGAAACGCTTGCCTCTCCCCCGTTTCCCGCCGAAGAACCGATCGTCCTTTGTTGTGGCTGAGGTGGACCATGCCCGAAATCCTGACCGCGCGCACCGCTTTGCGCCTCGAGGTCTTCCAGCGCACCGTCGCCCGGGTCTACGCCGGTGAGCAGCACCTAGACCGGCCGGTCCGGTGGGTGCACACCGGCGAGATCCCGGACATCCACCGCTTCCTCAGCGGCCACGAGATGCTGCTGACCGCGGGTCTCGGCATGGGCGACACGCCGGAACGGCAACGGGCGTTCGTCAAGCGAGTCGCCGACGCGCGGGCGTCCGTGCTGGTGGTCGAACTGGCGGGGCGGATGTTCGACGAGATGCCCGCCGCCGCGATCGAGGAGGCGGAGGCGGCCGGGCTGCCGCTCGTCGGGCTCCTGGACGAGATCCCGTTCGCCGAAGCGTCGGCACAGGTGCACGAGATGCTGGTCGAGGGCCGGGTTTCGCAGTTGCTCGCGGAAGAAGAAGCCGGGCAGGCGTTTCTCAATCTCCTGCTGTCCGATCAGGACTACCTCGCGATGGTCGAGGAGCTGTCGCGCCGGACGGGAATGCCCGCGGTGCTGGAAAACGTGGCCCACCAGATGCTGGCCTACGCGGGCGCGACCGCCGAATCCGACGCTGTCGCCGAGGACTGGGCAGCGCACTCTCGCGCGATGCACGAACTGCACCGTCCCGCCATCACCGACGGGTCCGCCGCGCCGGTCGCCAAGGCGGGCTCCTTCCGCGAGGTCGCCGCTTGCGCGCGCAGACCTGTCGTCCTGCGCGGCGAGTCCTGGGGCTGGCTGCATCTGCTCCACGGGGCCGCGGCACCCGCTCCAGCCGATCTCCACGCGCTGGAAAGGGCTTCCGCCGCGGTCGCGATCAGCCTGCTCAGCGAACGGGAAAGCGGAGCACGCTCAGCGCAGCGGCAGGGTGCGCTGCTGAACCGCCTCATGCTCGGGGAAATCTCCGGCGAGGACTTCGTCCGCCTCGCACGCACCCTCGGCCGAGACTTGCGCAGCAAGACCCTCGTCGTCTTCGTGTCCGCACTCCGCGATTCGCCCGATCAGTCCCCGGTCCACTCCGCGGACTCCGTCCTGCACGGACTGGACGCGAGCGCCGTCGTCGGAGACCTTGGCGATTTCGCCCTGTCCGTCGTCGCGCCCGGCCGTCGGACGACCGCGGCGGCGATCGAAGCGGCACTCGCCGGAGCCGGACATTGGGGCGGAGTGAGCCGGACCGTCCCGGCGGCAGCGTTGCCCGCCGCGGTCCGGCAAGGCCGCAGCGCCGCGGCGGCAGCCTGCGCGACCTCCGCCGGCCATTTCCTCCATTTCGACGACCTCGGCGCCCTCCGGCTGCTCGTGACGCTCGCCGAAGGCCCGGAGCTCGCCCGCTACGTCGAAGACGAGATCGGCGCGCTCCTCGCCAACGACGCGCAAAGCACGAATCCTCTGCTGCCCACCCTGCGGGCTTTCCTGGACGCGGCGGGCAACAAAGCGCGCGCCGCGGAGATGCTTTTCGTCCAGCGCCGGACGTTGTATTACCGGCTGGATCGCATTTCCGCGCTGCTCGGACTCGACCTGAGCAGCAGCGAATCACAGCAACGCCTTCAACTGGCGGTGCGCGGACACGACCTGCTCCGCCGCCCAGTCGCGCGACGCCCCTAAACGGCTGATTCAGCGGCGGAATCGCCTCACGACAGCCGATTTCGAACGCGGCGCGGGGATCACCGCCGAGATCCCGCGCGACATCTCCCCCGCATCGAACCAGTCCCGCGCCGCCCCTGATCGAGCACGGCTGAGAGATCGCTCCCGCTGGTGGCTCGACCAACCGCGATCTTCATCGGCCTGACCTGCGGGAGGACAGCGCGAGGACGAGACGGGGACGGATCCCGGCAGCGTAGTGCTCGTCCGGTCGCCCGCTCCGGTGGCGACCGCTTCGAGGGGAGAAACCCGCATGCCCACGATCCGCTCCGCAGTGGCGCTCGCGGCCGCCGTGGCCGGCGCCGCCGCCGGCACCGTCCTTGCCGCGGCCCCGGCCTCCGCGGCCACCGCGCCGTGCCCGGCCGGCTACTACTGCTTCTACCAGGACGCCAACTACAACCGCGGCACCACCGGCTGGCATCTCAACTACAACAGCACGCAGTCCGGGGACTTCAACAACCCGCCCGCGTCCAGCGGCAACAAGCGCAACCAGCTGTCGTCGATCATCAACAACGGCAACCGCACCATCTGCGTCTACAACGACGTCGTGCTCGCGCCCGACAAGCTGCTGATCAAGGTCCCGCCGTACGGGGACGTGCCGAACCTGGCCAACATCCCCGGCGCCAACGACAACGCCGACTACTGGAAGCTCAACGCCTGCTGATCCGGAACGCGGGAGCCCTTGCCGAGCAGGGGCTCCCGCATCTTTCCCCAGCGGCTCAGCCAGTCCGATCCGATCCCTCTCCGCGAACGGCTTCCGCACCGGCCGGCACCGGCCATCGCTCTTCGAGCCGCCCCAGTTTCCACACTCCGATCGCGATCGCCCAGCCGAGGACGAACACTCCGACGATCCCGAATCCCATCCGGTTCACGTCGAGTCCGGCGACCCAGTCCCAGAGCCCGCCGGTCAGCCCGAGCTTTTCCGCCAGCACCGACAGCAGTTCGACGGTGCCGACGAGCAGCGCGACCGCGACGGACAGGCCGGTGAGCGTCAGGTTGTAGTAGACCTTGCGCAGCGGCTGTGACAGCGCCCAGCCGTAGGCGTAGTTCATGAACGATCCGTCGATGGTGTCGAGCAGCGACATGCCCGCCGCGAAGAGCACCGGCAGGCACATCACGGCGTACCAAGGGAGTCCGGCGCCCACGCTCGTGCCCGCGAGCACCAGCAGGGCGATTTCGCTGACCGTGTCGAAGCCGAGCCCGAACAGGATGCCGACCGGATAGATCTGCCACGGCGCGGAGATCGCGCGCATCGTCCGACGGAGGATCCGGGTGAGGAAACCGCGGTTCTCCAGGTGCGTGTCCAGTGCCGCCTCGTCGTAGTCTCCCCGGCGCATCCGACGGAAGACGCGCACGATCCCGGCGAGCACGACCAGGTTGACGATGCCGAGCAGCCACAGGAACCCGCCGGACACAACCGTGCCGATCAGGCCGCCGAACGTGCGCAGCGGCGACCCGTCGTCGGTCAGTTCGATGCCCAGCGTCCGGATCCCGGACGCGAGCAGCAGCGTCAGCACGACCACCACGGTGGAATGCCCGAGCGAGAACCAGAAGCCCACCGAGAGCGGGCGTTTGCCCTCGGCGATCAGCTTGCGCGTGGTGTTGTCGATCGCGGCGATGTGGTCGGCGTCGAAGGCGTGCCGCAGCCCGAGCAGGTAGGCGGTCAGCCCGGTTCCCGCGCCGAACACCCCCGCGCCGATCCGATAGTGGCCGGGGACGACGAGCAGGAGCAGCACGCCCCAGCCCACGACGTGCAGCAGGGCGATGAACGCGGCCATCCCGCCGACGTGCGCCCGTTCCCGGCGCGACAGCCGGCGGCGCGCGGCGGGGCGGGTACTCGCGATCGACGTCATCGGGCATCACCTCGGGTTTCGGGCGCGGGCTGGTCCGCCGATCGACGATAGGTCGGCCCGGGCCCGGTTCTCGCCGTGCGATCGGGCGCGCCGTACCTGTCCGGGCGGGCAGGTACCGCGGATTCGCTCGCGGGCCGGGACCGCGCACCTGGCCGATCGGGCAGGCGGGCCCCGTCCGATCGTGCCGAGCGGGGTCTCCGGTCGGCCGGGATCGGCCCGCGCCGGGTTCCCGGACCGCGGTGGCGCGCCTAGCTTTCCGGTTGTCCGTGCTCTTGCCAGAGCAGCCGCCCGCCGCACGCACGTCGCCCGGACGTGCCGAGAGGACCAGTGCGATCATGCAGGTCGATGAGCTGTTGAAACCGTTTCCCATCAAGGAGTTCCACCCGTTCCCGCGGGCGCTGCTCGGTCCCGGCTCGCACGAGCTGATCGGGCCGGAAGCCCTCAAGATGGGGTTCAAGAAGGTGCTCGTCATGACGTCCGGCCTGCGCGGGACGGACATCGTGCACAAGATCGTGGAGTCGATGAAGTACCACGGTCTCGAGGTCGTCGTGTACGACCAGGTGGAGTCGAATCCCAAGGACTACAACGTCATGGACGCCGTGACGCTGTACCAGGAGAACAAGTGCGATTCGTTCGTCTCGATCGGCGGCGGTTCCTCGCACGACGCGTGCAAGGGCGCGCGCATTTCGGTCGCGCACGACGGCCGCAACGTCAACGAGTTCGAGGGCTTCAACAAATCCGAGAACCCGAAGAACCCGCCGCACATCGCGGTTTCCACCACCGCGGGCACCGGTTCCGAGACGTCGTGGGCCTACGTCATCACCGACACCACCACCGATCCGGAGAACCCGCACAAGTACGTGGCGTTCGACGACGCGTCGGTGACCACGCTGGCGATCGACGACCCCGTTCTCTACTACGACTGCCCGATCGACTACACCGCACAGTGCGGTTTCGACGTGCTGGCGCACGCCTCCGAACCGTACGTGTCCCGGCTGAATTTCGAGCCGTCGCTGGGAAACGCGCTGCACGCGATCAAGCTGACCGGCCAGAATCTGCGAGCCGCGGTGTGGAACGGCCAGGACCTCGCCGGCCGCGAGGGCATGATGTACGCCCAGTACATCGCCGCGCAGGCGTTCAACTCCGGCGGACTCGGGATCATCCACTCGATCTCGCACGCGGTGAGCGCGTTCTACGACACCCATCACGGCCTGAACAACGCGATCGCGCTGCCGCGGGTGTGGGCGTTCAACATGCCGGCCGCGTACAAGCGGTTCGCTGACATCGCCGAGGCGCTCGGCGTCGACACCTACGGCAAAACCGACGTGCAGGCCGCCGACGCCGCGCTCGCCGCGGCCATCCGGTTGCTGCGCGACGTGGGCATCCCGGAGAAGTTCACCGACGTCACCTCGGACTCCTACTCGAAGAACCGGCTGGGCCAGGGCCCGACCAAGTACTACGAGCGGGCGAAGGTGATCAAGGGCGACGACGCCGACGTGGACCGCATCACCAACCACGTCCTCGGCGACGCGTGCACCCCGGGCAACGCCAAGGAGTGCACCTTCGACACGGTCCGCCCGGTCGTCGACCACTGCCTCAACGGCGACCTCGACGACCTGCTCGGCTGATCCCGCGCGGCGGGGCTCGCTCCGGCCCCGCCGCGCTTCTTCCCGACTTCGACGCACCGGAGGCGACGTGCCCACCGCAATCCCCGACCACGCCCGGTTCGGCTCGATCGAAGAGGTGGCCGACCGGTTCGCCGGCGCCGGCTACATCGCGGACCGCCGGCTGGCCGCCACCGTCTACCTGATGTCTGCATTGGACAAACCGGTGCTGCTGGAGGGCCCGGCCGGCGTCGGCAAGACCGAACTGGCCAAGACCCTCGCCGCGGTCACCGGCCGCAGGCTGCTGCGGCTGCAGTGCTACGAGGGCCAGGACGAGACGAAAGCCCTCTACGAGTGGGACTACGGCAAGCAGTTGCTCTACATCCAGATGCTGCGCGAGAAAATCGGCGACGTGATCGCCGACGCACCGGACCTGGCCAGTGCGGTCGCCCGGATCGACGCGCAGGACAGCGTGTTCTTCTCCGACCACTTCCTCGCGCCGCGGCCGCTGCTGGACGCGGTGCGCGGCGAGGAACCGGCGGTGCTGCTGATCGACGAGGTCGACCGCGCGGACGAGGCGCTGGAGGCGGTGCTGCTGGAATGCCTTGCGGAGTACCAGGTTTCGGTACCGGAGGTCGGCACCTACGTCGCGAAGGTCCCGCCGCTGGTGGTGCTCACGTCCAACAACACGCGCGACCTTTCCGCCGCGCTGAAACGGCGTTGCCTCCACCTGTTCCTGGACTACCCGGACACTGAACGCGAACTGGAGATCCTGCGTTCCAAGAAAACCGGGCTGCCCGACGCGGCCGCGCGCACGCTCGTCGAGGTGGTGCGGAAGCTGCGCGGGCTGCGGCTGCGCAAGAGCCCGAGCATCTCCGAAACCATCGACTGGGCCCGCACGCTCGCCGTGCTCGGCGTCGAGGAGCTGTCGCCGGAAGTCCTGGCCGAGACGGCGAATGTGGTGCTGAAGTACGAACGCGACCTGGGGCGCGCGTTGCAGGTGCTGCCGGATCTGGTCGACCCGAACCGCGAGCTGCCCGCCGAACTGCCGCACAGCCACGGGCACGGACATGGTCACGGGCATGGCCACCACGACGGCCATTCGCACCACGAGGACGACGGAGGCCGGGCGGCGCGGCTGGCCAAGGACCAGCCCGGCCGCCACGACGAGAACTACTACGGCTCTCCAGGCTCCGGCCCGGCGCAGCGGTCGAGCGGCGGTCAGGGCGGACGGGCGTTCGAGGCGTTCACCCGACGGCGTCCGGTCTGAGGCGGCGGCCGTGGAGAGCAGCCTGCACCGGTTCGTGCGCCTGCTGCGCCTGTTCGGTTTGCGCATGTCGGTTTCCGAGGCGACCGACGCGATGCGCGCGGCCGCCCAGGCCGGGGTTCTCGCCGAGCGCGCCACCCTGCGCGAGGCGTTGCGGATGACGCTGGTCAAGGACCAGCGGGACGACGAACTGTTCGAGGAAGCGTTCGACGCCTACTTCTCGCTGCGGGAAATCGAGCGGCTGCGCGAAGAAACCGGGCACGGGCACGGCCACGACGACCTGTCCGACACCGGCGAACTCGAAACGTTCACCGTCTCGCCGGAGCCGTCCGAAACCCCCGAGCAGGGGCACAGCCACGGCAAGCCCGCCGACATCCGGGACTACTTCGACCAGCAGGACCTGGCCCAGCAGTACAACCTGCACCAGGAAGCGAACAAGATCGACCTGGCCGCGATGACCGACGAGATCGTGCTTTCGAAGGACAGCGCGTCCGGCGGCACGGCCGCGCCGAGCGTGCAGCTGGAAACCTCGTCGCTGCACAACGCCGGGGTGCCGGGCAAACTCGCGCCCGCCACCGGGCGCCGGCTCGACGTCGAGCTGACCGTCGCCCAGGAGAACGCCTTGCTCGGCTGGCTGAACGACGCGGAAGAAGACCTCGCGCAGCTGCCGCCCGGGCTGGCCGGGGTGCTGGAAGACCTCCCGGAACTGCTGCGGCGGCATCTGGAGAAGCTGGCCGAACTCGCCGAAACCGCGGTGGAGACGCGGGTCGTCGAGGCGGCGCGGGCCGAGCGGGTCGACGAACGCGAGCGCGCGCAGCTGGAAGAATCGTTGCGGCGCTTGGCGCACACCCTGCGCGGCGCGCTGACCAGCCGCAAGCGCAACACGTTGCGCGGCCGGGTGCATCCGGCCCGCACGATGCGGCGGAACATGCGCTACGACGGCGTGCCGTTCCGTCCGGTGACAGTCACGCGGGCCGAGGACAAGCCCCGGCTGCTCGTGCTCGCCGACGTTTCGCTGTCGGTGCGCGCCACCGCCCGGTTCACCCTGCACCTGGTGCACGGCCTGCAGTCGCTTTTCGGACAGGTGCGCACGTTCGCGTTCGTCGACGAACCGGCCGAGATCACCGAACTGTTCGCCGAGCACCCGCTCGAACGCGCGCTGGGCCTGGTTTTCGACGGACTGCCCGCGGGCGGACTGCTGGACGTCGACGCGAATTCCGATTACGGACGGGCGTTCGAGCAGCTGATGGAGGACCACAGCGCCGCGCTGAACCGGCGCACGACGCTGCTGGTGCTCGGGGACGGCCGCGGCAACGGCAACGATCCGAAGCTCGAAGTGTTCGAGGAAATCACCCGGCGCGTGCGGCAAACCCTGTGGCTGACCCCGGAACCGCGGTATTCGTGGCGGCTCGGCGGATGCGATCTGCCCGCGTACGCGGAGTTCTGCGACCACGTGCAGGTCGCCGCGGATCTGGCCGGACTCGACCGGGCGGCGTTCCGGCTGGCCGAGGACGTGCTGGGATGACGACGACCGCGCCGAGCACCGCCGGCCGCTTCCTCGACCCGCTCGCCCCCGTCCTCGCCGGGGCGTACTTCGCGCGGCCGCTCGCCGTCGCCCGGGAAACCGCCGGGCAGGACGGCCCCGCCCCGCTGGTACGGACCGAGCACTTCAGCCTGCACAAGGACGGACGCCGGGTGGAACTGCGGCACCGGCTGCGCCCGGAGGACCTCGACAACGACCTGGCCGGGCTGCTGGCCGACGAGCTCTTCGCACCCGGCTGGCTGTCCGGGGCCGAGGTTTTCGAGCACGCTTTCACCGGCGTCGTCAAGTCCACTGTGGACGATCCGATGCGAGCGTGGCTGCGGTTCTACGACAACACTCTCCACCGGATCCGCGCGTGCCTGCGGGAGCCGCCGCGCCTGCCCGGCCGCTCGGTGATCGCCGGATTCGCGCCGGTGTACGAGCACGCGCTGCGCCTCACGCCGCCCGGCCGCGTCCTGGACCTCGGCTCGTGCTTCGGTTTTTTCGCCCTGCTGCTCGCCGGACGCGGCCGCAACGAGGTGGTCGCCTCGGACGTGTCGGCCGGCGCCATGCAACTGCTCGAGGCCTACGCGACGCGGCGGGATCTCCCGGTGGAAACGCTCGTGTGCGACGCGGCCCGGCTGCCGTTGCCGGACGCGTCCGCGGACACCGTGACCTTGCTGCACCTGCTGGAGCACCTGGACCCGGACGTCGGCGAGGAGGTCGTGCGCGAGGCGACGCGGCTGGCGCGCGGGCCGGTGGTGCTCGCCGTGCCGTTCGAGGACGAGCCCGCCGAGGAGTACGGGCACGTCCGCGTCTTCGACCTGCCCGCGCTGCGCCGGCTCGGGGTCCGCTCGGGCCGCCGGTTCAGCGTGCACGAGCACCACGGCGGCTGGCTGATCCTGCATCCCCGCTGACTGCCGCGCAACGGTGCGCGGCGACCTAAGGAGGAAGTGATGACTGCAGCGGAAATCGACGTCCCCGTTTCCCACGCGGCCGCCGAACCGGACCCGGCGCCCTCGCCGCTCGGCGGCGATCCGGCCCTCATCGGCGTGCCGACCTTCCTCGTCGGCTCGATCGCGCTCGGGCTCACGCTGGTCGGCTTCGTCCCGGCCGCCGCGGTCGGCGCGCCGCTGGCGATCATCCTCGTCGCCACCGGGATCGGCCAGCTCGTGTCCGCGGTGTGGGCGGCGGCGCTCGGGCAGAACGCGGTCGCCGGCATCTTCGGCGTCTTCTCCGGCTTCTGGCTGAGCTACGCGGTCTTGGTGTTCGGCCTGCTGCACAGCTGGTTCGCGGTCCCGGCCGCGAACGTCACTGCGACGCAGGAGCTGTTCCTGATCTCGTGGCTGGTGACCATCGTGCTGCTCACCCTCGCCACGCTCCGGCTGCCGCTCGCGTTCACGCTGCTGTTCGTGCTCGTCGACGTGGCGCTCGCGCTGGTGCTGACGGCCACGGCCCAGGGCTCCGCGACGCTGCAGACCGCAGGCGGCGTCGGCGTGTTCGCGTTCGTCGCGGTCGGCGTCTACCTGTTCTTCCACGTCGCCTCGCTGGCCACCGGCGGAAAGGGGCTCCCGCTCGGCCGCCCGCTGGTCGGCTGAACCCGGTCCGGCCGGTCCGTCGCGTGGTGTCGTCCGCGGCGGGCCGGCCGTCTCAGATCACGCCCGCCTTGCTGGCCTCGTAGACCGCTTCGGCCCGGCTGCTGGCGTCGAGTTTGCGCATGATGTTGCGGACGTGGAACTTCACCGTGGTCTCGGAGATGTACAGCTTGCCGCCGATGACGCGGTTGCTCAGGCCGTTCGCCAGCAGCCGCAGCACGTTCAGCTCCCGGTCGGTGAACGACGGCCGTTCGCGCGCCACCCGCATCGAACGCGCCATCGCGGCCGCGGACCGCGAATCGAACGCGCTTTCGTTGCGCGCCACCGCGCGGATCGAGCGCAGCAGCTCGGTGGTGTCCACGTCCTTGACCACGTAACCGCGCGCGCCGTGGTGGACCACGTCGACCACCAGCGCGTCGTCGAGGAACGTCGTCAGCACGAGCACGCCCAGGTCCGGATAGCGCCGCGTGAGCCGGGCGCACAGGTCCAGCCCTTCGGTGTCCGCGCCGGTGGACAGCTTGAGGTCCAGCAGCACGATCGACGGCCGGGCGGACTCGATCACCGCCAGCGCCTCGTCCGCGGCCCCGGCCTCGCCGACGACCTGCAGGTCGGTTTCGCGCTCCAGCAGCGAGCGCAGGCCCTGCCGGACGATCGCGTGGTCGTCCACGAGCACGATCCGCACGGGCTCGGCGGCCTCCGCGGGCACAGTCTGCTCAGCCGTCATCGGGCGCCTCCCATTCCGCGGGCACCGGCAGCGGCACCCGGACCTGCAGGCGGATCCCGCCCATCCGGGAGCGGCGGATGGTCAGCTCCCCGCCCAGTTCCTCTGCTCTGGCCAGCATGTTCGCCAGGCCGCGGTGCCGCCCGGAAAGGTCCGCCGCCTTCGTCAGCCGCAGCGCCCGGCGGATCTGCGCGGGATCGCCGTCGCCGTCGTCGGACACGCTGAGCACCACGGCCGAGCCGTCCGGCCGGTACTGCAGGCGCACCAGCGCGCGCTCCGCCTTGCCGTGCGCGGCCGCGTTGAACAACGCCTCGCCTGCCATCCGCACGAGCGACTGTTCCGCCCGCGGCGGCAGCGCCACCGGACTGCCCGCGACCCGCACCTGGACCGACAATTCGGTCAGTCCGTGCACAGTGGACAGTCGTTCCAGCAGCACCGGCAACGGCCCGGGCGTTTCGCCGGAAGTGTGGTGCAGCGCGTAAATCGACGCGCGCAGCCGCTCGACCGCCTGCCTCGTCAGCTCCTTGGCGGGCGCGAGCTGCCCGGCGATCTCCGCGGCCCGGCCGCCCAGCGCGGCCAGTTCGGCCCGGCAGACCTCGATCGTCATGCCCGCGCCCAGCACGGACTGCGCCACGCTGTCGTGCAGTTCGCGGGCGATCCGGTGCCGTTCGTCGTCGAGCACCTGCCGCTGCATGACCTCGACCAGGCGTTCCTGCGTCTGGGCCAGCTCGGCGCTGCGCGCGGCGAGGTCGCGGGCCTGGCGTTCGGCGGCCTCGGACAGCCGTTCGGTGCGGCCGCGCAGCTGGGCGGCCGCGTGGAACAGGAACGAGTTGTGCAGCGCGACCGCGGCCTGGTTGCCCAGCACGCGCAGGATGGCGACGTCGGTGGCGGCGATTTCCAGACCCGGCGCGGGCCGGGCGACGATCCCGCCGACCGGCTCGTCGTCCAGCGTCATCGTCGCGCGGACCAGGCCGTCCCGGTGCGGCCACCCGTCGAGCTCCCACGGCCGGGTGCGCAGCACGTCGAGATGTTCGAGGACCTCCTCGGGAACGTCCGCCCGGTCGTCGACGATCGTCCCGCCGACGTTCAGCACGAACCTCGGCCGCGCGGCGCGCAACGCGCCGTCCGCGACCGCGAGCAGCAGCCAGTCCGCCTGCAGGTGCTCCGACGCCGCCCGGAGCACCGCTTCGACCAGCGCCCGCGGCCCCTCCGCGGTGCGCACGAGCGCGCGGGAGATCCCGTCGAGCGCTTCGACCGCCCGCGAAACCCGTTCGGTCGAGCGGATGTACTCCGGATAGAACGACCGCTTGCCGGACCGCACCCCGGTCAGGACGCCCAGGTCGGCCGTGGTTCGCTCAGGATCGTTCACAGCGCCGCCCGGAACAGCGCCTCGATGTCCTCCACCCGGGCCTGGCGCGGGTTGGTCGCCAGGCACGCGTCCTTCATCGTGGTGCGGGCCAGCGTCGGGATCTTGTCCTCGGTGACGCCGAGCCCGGCCAGTCCGCGCGGCACGCCGACCTCGTCGGCGAGCCGGCGCGCGCGGTCGGCGAGCAGGTGCGCGGCTTCGAGCCCGGGCAGGCCCGCGGTGTCGATGCCGGCGGCCGCGGCGAGCGGGACGAACCGCTCCGGTTCGCGCGCGGCGTTGAACCGGATCACGTGCGGCAGCAGCACTCCGTTGACCACGCCGTGCGGCGCGTCGAGCAGACCGCCCACCTGGTGGCTCATCGCGTGCGTGGCGCCGAGGATCGCGTTGGTGAAGGCCATCCCGGCCTCCAGCGCACCCTGCGCCATCGCCGTGCGCGCCTCGGCTTCGCGCGGTTTGAGCTGGGTGCGCAGCAGGTTGCGGGTGATCAGGCCGACGGCCTGCAGCGCGTGGTTGTCGGTGAGCGGGTTGTGCGCCTTGGAGACGAACGCCTCGATGCCGTGGGTCAGCGCGTCGAGGCCGGTGGCCGCGTTGAGCAGGTCCGGCATCGTGGTCAGCAGCCGCGGGTCGATCACCGAGATCTCCGGCACCAGCGTCCGGCTGATGATGGTGATCTTGACGTGCTGGCTGGTGTCGGTGACGACGGCGAACTGCGACACGTCCGCGCCGGTGCCGGAGGTGGAGGGCACCATGACGGTGGGCGGGATCGGGTGCACGACCTTGTCCACGCCCTCGTAGCCGAGGATGCGCCCGCCGTTGCCGGACAGGATCGCGACGCCCTTCGCCGCGTCGATGCACGACCCGCCGCCGAGGCCGACGATCACGTCGCTGCCGCTTTCGCAGTACTGCTCGAAGGCGCTCTGGATCTCGTGGTCCTTGGGGTTGGGCGTGACGCCGTGCCAGACGACCGGGGCCAGCCCGGCCAGCCGCAGGTGCCCGACGGCCTCGTCGACCCAGCCCGCCTCGATCAGCCCGGGGTCGGTGACCAGGAACGGGCGGCGCGCGCCGACCCGCAGCGTGCAGTGGCCCAGCTCGGCCAGGGAACCGGGTCCGAAGACGATCTCCGGGGCGTGGAACTTCGCCAGCCCCGCCGGTTCGCGCGCGGGGTGCGCGCCGACGGCCTGCGGGCCGGACAGCTCCCCCGGCCCGCCCTCGCCCGCCCCGTGGTCCATGGTGATCGCAGCGCCTTCCGCGAGTCGGAGCATCGGGACCTCCCGACCTGCTGAGGAGCGTGATGCCTGCACGAGGGTAACCCCTCCGCCGCCCGGCGGAGGGCTCTCCAGGGTAAGCCCCCGCCGGCGGCGGCACCCCCTCCTTCGCGGCCGTGCGCACCTGTCCGATCGGACAGGTGCGCGCGGCGGGGGCGCTTGCGAGGATGGATGGCCGGCACGCAAGACGACGACGTCGGGATGTCCATGCACGAACTCGATGCGCTTCGGCGGCGCAGGATCGATCTCGAACAGCGGTGGGCGGAGGTGGTGCCCCGGCTGCGGCAGGCGCCCCGTGCCGATTCCGGCGACCTGATGCTCCGCCACGAGGTCACCGAATCGTGGATCAGGTCGCTGCCCACTGTCGACCCCGCGACCGGCAGCGCACCGGTCGCCGACGGCGGCGTGGTCCGGCCGCGCTGGGCCGGGTCTCCGCTGCGCGAGCCGGTGCGGCGCGTCGAGGACGAACTGCGGACCGTCGCCGACGACGCGGGCTTCATCGCCGCGGTCACCGACGAGACCGGCACGATCCTGTGGACCTGCGGCGGCCGGGTCATGCGCAGGCGGGCCGAGCAGGTCAACTTCGCTCCCGGCGGACGGTGGGACGAAACGGCGATGGGCACCAACGCGCTGTCGCTCGCCCTGCGCACCGGACGGCCGAGCGCCGTGTTCTCGGCCGAGCATTTGGTGGCCGCGCTGCACGGCTGGGTCTGCTACTGCGCCCCCATCCGGGACGCGCGGGGCCAGGTGCTCGGCGTCCTCGACCTGTCGAGTACCTGGGACCGTTCGCATCCGCTGGCGATGTCGACGGTGCGATCGCTGGTCTCGGCCATCGAGTCCGGGCTGCCCGCGGTGTCCCCCGCCGGGCTGCGAGTGTCAGCGCTGGGAGTAGCCGCCGCGGTCCGCGACGGGGTCCGGTTGAACCTGCGCCCGCGGCAACTGGAAATCCTGACGCTGCTGGCGCTGCAGCCGGAGGGATACTCCCTCGACGCGCTGCGCGAAGCGCTGTACGGCGACCGGATGGTGAGCACGACAACGGTGCGCGCGGAGGCGTCACACCTGCGCAACGCGCTCGGCGGCGTCCTCACCGCCCGCCGCTACGCCTCGACGGTACCGATCGAATGCGACGCGGTGGACGTGCTGAAAGCGTTGGAGCACCGCGATTTGGCCACAGCCGTGCGGTTGTACCGCGGCCCGTTGCTGCCGCAGTCGGAAGCACCCGGCATCGTGCGCTGGCGAGACCACCTCGAAGTGACCATGCGCGAAGCGGTGCTGGCCAGCGAGTCGCCGGAACCCGCACTGGCCTACGGCGAACGTGCTTGGTACGACGCGGAAATCCACGAACACGCCCTCGGCTCGCTCCCCCGCGACGACGCCCGCCGAGCCATCGCCGCCGGCCGGCTCGCCGTCGCCCGGCAGGAGTGACGCGGGACGCCAACCCCGTGCCAACCTTCCGCGCGCATCGTGAGCCCCGTCACGGCGACCGGCGAGGAAGGGGACACGGTGGAAGGACAATCCGGGACGGCGAACGGGCCTTTCGTCCGGGTGCGGATCACCCGCGCAGCCGAGGACCTGATCCTCCGCCTGCGCCTCCGGCACGGCCCGCTGATGGTCCAGCAGACCGGCGGCCGCGGCGACGGAAGCGAGCCGATGTGCCACCCGCACAGCGAATTCCGGCTGGGCCGCTCGGACGTCCTGATCGGCGAACTGGCCGGCGGCACGCCGTACTGGATGAGCGCGGACCAGTACGAACACTGGCGGCACAACGACCTGACTGTCGACGTCGTGCCCGGCCGGGGGAACGAGTTCTCCCTCGAAGCCCCGGAAGGAGTCCGGTTCCAGGTGCGGTCTCGGGTGCTGCCGGGTCATGGGTAGACGTCGTTCCCGCAGGCGGACGTGTCCATGCGGCGGTCCCGCGGTTCGGGATCGTCCATCCTTGAATGCGCGCTGGTGCCTGCCAGAATCCCGTTCGCGCACGCGCTCACCGCCGTCATGCTCGGCGACTACCAGAAAACTCGGCCTCGGCTTCGTCGCCGACCAGATTGGCCTCTCGCTGCACTGCCTCCAGCAGCTGCACCGGAACTACGGCTTCATGCCCCTGCTCAACCGCACCTGACCGCAGCGGCACCGGCCATCCCCGGGAGACGCCGCGGCCGACGAACCCCGCAGCGAACATCACGGGTCCCGGCGAGCGCGGCACGACGGCGAACGGGAACGTCGCGGCCCGGCGGCGAGGTCCACGCCCAGCCAGCGTGCCCTCGGCATCCCCGACTCGACGCAGAGACCGCACCGGCCTGGGCGCGCCGTAGGCGGTCGTCGACACCGGAGGTTCGGCACCCCGAGCACCGCTCGGCGGAGAGCCCTGCCCACTGAAGTGCCTCAGACCGCACGCGTTCGGATGTCCATCCGGGCAACCAGGCTCGTCCAGCCGAGCGGACTGGGCGCGGGGTTCTGCCATGGAGAACCCCCGGAATCCGCTGGCGGACTAACGCCGGGAGCTCTCGCGTTCGGTGAAGAGATGCCCCATGCGTTGCTGTTTCGCTGCCAGGTAACGAAGATTCGCCGACGTGGCACCCACCGTCAACGGAAGCCTCCGCAGGACGGTGACCCCGCCCGCTTCCAAATCCCGGATCTTCCCGGGATTGTTGGTCAGGACCCGCGTCCGCGCGATCCCCAGATCCCGCAGGATGGCCGCGGCAGCCCCGTATTCCCGCGCGTCGGCCGGTTCGCCCAGACGGAGGTTGGCGTCCACTGTGTCCAGTCCGCGGTCCTGAAGCTCATACGCCGCCAGCTTTTTCGCCAGTCCGATGCCCCGCCCCTCGTGCCCGCGAAGATACACCAGCACCCCGCCGTCACGGCTGATCCGGGCGAGGGCGGCGTCCAATTGCGGGCCGCAGTCGCAGCGGGCGGAGGCCAGGGATTCGCCGGTCAGGCATTCGGAGTGCACGCGTACGGTCGCCTCGTCGCCCGGTTCGCCACAGATGAGCGCGACATGGTCGGCACCGGTGCGCAGGTCCAGATAGCCCACCGCGCGGAAGCGGCCGTACCGGGTCGGGAGCTCGGTTTCGGCGGTTCGCGCCACGCGCGGCTGTTCACCGGCCGGAAGCGGATTCCGCAGCCGATGGGAGATCAGATCCTCAATGCTCAGCGCGGGCAGGCCGAACCGGCGCGCGAGGTCCGCGACTCCGGGGCCGCGGAGCATTGACCCGTCGTCGGCCACCAGTTCCGCGATGGCCGCGACCGGTGGCACGCCCGCGAGCCGGCACAGATCGACCGCCGCTTCGGTGTGTCCTGGTCGCTCCAGGACGCCGCCGGGTCGCGCGCGCAGCGGGAGGACGTGGCCGGGGCGGGCGAAATCCGCGGCGGCGGCCGCCGGGTCGGCCAGCAGTCGCAGGGTGCGGGCGCGATCGGCGGCACTGATTCCGGTGGTCACGCCGGTCTTCGCGTCCACGGTCACGGTGTAGGCGGTGCCGCGCGCGTCCTCGTTGTGCTCCACCATCGGCGGCAGCCGGAGGTCTGCCGCGCGGTCCGGGGGCATCGGGGCGCACAGCAGTCCGGAGGTGTGCCGCACGGTCCACGCGACCCAGTGCGCCGACGCGGTGTGCGCGGCCAGCACCACGTCGCCCTCGTTCTCGCGGTCGGCGGCGTCGGTGACGAGCACCGGCCTGCCCTCGCGCAGCGCGTCCAGCGCCATGGTCATTCGGTCCATGGCCCAAGTATAAGCATGCTTACGTTAAAGGAGCATGCTTACTCTTCGCCGCGCTCCATCTCGCGCAGCTCGCCTTCGACGACGAGGGCGGCCTGACGCAGCTGACGGTCGGCGGCGACGATCTCGTCCCGGCCGAGAAGCGACCCCAGGGTGTCGCTGATCCGGAGCACCTCGGAGTCCATCTCCTCAAGCGCGGCAAGCCCGGCCTTGGTGACTTCGAGCGACAGGGCACGCTCGCTTTCCGGGTGCGCGCCGCGGGCGACGAATCCGCGCTTCTCCATCTGGGTCACGATGCGCGTCATCGTCTGCGGGCGGACATAGCACCGCCGGGACAGCTGAGCCAGCGTCAGATGCGGCCGGTTGGCCAGGATCCGCAGCGCGGTGTAGCTCGACAGCGTCATGTTCCACCGCCGCAGCCGTGCGTTGCCGATCCGCGAGACCGCGCGCTCGAACCGGAACACGGCGTCGATCAAGGAGGACGCCTCGTCCATGCCGGTCTCCGCGCGCGCGGGCGAGCGGCCGTCGTCGAACGGATCTACGTAAGGCAAGGGATCGGTCACCCCCGCAGCGTAGAGCGCCGGGCGCGGATGCGCGTCAGCATGCTTGCATTCGTATCCGCACGCTTATATGGTATAAGCATGCTTACATCATCCCGATTCCGCTCCGCCTTGGGGAATTTCCCCAGCGGCGTCGTGGCGATCACCGGGCGGGACGCGGACGGGCGGCCGGCGGGCCTGGCGGTTTCGTCGTTCACGTCGGTCTCGCTCGATCCGCCGCTGGTGGCGTTCCTGCCCGGCAAGACGTCCTCGACGTTCCCGGCGCTCGCCCGGCGCGGCACGTTCTGCGCCAACGTCCTCGCCGCCGGGCAGGAGGACGTCTGCCGTGCGCTCGCGGTCTCCGGCGGGGACAAGTTCGCCGGCGTCGACTGGCGTCCCGGGCCGCACGGCGATCCCGTGCTCGACGGGGCCGTCGCCTGGATCGCCTGCACGATCGAGGCCGTGCACGACGCCGGCGACCACCACCTCGTCCTCGGCCGCGTCGACGACCTGGCCGCCGACACCACGGCGGAGCCGCTGCTGTTCTTCCGCAGCCAGTACCACCACCTCGCGGCCTGAGCCGCGCCCCCGCGCCAGCCCCGACCTCAACGGAGAGGCACGTCATGACCACACCGGCAGAAGCAAGACGCACGACGCTCGCGGCCTCGATCGGCAACACCGTGGAGACCTACGACTACGCCGTCTACGGGTTCCTCTCCGCCGTGCTGGCGAAGGTGTTCTTCCCGGCCGCGAGCACCGGCGCGGGCCTGCTGTCGTCGTTCGCGGTGTTCGGCTCGGCATTCCTGGCGCGTCCCGCGGGGGCCTTGGTGTTCGGCCCGATCGCGGACCGGCACGGCCGCCGTCCCGCGCTCGTGGCATCGCTGCTGCTGATGGCCGGCGGCAGCACACTGATCGGCCTGCTGCCGGCGACCGGGACGATCGGCGTCGCCGCGCCGATCCTGCTGGTGCTGTTGCGATTCGCGCAAGGGCTGGCCGGCGGCGGCGAGTTCACCACCGCGATCATCTACGTCGCCGAGTTCGCCCCGCCGCACCGGCGCGGTGCGCTGTCGAGCCGCGTGCAGGTCGGCAGTCTGGCCGGGTTCCTGCTGGGCGCGGTCGTCGTGCTGTCGCTGAGCGCCGCGCTGACTCCGGCGCAAATGCTCGGGTGGGGCTGGCGGGTGCCGTTCCTGCTGGCATTTCCCATCGGCGGGATCGGCCTCTATCTGCGCAGCCGGTTCGGCGAAACGCCCGAGTTCCTCGACGCCCGCGCCAGGCCGTCCGCATCGGACCAATCGGCGGACCGGCAATGGTCCTCGGTGCTCCTGCTCGTCGGCGTGTCGGTGCTGCACATCGTCGGCATCTACATGGTCTACACCTACGTGCAGAGCTACCTCATCCAGCTGCGGCTGTCCCCCGTCGCGGCAACCGCGGTGATCGCGTTCTCGCTGCTCGCCGGGATCTTCCTCGTGCTCGCGGGCGGCCGTGCCGCGGACCGGCGAGGCCGGCCGAAAGTGCTGCTGGCGTCCTCGCTCGCGGTGCTCGTCGTGAGCTACCCGCTGTTCGCCGCGCTGGCCAGCGCCCCTCCCCTGTGGCTGATCATCGTGTGCACGGTGGCGCTGTCGGCCGGCCCGGCGTTCTACTCGGGCGTCGCGCCGATCACCTACGTCCAGCTCGTTCCCGTGCGGCGGCGCGGCAGCCTCGTCGGCATCTCCTACAACGTGACTGTCGGCATCCTCGGCGGTTCGGCGGTGTTCATCTGCCAGGCGCTGGTCGAGCTGACCGGCGACCGCCGCTCCCCCGCCTACCTGCTGCTGGCCGCGGCCGCCGCCAGCGCGCTCGCCGCGTTCGCGCTCACCCGCCGCGCGGCCCGCACCCCCGCGGCTTCCCCGTCCGCCCTTCCCCTGACCGCGGAGTCCGGCTCATGACCACCTTGCCCCTGCCCGATGCCCACGACCTCGTCCTGGCCGCCATGACCCAGGCCGGGCACACCCCGGACGAGGCCGCCGTCATCGCCGAACACCTACTCGACTGCGAACTGCGCGGGCTGACGTTCGGCGGCCTCGCCCGCGCACTGTCCATTGTGGAGCGCATCCGCGCCGTAGCCGAGGCTCCGCGCCCGATCCGGGTCCTCGCGGAGACCCCGGTTTCGGCCACCCTCGACGGCGGCGACCAGGTGGGTTACCTCGTCGGCATGCGGGCCCTGGACCTGGCGGCGGAGAAGGCCCGCGCGCACGGAATGGCCGTCGTCGGCGCCCGCAACACCTGGTACACCGGCATGTTTTCCTATTACCTGGAGAAGGCTGCCGCAGCCGGGCTCGCCGGGATGATCGCGGGCAGCGGGCCCGCCGTCGTCGCTCCGCAGGGCGGCACCGAGGGCAGGTTCGGCACCAACCCGATCGCCTTCGGATTCCCCGCTTCGCCGACGCCGGTCATCTGGGACATCGGCACCTCGGCAGTGATGTACGGCGACGTAGTACTGAAAGCGCGGCTCGGCGAGCAACTCGAAGAGGGCCAGGCATTCGACGCTTCCGGGGCGCCCACCCTCGACCCGGCAGCGGCGCTGGGCGGCGCGTTCGGCGTGTGGGGCGGGCACAAGGGTTCCGGGCTGGCCATGGTGGTGCAGCTGCTCGGCATGATGAGCGGCGCGGCCGCGGCCCCGCCGGGCATCTCCGACTGCGGGTTCTTCGTGCTGCTGGTCGATCCGGCCGTGCTCACCGACGCGGACGACTACCGCCGTCGGGTCAGCGAGTACGCCGCGTCGATCCGGGCGACCCGGCCCGTGGAAGGCGGCCCCGCCGTCCGCGTGCCGTTCGACCGGTCCGCCGCCTGTCGCGAAGAAGCGTTGCGGCGCGGCACGATCGACGTTCCGGACGCGGTGGTCGCGGCCCTGCGGAAGGCCGCGAATGAGTGACCGCGCGGACGACTTCCGGATCGGCCCGTCGCCGTCGGGACGGCTGCTGTGCGGCGGCTGCGCCCCCGACGACCGGTGCCGCCTCGGCATCGAGGTCGCGCACGCCGGGGAAGCCGCGACGACGTTCGACGTCGTCTGCCCTCGGCACTGGTGCGGCGGTCCCGAGGTCGCCCACGGCGGCTGGACCGCGGCGGTGTTCGACGACGTGCTGAACACAGTCGCCCTGCGCCGCGAAGCCCGGCTGGTCACGAAATCGCTCCATATCTCCTACCACCGCCCGGTTCCGGTCGAACGGCCGCTGACGGTGACGGCGCGGATCGACAGTCACGCGGGCCGTCGCTGGGACGTCTCCGCGCGGATGACCCTCGCCGGCGGAACCGTCGCATTGGCTGCCGCCAGCGCGGAACTCCGCACCCGGCGGCCTGATCACTTCGCCAGGCATCAGGCCTGGCTGGCACACGATTAAGGAGGACCTGATGGTCGAATTCTTCACCGGGCTGCAGCCCCTCGAAGCGGGCGAAACCAGCCCGGACGCCCTGCTCGCGCGAGTCCGGGAGCTGGACCGTTCAGAGGTGATCGACCGCGTTCTGGTCGGGTATTCCTCGACCTGGCCGCACAACCACGCGACCGCGCCGTTCGCCCTCGCGCTCACCGAGAAGTTCTCGCCGATCGTCGCGCACCGCCCGGGCGTCATGCCGCCGGCGGCCGCCGCGCGCTACTTCGCCACGCTCGACGTGCTCGCCCGCGGGAGGCTCGCGATCAACGTGGTCGTCGGCGGGTCCGACAAGGACCTGCGCCGCGAATCCGACGACCTGCCCAAGGCCGAGCGCTACCGGCGCGCGGTCGAATACCTCGACGTCGTCCGGCGCACCTGGACCTCGCCCGAACAGTTCGATCACCACGGCGAGTACTACACGGCCGAGGCGGTGAAGATCCTGACCAAGCCGGTGCAGGGACAGGTGCCGATCTTCATGGGCGGCGAAAGCGACGACGCGGTCGACTTCGGCGCCCGCCACGCCGACCTGTACATGCTGTGGGGCGAGCCGTTCGCGGGCACGAAGGAACGCATCGACCGCGTCCGCGAGGCCGCCGAACGGTACGGCCGGAAGATGCGGTTCTCCTTGAGCCTGCGCCTGTTCGTCGGCGACACCGACGACGACGCGTGGGCCCAAGCTCGCGCGGCGGAACGGCAGATCGCCGAAGCCTCCGGGAAGTTCCTGCGCTCGTCGTCCACTGACACCTCGGTCGGCAGGCAGCGGGCGCTCGCGCTGACCGACGAGGAACTGCACGACGACTGCTTCTGGACCGGGCTGACCAAGCTGCTGGGCGGTTTCGCCAACTCGCAGGCGCTGGTCGGCACCGAGGAGCGGGTCCTGAACACGTTGGGCGCCTATCGTGATCTCGGGGTCGACGCGTTCCTCGTGACCACCGGCGCCGAAGCGGCCTGGGACCCGGCCCTGGAGGGATTCCTCGCCCGGGTGAAGAAGGAGCTGGCATGACGCGTTCGGTCCCCCGATCCGAAGAACTCGCGGCGGAGACCGTCAGCGGGCTGATCGCCGCGCGGGCACGGCAGCACCCGGGCAAACCCGCACTCGTGGTCGACGGCACCGAGCTGACCTACGGCGAGCTGGACCTCGCGGTGTCCGAGGTCGCGCGAGGTCTGCTCGCCACCGGCGCCGCGCCAGGCGACTCGGTCGGCATTCTCCTGCCCAACCGCGCCGAATACCTGCTCGCCTGGTTCGGAGCCGCCCGTGCCGGGCTCGTCGAGGTTCCGGTCAACACCGCCTACAAAGGACAGTTCCTCGACCACGCGCTGCGCAGCACCGGCGTCCGGATCCTGGTCACCGAGCCCGCGCTGCTCGGCCTCGTCGCCGACCTCCCGGAACTGCCGGAGGCGCTGACCACCGTCGTCGTGCTCGACGATGCCGCTCCCGGCGGCACGCCGCCGGGAGTGCGGGTGCTGGGCTGGCCTGAATTACTCGCCTCCGGCGACCCCGCCCGCGAGCTTCCCGCGGTCAGCCCGGCCGACCCGGTCGCGGTCATGCTCACCTCCGGCACCACCGGACGCAGCAAGGGTGTCGTGTACCCGAACCGCATGCAGGTCGTCGCCGCCAAGGAATGCGCGCAGCAGATGGGCACCACCGCCGACGAGCGGCTGTACACCTGCCTGCCGCTGTTCCACGGCGCGGCCCAGGTCAACATCACCCTGCACGGGCTGTTCGCCGGCGCCACCGTGGTGCTCGGCCGGCGGTTCTCCGCGAGCCGGTTCTGGGACGACATCCGCGCCGGCGGGGTAACCCAGTTCAACGCGCTGGGCTCGATCCTGCCGGTGCTGCTGGCCCAGCCCCCGTCCGAACGCGACCGCGACCACCGGGTCGGCCGAGTGTTCGCCGCGCCCGCTCCGCGCCAGGTGCTGGAGCCGTTCGAGGAACGGTTCGGAATCCACGTCGTGGAAGGCTACGGGCTCACCGAAATCAAGAATGTCCTCTACAACCCGTTGGCCGCGCGCAAGATCGGCTCGATCGGCGTGCCCACGGAGTCGTCGATCCTCGAAGTCCACGACGAGTCCGGGAACCGCGCGGCGCCCGGGCAAGCCGGGGAGATCGTGTACCGGCCGCGCGAAGCGAACATCATGTTCTCCGGCTACCGCGGCGAACCCGAGGCCACCCTCGCGACGATGAAAGACCTCTGGTGGCACACCGGCGACCTCGGCTACACCGACGAGGACGGGTACTTCTACTTCATCGACCGCAAGAAGGACGCCCTGCGCCGGCGCGGCGAGAACATCTCCTCGCACGAGGTCGAATCGGTCCTGCTCGCCTACCCCGGCGTCGTCGCGGCGGCGGCGGTCGCCACGCCGTCGGAGCTGGGCGAGGACGAGGTCCTCGCCGTGCTGCAGCTGGAATCCGGGCGGAAGCCGGACTTCGCGGAGCTGTTCGCGCACTGCGACCGAGCCCTGCCGCACTTCATGGTCCCCCGCTACTACCGCGTGCTCGACCAGCTGCCCGTCACCCCGACCGGCAAGGTCCGCAAGACCGACCTGCGCGGCCAAGGCCGGGGCGAAGCGTGGGACGCGCAGGCCGCCGGACTCGCCCCGACCCGCCATGTCTGAACCGAAGGCGGTGCGCATCCGCGAAATCGCGCCACGCCTGACGTTCCAGGACCACATCGCGCCGACCGAGGTCAAGGTCGAGCTTGTGCGACGGCTCGTCGACGCCGGGGTTCGCGCGTTCGAGCTGTCCTCGTTCGTGCGGCCCGACCTGATCAAGGGACTCGCCGACGCCGAGGAAGTTTTCGCGGCCGTGCGCCGCACCCCAGGTCTGCACCTCGGCTGTTGCGTCGGCAACGTCCGAGGCCTGGCCCGCGCGATCGACGCGGGCGCGGACAGCGCGTCGTTCCTTCTCTCGGCAGACGAAGACTTCGCCCGCGCCAACATCGGACGCTCCACAGAGGACTCTCTGGCCGAACTCGAACGCATGGCCGCCTACGCCGCCGATCACCGCGTCCAGCTCGGCACCTACGTGATCTTCGCCTGGGGCGGCCCGACCGGGCCCGCCCGCGGCGCCGGCGAACTGGAACCGCTGGCCCGTCGGCTCCTCGACCTCGGCGTGGACCGGTGGATCCTCGCCGACTCGTCCGGTTACGCGGCCCCGCCGCAGATCCGCGGCCTCGTCACCGCCGCGCTCGCGCACATCCCGGCGGAAAACCTCACCGTGCAGATCCACGACGCCCGCGGCATGGGCCTGGCCGCCCTGCTGCCCCTGCTCGACCTCGGCGTCCGGAACCTCGACACCGCGCTCGCCGGCAGCGGCGGGCACCCGGCCATGCCCGGCGCCCAGGGCGGCGGGATCTGCACCGAAGACGCCGTCCAGCTGCTCGAATTGTCCGATGTGGACACCGGAATCGACCTGCCGCGCCTGATCGCCGCCGCGAACTGGCTCGCCGACGAACTCGGCGTGCCCGGCAAGGGTTTCGTCCGGCGCACCGGACCGGTGCCGGACTCCCCAGGGCAGCCGCTCGCTTTCCGCTGGTGAACCGGGATCTTCTCCCGGCACCGATCATCGCAACCGGTCAAGGAGGACCAGTGCCGAACATTGTCGTCGCCGGAGCGGGCCTGACGGGGCTCGCCGCCGCGATCTCCGCCCGCGAAGCGGGAGCGGACGTCGTCTTGCTGGAAAAGGGCAGCCGTGCCGACATCGGCGGAAACGCAGCGTTTTCCGGCGGGCTGTTCCTCTTCTGCTACGACGGCCCGGACGACCTCACCTCGATCACCCGGGACTTCGAACCCGGCGTGCACGCCGAGGAAATCGTCGCGCCGCCCTACACTCGCGAGGCCTACGCAGCCGAGCTGACGGCAATGAGCGACGGCCAGGCCGACCCGAAACTGGTGACAGCGCTCGCGGAACGCTCGCTGGACACCGTGCGGTGGCTGTCCGCGAAAGGAGTGCGCTTCACCTTCAACCGCACAGTCGGCGCGCGCGTGCGGGACGGCGTGCTGCACATCCCGCCCGGGCAGATCCTGACCAGCACCGGCGAAGGGATGTCGCGCGGGTTCGAGGTGATCAAGCCGCTGTTGCGGTACGCCGAGCAGATCGGCGTCGAACTGCGCTGGTCCACCCCGCTCGTCGACGTGGTCCGCGAAGGCGAGCGGGTCACCGGCGCGCGGACCGCCGACGGCGTGCTTCCGGCGGACGCGGTGGTGATCGCCAGCGGCGGATTCCAGGCCAGTCGCGAGTTGCGGCTCCGGCATCTGGGCCCGCGCTGGGAGAACGTGAAACTGCGCGGCACCCGCCAGGCGACCGGCGAGGGGATCGCGGCGGCGTTGCGGGCCGGGGCCGGTCCGGCCGGGACGTGGTCGAGCTGCCACTCCGCCGCCGTGGACCCGACCATGCCCGCGCCGGAGCGCAGCGAGGCGTCGCCGCCGTTCCCGCTGCACGGGTTCTGGCTCGGGGTGCTCGTCAACCGGGACGGCGAGCGGTTCGCCGACGAGGGACCCGGCCCGTGGGTGAAGAACTATTCGAAGATGGGCAAGGCGATCATGGGCCAGCCCGGCCGCGAAGCGTACGAGATCTTCGACCAGCACACCGCGGCGCGCGTAGCGGACGAGTTCGCCGGGGCCGCGGTCCCGGTGACCGCGCCGACTCTGCCCGCGCTCGCCGCGCGCATCGGCGTGCCGGCCGGGGCGCTGGTCCGGACGGTAGCGGAATTCAACCGCGCCTGCCGGGAAGACGGGAGCACGGACGGCATCGCGCCGGCCAAATCGCACTGGGCCGTTCCGCTGGACCGGCCGCCGTTCGTCGCCTACCACGCGGTGGCCGGGCTGACGTTCACGTTCGGCGGCGTGCGAATCGACCCCGACGGACGCGCTTTGGCTTCCGACGGCGCGCCCGTGCCCGGGCTGTACGCGGCGGGCGAGGCCACCGGCGGCCTGTTCTACGGCGACTATCCCGGCGGCGCCGCACTGATGCGGGCGGCGGTGTTCGGCCGTTCGGCAGGCCGCACCGCGGTGACCGAGGCGCTTCAGCGCGGCTGAAGAGCCCGCAGCAGGCCGGACGCGGACGGCGTCCGGTCGAGCCGATCGACGCGCGCGAGGATCGCCTCGCTGCCAGCCCGGCCGTAAACCCGGTCGGCGGCCGCATGAAACCGCCGGACGATCTCGGCGGCGTTCATCGAAGGAAAGGTGTCCTGTTCGGCGACGAGCACTCGTCCGTCGTCGAGCAGGACCCGCACCCAGGACCCGTTGCGGGCCGGAAATCGCGCCGTCAGCCCGGGGTCCGCGACCAGCCGGGAGCGGGCAGCGAGCCGGTTCGCCTGGGGATCGGCCGGGTTTCGCCAGTTCCGGTCGAGAATTCCGCCGGACGCCAGCACCGACGCCACGCTGAACTGCACGCTCAGCTGCGCGGCCACGACATCGGCGATCGGCCCGCTGTTGTCGCAGCCGGGATACCGGACCGCCTGCTCGGCGAGCCCGATGCGGACGGATTCGACGCGGGCCGGATCGGGACGGTGCCGCCGCCCGATCTCCTCGGCGAGCTGGCAGGGCCCCTGCACGTAGATGCAGGCCGGTGCGGGCTTGTGCACGATGTCGCGGATCGCGAAGCCAGGTCCCCCGGCGAGCCGGTGCGCCCGGTCCCGGGCGCCGAAAGCGGCGAGCAGTCCCGCCTCGCCGTCGACCGCCCCGCCGGACGCGGTCAACCCGGCGGCCGCCAGCAAAGCCGACTCGACGCCGGTCCGCGCGGCCGTCGCCGAATGCAGCACATGCTCCTGCGTGGCGGCCCGCGCCCAGTGGTTGAGGCCGCACGCCGCGTTGGCCGCCATGCCGAGCGCCGCCCGCGTCGCGGCCTCGTCGAGCGCGAGCAGGTGGGCGCACGCGGCGGCAGCCGCGACGGGGCCGAGCACACCGGTGGGCCGGAACGTCGCGGCCACTTCGGACGTGATCATCGCCGAGCCGAGGCGGCACATCACCTCGTAACCGACCACCGCAGCGGACAGCACACGCCCGCCGGACACCTCGTGCTGCCCGGCCAAGGCCAGCAGCGCGGGGAACACCACCATGCCGGGATGCGACGAACTCTCGACGTGCGTGTCCGTCCGGCCGGTCGCCGCCGCGGGCACGCTGGTGAGGTACGCCGCCGTCGGGGCGGGCGCGCCGGCCGCGGCACGGAGGACGAGCGCGGCGCCAGCTCGCGGATTTCCCAGTGCGCGCAAGGCAATGCGGCTCTCGTCCGAAGGCACCAGAGCCGCGGACAGGAAGTCCGTCAGACACAGCTTGGCTTTGTCGAGGACGTCCGCCGGCACCAGTGCTGTGGTGGTTCCCACGCAGAAATCCGCCAGTTCTCCCGCAAGGTCGTCGCCCATGGTTGGTAGTATAAGCATGCTTACGCTTGATACGCATGCTTATGGAGGTTCCGCGATGTTCTACGAACTGACCCATCTCGCGCTGAAGCTCTACACGGTGCCCCGAGCACTGCCCGCCCTCGAGGATTACGCCACGAACGCGGCGGCGCGCGGCAAGCTGCTCGGCTGCTGGGAGACCGAACACGGAGAGATCGTCGGCCGCGTGCTGCTGCTCCGGGAATTCGAGGACGCGGGCGCACTCGCCGAGGAACGCCGACGAATCCTCGCCAGCGCCAATCCGTTCGGGGTCGGCGAGCACCTGGATTCGTTCACCGTCAGCAGCTACGCGCCGTTCCCGTTCCTCCCGCCCGTGCAGACCGGGCGCTTCGGCGATGTCTACGAATTCCGCACCTACGAACTCAAAGTCGGCGGCCTGCCGCCGACCATGGCCGGCTGGGAGGCCGCGCTCCCCGAACGCACCAAGCTTTTTCCGCTCACCACCGCGATGTACGGACTGGACGGAACCCCGCGCATCACGCACATCTGGCCCTTCCCCAGCCTCGACGGACGCCTCGCCATCCGCCGCGAGTCCTACGAGCGGGAAATCTGGCCGCCGAAGAACGGTCCGGAGAACATCGCCCGGGCGACTTCGAGCATCGCCATCCCGACAGCTTTCTCACCGCTGCACTGAACGGTCGGCGCGCCGTTCGTCTTCTCGAGTGCTTCGGGGCGGCCCGCTGAGCCTCGACGTCCATCAGCACCAGGAACACGCCGTCTGCCTGATCGAACGGAATTGCTCGTCGCCGGTGCACTTCTCGTGGTCGCCTATCTCTCGGAAGGTCCGCGAGTTCCCGAGAAAGAAGGAGGAGGCATTGCTGGGCATGACCGGGAAGAGGCGCTGAGCGCACGCGGCCCCAGCTCGACGTGCGGCGTGGAGACCAGCGTCGGCGACGACGTGGTGACTGTCCGCTGGAACGCTGAATGGCCCCCCGGATGCGTTCGAACCGGCAGTGCGGCGCGGTGCGGTGCAAGTCGCCGCGCCCGCGGATCAGCACTGCCACGCGAGCCTCTTCAGCCCGAACTCCGCAGAGAGCGGGACGCCTCCCGCGGTAGTCCAGGAGGACACGTTCTGGGCGAGAACGCGACCGATGACCTTCAGGTCCGCAGGGCGATGGAGAATCGCCTGAACCCGAGCCGGATTCCTGGACGAGCCGGGCCTCTCCCCGCACGGCCGCGTCGAGGAGGACCTGCTCGACCCCGCCGACAAGCGTTTGGCGCCAAGGACCAGGTCATCCACACCACGCGTTCGGCGTTCCTCGCCGAGGTGCTGACGGCGGTCAAGGACACGGCATTCCCGTTGCTCGCCGCCGGCATCGAGGCTGCTGGGCGATTGCCAACGACTCGGTGGCCGCTGCGGGAATGTGCAGCCGGTTCTGCACCTCCGCCCGGCGGCCCACGCCGGTGGCACCGGCTCTCGCGCGGGCACTGCCCGGCTTGATCGTGCACTAGGTGCGATCGAGGTCGCGGGGGCGCAAGGCGACCGCGCCGAGACGCAGTTTCTTCGTGGAGCCCGCGGATCAGAGGGCGTCCAACTCGGAGTCGTCGCCGGTGCTGGCGACGACGTCGTTGAGCTCGCTGATCCGGTCGCCGGGAAGCGCCCGCCAGGTGCTGGCATTGCGGCGCGGTTTGGTGACGCGGGCGGCCGGGTTGTCGCGCTCGTCGACATGACTGTCGTTGACGAGGTGTTTGTAGAGACAACGCATAGCGGCAACGAAGTTCTCGGCAGCGTTGCGGCCGCCGCGGGAGTTGCGACGCACGACCGCGGCAGCTCGGGCTTGTTCGGCTTCTGCTTTGAGTTCGGTGGCGGCGATGGTATCCATCCGCCGGTCGCCCCGGCTTTGTTCCAGTAGACCCTGCAAGAGCGGGCAGTGCTGGGCGAGACGAGCTTGGTCACGACGGGGATCCGTTCGCCGATCGTGGGCGTCGGCCGCAGGTCCGGGCCACGAGTGTCGGCAGGCTCCTGACCGAGCAGTTTGGCGGGGTCGAGGCCGAGACAGTTGAGCAGCAGGCGTGCGGTGGCGAGGTCGTCGTTGGTCGCGGTCGCGAGGCAGCCTCCTCAGCGTCGGCAAGGGAGGCATGGAAAGCACACAGCTGGATTGCACGGCGGCTTCGGGATGGACGACCAGCACGTCCTGAGACGGGTCGGCGACCAACAGCAGCCGGATGCCGACGACAGCTCGGCAGGCACGCCGGACCGCGGCGGGGAGAGCCACGTAGGGCTTGCGCGGCATCACGAAGGCCCCGTCTGAGCGTCGGCGGCTCACCGCTGAGGTCTTGACCAGTGTGATCAGCAGCCGGTCGCCCGGCCTCCACCCCAATGCCGCGACCGCCCCGCGGTCTTGCAGCCGGCCGCCCTCAGCGATGACCGCGATGGACAACCGCGGCCCGCCAGCGGCGGCGAGATCGCGCAGCACAGGGAGGCTCATCGACGGTACGGGCAAAGGACGCTCGACACTCACCGGGGCGACGATCCGGCCCGGCGCGGCCAGCGAGGGAATGCGGGTCATGCCCCACTCCCAGCTCGCACAGCCACGGGAGGGCGCGTCCGCGACCAGCGTATCCACAGTGAGATGGAGCCGAACACGAGAAAGACCCGCCGTAGCGGGCCTGTTACTCTGCGGGCTAGGAGATCCCCCATGTATATGTGTCCGAGGGGGGACTTGAACCCCCACGTCCGTTAAGGACACTAGCACCTCAAGCTAGCGCGTCTGCCATTCCGCCACTCGGACTTGCTGATGAAGAGAGTATACGACGAACAGACACGTCATTTCAGGGGGGTGCGAAACAGCGCCGAGAGCTCGCATGATAGCCTCACGTGTTCTCGACATTCAGATACTCGTTCGCATCTCTGCAGGTCAGCCCTACGTCGATCGCGTTCGAGCAGCCGCCTGCGCATCACGGCACCCATCCGGCTTCCCTGTGCGGGGCCGGCGAATCGACTCGAACGTCGGCGGCTAGAGCCCTATCCCCTCAGCGCTCCCCCGCTCTGCCCCCTCAGGCCAGATGCTCCAAGACCGCCCTTAACGCTCGCGCATCCCTCTCGGCGATGAGACAGCATCCCTCGCCGAACGACCACGGCATGCAGCGAAGTCGCACAACCCTGAGCTGCAAGGCCGATAAATCCGGCGAGACGCCGCTTCAGGAAGTCAGGTGCCAACCGACGCGAGTGTCGACGTACGGTTACACACCCGCTACGCGGCGCGAGAAAAGCGCAATGACTCGCTAATCTCGACGCTGAGGCGGAGCGCGGAGGAATAGGTGTCGGAGGATTGGGCGGCGGTCGCGAAGGCGATCGACATGCGGGTGCACGAACTCGGCTGGCGGCAGCGCGAGTTGGCGGAGCGGTCGCACGTGTCGCAGGCGATCGTGCGCGAGCTGCAGCACCACACGGTCGAGCGCCGACGGAGCGCGCGCACGCTCGAAGCCCTGTCGACCACGCTCGGCTGGCACCCGCAGCATCTGCAGGCCGTGCTGCAGAACCGCACGCCGCCGCACCCCGACGAACCGGCCGACGACGGCGGCGAACTCTCGACTCGCCTCGACGCACTGGAGCAGCGCTTGGACGAGATCTTCGACCGGCTGGACGACGTCCAGACCAGCCTGGCGACCGTCGTCGACCATATGCAGAAGAAGCGGTGACGGCTTGCGCTTCGGGCTGATGAACCAGGTGATTTCCATGCCCCGAATTCAAGGCCGAAACGGCGACCGTTCACATGCATCGCCAGTGCATGAGCAGTGCACGACTAATGCAGCTTCGAATTCGGAATGCGCGCGCCGATGAATGGACGGGCCGCACCGCATCAGCACTGCAAGCCGCTCTCCGAATGAGCAATGAGGGTTTCGCCGCACACCTCGGCATCGGCGTCCGCACGGTCGCGTCGTGGCACCAGAAGCCGGATCTTCGCCCGCGGTCGGAGATGCAACAGGTGCTCGACCACGCATACGAGCAAGTCGGCGACGCCGACCGCGCCCGCTTCGCCGAACTGACCGGCACTGCTCCGGCCGAGGCACCCGGAGATTCCCGCCTGGACGACGACCCGAATATCGCGTCCGCGCTCGAATGGATCGACCAGCACGCACACTGGTCTCCTGGAACCGCGCGCCGCGCAGCGCCGCCAAGGCCGCGCAACTGGACACCCAAGCCCTGCGCGACCGCGCCACCCGCCGCAGCTGGGTCACCCAACGCGACACCGCCGACGCGCTCGCTGCCTAGTACGGCAGCCGATCCGGCGACCACGACCTGTACACCGCGCGAGTCAGCACCGAACTCGTGAACACCTGCGCGAACTGGCTAGATCTCGACTGCGAACTACGCCCCGCATCAGACCGATTCAAGGTCGCCACCGCGCAGCCCGAGGCAGACCTGGCCCTCGACGATCGCGCCGCAACCGCAGCAGTTCACCGGCTCGCCGAGTCGCTGGCCATGAACACCCGCCTCGTGAACAGCCCTCTCTACCGCGCGCTCGCCCTGGACATCGCTGAACACCAGCTCGCCGGATCCTTCGGCACCACGCACTTCGTCCACTACGCCCTGACGCTGGACCTCCTGGAAGGCGAACTGGTCGACGCCATCATCGCTGGCGGCCCGCTCAAACTCCCATTGCGAGACCGCTACCTCCCCGACCTCGCGTCCGTCCTCAACGTCAGCGACCGCCTCTGCGCCGGGGGCGCACTAGCCCTCACCGCCATTGCCCGCCCCGCCGACCCCTTCCGCGCAGAAGCCGACTACGTCCTGCTGGTCCAAGAACGCTCGGGCAACGTCCTGAACGCAGCCCGCCGCCTGGCCGTCATCCCGAAAGGCTTCCACCAACCCCACACCGACATCCGCCGCGACGCACAGATCGGCGCGACGCTCCGGCGCGAGATGAAAGAGGAACTGTTCGGCCGCCCCGACATCGACAACACCGTCACCGACTCGCTGGCCAGGGCATGCGACCACTACAAAACGTGACACAAAAATCCCTTGATATAATCATCAATTTAGATAATAGCTACCTCGAGCACCGTCAACCAAATGCTCAAAGAATACGGCGATCATATAGAGTACACCTTCAATTCTAATAATAGCTTCAGCGGAAGAAAAGTCCATCATTTCGCCGTGAACAACGGCGTTTCTTGCCGACACTAGCTGTTCGTCAATGAAAGGATGCCGCATCGTGTATACGTCGAGGTATTCGAGACCTATTCCCGTCACCAAGCCTTCGAAAACCGTCGATGAAAGATTGCTTTCTGTATCAATCACTTTCTCAGGGTTAACATTGAAGATCTCGCATCTTCGACTGTCCATTTCCATCAATACTGATCCAAGATAGCACGGCTTCACACTGGAACCAGCACGCTTAAAATGCCCCTTGAGGGATGCAGCCTGCAATGGAGGTTTAAGTTGATCAACGCGCAACAACTGCGCGTTGATCAACTTTATATATCTAATGCTGGAATTTTTCACGAAGCCTTCCCAGTGCGCGTAAGACAACGTCACCGCTGCACGCGACACCCACCCCAGAAGCTCTTTGCTGGCCACACCTTCTTCAAGAGTTGTTCGCACAAGTGAGAGCTCGTGCTTCCGTCTAGCGATATCTCGCTCCAGTGCGCCGACAAACGATTCGATGTCCATTTATTATGTGCGCTGTACTAGCTTGCGAACAGGACTCTTCCGGCGGGAATTGTCTTTCGCATTCGTTGATCAGCGCTGAGGCCGAACGAGAATCGAGATTTGAACTCGTCCTTCTGCCAGAGTTCTGCACGACGAGTCTTGAGGTCATCGACATCGATTCGATCAGGGGAGTCGTAGTAGCCAATTCCCATAGCGATGATCTCAAAAGCGGTCAGTGCGAAACTTCCCGCCGTGCGCCCAGTTTGCGCATCCCAACGACGCAGCATCGCAGAACCGCCAGCATCGTTAAGCAGCGTAAACGTGTCATGAAGAACCGCGGCTTCGTGCGCGAGCTGCCCATCACTGTACTCCGTGAAGTCAACGAGCGCCGAGGTGAGATACTCGCCAATATTACCAATGCGCTTGAGTTGCGATTCGTCAATCTTTCTAAAGACAACAAATCGAAGAGCGAGTTCCATATGGTACCTCTCCTCCAGTAGTCGATGAGGGAGATCTAAAACCTCTTTAAACGACTCGTCTTCGGCAATCTTCTCCAGCCATTCGAAGTGCTTCTTGCTCATGCTCACCAGCAGGCAATTTCGGAGTTCCTGCTCTGTCGCCAGAGATCCATAGGAGTTCAACCTCTGGAAGAGATCGTACTTGGCGCGCTTATCACTCTCGCGTTTGATGATTTTTACATCTATCCTGGCGCGCTTGAAATCAAGACGTTGCGCCGGACTGAAACTGGCGGTAGCGGCGTCGGCAGCCTCAAATGACATACCTTCGATGCTCTTCAAGAATGGTGCAGCTTTACAGATGAACGGGTCGATTGGCTCACCATCCTCGCCCTTTAATATGTTCATAAACTGAAATATTGTGGACATTCGCTGCACGCCGTCCACTACATCCCAAATCCCGCTAGTGTTCTGCGCAACGAAAATACTGGGCAGCGGGATTCCCAGTAGAATGCTCTCGATGAGCCGCGTCTTCTGCTCTGAAGTCCATCGGAAGATTCGTTGGAACTCGGGATGAATGTCGAGTTCGCCATCGCGATAGAGGTTGCTCAACTCGCCGATCGACATCGGGTATGCGTCCGTCGCAATCCGCCGCCGGTACTTTTTGAGTTCGACTTCAAGGCTCATGCTCTTCACTATATCTGAACATCGCGCGAGGTCATCGACTGCAGCGTCAACTCCGCGAAGTCCTGGGCGGCCAGCCACTCGGGTTCGACCGCAGCCGGCCGGGTGGTGACGACATAACGCGCCTCCAGGAACGCGGTGATCAACTCGTCCAGCCAGTCGGGACTTCCGGGCGGCGTTTGGCGGGCAGTTCGTCGATCCCATCGACCAGCACAACAGCGCGGCCGGTGCGGAGACGATGTTGCACCCAGCCGGTCGGCATCTCGTCCGCGATATGCCGACCGGCCTCGTCAAGGAACCGTTCCGACGTGGGCAACACGGAGCGGCTCAAGGTCCGCCCAGCCGTCATGGGCCTACAGCTGTCGACTCGCACATTGCACGGCCAGCCATCGCAGCAGGGTCGTCTTGCCGGAGCCGGCGTCGCCGCACAACAGGATCCGGGGCATGAGCAGCAAAGCATGTTCGATCCGGCTGACGGACACGTCCCCGTGGCCGGTGCTCACGCTCAGGCTCAGGTACGCCACTGGCGGCGGGTACAGTCGGGTCGCGCCGGTGAGGCCCGCGCCGAACAGCTCCATACGGTCCAGAACCGTAACCACTTGCCGCCGCAAGTCCGCAGCGAAGTCGTCGGCATGGCTTCGCTCCGGCAGCGCCTCCAGCACATTGCGGACCGCCTCGAGAATTTCTGTTTCTCGCCGGAGAACTTCGACCAGCGCATCAGATTGGAACAGGGGCAAAGTACCAGTCACTTGGACCAGGTAGGCGCAGCATTCCCGGAGGGCTCGTCGGCGCAGTTCGGTTGCGTCGGCCGACAAGAAAACCTCGCACGGAACACCGGCCACAGTCCTTACTAGGTAACGGTACAGGGTAGGCCACGTCGAGGTCGGTCGCGAACAAGTCGTCCTCTGTCAATGCCCCGCGCACGAACGTCTCGTGCACCGGTCGACCGCGGCCGCCCGCTCGTTCTCGGGCAAGGCACGGAACTCTGCATCGATGAAGGGCAGCAGCCGGTTAGCGATCCGGGACTCGAGGTTGTCGAACAGCAACGTGAGTTTGCGGCAGTCGCTGCGAGTGATTCGTCCAGTGGCGCACATGGTTATCGGTCGGCCGGAACCACCAACCGCCCGGGCCGCGCTCCTGGAAGGAGCTTTCACCGCTCTTGATCTGCAGAGCCAGCAGCTTTCCCGTGACAATCTCGCCGTCGACCACCTCCATATGAGCATCGATACCAAAGTCCTCCGTGGACTGCTCACGGAACAGCCAACCGAGTTGCTCTTCTACTGCCAACCTGGTTCGAGTCACACCGCGACTCGCCGACGCTGCCGATGCCTTGCGACGCATCATGCACTCATCCTCCCAGCATGCTCGGTGGACGAACTCCACAGGGTCGGCCAGCCGCCGCCCCGTAACGCCGTAACCGTCGAGTCTGCCTCGGGCGCGACCGGTGGCAGTACATACAGAAGCACACCTCATTCAAGAGCGAACTCCAGCGCACTCCCGAACCCGACTTCAAGCAGGCGTCGTTCGTAGGCCTTCAGAGCGGTTTCACCGGATGCGTGCTGGGACGGCGTTGGGCGGTCAGACTGCCCCGGTACTTGTCGATCTGACATGCGGAGGTATGCCCGCGTTCAATCCGGGCGGTCGACTGGGGAATGACCCGGGGTCTTCCATCTGCGCGAACTGCCGCGACGGCGGCCTCCGTACTGCACCGCCGGTTCCACGCCTGTCGGCCGATGCATCGCGGGTTCTCCAAAGTGGACTGCACCGTACGGACAGTCCACGCCGTACCCGGCCGATCAAGGTTGCGCCTCGGTCCATCCTCGACGGGCACGGGGCACAGCCCGGTCGTTCAAATCCCGCGCCAGTGACGCCACCGACCGTCCATGTGCCCGTTCCGGGCGAGCTCTCCCCGGTTAACCAGTTCGGCCTGCGCCATCGCTCTATCAGCCTGCGCCTGGTTAATGCTCTCCACAAGCGCCACTGGATCGATCCCGGCTGTGATGACGGGCCTCCGGCGGCCCCGTCGTCACAAACGATCCGGTCCAGCCAGGCCGGTCACACCTCCATGCGGGCCGCGCACGCAGTGACCTCCATCGGAGTCTCGTAATCGACGAAGTGCGGCGCGGCCCGCATCTCGGCGGTCTCGTGCATGAGGACACTCGATTCCTTCCGGCGCTGCCCGGTCCGGCGGAACTGGCCGCCCGCCGGCGCCACCTTGAAAGTGCGGGGCGAGCCACGCAGGGTCGGAATTCCCGCTCGTTCGTGAAGATTCCTTCGACGGCGAAGCGAGTGCCCGCTCAGCGGTGCAGGCCTTCAGGACGGCCCGACGGACGCCGGATCACGGCTCCGCCGGGGCCTGGCTCAGGAATCCCGCATAGACGATCTTCAACAGCACGGCGTAAGCATGCTGCTGGTCCGCGCTGATCTGCTCTTCCTCGGTCAGCCCGCGGTTGACCGCCTCGATCCGGCCGATGATGCGGTCCAGGTCCGCCAGGACGTCGACCGGCGCAGGAATGAAGATGCCTCGTTCCACGAAGCGGATCACTGTGGTCACGTACTCGTCGGCGCCCGCCAGGTCCCCCTTAGTACCGGCCAGGACGTCATGGAACACGCCGCGAGGAAAAGGAAGCCATCGCCACAGCGTGTACGCGTCCTGGAAACTCAGCATCTCGCTCTTCTTCCGACTCTACTCGTACCAGAATGACACGATCCGGCCGTCCGGTCCGATGATCCCGCCCAGTCCACCGTTGGGATTCACGTATCTGACGCCGATCTGGCCGTCATCAAAGAACCTCCGACTGGCGTTGAGCCCTTTCTTCCCGCCGGGCTGCTTCAGAGTCTCCGCCCACGCCTTCGCGTCCGCAAGGTACTGCTCCGGCGAGACCGGAACGCCCTTTTCCACCGAGTGCTTCTTGTAATGGTACTCGAAGCTCTGTTCGCGCGTCACAAAATTGCCCTCGTGCCATGCCTCGTGCAGTCCTGGCGGACAAGGAAACGTATTGTGCACCAGCAGCGGAACGCTGCCCGCCAGCACGTAATAGGTGTGCACCCCTTCAACCGTCAGGTTGTAAGTGCGCAAGGCGGCGCTGTACCGGCGGTTGGCGGTGACCGTGGCACTGCCGTCGCCCGGCGTGTCGAGCTTCTCGCCCGGCCGGAGCGTTTCGCTCGCGGTCCACCTGTCGGTCGTCTTGTCCCAGAACAGATGGTGGGCCGTGGTCGTGACCGTCCCGGTTCCGCCCGGACCGGCGACCGCCAGGTCGTCGAAATCCCGGTCGTCGCCGGTCACGTGGACCGCGGTGACCGCGTGCCGTTGGACGGCACGGCTTCCCGGCTCGGCGTTGGACACCCGGTCGCCGGGCTGGACGTCCTTGATCGGCTTCGCGGTTCCGTCCGCCATCAGCACCGGCGTCGCGCCGGTGAAACTGTTGGCCCCGCACGGCACCACGTTGGTGAGGTCGTAGCCTTCCTTCGCGAGATTCGCCGCGTCCGCGGTGGCCTCTTGGGACAGCCGTTCCATCGCCCCGAGTTCGGCGTTGATCTCGGTGCCGAGCACGTCGAAGACGCTCTTGCCCGAGGACATCGCGTCCGCCAGCTCGGTGGTCGTGGCGATCGTGTCGGCAAGGCCGAGATCGGCTCCCGCGCCGCTGAGGACGCCGAGCAGGTCGCAGACCCCGTCGCAGGCCGCGCTGATCAGGCCGACCGCGACGAACAGGAAGATGTCGCCGACCGGATCTCCGCCGGAGGTCATGATCGGGTCCGGGTACCGGGGCGCGAAATTGGCGCTGTACAGGTTTTCCGGCTGCAGGCACTCGTTGGTTTTGAGGCTGTTCGCCGGGTTCAGCTGGCGGCACGCGTCCTGGAGATGATGCAGGATGCGATCCTTGTCCGCCGGGCTGCCGGTGAGCAGGAGAACGCAGTCGTCAGGACTCAGGAAGTCCAGCGAGGCGCCGGTCCGCATGGCCGGCTGGCAGGACTGCTTGCGCTGGTCGATGAATTGCTGCTTCTCGGTATTGAGCTTGCCGAAAACGCTCGCCCACGCGGCGTGCGCGTCCTTCGCCGCGTCGCTCGCGCTCTTTCCGGCGTTGACAGCCGACTGATACGCGTCGTGGGCGGACTTCGCCGCGTCGCGTGCGTACCCCGCGGCTTCCGCGGCTGACTGGACGGCCGAGGCCGCCGAGCGGCCAGCCTGGTCGGCCGCGGCCGTCGCCGTCGCCGCCGCGGCAGCCGCCGATTTCGCGGAGGCTTGCGCCTGCTGTGCGGAAGCGGCCGCCCGGTCAGCCGCCTGCCGTGCCCGGTCAGCCGCCGTGTTGGCGTCCGCCGCCGCCGCGTTGGCTTGATCCAGGTAGTGCGCGGCGTCATCGGAAGCCTGGCGCGCCCTGGCTGCGGCGGCCTGTGCCTCGTACGCATCGTGAGCGGCGTTCGCCGCGGCGGTGGTCGCTTGTGCCAGAAGGCTGTCGACCGCGGCGTTGTGCGCAGCGGTGTTCTGGTCGCGCTGCGCCGCCGAGAACTGGCCCACGGTCAGGAACTCGTGCAGCAAGGTCGGCGGACCGTCCAGCGCGGCTTGCGCTCCGGCAACCACCTCGCGGTATCCGGCGGCCCGCGCAGCGGACTGCACCTGGCTGACCTTCACCTGGTCGTCGGACTTCAGGGCGGTGTACTGACCGGTGTCGAGGAAGTCCCGCAACGCTTTGCCGGTGCCCGCGTCCAATGCGGCCTGGCCTTGCTGGACGACCACCGTCCGGCCGGCCGCTCTCGCCGCCGACATGATCTGGCTGACTTGCAGGGTGTCGTCGGTCAGGCGGCCGGGATAGTCGCGATTGCGCAGGAAGTTCCGCACATCGTCGTCCGAACCGGCGAGCGCCGAGGCCGCCGCCGTCTTGAACCCGGCCGTGCCCTTCTCCGCGAGTTCGGCGAGCACGACCCGGTCGTCCTGTCCCGCAGCGACGCCAAGGCCGAAGGAGATGTAGTCGACCGCTTCGTCGTCGCTCGCGGCGACCGCGGTAAGCGCCGCGGCCTTGGTCCAGGACCCGCCGGTGTCAGACAGCTTCAGCGCGACCCGACGAGCGTCGGCGACGACGGTGGCACGCGGGGTGCCCGCAGCGTTCGCTTCCGCGATCAGCCGGTTGGTCTCCGCGTCCCGAACGGCCGCTTGGTCCATATCCCACCGCGGCGGCACCGGCTGGGCGGCGGATGCCTGCGCGGCGGCGAAGGCCGCATCGTCGGACTGCTGCCCGGCCAACGTGATCCGGTCGTCATCGGCTTTGCGCGCCACCTGCGCGATCTTCGCCGCCTGCTGTGCGGCGTTGGCCGCGGTGTTGGCAGCCGCCGTCGCGGCGTTCGCATGGTCAGTGGCCTTCCTGGCGGCTTCGTCCGCAGCACCCTTGAAGACTGCCGCAGCGGCAGCCGCGTCAGCAGCTCGGTTGGCGTCGGCAGCAGCCGCGTCAGCAGCGTCGGCGGCCTCCCCGGCCGCCGTGCTCGCCTGATTCGCCCACGCCTGGCTCGATTGGGCCGCGGAAACCGCGCGCGCAGCCTGTGCGCGCGCCCGCGCGGCCGCCGCCAGCGCCTGCCGGGCATCCGCACCAGCAGCCGCCGAATTGTTCGCCGCGTCGGTCGCCGCTTGTGCCGCGGTACGCGATTGATTCGCCGCGTCCACTGCTGCCTGACCCGCGCCGACGGCCTGCTGCGAAGCCGTCCTCGCTGCCCGCGCGGCGTTGGCGGCCGTTGTCGCGCTCTCCGCCGAAGCGCGAGCGGTATGGGCCGCTGCGGCGGCATCTGATGCCTTTTTGCTGTCGCCAAGGGCAGTCGCGGCAGCGTCGTACGCGTGCGACGCATCCCGTCCCGCTTGCGAAGCCGCGCCGGCGGCTCGCGACGCGGCTACCGCTGCGGTGTGCGCCGAGGCCGTCGCTGCGTTAGCCGCGCCGATCGCTTGCCGTGCGGTGACCGACGCTTGCTCAGCGGCGTATGCGGCGCGATTCGCCGCATCGGTCGCTTCGCTGGCGTGGCCCTGTGCGGCCGCAGCGGCATCCTTCGCTTGCTGAGCTGCCTTCTGTGCGGCCGCCGCCGCGGCGACCGCCTTGTCCGACTCCTCTTCTGCTTGCTGGGTCTGGCTCGCAGCTTGATCTGCCGCCGCTTGCGCTGTCGACACCAGCTGCGCGATCGATTCGGTCTCAGCGTCCCGTGCCTGGGCGACCGGAAGATCGGTGATCAGAAAACGGTTCAGCGCGTCGAGAGTGCCCGCGTCGAGCGCCTGCTGTCCCGCCTTCTTCACTTCGGGACCGCCCGCCGCGATCGCGCGGCTGACCTTCACCGTCTGATCGACCTCGAACGGGGCTTGCCACCCGGAATCCAGGAACGTCCGCAGCGCGTCTGGGGTGCCCGCGTCGAGCGCCTGCTGCCCCGCTTTCTTGATTTCCGCGCCGCCGGACGACATCACCTGGCTGACCCGCACGCTGAGGTCGATCCCGGACGACTTGTCCCAGCCGCTCTGCAGGAAAGCGGCCAGTGCGTCGTCGGTGCCCGCGTCAAGCGCGGCCTGCCCGGCCGACCGGGTCGCCGCGCCGCCCGCCGAGATCATCCGGCTGACCTGCACAGTCCGGTCGATCGCGGCGTCCGGGTCCTTCAGCGTGGTCAGGAACCGCGTCACGTCGCCGTCGGTGCCGGCCAGCGCCAGCTCGGCGTCGCGCTTGGTCGCGGGCCCGCCGGACCGCCACAGCAACGCCACTTTCGCCCGGTCGGACCCGGTGACGGACGACGCGGCCGGGGCGGCGGCCGGCCGGGCGGCCTGGGCGGAGGCAACGGGGACCGGCACGCCGGCCAGCGCCAGCGCGGCCGTCATCGCCGTGATCAGCGCAGCACGGAACCTCGGTCTTGCCACACGCATGCGAGTCCCCCTCGGTCAGCCGCGCGAAGAATTCGCCGCGGCATAAATTGCGCACGAAGAGAATTACTGGACAACCCGGATCCGGTCAACCGCCGTTTGCCGGTGACCGAGATCACTCTGCAGTTTTCCGCTCCGACTGCTTAATCTCGCGCTGCGTCATTCCAGAATTCCGTGCCCAGCAGGGGGATCTCATGCACCTGTCAAAACAGACATTGTTCGCGATTGCCGTGGCCGCCGCGGCGGCCACCGCGGCGGCGATCGCCGTCGCCGTCCCGGCCAGCGGCACCACGGCCGCCGACGAGCCGCCTCCCCTGGTCGAGGACTACAGCTACCCGGGAGCCGCCGAACTGCTGGCAACCGACCACGTACAGCTGATCAGCGGCGACGGTCACCTGCTCTACAAGCCTTGCCCCGCAGCGGAAGCACCCGGCCTGATCATCGTACGCACCACGGACCGGATCGGTTCGGCGAGCAACGGCCGGCTCTGCTTCGCAGTCGTCGGCGACACCGGGCACCTGTCTCTGAAAGTCCCGAACGTCTATGCCGTGCGCGGCGACGGCACCTCGACCGCGCCCGGGCACAAACTGAAGGCCCAGCTGACCACCGACGCTGGTACGCACACCACGGTCGACGTCAACCCGAATTCGGACACCCAGGTAGGAATTGGCACTTCGCCTCCCGGGGACGCCACCGCATTGCTGCAATTGGACGCATCCCGCTAATCGAATTCACCGTTTTTCCGGGATCAACGTTCGGCCGCTCCGGCCAATGAGAGGCATTCGGCGGTTCCGACGGAACTGTCGCGTCCGGCGTCCCGTTCTTCGGGGCGCCGGACGCCGGACCGGAGAGCGGGTGCGCGACCGGAGCGCGTCCCGGCCAGATGGAACGGACAGAGCCGGTCGCGCTGGAAAGCCTGTTCGCCGCCGCTCGGATCGCCTGCCCGATCCGGCCGCAAGCGCGACTCCGGACAACCTGGAGAAGCCGGTCCCGGCGGCGGTCCCCGGGTTCGCCGGAACCGTGGTGCCGAGTTCTCGGTCGAGGTGACCGAACTGGGCCGGACCGATCGGGCCCGTCACCCGGCCAGCAGATGCGCGAGCCACGCCCCGGTTCTGAGATCCAGCTTGCGCAGGCCCCGAGCCACGTGCGCGTCCACTGTTCGCGGGCCGAGCAATAGCTCCGCCGCGATCTCTTTCGTCGTCAAGCCTCGGGAGTCCGTCTCCGCCACTTGAAATTCGCGTCACGACCGTGACCCCACCGTCGTCGATGGCTCGCGGCGGCCGGTAACCTCGCGGGCGATCAGGTATCCGGCAACGCCAACGAGGACTCAATCGGCACGCAGGCAGCTGGCGGGCCGCTTCATCGGATTGGCGGCAGTCGCACGCCACCGGCGACGCTGAAGCGAGGCGGGGCTCACCACCCAACCGGCGACCGACCAACATGGACGTCGGAAGACCGCGAACGACGCTCGCGCTCCTGATCTCCGGCAAGTTCCGCGTCACTCTGGCCAGCGGTGGGCCGGTGCCAGCGGCGCAACAGCCACCACTGGCTGCACTGAGCACGCCGGACGCCGAGGCCAACGGCGCACTGACACCACGAGCTGGCCGCACCGCGCTCTTAGCGACCGGTGCTGTCGGCCAGCTCCCTGCGGACCAGATCTGCGAACCGCTCATTGCGCACCGCCTCCCCTAGCGGCACCCCGGCGGCCCGTTCGGAGTCGATGACCCGCTGGACGGCCGGCAGCAACTCGCGGACGACCAGCTTTTCCGCTGCTTCCGCATTCCAGACTATCTTCAGAATCCGGTCGCACTCTCTCTGCGCCGCCCTTCTATTGGACGGAAGGTTCGCTGAACCGATCAGTTTCTGCCGAATCATCGCCATGAGATGATATTGCGCGGGCCGGTAGCCGCGATTGATGCGCTGATTCCGGATCATCCATTCCAATCGGTACCAGGTTGCCGCGGCGGTGTAGTACAGGATCGGCGGCTGGCCGCTGACGAACAGTTCAGTGCCGCGCGCCTTGATCAGCTCCTGGTAGTGACCCACGCGGGACGGTTCGTTCAGGAACATCGCCAGGTATGCGCGACTGAGCTGAGCACGGCTGATGACCCGAGTCTTCTCCACGTCCTTGCGTTCGCTGTACTGTTTCGCACGACGTTCATAGAACAGCTGCTGCGGCTTGTCCCAGCCGAGGGTAAAGAAGTCCTCCAGTTCCTTGTGGAAGTCCTCGCGCGCGGCCAGGTCCTCGTCGCTGACCGGGGTCTGCTGGTTGGTTGCGGCTACGATGCCCTGGATCACGTCCTCGTCCACCGAGTGGACGATGTGAACGCTGACGAAAACCTGATCGGTGAGCTGTTCTCGCTCGTGGAACAGCACATGACAGCTCTGACAGCCATTCACTATCTGGAAATCGTCCAACACGAAGTCGTCACCGACCCGGTCCATTTTCCGGGTAACGATGGTGATGCCGTTGTTCATCACGGCGAACCGCTGTCGCTTGACCGGGTCTCGCAGGGTGTCCCGAATACCGTGGTTGACTTTGTTGTAGCCCTGGAAGGCGCGCACATTGCTCTCGAACAGGTTTTCCCGCAGCTTTCCGGAGCCGTCCTCCAATATCGTGCGGACCAGTTCCGACGCAGCGATCAGTCCTACAAAAGATTGTTCAACGCCAGGGCCAGCCGGTACCGCGAACTGTTTCGGCACCGGCAAAGTGACTCGAATGGTGCTAGTCGCCTGCTGGTACAAAGTGCGCAGCTCCCGCCAGTTCACGCAGCGCACGTCGGTCGTATCGAACCGGTTGAGCTTGTCCAAATGTTTCTCGGCCGATCGCGCCTTGCGGTTGACCATATCCGAGATCTGATCGCCGGTGGTCACATAATGGACGTGCAGTTGCGGCAGTTGGCCAGCCAGCCGGGCCGAGTTCTCGAACACGACGTCCAGGCAGTCGCGCAGGCCGGCCACATCGGCGGATATGTCATACGGTATTTCGCCGGAGCCGCACAGGTGACCAAGATTCTCCGCGAGATCCGAAATCACCTTGGTCTCGAACTTGCCGCTGGTCTTTGCCTGGATGATCACCACCTGCACCTGCGGCCGCCTGCGGCTCATCGCCGCCCGCACTTCCGTCGGGTCCCGAAACAGATCCCCGTCGATCAGGACTGCGTACGCGTCGATGCCGAGATCGTTGCCGCCGCCGGTACGATACGCGTCCGGGTTGAAGGGATCGTTGTAGTACGAGCTGAGCACGCAATAGGCGGCGAACGCCTCGAACGCCTCGAACTCTGGCAATTCAGTCAAATCCTGGTCGGATTGGAAGCCCTTGACCAGACTCTCGATCACCTTCTCCACGGCGAGTTCACTCCTTGCACAGGCATCAGCTCCGCCGAGCGCGGGCGACGACTTCTTCGACGGTCAGCGGACTCGGCGGGTGGTGGCTCAGGCAGACGGGGGTGCGGATCTTCTGGAAGGCCAAGCCCTCGGCGACGGCATAGAACTGGCCGGCACTCATCCGGGAAATGTCCGGCACCGAACTGGCTTTCGCGGCTGCCATTTCCTTGGCAGCAGCGATCTGCGACGGACTGTTGAGAAAGCCGAAGAACTGCGTGGCGGCGTTGCCGGAAACCCGGTTGTGGATACCGCGAGGTGCCTGCGTGGCGAACACCAGGCCGAGACCGTACTTGCGAGCCTGCGAGGCCAACGCAAGAGTGCTGTACGTGCTCGCGGTAAGCGCGCCGGACGGGGCGATGGTCTGCGCCTCGTCCAGGACCAGCAATCCGCCGAGCGGCCGGTTGCCTGCCGGATGCCGCTTGATCCAGGCGAATAGGGCCATCTGGAGCTGGTTGACAAAGCTCTGCCGTTGTTCCTCGGCGGACAGGCCGATCAGGCTGATCACCGAGATCCTGGCACGTTTCCCGGCCGCCGGAGTGAGTAGGACACCGGGGTCCACCGGCTCACCGGCACCTCCGAACAACGGATCATTGATCATGGCAGCGCGCAGGGTCTGCGCCATGTCCGCCGCCATTTCGCCTGCCTTGGCCAGTGGCGTGATGCCATCGGGGAGGTCGCCGAGCAGATCCAGGAAATCGCCCAGCCCACCGCCGGTCCTGTGCGCGAAGTACCGCAGCGCCTGGTTGAGAACGGCGCGCGATCGCTCGGCCTTCGCAGTTGCACCGTCGGCACGGGCACGCGGTGCGAGCGCCGCGACGGCTGTTTCGATGGCCTGGCGGAATTCGTCCGGGTTGTCCGCGACCGCGGCGAAGTCGGGCAACGGACGAAACGCCAACGGACGGCCTGCTTCCCAGCGCGGCGTCCAGACCACCACGTCGGTGTTGCGAAGGTAGTCGTCGGCGCGGGCCGCGTCCTCGGATCTCCATGCATCCGGCGGCTGCGGCCATGAGTCGGCAAGCCGGGCCAGGTCGCTGTTGGGGTCGAGCACGATCGCGGACACGCCCCGCAGAGCACATTCCTCGACCAGCCGACGGATCAGCACCGTCTTCCCCGACCCGGATCCGGCGAAGATCGCCAGGTGCTTCCGCAAGGATTCCAACGCGATCGTCACCGCCGCGCCAGTGTCCATCCGGTCTCCTACGTGCAGCGTCACCGGGTCCGCTGTCACCGGTGCAGCCGCGGACCGAGTGATCGTGCCCGGATCCGCCATCGGCCTGGGCAGGTCAGACGACCGCTGCCCGGGAGCCCGTCCGGGTTCGGGATGTCGCGGCCCCCCATCGTTCGGCGGATCGCCGAACACCGCGCGCAGCAACGCGGTGCGGCCGGCCGGCCGACGGCTGAGCAGCCATGCGTTGAACTGGGCCGGCGGCAGGGTCGCGGCCAGTCGCTCCAATGCGGCAAATGTGCGGAGACCGGTCTCCAGCGCCTCCCGCGGCAGCCGGACCACCACCCCGCCTGCCGCCTCGAACTCCTCGACCTTCTGCCGGGTCCCGCTGCCGTTCGACCAATCGCCGGTGCGCAGCAGATAGGCCTTGCGTTTCGGAGCCGCCGGATCCAAGCCGGTGGTATTCAGGACCCGGACTATGCGGTTGATCACCGCTTTCCCGTTCGTCCACGCGATCGCCCGGAACGACCAATAAATCTGGTCCTCGGTGTCTTCGTCCACGATCCGCCGCAGTTCGCCGTGCAGGGCCGGATTGCCGGCGTCCATCGTCTCTGCCGGCACCTCGTACTGGAGGCGTTCCTCGCCTTGTTCGGCGACCCACCAGTTCAAGCCGGGGCGCAGGAGCGCCGGTATGTGCCGATCCTCCTCGCGCGGGTCGAATGCCTTGGCAATCTCCGCGATCACGTCGGCATCGTCCGCCAAAGCAGCCAACCGACGGTCGATCTCGGCGAGCGTACGGTGCTCGACCGGCAACAGCGCAGGCCCTGGTCGCCCCGCGGACACATCGGGCTGGCTCGACCCGTCGAGGCTGGTCAGTTCGATGACCTCGTTCGCCTCCAGGCATGCCTGAATGTGGGCGTCGACCCGGAGAATGACGCCGCGCGCGGTGAACCGGACCGCGTCCGCGAACGCCTCCGGCCGTACCGGCCAGCTCGGGTAAGGCGGAGTGAAGCCGACCTTGCCGAATTTGAGCGCGAATCGCTTTTCTATGAGCGCCTGCCCGACCGCCGCCGTCGGTACGGTGTCCAGTTGCTCGGCACGACGGAACCGCTGCGCGACGGAGCCCGGCGCGTAATCCCGGATACCCTGCCAGACAGCATCCATGCAGGCCACCAAAACCAGTGACCGGCGAGTGGCTTCGCGCAATTCCATGAGCCCGCTGCCGACATCCTCGAACAGCCGCTTCCTGGGCAATCCTACCGCGTCCGATACGGTTTCGGACGCAGCACTGTCGCTTCCTCGATCCGACTGTTTGATCAGCGTGTCAATTTGATCCAGCGCTATCACACTCGGCCCTGTGAGCGCGATCAACTTGAATAGCTCGCTGACCGTTTCGTGCGATGTCCTGGGGTCGGCGCGAAGACCCCACTCGGCTCGTTCGCCGACCACCGATTCGTTTTCCGAGGACAGGTAGGCGATGCCGATCTCCCTGGTGTTCACCGAGTCGCTCGCCAGCAGCGCCAAGGCTCGCAGGGTGTGCCCGCATTCGAAGGCAAGCCGCCGGTCGACCCGGTCCAGTGCCTCTACCATTTCGTTGAGTCCGGACCGAGTCGGTTTGTCCAGTCCCATGAGCTGCCGATGCGCAGGATCGGGCAGAGCGAGTTTCCGGGCAAGCTCCCGCCGCAGGATCACGCCCTGTTCCACACCGTCGCTGCCGGACTGGAGAAGACCGCCGAGCACGTCGAGTACGACTTTCTGCCAGAAAGATCGTTCATGTCGCAGTTCGAGGGCGAAAAAGTAGCCGCGCGACTCGCTGATCCGCTTCCGCACGGTGGCAACGAGATGGGTCTTGCCCGAACCGGGACGTCCGGTGACGACCACGCCGATCGGGCTCTCCGCGTCACTGGCCTTGGCGTCGGCGAAACCAGTCATGACCGTCCGCAGTGCCCGATCGTTGAGACCGTCGACGTGCGTCTCGGGCTCAGTCCACACGCTCTCCCTGGTGGGAGCCCAGTTGGTCTTGGCCAGTTCTGTCAGTGCGGCGCGTTCGGTGTCCTTCATGACTGCTCGATCGACAGCAGGTGCACGTCCTCTCCACCGGTCCGCAGCCCGGCGGCCCGGTCCGCCGGGGTCAGCGTTTTCTGATTGAACTCGGGTTCGAGCCGCACTTTCGGTTCCAAGGCCAACCGGAGAAGGGCAGCATCCAGATCGGAACGCGCCACGTCTGCGAATGCGCGCCGCAGCCGGGCCAGGCTGACCCCGACCCCGGGCGCGGCAGCCAATTCGGTGTACGCGGCGCGGATTCGGTCAGTGATGTCAACGGACTGGGCGATCGGCTTGTCACCGAGGACGAAGATGTCCGCAACACGCAGGTCGGATCGCGCCATGAAAGCGGCGAACCGGCGCGTCAGCGCGTATTGCAGCCGGGTGGCTCTGGTCGCGCGCTCCGGGGCGGGACTGCCCAGTTCGTCGCCGCAGCGCCGCCAGCCCTCGTCCGTCAGTTCGTGCACCCAGGCCCGGTGTCTTCCGGTCTGCCACGCTTTGACGTAGCCCAATTCGACCAGGTGTTCCCGCTCTTCTTTCTTGATCCTGATGCCCAGTTCATCGCTGAGGTTGGCATTCGATGCCTCGTGGACGAGGATCATCAGCGCGAGCAACGCGGATCGTTCCGGCAGGGTGAGGTGCGGGTCCGCCATGGGTCCGAACGTACCTGGATACCCCACATAACGGGGAGAGTCGTCGCCGAAATGACGCAACGCGCTCAACAGACCGTCATGCTAGGCATTGACACGAAAGGAGTAATGACGGGATGATCCGGCGCTCAAGAGCTCATGAACGCCGTCGGCGGCGAGCGCACTGTCAGATGCTGCAGCCGGTGCTCGTCTAACGATCGGATCACTGGCCGGACGCCCGCCAGGCGCGGGTACCACGCTGATGCGGTGCTGCTCGACATCGCCACCAACGTCATCGCGAACATCGTGTTCTGGATCGGCCTGGGCCTCGCCGCAGCCGGCATGGTCCGGATCGGCCAACACCGCTTCCGCACGTTCTTCGGCCTGCGCGCCAACCCGCATCTGATCGTCTGCCTGTCCAACCTTTGGAACACGACAACAAGCACCCGCCCGCGCGGCTATTCAGTTTCCCTGCATGAGTTGCGCGCCTCCGAAGCGATCACGCGACTGTTCGGTTCGGCGTCTTTCCGCCTTCCGGACCTGGTCCGCGGTCTGGTCGACGCGATCTACCTCGGCGGCCACAAGTACGACTTCCAGACCACTGTAAGCCCGGCGGTGACCGACGATCCCCAGCATTTCACAGGGTTGGGCGGCAACCTCATCGTAGTCGGCGCTGCGACACGCAACCGAATCCGCAAGCTCTACCTCGACGAGAATCTGGTGACCTTGCGGCTGTCGAACGAACGCCCGGACGCCGACCCGCACCAACTTCAGCCCGAAGCAGGGTACGCGGAAGTACTCAACGGCCCCGATCTCGGGGAACGGGTCGCCTCGGACGCGACGACACTCGCTGTCGTCGAGAAGGTGCGCGACGCGGTCCGCGGCACCACCGTGATCTTCTGCCTGGGCTGTCGAGGCGACACCACCTGGGCGGCTGCCGAATACCTCGCTCGCAACTGGCGACTCTTGCGACGGGAGTTCGGCGACGAGCCATTCGCGGTGTGCCTCGCCTTCCGCAAACTGGACTACAGCTATCGATATCACCCGCCTCGCCGGTTGAGGTAAGCCCGGGCGCACGAAGACACCCCATGGCGCGGCGAGAGCATGCCTCTTGCCTCCCCGAGGCGGGAATTGCCGACGTCGGACTGACTGTCGAAGTCTGGGCCCCGCCACCGTCCCCTCCCCCGGCGCAGGTGCAGCGATTCACTAGCACGCTTCGGACAGAGAGCGCGCTTCTCCAGATCGTCTCCATGACACCGTCGCCGAGGGACGTCACCCTCGCTCTTCCTGGTGTCCGCGATTACTCCGTCGCCGCATATCTGACCGAGTTGTCGCCCGAGCACGACGATGTCTTCGATATTGGCGTGAGAACGGAACACTGGCTGGTTCACCTCTGGTGATCTCCGCTGAGGCCCGGCAGAGGCAGGCTTCTGCCGAGCATGCGGCCCGGCCCTCCCGAAAATTTCTCGAGCGAATCCAGTGAGAGTGCTCGTGAAATGCAATTCCGCATAGGCTGGTCCACGTCGCGACGGTGGTCGTCTGGATAAGAGAAACTGTGGCAGTCGCTCGAAGCTCTCCGCAGTCATCGGGCGGGAACCTGGCGGATGGAAAGGTTCCGGATTCCCGGCTGGTCGGTGGCCAAGCGAACTCGGTGCATCGTGCACCGGCCCTCGTGAAATCAGGTGCGTTCTGCAGTGGGGAGCCGCTGTCGCTGGCAGGAACAGTGGAAAGCGTCGGCAGCAGAAAGAGCGAGAACCAGGGCGGTCATGACAGCTGAGGCATCCGAACACCGGACTGCCCAGTTGTGCGCGGGATTTTCGTAGCCGAGGCGATTACCCGATGCATCGCACACCACGCGGACCGCGGGTGTCAAGGAGGGAACTATGTCGAAATCTGTTGAGCGCGAACCGAATACCGTATCGGCTGATGTCGTGGTCGTCGGCGCTGGATTCGCCGGGTTGACCGCTGCGGAACGGTTGGCGGACCTGGGCGTGTCCGTGCGGGTCGTGGAGGGGCGCGACCGGATCGGTGGCCGGTCGTATTCCGGCGAGGTCGCGGGGGTCAAAGTCGATCTCGGGGCGACGTGGGTTTCGCGGCGGCACACGGAGATCCGGAATCTCGCGAGCCGGCTGGGGTGTACTACGACTCCACAGTTCGCCAAGGGTCTCAATGTTCTGTGGATGGGCGGGGAGCGCAGTACCTACCAGGGCACCATTCCCGAGATTTCGACTGAGGCCGTGGAGGACATGGGCCGCGTGCAAGGGATTCTGCACGAACTGCTCTCGACGGTCGACGTCGAAGCGGCGTGGGAGTCTCTGGAAGCCGACCGGCTCGATGCGGTTTCGTTCGGTGAATGGCTCGACCGGAACGACGCGCAGCCTGGTACGCGTGCGCTGATGACCATTCTCAGCAAGGTGCAGTGGGGCTGCAGCCCGGGTGACGTCTCGCTGCTGCACGCGTTGCGCTACATCCGCGCGGCGGGCGGGGTTTCGCACATGCTGGACGTCGAGGATGGTCAGCAAGAGGAGCGCTACGCCGAAACCACTCAGGAGATCGCCACGCGGCTCGCCGAAAAGCTCGGCGACCGGGTGGTGGTGGGCACTCCGGTCCGGCGAATCGCGCAGGACGGCAGTGGCGTCACGGTCAGCACAGACTCGGAGGTGATCAACGCCAAGTACGCCATCGTCACCGCTGCTCCCTCGCACCGGGCCGACATCGAGTTCGAGCCCGCGCTACCGGAGAACGGCGAGTGGCTGGCCAAGACCTGGCGCATGGGCGCGCTGAGCAAGGCGTTCGTCGCCTACGAAAAGCCGTTTTGGCGCAGCAGCGGGCTTTCCGGCGAGGCACTGACCGACACCGGCACCGTGTTCATCACGTTCGACGTCTCGCCCGACGACAGCGGACCGGGCATTCTGATGGCCTTCTGCGACCCCCGGGTGTACGACAACTTCAGCCCGGAAGCCCGGCGGGACCGCGTCGTCCGGCAGCTCGTCGATCTGTACGGGCCGCAGGCCGGTGCCCCGATCGACTACGTGGACCACTGCTGGGGCACGGAACCGTTCGCCCCGGGCGGCCCGAATCCGGCGGTTCCCCCTTACGCGTCCGGCAGTTACGGGAGCGCTCTCGCCGAGCCGCACGGGCGCGTGCATTGGGCTGGGGTGGAGACCGCGGGCGAGTGGGCCGGAACGATGAACGGTGCGGTCCTGACTGGTCAGCGGGCTGCTGAGCAGGTCGCTCGGCAACTCGGTGTCTCCAATTAATTCGCGCTGTTGCCTCGATCAGGTGAGCCTGGGCAGCGATGTCCCGGCGGCGCTCGCGGCCGGTTCCCCGCGGCCCGGCCCGCCTGGGATCCGCTCGTATCCCAGGGCAGCGGGTGCACCGTTCCGGAAGAGAGCGGAGCCGCGTGCGGTACCCCTCCCCCGCACGTCCAGCGAGTCCTCGACCGTGAACGGGACGCCGTGAAACGCCGTCGCCCCGGCGAAACCGCTGCGGGACAAGCGCTTGGCGATGCTGGACGCGGCGGTGCAGGATTCCGAACGCGCAACCGGTACGCCGCGTGCGCTCAAGTCATCAGCTCCGGCGGCGACCTGGGCAGGAATCCCGAAGTCACGGCGAGTATCGGCGCGGATCAGCTCCTTCAGCTCTGCGATCCGGCGGGCTGTCCGGGAAGCGCCGAGGTCATGATGCGGTCAGTCGCACAACGGCGAACTGAATCGAAAGAGCGAGCTCAATACGCCCTGCTTACCAGCGTCATGGGCCGACGCACTGCCGGTGTGCGCCTAGGATCTGCGGCTGTGGACGTGTCGCGCCGATCCAACGGAGTATCGACGGCGGCCGCGGAGCTGATCGAGCTCGCGGTCGCGCCGTCGTTGATCGTGCGCCACGGACCGGACGGTGCCGAGGTTGTCGCCGCCAGCACGGCGTTCAGCGCGCTGCTCGGCCGTTCTGTTCCGGCGGGCACCTGCTTGAGCGAGCTGTTCCCGGCGCTGCCCGCCGACGCGCTCGCGTCCGGCTGCGGACCGCGCGAGGTGAGTCTCGCCGGTGCTGGCGGGGAGACTCCGGTGCTTCTGCGCGTCGACCGGTTGCGGTCCGACGAGCTCGCCGGGCTGGTGCTCGTGCAGCTCGACGTCACCGCGTCGCGTTCCCGGGCGGATCGCGCGCTCTGGGAGAGCGAGCAGATGATGCAGGCGATCGCGGACGCGGTCGACGCGCTCATCTACCTCAAGGGCGCCGACGGGCGTTACCTGCTGATCAACAGTTCGTTCGAGAAAGCCACCGGGGTCCGCCGGGAGGACGTCGTCGGGATGACCGACGACGACATCTTCGGCGCCCGGCTCGGCCGCACCTATCACGCCAACGACCGGCGCGTTCTCGACGCGGCCCGAAGCATGATGTTCGAGGAGCTGGTCCCGGGAGACACGATCTACCTGTCCACGAAGTTCCCGCTGATCGGCGAGGACGGCAAGCCGTACGCGGTCGGCGGCATCTCGACCGACATCACCGACCGCAGCCACGCCGAACAGGCCGTCCGCCTAGCTCGCGACGAGGCGGAGCGCGCCAACGCGGCGAAGACGGAGTTCCTGTCCCGGATGAGCCACGAGCTGCGCACGCCGCTCAACTCGATCCTGGGTTTCGGCCAACTGCTGGAGCTCGACCTGCGGGGCGAGCAGGCCGACCGGGCGCACCGCATCGTGCAGGCGGGCCACCACCTGCTGAACCTCATCAACGAAGTCCTCGACATCACCACCACCGAGCATGTCGGACTGGACGTCGAGGTCGAGCCGGTCGGCGCGGTCGAGGCCTTCCAGGAAGCGCTGGTCCTCGTGCGGCCGCTGGCGGAGGCCCGCGGGATCACCCTCGCCCGGGATTTCCACGGCGGCCTCGACACCGCCGTCGTGGCCAACCGGCGCCGGCTCGCGCAGGTGCTGTTGAACCTGCTCAGCAACGCGGTGAAGTACAACCGCCCGGACGGCATGGTGACCGCGTCTTTCCGCGCCGGCGAAGGGCGGATCCGGTTCCTGGTCACCGACACCGGCCGGGGGCTGACTGCCGAGGAGGCCGAGCGGGTTTTCGCCCCGTTCGAGCGCCTCGACGCCGGCGGGACCGAGGTGGAAGGGACCGGTTTGGGCCTGACCCTTTCCCGCACCCTGGTCGAGGCGATGGGCGGGACGCTGGGGGTCGAGCGGTCGAAACCGGGGCGGGGAAGCGTGTTCTTCCTCGAACTGCCGGTCGCCCCCGGGGTGCGGCCGCAGCACGAGGCGGCGGAGACCGGGCCTGGCGAGCCGCTCGCCGACCTGTCCTCGGTGCACGTCCTGTACATCGAGGACGCCGACGCGAACGTCGAACTCGTGCGAGGCGTGCTCGAGCGGCAGCATGTCGCCGAACTGACCTGCGCGAGGACCGGGGCCGACGGCGTCGCGCTCGCGCGCGTGGCCCGGCCCGACATCATCCTGCTGGACCTGCACCTTCCGGACGCCGACGGGGAGAACGTCCTCGCCCGCCTCCGCGCCCAGCCGGAGACGGCGGCGATCCCGGTGGTCGTCGTGTCCGCGGACGCGCTCGGCCCGCGCATCACCCGGCTCACCGAAGCCGGGGCCGCGGCCTACCTGACCAAGCCCGTCGACCTTCGTGCGCTCGTCCGCACGATCAGCGAACTGACCTCGGAGAGCCGCGGATGAACCTGGTGCGGGTGCTGCTCGCGGACGACCACCCCGTCTATCGCGACGGGCTGGCCGCGCAGCTGGGAAGCCATGCCGAAATCGAGGTCGTCGGAGTGTCCGGGGACGGCGCGCACGCGCTCGAACTGCTTCGCCGGACCGAACCCGACGTCGCGGTGCTCGACCTCATGCTCCCCGGGGCCGACGGAATCGAGATCATCGAGCAGTGCGCGCGCGAGGGCCTCGCGTCGCGATGCGTGATCGTCTCCGCGTACGAGGACAGCGCGACGGTCTACCGCGCTCTGGCCGCCGGCGCCCGCGCCTACCTGATGAAGATCGTCTCCGGGCAGACCGTCGCCGAGACCGTCCTCGCCGTCGCCGGCGGGGCTACCGTGATCCCGCCCGAGTTGCAGACGGGCCTGGCCGAGGAACTCCGGCGACAGGCCCGGCGGCAGGAGCAGCCGCCGCTGACCGAGCGCGAGCGCGATGTGCTGCGGCTCGCCGCCGAGGGAACAGCGATCAAGGACATCGCCGCCGAACTCTTCGTCGGCGTGACGACGGTCAAGACTCATCTTCAGCACGCCTACGAGAAGCTCGGCGTGAACGATCGGGCCTCGGCGGTGGCCGCGGCGATCCGGCGCGGCCTGCTCGACTGATCCCCCGCCACCGGCCGCGCGGAGGATGCCTTCCTCCTCCGGATGGCCGGAGCGATCTCCTCCCGAAGACCGTCCGCCGGGATGACCCAGGTCACAAGGGCCGCTCGTAGCGTTGTCCGCGGCGATCGACGGCCCGCCCACCCCCAGCGGCCCGGTCGCCGGAACCGCATTCGCCGGTTCGCAGCGTCGCCGCCCAGTCGACGGCGGCCCATCCGGTCGTGTCCGCCGCACCCGCCCGCGGCGGACGACCATGGCCATCCGAGGACTGCCCCATGACTGCCGATTCCTTCCCGGAGACCGAACACCCCGTCAGACCTCCGCTCCGCATCACCCGCACCGACGACCCCGCGGTCGTCAAGCAGGCCGCGACCCAGGACTACGCCACCCACGTCGTGCCGCTGACCGGCCGGGCAGGCCGGACGTCCCTGTCGATGGCGTGGCTCGCGACTTTCAGCGCGATGTTTTGGCTCTACGTAGCGGTTTCGGTGGACCAAGCCGTCGGCCGCACGAACGCCGTCGTCGGCATGGTTCTCGCCTCGGTGGTCTTCGGGCTCGTTCAAGCCGTGCTGGTCCGCTACGCCATTCGTTCCGGGCTCACCGTGGCCCTGCTTTCCCGACGGCTGTTCGGTTATCTCGGCGGCGGCCTCGCTCCGCTCCTGCTCGGCGCCACCGCGATCTACTACGCGGTCTTCGAGGGCTCGGTGATCGCGGTCGCGCTGCAGCGGTGGTTCGCGCCGACCAGCGACATCCGCATCTGGTACGCGATCGTGGTCCTCTACGCCGTGCCTCTCGTGATCGGCGGAGTCCAGCGCTGGCTCGACCGGCTCAACGGCGTGCTGCTCCCGCTCTATCTCGCCGGGCTCGTCGCGCTGGTGCTCGCCGCCGGCATCCAGCACGGATTCGCGTCCGGTCTGGCAGCCACGCCGACGCCGGCCGGGCTCGCGCTTCCCGGCTGGGTCACCGCCTTCATGGTCTACCTGGGCACCTGGGTCCTGATGATGTTCGCCGTCGACTACGCCCGCCTTGGCCGCCCTTCAGACGCGCGGTTCCACTCGCGGGTCACCTTCGGAATTCCTTACTACTTGGCCACATTCGTGCTCAACGGCGTCATCGGCATCTTCGTGACCACCGCCGTCCTGCCGGGGCAGGCGGCCTCGGAGACCGGGGTCATCGACGCGGTGCTCGGCACCCTCGGGGTCGCGGGCCTGCTGTTCATCCTGGTCAGCCAAACCAGGATCAACACGGCGAACTACTACGTCGCCTCGACCAACCTGGAGGCGTTCGGCGAACGCGCGCTGCGGCTGCGCTGGCCCCGGATCGCCTGGTCGGTGATCGCCGGAGTCATCGTCTTCGCCTTCATGCTCACCGACGTGCTGTCCTATCTGCTGACCGCACTGGCGTGGCAGGGAGTGTTCGTCGCCGCCTGGGTCGCCATCGCGCTCACCCACATCGGGCTGGTCCGCGGGGACCGCGACGGCATCCCCGAGTTCCGTCCCGGCCGGCTCCGCAACGTGCTGCCCGGCCTCGCGGCCTGGATCCTCGCCTCGCTGACCGGGATCGTGCTGACCGAATCCGGCCGCCCCGGCGCCTGGTACACGACCCTCGCACCGGCGATCACCTGTGTCCTCGCCGCGCTCCTGTACGCCGTCGGGACGCGGGTCGGACGGTCGCCCTTGCTGCCTCGCGGCGACGACCCGCGCGACGAGGTCGACGACGTCTGGGGCGCCCGGATCCGGTGCCACGCCTGCCAACTCTCCTACACCGCCATCGAAATGGACCGCGACCCGTCCGCCGGTCTGGCCGCGATCTGCGCGGGCTGCGCCGCGGAATCCGCCGATTTCGTCCGCGCCGCCCGGCGCGCCGGCGCGCGCACTGCCTGACCGGCCGCTCCGAACCCTGCTGAAAGGACTGGACCAGTGCCCTACAAGATCACCGTCGACACCGGCGGCACCTTCACCGACGTGGTCGTGACCGACGCCGACGGCCGCCTCACGATCGGCAAGGCACCGACCCGCGAGCGAGCTTTCGACGGCGTGCGCGGAGGAGTCGAGGTCGCCGCTGCCGAACTGGGCATCACCGCCGGGCAGCTGCTCGCGGACACGACCACGTTCGTCTACTCCACGACTCGCTCGACCAACGCCATCCTCGAGGGCCGCACCGCCCGCACGGCGCTGCTGGTCACCGAGGGCTTCCCGGACATCCTCGTGCTGCGCGAGGGCGGGAAACACGACGGATTCGACCTCAGCGTGCGCTATCCCGAGCCCTACGTGCCCCGCGCGCTCACCAGCGAAATCCCGGAACGCATCGACTCCGAGGGCGACGTCGTGCGACGCCTGGACGAGGACGCGGTCCGGGACATCCTCCGCCGGCTGCGCGCGCAGGACGTCGAAGCCGTCGCGGTCTGCCTGCTCTGGGCGATCGTCAACGGTGCGCACGAACGCCGCGTCGGCGAGCTGATTTCCGAGGAGCTGCCCGGGATTCCCTACACGCTCTCGCACGAGGTCAACCCGATCGTCCGGGAGTACCGGCGAGCCTCGACGGCCGCGATCGACGCCTCCCTCAAACCGATGATGAGCGCGCACCTGTCCGCCATCGCCGAGGATCTCGCCGCCGCCGGGTTCCGCGGGGAACTCATGGTCGCGACCTCGTTCGGCGGCGTGCTGCACCTGCCCGACGCCGCGGCCCGGCCGGTCGACACGGTCCGCTCCGGACCCTCGATGGCCCCGGTGGCCGGACTGACGTTCGCCCGGGCCGAGAACGACAACCGCGACGTGATCGTCTGCGACACCGGCGGGACGAGCTTCGACGTCTCGCTCGTCCGGGCCGGCGCGGTCACCTTCACCAACGAAACGTGGCTCGGCCCGAAGTATCTCGGGCACCTGACCGGAACGGCCTCGGTGGACATCCGCTCGATCGGGTCCGGCGGCGGCTCGATCGCGTGGGTCGACAACGGCGGGCTCCTGCGTGTCGGCCCGCGCAGCGCCGGCGCCGATCCCGGGCCGGCTTGCTACGGCCGCGGCGGGACCGAGCCGACCGTCAGCGACGCCGCCTGCGTCCTGGGCTACCTCGACCCGGACACATTCCTCGGCGGCCGCATGCCGCTCGACCGCGACGCCGCCAACACCGCGGTCGACGGGCTCGCCGCGACGCTCGGGCTCAGCCGGGAGAAGACCGCGGAGTCGGTCCTGACCGTCGCGAACGAGCACATGGTCGGCGCGATCCAGGACATCACCATCAACGAGGGCGTCGATCCCGCGCGGGCGCTGGTCGTCGCGGGCGGCGGCGCCGCGGGGCTGGGCATCGCGGCGATCGTGCGCGCGCTCGGCTGTTCCTCGGTGCTGATGCCGCGATCGGCCGGAGCGCTCAGCGCGACCGGCGGCCAGTTCTCCGACATCGTCGCGGAGTTCACCGCCAGCCAGTTCGCCGACACCAGGTCCTGGGACTTCGAAGCGGTGAACAGCGTCCTCAAAGGACTCGACGAGCGCGCGGACGAATTCGCCGCCGGACTGCGCGAGCGCGGCGTCGACGGCATCACCGTCGACCACCTCGTCGAGGCCCGCTACGCCTACCAGGTGTGGGAGCTGGAAGTGCCAGTCGGCGCGCAGATCGACGACGCCGACGGCCTGGCCGCGCTCCGGCAGGCCTTCGACGAGGCCCACGAGCGCGTCTTCTCGGTGAAGGAACCCGGTGCGCCATTGGAATGCCTGACGTGGAAGGCGCGGCTGCGCGCCCCCGTCGGAAGCCGCGCGGTCGCCGCGGTCACCGAGCGCCGGGACGGGCTCGAACCGGTCCGCACGGGCGCGGACCGCGTCAAACCGGCCTACTTCGACGGCGCTTGGCACGACACGACTGTCGTCGCCGGAGGGTCGCGACCGCCCGGCACCGTCCTCGCGGGCCCGCTCATCGTCGAGGAACCGACCAGCACCCTCGTCGTGCCGCCGGGCGCCCGCCTGCACGTCACGTCCGCCGGCAACTACCTCGTGGAGGTCTGACATGACATCCGGGACCCTCGACCCCGCCCAGATGGCGGTCATCGCCAACCGGCTCGACACGATCGTCCGCGAGATGACCAGCACGCTGCTGCGCGCCGGCCGCTCCTCGGTCATCGCGGTCGCGCGGGACTTCTCCTGCTCGATCGTGACCGGCGAGGACGAACTGCTCGCCTCCGCCGAAGGCCTGCCGGTGCACATCTTCGGCGCGCATCTGCAGACCGCCGAACTGCGCCGCCGGCATCCCGACCTCCGCGACGGCGACGCCTACCTCGACAACGATCCTTACGTCGGCGGCTCGCACCACGCCGACCACACGATCATGGTGCCGGTGTTCGTCGGCGACACGCACCTCTTCACCGCCGTCGCCAAGTCACACCAGGCCGACATCGGCAACAGCATGCCCACGACCTATTTCGCGATGGCCAAGGACGTGTACGAGGAGGGCGCGCTCAACTTCCCGTGCGTGCAGGTCCAGCGCGACCGCGAAGACATTTCCGACGTCATCGAGATGTGCCGCAGGCGGATCCGGGTGCCCGACCAGTGGTACGGCGACTATCTCGCGACGCTGGGCGCGGCCCGGACCGGCGAACGCCGGCTCAAGGAACTCGTCGACGTCTACGGCCTCGAACTGATCCGGCAGTTCGTCGCCGAGTGGTTCGACTACTCCGAGCGCCGGATGACCGCGGCGATTTCGGCGCTGCCGTCCGGGCGCTACGTGCGGCACGGGCAGCACGACAGCGTCGGGCCGCTGCCCCCGATCCCGCTCAAGGTGGACCTGACGGTGGACGCCGAGGCGGGCCGGGTCAGCATCGACCTGCGCGACAACCCGGACTGCGTTCCGGCCGGCCTGAACATGACGCGCTCGACGGCGACGAACATGGCGATCGCCGGGCTGTTCAACAACATCGACCCGACCGTGCCGCACAACGCCGGGGCTTTCCGCCGCGTCGAGGTCCTCCTGCGCGAGAACTGCGTCGTCGGGATCCCCCGGCACCCGACGTCCGCGTCGATGGCCACCACGAACGTCGCGGACCGGCTGGTCAACCTCGCCCAGTCGGCCCTCGGCGAAGCGGGCACCGGCCACGGCGTCGCCGAGGGCGGCACCGGCATGGGACCGGGCATGGGCGTCATCTCCGGGACCGACTGGCGGACCGGGATGCCGTTCGTGAACCAGATGTTCGTCGCCAACAACGGCGGACCCGCCTCGCGGGACTGCGACGGGTGGCTGACCTGGATCCTGCCGGTCTGCGCCGGCCTGCTGTACCGGGACTCGATCGAGATCAACGAGCAGAAGTACCCGGTCCAGTTCGACTACGTGCGGCTGCTCCCCGACTCCGGCGGGCCCGGCAGGCACCGCGGGGCCAACGCGATGGAACTGGCCTACACCGCACGCGGAAACCCGGTCGACGTCGTGTGGACGCTCGACGCCCACGAGTCGCCGCCGAACGGCATCCACGGCGGCGGTCCCGGCGCCACGGCCGCGGCCGCGCTCCGCCACGCGACCGGCGAGGTCACCGAACTGCCGGGCACCGGCGCGATCGCCCTCGAACCGGGCCAGTACGTGCTCAACACGACCGCGGGCGGCGGCGGATTCGGCGACCCTCGTACCCGCGACGCCGACGCGGTACTCCACGACGTCGCCGAGGGTTACGTCACCCGCGAGGCCGCCGCGGAGGTGTATGGCGTGGTCATCGTCGGAGAAGAGCACGCGGCCCGGGTCGACCATGACGCGACCCAACGGCGACGGGCCGCGTTGGGAGCGGTGTAAGCGAGGCGCCGTAGCCAACGGCCATGGTGGCCACGGCGCCATCCACTTCAACGCCGACCTCGGCGATTGCTTCGGTCTCTTGAGGAGGGATTTCCTGATGGCACTGGAAAGTTCGCGTCTGGCTTTTGAACGGGCCCGGCGCAGCATCGGCGGCGGGGTGGCGTCGGGGTTGCGCCTCGCGATGCGGCCGCATCCGCTCTATGTCCGCGAAGCACGCGGCGCGCACGTGTGGGACCTCGACGGCGACCGCTACGTCGACTACGTCATGGCGTGGGGACCGATGCTGCTCGGCCACAGCGACCCCCGCATCATCGAAGCAGCCTGCGCGGCCGCGACCCGGATGCAGGTCGTCGGCACCGGCCACGCCCTGGAATACCTCGCCGCGGAAGCCGTCCTGGACGCGGTCCCGCACGGGCAACGCCTGCTCTGGAGCAACACCGGCACCGAAGCCGTCCAGATCGCCCTGCGCCTGGCGAGGGCAGCGACGGGTCGGCGGCGGGTGGTGAAATTCGCCCGCAGCTACCACGGCTGGCACGACAGCGTCTACGCCGGACTCGCCGACACCGACACCGGGCGCGCTCCCGCGCCCGCGTCCAAAGGCCAGACGCCCAGCGTCCTCGACGACCTCGTCATCGCCCGCTTCAACGACATCGCCATGGCCGAACGCCTGCTCGCCGAGACCGTGGAGCGGGACATCGCGGCCGTGCTTATCGACCCGATCATGAGCAACGGCGGCGTCGAAGCCCCGTCGGCGGAGTTCCTGCCCGCGCTGCGCGCCCTGTGCGACCGGCACGGCGTCGTCCTCGTCTTCGACGAAGTGATCGCCGGATTCCGCATCGCCCGCGGCGGCGCCGCCGAGAAATACGGCGTGCACCCGGACCTGTCCGTGTTCGGCAAAGCCATCGCCGGAGGATTCACCCAGAGCGCGGTCGTCGGCCGCGCCGACCTGATAGATCAGGTGACGTCCGGCGTGGTTCATGCCGGGACGTTCAACGCCAACCCCGTCGCGTTGGCCGCCGTCGAGGCGACCATGCGCGTGCTCGCCGACCCCGAGGTCTACCTCGCGCTGGAACGCGTCTCCGCGGAGTTCGAGAACACCGTCGGCGCCGTGCTCGCCTCCGCACCGGGCCGGGGCAGCCTCAACCGGGTCGGCTCGCTCCTGCAGTACGTCCCCGACGGCGGCGCCACCGGCCTGCACGGAACCGGCGGCCCCTGGAGCCACATCCTCGACGGCATGCTGCACCACGGCTTCCTCTTCATGCCCTCGGGAAAAGTCTTCCTTTCCACCGCCCACACCCCCGCCGACATCGACGCCACCGCCGACGCACTCGACAAAGTGCTCCGCCAGCTCTAGCCCACCCCGTCTTCAGAAAGGACCGCGGATGCCACCGCCGCCGTTGTCGTTCGAACCCCTGACCCCGACGTCGTTCCTCGATCGTGCGGCCGCGGCGCACAGCGACCGGACGGCGGTGATCGACGGGGACCGGCGCTGGACGTACACCGAGTTCCGCGAGCGGTGCACCCGCCTCGCCGGCGCGCTGGCGGGAATGAGCGAGGCCCGGCCCGTCGCGGTGCTGGCACCCAACACGCATGTGCTGCTGGAAGCTCACTTCGGCGTGGTGTGGGCCGGAGTGCCGCTGGTGGCGGTCAACACCCGGCTCTCCGCGCGGGAAATCGCCTACATCCTCCAGCATTCGGGGGCTTCGGTGCTGATCCACGATCCGACGTTCGACGCCCTCGCCGACGACGCCCTCGCGCGGCTCGACTCCCCTCCCCGACGGATCCGCGCTGGGGAGGATTACGAGGCGCTGCTGGCCGCGGCCGAACCGGTGCGGCATACGCCGTCCGACGAGCTGGCACTGCTGTCGATCAACTACACCTCGGGAACGACCGGCCGGCCCAAAGGCGTGATGTACCACCATCGCGGGGCCTACCTGCAGTCCATGGCGATGGTCGGCCACACGGGATTGACGCCGTCGGCCGTGCACCTGTGGACCTTGCCCATGTTCCACTGCAACGGATGGTGCTTCCCGTGGGCGGTGACCGCGGCCGCCGCGACGCACGTGTGCCTGCCGAAAGTCGACCCCGCGCAGGTGTGGCGGCTGATCCGCGAGGAGGGCGTGACGCACCTCAACGGCGCTCCCACCGTGCTGTCGATGATCGCGTACGCCGAGGAGGCGGCCGCCCTCCCTGCGGGGCGAACCGTCCGGATCGCGACCGGCGGCGCGCCTCCGTCGCCGGCGATCCTGCGGCGGATGGAGTCCCTGGGCTTCGACCTCACGCACCTCTACGGGCTGACCGAAACCTACGGCCCCGCCATGATCTGCGACCGGCGCCCGGAATGGGACTCCCTCGAAGAGCGCACCCGGGTGCGGCTGATGGCGCGCCAGGGGGTCGGGAACATGATCTCGTGCGTCCCCCGGGTGATCGACGAGAACGGGAACGACGTCCCGGCCGACGGCGAGACCGCGGGGCAGATCGTGTTGCGCGGCAACAACGTCATGCTCGGCTACCTGGACGACCCGGCCGCGACCGCAGCGGCGGCGCCCGACGGCTGGTTCCGGACCGGGGACATCGGCGTGGTGCACCCCGACGGCTACGTGGAACTGCGCGACCGGGCGAAGGACATCATCATCTCCGGCGGGGAGAACATCGCGTCGATCGAGGTGGAACAGGCGATCATGGACCACCCCGCCGTCCGCGAGGCGGCCGTGATCGCGGTGCCCGACCCGCAGTGGGGCGAGGTGCCCGCGGCTTATGTCACGCTCCTCGACGGACTCGCCGCGACCGAGCAGGAGATCATCGACCACGTCCGGCAACGGCTGGCCCGTTTCAAAGCCCCGAAGTCCGTCACGTTCGGGGAGCTGCCCAAGACGTCGACCGGGAAGATCCAGAAGTTCGTGCTGCGCGAACGGCGGGCTACGAGCCAGGCTGGCTGAGTGGGCGTTCGCGAGCGGCCGGATCAGGCGGGGACACGTTGCCGGACTGGCTGATGGACGTCACCGGGGATTCCTTTTTGGATACTCGCGCGGGGTGCGGTCGACGAGCATGATGGCGGCGTTGGCCAGAAGCACTCTCAAGCTCCGGGCACCGTGGGCCGGTGCCCGGAGCTTGGGACGCGGTTCAGGAGAACTGGATCCCGCCGTCGATCATCACGGACTGGCCGGTCATGTAGTCCGAATCGGGGGACGCCAGGTACGACACGTAGCTGGCCACGTCCTCCGGGACCGAGACCCGGCCCAGGTGGATGAGGTCGGAGTACTTCGCGATGGCCTGGCCCTTGCGCAAGCCCTCGGATTCGGCCAGTTTCTCGTCGATGAGGTCCCACATCGCGGTGCCGACGATGCCCGGGCAGTAGGCGTTGACGGTGATGCCGTGCTTGGCCCATTCCATCGCCGCGGCCTGGGTCAGCCCTCGGACGGCCCACTTCGACGCGGAATAGTGGCCCAGCAACGCGAACGGCCGGTGCGCGACGATCGAGGCGGCGCCGATGATCTTGCCTCCCCCGCCCTGTTCGATCATCTGTTTCGCGGCGGCCTGGTAGCACAGGAACATGCCGCGGGCGTTGACCGCCATCATCCGGTCCCAGTCCTCCGGCGTCAGTTCCAGCAGCGGCAGGACCTGCGCGATGCCCGCGTTCGCGACCATCACGTCCAGGGAACCCAGCGCCCGCACGGTTTCCCCGACCATCGCGGTCACCGCGGCCGGGTCGGACACGTCCGCGGTGACTGTCGCGGAGCGGCGGCCGGCGGCGCGGATTTCTTTGGCTACCGCTTCCAGTTCGCCCGCGTTGGCCGGGATGTCGTTGACCGCGACGTCGTGCCCGTCCGCCGCGAGGCGCAGTGCGATTCCCCTGCCGATGCCCCGGGCGGCACCGGTGACGAGAATGTTCTTGCTCATGCGACAACTCCTTTGTCTTCGCTGGGATCCGGCAGAAATGTAGGCGGCGTTTCGGGGCCGTTCAACGCGTCGGTTGTCTCACTTTGAGACGCTTTTCCCGAGTGGGAGCGAATCGCGCGCGTGCAGGACATCGCCGATGAAGAAGTCGTACAGCAGCACCCCGACGGCGCCGCCGATCAGCGGTCCGACGATCGGAATCCACAGATAGCCGCCGGGGCCGGGCAGTGCGGCGTCGCCCCATCCGGCGAGGAACGCGAAGAGCCGCGGGCCGAGATCGCGAGCCGGGTTGATCGCGTAACCCGCGTTCGCGCCGTAGGAGAGGCCGATCGCGGCGACGGTGAACCCGATCAGCAAGGGAGCCATTTTCGGCGTCGACGCCGCGATCCGGCCGTCGATGATCGCGAGCACCACCGCGAGGAGCACGGCGGTGCCGACTACTTGGTCCAGCAGCGGTCCGAGCCAATCGGTGAAATAACGCGCGGGCGCGGTCGCGAAAATGGTGAACGTCGTGTTCTTCCCGTCGGCACCGGCTGCCGCCTCGAACGCGCGGATGGCCGGGTGGTACACCGCGAAAACCAGTGCAGCGCCTGCGAACGCGCCGAAAAGCTGTGCCCCGCAATAACCAGGAACCCGCCGCCACGGAAACCGCCGCCGCAATGCCATCGCGAACGTCACCGCGGGATTGAGATGCGCGCCGCTGACGCCGCCCGCGAGCAAGACGGCGAACGCGACCGCGAACGCCCAGCCCCACACGATCAGCATCCAGTCGCCGGTGCCCTGGAAGATCACCGTGGGGCCGGCGGTACGGCCCGAGCCGGGCAGTCCGGCCACCGCCATGGCGACGCAGCCGTCGCCGAGCGCGATGAGCACGAACGTGCCGAAGAATTCGGCGAGCAGATCGCCGTAGCCGCCGCGGAGCCGTGCGAGGGCTCCCTGCCTGCGCAAAGGTGGTGTGTCGGTCACTGGTCCTCCTTGACCCGAAGTGACATTCGCCCGTCCCGGAACCGTTGCAGGCGAGCAGGGTTGAATACCCGGGCGACGGCAAGGGGTTTCCGCTCCGCCGCCGCCCGGGCGGTCGTGATTTCGTCAGGCGTACGCGGTGTAAGGCACGGCGAGCGGATCGCCGTAGCCGCCGCGGAGCCGCACGAGGGCTCCCCGCCTGCGCAAAGATGGTGTGTCGGTCACAGACGGGCAGGCTTGACTACCCGTGCGGCGGCGAGGGTTTCCGCTCGCCGCCCGGGCGGGCGCGGTTTCGTCAGGCGTGCGCCAGATACGGCACTGGGTCAGGGAGTTTCGCCTCGCGGCGGACCCTGGTCGCGAAGCGTTCGATCGAGGCCAGCGCGCTAGCGACATCGCGGCTGTGCACCGCGAACGGCATGGCGTGGATGGTCTCGCCTTCGGCGGTCGCGGCGTCGGCGACCGCGCGCAGGCTGTCGTGGTCGTCGCTGCGCAGGCCGACTTCGGTCAGTGTCGTAGGCAGTCCGACCCGGGTCGTGAACTCGACGAAGTCGCGGACCTCGGCGGACGGCGCGCCTTCCAGCACGAGTTGCGCGATCGACCCGATGTTGACCTTCTGGCCGTGCGCGAGCCCGTGGGTGGCCGCGACCGCCGTCAGTCCATTGTGGACGGCGTGCGCCGCGGCGAGTCCGCCGGATTCGAAGCCGAGGCCGGACAGCAGCGTGTTCGCCTCGATCACTTTTTCCACCGCTGGCGTGACCTGAGAATCGCGGACCGCGTCGACGGCCTGAAGTGCGTTGTCCCACAGCACTTCCCAGCTGAGCTTGGCCAGCGCGGTGCCGGTGACCGTGGGCAGCCCGCCCGCCATCGTCGCCGAGTTCGACTGGGCGGTGGCGCGCGCTTCGAGCCACGTCGCCAGTGCGTCGCCGACCCCGGCGGCGAGCAGTTCGACCGGTGCGTTCGCCACCACCTGTGAGTCGACGAGCACCAAGTCGGGGTTGCGCGGAAAGAACCGGTACTCCTCGAATTCGCCGTTTTCGGTGTAGATCACCGAAAGCGCGCTGCAGGGGGCGTCGGTCGAGGCCACCGTCGGGCAGTTCGCCCAGCGGATCCCGGCGAGGTGGCCCGCGGCCTTCACCGTGTCGATCGCGCTCCCGCCGCCCACCGCGACCGCCACATCGGCACCGGTTTCTTGCAGGACACCAGCGATCCGATCGACCTCCGCCGCGCTCGGGAGGCCGCGGAATGTCTCCCGCCGCACCGGCAGGCCCGCGCTCTTCAAGGACGTCTCGACGTCGTGGCCGACCATTCCCCACACCAGATCGTCGGCGACGACCACCGGCCTCGCCCCGATCGGCGCGAGATATTCGCCGAGCCGCCGGATCGCGCCGGCTCCTTGGACGTACCTGCTCGGGCTGATGACGGTGCGCAGCGACATTGCTGATGCTCCTTCGGGATGTGCCGAATCCATGTCCTTCGACCGGCCGATGGCCCGATCGTAGGAAGGCGGCAAGCGGAGCGGCGGGACCTGCCGTCTCACTTTGAGACACCCGGCCGGTCCCACTGAACGTCGCTACGGCGCGACTGTCCGCGTCACGAGCGAAACTGGCGCTGGTCGATGCCGTACTGGGCCATTTTGCGGTAGAGCGTGGCCCGGGCCATGCCGAGTTCCTCAGCCGCGGCAACCACTGTCGCCCCTTGCTGCGCGAGGCATCGGACGATTTCGTCGCGTTCGAGTGCCTGCAGGCGGTTGAGCCGGTGCCCGGCGTTCGTGAAGATTTCCGCGGGCAGGTGCCTGCTGTCGATCGTCTCCGAGCGGGCGGCGGCGGCCTGGACCACCCGCCGGAGTTGTTTGACGTTCTCCGGCCAGTCGTAGGCGCACAGTGCGCGCGCCGCCGAGGGCGTGAACGCGACGGCCCGCCCCCGCGACTGGTGGGCGAAGTGGTGTGCCAAGGGCAGCACATCGTCCGGCCGGAAGCGCAGCGAGGGCGCCTCGACCACGGTGTCCACCAGCGGCAGGAGCGCGGCCGGGACCTCGGCGGAGGCGGCGGTGAGCACGAACGACGCGGCACTGCCGCGCTCGCGCAGCGCCGCGAACCGGGCAGCCAGTTCGCTCGCCGCCCACGCCGGCAATGCGTCGACGCCGGCCACGATCACGCAGGTGTCGTCCTTGCCCAGCTCGGGCTCCCACACCGTGAGCCACGTCTGCACGTCCTCCGGGGCGGGCGCGCGGGCGTTGAGCAGCCGTTCGCGCGAGTGCAGCTCCCGGCGCGCGAGCGCCGCCAGCGCGGTCTTGCCCGCACCCGGCTCGCCCGTCACGAGGACCGTCCGTCCCCAGCGCATGGCAGCCGAGGCTTCGGAGACCGCGTGCTGCCAGGTCGCCGACAGCCGCGGCGGATCGAGCCGGTCGGCATACATCCGGTACACCTCGCCGCGCGGCGCCGGACGCGACTGGCGACCGGACGCGCGCGCCAGCATCAGCGCGCTGGTGTGCCCGGCCGCGGTCTGCGCGAGCGCGAGAAGCAGCTCCGACGACTGCTCCGACCAGGTCGTGAGGTTCACGCTGCCCGCCAGCGCACCGCTGATCGGCTCCAGCACCGGGACCGCGGCGCACGTGTAGCCGCGCAGACTGGTGCAGTAGTGCTCCCCCGCGCGCACCAAGGACGGCACGCGGTCGGCGAGCGCTAGCCCCAGTCCATTCGTGCCGGCATTGCTCTCCGCGAAGTAGAACCCCGGCGCCAGGTGGACCCGGTCGAGCGACCGCGTGATCCCCATGTCCCCGCACATCCGGCTGAGCACCAGGCCCTCGGCGTCGGTGAGCATGAGGCTGATCGGCTCGTTCGCGAGCGTCGCGTGCAACCCCTCGAGCACTTCGTTGCCGCAGTCGTACAGCAACGATTCGGTGTCCACCGCACCGCTGAACACCGGGGTGACCTCGTCGCCGGGCACCCCGTAACGCTCGCTGCGCTGCCACGAGGCGCGCAACCGCGGTGCGGTCGAACCTCGCGGCGCGAGCGGCCCCGATTCGCGCGGGCTGTGCGCCATATCGGCCTCCCGGGAGACGCGCCACTGCGTCGGACGGGATCGAGGCTACCCGCGCGCGGGCGCTCCGCAGTGCGGCCGCTGTCTCAAACTGAGACAGCGCGGCCCTGCCTGACCTGCGCCGGGATCCCTACCGTCCGAGTCCGGACGTGCCGATGAGGTCACGACGGGAGAGGAAACCGATGTACACCAAGGACGGGGAGAGCTACTACATCCTGGACGCGCACGTCGCGCTCTGGGACGCCCGGCCGGGCAACCAGCGCAACATCCACGGCAAGCAGTTCATCGACTGCTTCTACGACTACCACCGCAACCTCAGCCCGGAGTCCGAGGTCTGGCCCTACGAGGACTACCTCTACCAGGGCGGCGACCGGCTGATGAAGGACCTGTTCGCCGACGGCTACGTCGACCACGCGATCTTCCAGCCTGCCCTGCTGCCCGCGTTCTACACGAACGGCTTCGGGCAGACCGAGGAAGCGTTCGCGCTGGCCCAGCGGCATCCGGACAAGCTCACCTACAACCACTGCTGGGACCCCCGGTTCGGCGAGGACGGGCTCAAGCAGTTGCGCGAGGACGCGAAACGGTTCGGGCTCAAGGGCGCCAAGCTCTACACCGCCGAATGGTTCGGCGATTCGCGCGGCTGGAAGCTCGACGACAAGTGGAGCTACCGCTACCTGGAGGCGGCCCAGGAGCTGGGCGTCAAGAACATCCACATCCACAAGGGCCCGACGATCCGGCCGCTGGACCGCGACGCGTTCGACGTCGCCGACGTGGACAAGGTCGCCACCGACTTCACCGAGCTGAACTTCGTCATCGAGCACTGCGGGCTCCCCCGGCTGGAGGACTTCTGCTGGATCGCCACGCAGGAGCCGAACGTGCACGCCGGGCTCGCCGTCGCGATGCCGTTCATCCACACCCGGCCGCGGTATTTCGCGCAGATCATCGGGGAGCTGCTGTACTGGCTGGACGAGAACCGGATCCAGTTCTCCAGCGACTACGCGATCTGGACGCCGAAGTGGCTGGTGGAGAAATTCGTCGACTTCCAGATCCCGGCGGACATGACCGAGTACCCGCCGCTCACCACCGAGGTCAAGAAGAAGATCCTCGGGCTCAACGCGGCGGCGATGTACGACATCGAGGTCCCGGCCGAACTGCGCGTCGCCGACGATCCGGCCGAGGCGACCCCCGACGCGGTGGCGGTCGGCTGATGCCCGCACTGGAAGAGCGCGCCCGCGACGCGCTGTCCGCCGTCTTCGACCCCGAACTGGACGAACCGATCACCGATCTCGGCTTCGTCCGTTCGCTCGAAGCCCGCGACGGAACGCTGACCGTGCACCTGCGGCTGCCGACTTCGTTCTGTTCGCCCAATTTCGCGTACCTGATGGCATCGGACGCGAAGGACGTGCTGACCGCGCTGCCCGAGGCGGGCCGGGTCGAGGTGCTGCTGGACGACCACCACGATTCGGACCTGATCAACCGCGGCCTCGCCGCCGATGCCGGCTATCGCGGCACGTTCGGCGACGAGGCGGAACAAGACCTCGAGCAGCTGCGGGCGACGTTCCGGCGCAAGGCGCACACCGCGGCCATGGAACGGGCGCTCACCGCGCTGCTGCGCGCGGACGGCGACCTGAGCGAAGAGGCGCTGCACGACGTGACGCTCGGCGACCTGCCTGACGACCGGGTCACCGCCGCGCTCCTGCGCCGCCGGGAAGCGCTCGGTCTCGCGGTCACGCCGGACCAGCCGGTGCTCGTCGACGACCTCGGCCGGCCGTATCCGAAGGAGGAAGTGCCGCTGCGGCTGCGGTTCGCGCGGTCGGTCCGGATTTCGATCGACGGCAACGCGCACTTCTGCCGCGGCCTGCTCCGCACCCGTTATCCCGAATCCGCGGCCGACCAGGCGCCGCGGCCCGGCTCGCCCGAGGAGGCCCGAGCATCGTGAAAGCAGTCCAGGTCGTCGGTTACGACCAGCAACTTCGGCTCGCCGACGTACCCGTCCCCGAGGTCGCCGGCCCGTACGACGTCGTCGTGCGGATCGGCGGCGCCGGCGTGTGCCGCACCGACATCCACATCCTCGAAGGGCAGTGGGCGGAGAAGTCCGGCGTCGCGCTCCCCTACACGATCGGCCACGAAAACGCGGGCTGGGTGCACGCGGTGGGCAGTGCGGTCACCAACGTCGCCGAGGGCGACAAGGTGATCGTGCACCCGCTGATCACCTGCGGCCTGTGCCGCGCCTGCCGGGCCGGCGACGACGTGCACTGCGCGGCCAGCCAATTCCCCGGCATCGACACCGCGGGCGGCTACGCCGAGTACCTCAAGACCTCCGCGCGCAGCGTGGTGAAGCTCGACGATTCGCTGGAACCGGCCGATGTCGCCGCGCTCGCCGACGCCGGGCTGACCGCGTACCACGCGGCGGCCAAGGCAGCGCGGCGGCTGCGCCCGGGCGACCGGTGCGTGGTGATCGGCGCCGGCGGGCTCGGGCACATCGGCATCCAGGTGCTCAAGGCGCTCACCGCCGCCGAGCTGATCGTGGTCGACCGCAACGAGGACGCGGTGAAGCTGGCCGAATCGATCGGCGCGGACCACGGCGTGGTCGCCGACGGCGGGCACGTCGCCGCGGTGCGGGAACTGACCGGCGGCGAGGGCGCGGAAACCGTGCTCGACTTCGTCGGAGAGGGCGGCGCGACCCGCGACGGCGTCGCGATGCTGCGCCGCGCGGGCGACTACCACGTGGTGGGCTACGGCGAAAACATCGACGTGCCCACGATCGACATCATCTCCGCCGAGATCAACTTCATCGGCAACCTGGTCGGCTCCTACACCGATCTGTGCGAGCTGATGGTGCTGGCCGCGCAGGACCGCGTGCGCCTGCACACCGCGACCTACCCGCTCGAGTCCTTTCAGGACGCGCTCGACGACCTGGCCGCCGGCCGCGTCCGCGGACGCGCGATCCTGGTTCCCTGAAACGGAAAACCGCTCCGAGGAGACCGATGATCTTCATCACCGCCAAGTTCCGGGTGAAGCCGGAGCACGCGGACGCGTGGCCCGAGATCTCCCGCGCGTTCACCGAAGCGACGCGAGCCGAGCCTGGCTGCCTCTGGTACGAGTGGTCGCGCAGCCTCGCCGACGCCAGCGAATACGTGCTGGTGGAAGCATTCCGCGACGACGACGCGGGCGCCGCCCACGTCGGTTCGGCCCACTTCAAGACCGCGCAGCGCGAGCTTCCGCCTTATTTGGCCGAAACGCCGCGCATCGTGCACGCGAAGGTGGACCAGGAAGGCTGGTCCGAACTCGGCGAACTGGCCGTGCGCGACTGACCGGTACCGGGAACAGTCCGGCCGGGGCTGGTTTGACGCATGGTCAAGCCAGCCCCGGCTACTCCACGCTGCGCTCAGCCACAGCCCCCGCATACGCACGCAGCAACGCCCGCAGCTTCGCCGCCGCTCGTTCGCCGCGCGACGTGTCCCCGAACGCCGTCAAATGGAACACCAGCCCGTCGAGGGCCAGGAACACCAGTTCGGCCAGGTCGGGGTCGTCGAGGCCGTGTGCGGCGAGTTCGCGGCGCACCGCGTCGCGGTACAGGTCGTTGGCGCGTTCCATGACCGGGCGCAGTTCGGGGCGGCGCCGGGCTTCCATGGTCAGTTCGTATTGGAAGGCCTGTGCCCCCGGATCGGCGGTCACGAGCGAGACCAGACCCGAGGCGAACTCGTCGAAGCCCTCGCCCTGCGACGACAGCTCCGCACCCTGGACGCTGCGCTCGACGCAGTGTGCGAGCGCCTCTTCCACCAGCGTCCGCCAGTCGCCGAAGTGGTAGCGGACCGAACCGTGGGTGACGCCGGCTTCGGCGGCGACCGAGCGGTAGGTCAGCCCGCGCAGGCCCTGCGCCGCCACGACCCGTACCGCGGCGTCCAGCAGCGCTTGCCGTCCCGTACCGTATGCCAGCCCTGCCATCGCGTCCTTCCCGTCCGGTTGCCTCGGCTCAGCGTAATCCGCGGCGAACCGGACAGGAGGGGCCGGTCACGGCTTCAGCAGCACCGACGTCGACGGGTAGTCGCTCGCGAACCGGTCCGGCAGCGGGGCGACGAACACGTTTTCGGTGCGGGTCCGGGTGATCCGCCAGCCGTCCGGCTCCTTGCGGAAGGCGTTGTTGAGCCGGCTGGAGCGCAGCAACGACTTGCCGTCCGAGAACAGCCACGGCTGCATGTGGATCCACTGTCCGTCGGCGGTGTCGCCGTGCACGTGGATCTGCTCCGAAGTCAGGTAGTGCGCGTTCAGCAGCAGCGCCGGATCCTGTTTCTCGCCCCAGAACCGCTGGAAGTGCTCGCGGATCGCCGGTTTGCCCTCGGCGCGGCCGAACTGGCCGTCGTAGTACTCGCCGACGCCTTCCCACACCGCGTCCTCGGTGTAAAGCTCAAGGATCAGCTCGATCCTCTTCGCGTCGTCAGCCACGCCGTACTCGGGATTCGGCGTGTCGCAGAGGAACATGTAGCGCGCCTGCAGCCGCCGGATGTCCGCCTCGGCTTCGAGCACCTCGACCCTGCGGACCAAAGCCGCCACGGTCTCGTCGGTCATCGATTCCCCTTTCACAGTACGATGGTCACGGTTTTCGCCTCGGTGTTGGCGAGAATGCCCTCGTAGCCCAGTTCGCGGCCGACCCCGCTCGCCTTCAGCCCGCCCCACGGGAGCTGAGGGGCCAGCGGCGACCAGCCGTTCACCCCGACCGCGCCCGCTTCGAGCGCGGCCGAAACGGTGTGCGCGCGCCCGACGTCGCGGGTCCACACCGTGGCCGCGAGCCCGTAGTCGCTGTCGTTGGCTATCGCGACCGCTTCGGCCTCGTCGTCGAACGGGATCACCGTGCCGACCGGGCCGAAGATCTCCTCGCGCGCGATCGCCAGGTCGTTCGTGCCGGAGAAGACCGTGGGCGCGACGAAAAAGCCCGGCCCGTCCGGGGAATTTCCCCCGGCGACGAGTGCCGCGCCCTCGCCTCGTCCTTTGTGGACATAGCCGAGCACCCGCTCGCGCTGGGCGCCGTTGATCAGCGGGCCCATCGTGGTCGCCGGGTCGAACGGGTCGCCGAGCACCTGCGCCGCCGCGGCGTCCCGCAGTCCGTCCAGCACCGCGTCCAGCACGGGCCGCTGCACGAGGATGCGCGTCCCGGCGGCGCAGACCTGGCCCTGGTTGGTGAAGATCCCCGCCGCGAGGCCGGCCACCGCGGCGTTCAGGTCCGCGTCGGCGAACACCAGCTGCGGGGATTTGCCGCCCAGCTCCAAGGTCGTCCGCTTGAACGTGTCCGCGGAGTTGCGCAGGATGCGCCGCCCGACGCCGGTGGAACCGGTGAAACTGACCTTGTGCACGCCCGGATGCCGCGCGAGCGCCTCGCCGGTGACCGAGCCCCGACCGGTCAGCACCTGGATCACGCCGGGCGGGAAACCGGCCCGTTCGGACAGCTCCGCGAGCTGCAGGATGGACAGCGACGCGTCCTCCGCCGGCTTCACGATCACCGTGTTGCCCGCGGCGAGCGCGGGAGCCAGCTTCCAGCCGAGGATCATGAGCGGCGAGTTCCACGGCACGATCGCGGCGATCACGCCGACCGGTTCGCGGCGGGTGTAGGAGTGGGTCGGCGCGCCGAAATAGCCGTCGGTGGGAACGAACTCGCCGGTGATCTTGTCCGCCCAGCCCGCGTAGTACCGCAACGACGCCACGAGATTCGGCACGAACATGCCCTGCGCGATCCCGGCCGGCGCGCCCATGTCGAGCGACTCCAGCCGCGCGAGTCCCTCGGCCTCCTGCTCGACCAGGTCCGCCAGCCGGGAGAGCAGCAGGCCTTTCCGGGACGGCGGGGTCGCCGCCCACTCTCCCTTCAACGCCCGCGTCGCGGCCCGCACCGCGCGGTCCACGTCGGCCTCGTCGGCGGCGGCGATTTCCGCGAGGGGTTCCTCCGTCGCCGGGTTGAGCGTGGTGAATCCCGGCGCACCGCCCTTCGTCCAGACGCCGTCCAGGAACAGCGCGGTCACGGTGTCAGTCATGCGGTTCTCCTTTGCGAGTGGCGCGCGAGGTACCACGCGCCAGCGGCGATGCCGCCTTCGGTGACGGTGAGGACGGCGAGCGCCGCCGATCCGGAGTGGTGCCCGGTCCCCACCGCGAGATGGATCGCGACCATGGCCGCTGCGTTGCCCGCGACCAGCCGCCGCGCGGACCGGCCGCCGCGCCACAGGTGCGCCGCGCACGGCAGGCACAGCACGGCCATGCCCGCGAAAACCGCCGTCAGAGCGGGCGTGTGCGCGGCGACGGCGACGTGGGCGAGCGCACCGGCCATCGCGAACACGGCGAGCCAGCGGCACAGCGCCAGCTCACGGCCCGGCATGACCGGCCGTGCCGCAGCAGCCGGATTTCCCGCTGAGGTCAGGCACGTCGAGGGTCGGGTTGCGGTCGAAGAAACCGTCCGGCTTGAGCTTGAACCCGGCGTAGTCGACCGGCATGATCGGCCAGTCCTCGGTGCGCACGAAATGCGTCAGGCCGAAGGTGTGCCACAGCACCACGTCCTCCCCGTCGATCGGCCGGTCCCGCGCGGTGTAGGCGGTCAGCCCGTCGTTGCCCGGGTTCTGGTTCACCGTGTAACCCGAGGGCCACAGCTGGTCCCGGTCGTACCGCGACACCCACAGATGCTCGCGGGCGAATGCCGCCCGGCGGGCGATCGAGGAGTTCTCGTCGGCCAGCAGCGCCGGCTGGCCTTCCGGGTGCAGCACGTACGAGGTCGGCTTGCCCAGCCGGTTGGTGCGCTCCGCGCTGGAGATCGCCCACACCCGGTTGAGGTGGTTAGCCGCCTTCCGGCGGGCTTCGCGTTCGGTGCGCAGCCGGGTGCGCTTGCGGCCGATCGCGTTGCCCCACGGGTTGTTCCCGCCCATCGGCACCGGCGCGACGTCCAGTTCGTCCACGCAGTTGCGCACCCCGTCGACGGTCAGGTCGAGGCGCACCGAGAACAGGTGCTGGTGCACCGGGGCGCCGAGGCCGGGCGCGAGTTCGCTGAAGTGCGGGTCCGAGCCGTCGTACCCGGACGGGAACGGGATGCCGGTGGCCTTGGCTTCGAACTCGATGGTGCCGTCGAGGTAGAAGTACCAGTAGAACCCGTAGTCGTAGTTGCCGACGGTGCCGAAGAACGACACCACGAGCCGGCGCTGCCGCCGCGTCTGCGAGGTGCCGGTGAAGATGTCGTTGTGCTTCCACAGCACGCCGAAGTCCTCTTCGTGGATGCAGATCGCGTTGCGGATGAGCTGCGGGCGCAGGTGGTCGTCGGCCACGACGGCGTCGGCGTAGGTGATTTCGCCGAGACAGTCGCAGCCCAGCTCCAGCGAGTTCGCGAGCCGCCCGAACTGGTACTCGCCGAGGTCGAAGTAGTTCTGCCAGCCGTGCGTGGGCCCGGGATCGCCGTAGTTGACCACCATCTCCGCGACCGAGGCCCGGTAGACGACCGGCCGCCGCACGCCGCCGTCGGCATAGGACACCTGGTGCAGGGTCAGCCCCTCGCGGCCGTTGAACCCGAGCCGCAGCTGCCAGTTCTGCCACGACAGAACGCCGTCGTCGTACTGGAACGAGACGCCTTCGGGCTGGGTGATGGAAATCGGCTTGAGATCGGTGCGCTGGGGGCCGCGGACGGCGTCGTGCAAGTAATCGCCGGACTCCTCGGGCACGTGGTCGACGTGCGTCTCCACGACCCGCAGCACCCGCCGGTTGCTCACGTCGACGTGCGCGATCACCCCGCCGACCGGATGCGCCCACGGCGGTTCGCCGGGGTGCGGCTGATGGAAGGAGAGCACGCGGTACACGCGGGCGCCGACCTCGTCGGGATAGCCGAACACCCCGGCCGACAGCGGCACCGTCCGGACCTTGCCGACATCGTCGACGCCGCGCTTGGCGACCGCGGCGAGCCACTGCTCGTCGCTCTTGACGATCTCGTCGACCAGGTCGTAATCCTCGTCCAGGCACGGGCCGAAGCCCACCTCGGCCGGGTCGAGCACCGTCCGCGAGACGACCTCTCCCGCGGTCAGGTCCACCACCACGGTGCTGAGGCCGAGCGGTTCCAGTTCGGTCACCAGCACCGACACCTCGCGCGGCAGCGGGGTCCGCCCGTCCCAGGCGAGGACGTCCTGCTTGTCCGGTTCGCGGAGCAGGACGTAGGAGAACCGGGTCGTCGCGGACACGAGACCGGCTTCCTCGAGAATCCTTCGCGCGGCTTCGAGTTCGGCCGCGGAGAGCACAGCCAGCGGATGCGGGGCGGCGTTCCCGCCGTCGACCGGCGACACGGGCAAAGTTTGGGTGGACATAAGCCTTTCCTTGGTCAGAGGGAAGAAGTCAGACGGGTTCGGTGGCCGGGGCCGGGGTGCCGCGCGGCAGGGTCCGGGGCGAACGCAGAAGCCCGGCGGCGAACACGACGGGCACGATTGCCAGCAGCAGCCACACGGTCGTCGCGCTGCCTCCGGTGAGCACTCCGAAGTTCCGCACCACCTGGCTGAGGATTCCGAGCATCAGCACGGCGGAGAGGACCGGCGCGAGCAGTGTGGTCCAGAGATTGCGTTCGGCGCGGGTGCGCCGGAAGTAGCCGATGACCGCCGCCGAGGTGAGCGTGTACAGCACCACGAGTGTCGCGACGGCCAGCCCGGACAGCCAGCTGAACAGCTGGTTGACCGGGTCCATCCCGGCCGCCGCGAACGGCAGCACCACCACCGCGGCCAGCAGCGACTGCGCCAGCGAGGCCGCGGCCGGCGCCTGGTGCCGGTTGGTGCGCTCCAGGACCGGCGGGAACAGGCTGTGCCCCGCCATGGTGTGGAAATAGCGCGTGATCATGTTGTGGAAGGACAGGATCCCGGCGAACAGCGAGGTCGAGAGCAGCACGTCGGCCGCGGTCCCCGCCCACTCCCCCAGCACGCTGTTGAGCGGCGTCACCGCGAAGGAAGCGGGGTCGGTCTGCAGCGCCGTCCGCGCCGCCTCCTGCGCCTGCCCCGCGCCGTAGAAGCAGACCAGCGTCCAGGTCAGGAACGCGAGGAACACCGCGATCAGGACGACCGCGATGTAGGTCGCGCGAGGCACGGTGCGCCGCGGGTCCTTCGCCTCGCCCGAGTAGATCGCCGTCGATTCGAATCCGAACATCGACGCGATCGCGAACATGATGGCGACTCCGGGCGCGCCGGCCAGCACCGCTTTCGGGCCGAAGCTCGCGGGAACGTCCAAAGCGGACCATCCCTTGGTGACGACCACGCCGACGGCGAACCCGGCCAACAGCAGCAATTCGAACGCAACGAGCACGGCGAGCACACGGGCGCCGAGTTCGATCTTGCGCGAGCCGAGGAACCACACGACGGCGATCGCGCCCGCGACGCAGGCCCACCACGGCACGGAAATGCCCGCGTGCCGGGACAGCAACCCGGACAGGCTGGCCCCGAACAGGCCGTACATCGCGATCTGGATCGCGTTGTAGGACAACAGGGCCAGCGCGGATCCGCCGGAGCCCGCGCGACGGCCGAGCCCCGCCTTGATCACGGCGAAAAAGCCGCCGCGGGTGTCCACGTGTCGGGTGATCGTGGTGAACCCGACCGCGAACAGCACGATCACGACGCCGACGACGAGATAGGCGCCGGGAGCGCCCGCCCCGTCCCCGAGCGCCACGGCGAGCGCGGCCGCGCCCACGATGCTCGTCAGCGGCGCTTGCGCCGACAGGACGAAGAACAGGATTCCGGGAACGCCGAAAGCGTTCCGCTTGAGATCGGTCTGGTGCTGGACTTGCGCGTTCGACATTGAGCGCCTCCGCCGGGAACGGCTCGGCGGCGCCTGCGCCGGCGCCGCTGGTATTGCCGACAACCTTCAGCGCCAGACCCAGAACTTGTCAAGTGGATAGTTTCGCGGATTCATGCACGTTGGCGATGAATCCCGCTGTCTCGCCAGGGGTATCGCGAAGACCGGTTTCGCCCCCGGCCGCCGGACTGTCCGGAATGGACAGTCGCGTCAGGAATTCGCCAGGGAGAGGTTGAACGAGTACCGCGACGCCCGGTACACATGCCATCCGTACTCGACGACCCGGCCCGTCTCGTCGTAGGTCGTGCGCTGCATGGTCAGCAACGCGGCCCCCGGCTTCTCGTCGAGGAGTTCGGCGTCCTCGGCGGTCGCGAGGCGGGCGCCGATGTTCTGCTGCGCGGAGTGCAGGCGCAGCCCGGTCCCGCGCAGCAGCTGATACAGGCCCTTCTCCCGCAGGTCCTCGTCCGACGGGTCGATCAGGCCGTCCGGGAGGTAGTTGTTCATCACCGCGAGCGGTTCGCCGCCCGTCGAGCGGATCCGCTTCAACCGGCGCACGCGCGTCAGCCCCGGGGCTTCCAGCAGCCCGGCGGCCTCCGCGTCGGCGTCCTCCACGCGGTTGCACAGCACCGTCGTCTCCGGCGTTCCGCCCAGCCCGGCGAGGTCGTCGTACAGGCTGCTCAGCCGCAGCGGGCGGGTGACCTTCGTGCGCACCACCTGGGTGCCGACCCCGCGCTTGCGCACCAGCAACCCCTGGTTGACCAGCGACTGGATGGCCTGGCGGACCGTGGGCCGGGACAGCCGCAGCCCGGCCGCGAGGTCCAGTTCGTTCGCCAGCCGCGCGCCCGCCGGCAGGCGGCCGTCCTCGATCGCGGCGTGCAGCTGGCGCGCGACCTGGAAGTACAGCGGTTCGGGGCTGGCCGGATCCACCGCGATCTCGCGCGCGGGGTCCCAAGCCGGACTGGCGTTCATCCTCGGGAGCCTACCGACTCAGGTGCCGATGACCTAATGTCCATATGTCTTGACAAAGTCCCTCAGGGTCCTGCACTGTCAGAGGGCGGAGCCACCGCGGCAGGCAGGAGGACGCGACGATGACCACGGGGTTCGACCTCGTCACGATGGGCCGGATCGGGGTGGACGTCTACCCCGAGCAGATCGGCGTCGGGCTGGAAGACGTCACCTCGTTCGGCAAGTATCTCGGCGGCAGCGCGACCAACGTCGCGGTCGCCGCCGCCCGGTACGGCCGGGCCTCGGCGGTGATCACCAAGACCGGCGACGATCCGTTCGGCCGGTTCCTGCACCGCGCGCTCGCCGGATACGGCGTGGACGACCGGTTCGTCGGGACGTCGCCGCAACTGCCGACGCCGGTGACGTTCTGCGAGATCTTCCCGCCGGACGATTTCCCGCTCTACTTCTACCGTTTCCCGAAAGCGCCCGATCTCGACATTTCCGCCGATGAACTCGACTTCGACGCGATCCGCGCGGCGAAGGTGTTCTGGGTGACGGTGACCGGGCTGTCGCAGGAACCGAGCCGTTCGGCGACGCTGGCGGCGCTGGAGGCCCGTGGTCGCAGGGGGATCACGGTGCTGGACCTCGACTACCGGCCGATGTTCTGGGACTCGCGCGAGCAGGCCCGGGAATGGGTCGGCAAGGCGCTCGAACACGTCACGGTCGCGGTCGGCAACCTCGACGAATGCGACACCGCGGTCGCCGTCCGCGAACCTCGGGAGGCGGCGAAAGCGTTGCGGGACAAGGGGGTCTCGCTCGCCGTGGTGAAGCAGGGCCCGAAGGGCGTGCTCGCGGTGGACGACACCGGCGAGGTCGAGGTGCCGCCGGTGCCGGTGGAGGTCGTCAACGGTCTCGGCGCGGGCGACGCGTTCGGCGGCGCGCTGGTGCACGGGCTGCTGTCCGGCTGGGACACCGCGCGGGTGATGCGGTTCGCGAACGCGGCCGGCTCGCATGTGGCGGGCCAACTGTCCTGTTCGGACGCCATGCCCACCGAAGACCAGGTACTGCGCAAGCTCGGAGGAAACGAATGAACACGGTCGAGCGGATCGTCGCCAAACGCGTGCGCGATCCCGAAGCGATCGCCGAGGCCGCTGCCGTGCGCGTGCGGGCCAAGTCGCCGTTCAACGACAAGGGCCGCACGATGATCATCGCCGCGGACCACCCCGCGCGGGGCGCGAACGCGGTCGGCTCCGATCCGCTGGCGATGGCCGATCGCGGCGAACTGCTGGAGCGGCTGTGCCTCGCGCTGGAACGGCCGGGCGTCACCGGCGTGCTCGCGACCCCGGACATCGTCGACGACCTCCTCCTGCTCGGCGCGCTGGACGGCAAGACGGTCATCGGGTCGATGAACCGCACCGGGCTGGCCGGGTCGAGCTTCGAGATCGACGACCGGTTCGCCTGCTACGACGCGGAAACCATCGCGCGCATGCGGTTCGACGGCGGCAAGACGCTCACCCGGATCTGCCTCTCCGACCCGGCGACGCCGAGCGTCCTGGAGAACACCGCGAAGGCGATCGACGCGCTCGCCGACCGGAAACTCGTCGCGATGGTCGAACCGTTCCTGTCCGAATGGGTCGACGGCCGGATCAAGAACGACCTCTCCCCCGACGCCGTGATCCGCTCGATCACCATCGCGTCCGGGCTCGGCCGCTCGTCGGCCTACACCTGGCTGAAGCTGCCGGTGGTGGCCGAGATGGAGCGGGTGCTGGCGGCCTCGACGCTGCCCGCGGTGCTGCTCGGCGGCGAGGTCAAGGATCCGGACGCGGCGTTCGCGTCCTGGCAGCAGGCGCTCGCGCTGCCGACGGTGCAGGGTCTGGTGGTCGGGCGGTCGCTGCTCTATCCGCACGACGGCGACGTGGCGAAGGCGGTCGATACGGCGGTGGGGTTGCTGTGAACCGGTTCAGTCTCGAAATCACCCCCGAATCGGCCGGATGGGGCTACTCCGGCCTGCGCGTGCTGGAACTCGACGGCGCCGAGACCGTCTCCACCGGCGACGCGGAAACGCTCGTGCTCCCGCTGTCCGGCAGCTGCTCGGTGTCGGTCGACGGCGAGACGTTCGAGCTGGCCGGGCGCACCGGCGTGTTCGACGCGGTCACCGATTTCGCTTACCTGCCCAGGGATGCCGAGGCGACGATCACCGGCCAAGGCAGGTTCGCGCTGCCCTCGGCGAAGACCTCGAAGCGGCTGCCCGCCCGGTACGGCCCCGCCGACGGCGTGCCGACGGAACTGCGCGGCGCGGGGAACTGCAGCCGCCAGGTCAACAACTACTGCCTGCCGCACACCTTCGACGCCGACCAGCTGCTCGTCTGCGAAGTGCTCACGCCGGGCGGGAACTGGTCGTCCTACCCGCCGCACAAGCACGACGAGGCACGCGAGGGCGAAAGCGAACTCGAGGAGATCTACTACTTCGAGGTCGCCGGCGGTGGCATGGGCTACCAGCGCGTCTACGGCACTCCCGACCGCCCGATCGACGTCCTGGAAGAGGTCCGCACCGGCGACGTCGTGCTGATCCCGCACGGCTGGCACGGCCCGTCGATGGCCGCGCCCGGCTACGACCTGTACTACCTCAACGTGATGGCCGGACCCGGACCCGAACGGGCGTGGCTGATCTGCGACGACCCCGCGCACGCGTGGGTCCGCCAAACCTGGGAATCCCAAGACGTCGACCCGCGGCTGCCGTTCGGAGGCGCACGATGAGGCTCACCACCGCGCAAGCCCTGGTGCGGTTCCTGGCCAACCAGTACTCCGAGCGCGACGGCGTCGAACGCCGGCTGATCCCGGGCTGCTTCGGGATCTTCGGGCACGGCAACGTCGCCGGGATCGGCCAAGCGCTGCTGCAGGCGGCTCGCACCGGCTCCGACGACCTGCCGTACTACCTCGCACGCAACGAACAGGGCCAGGTCCACGCCGCGACCGCGTTCGCGAAAATGCGCAACCGGCTCCAGGCCTTCGCCTGCACCGCGTCCACCGGCCCCGGCTCGACGAACATGATCACCGGAGCCGCCCTCGCCACCACGAACCGGCTCCCGGTCCTGCTGCTGCCCAGCGACATGTTCGCCACCCGCGGCCCCGATCCGGTGCTGCAACAGCTGGAGGACACCCGCGGCGGCGACGTCACGGTCAACGACGCGTTCCGCCCGGTGTCGAAGTACTTCGACCGGATCACCCGGCCCGAACAGCTGATCTCCGCCGCCCTCGCCGCCATGCGGGTGCTGACCGACCCGGTCGAGACCGGCGCGGTCACGCTCGCGCTGCCGCAGGACGTCCAAGCCGAAGCCTACGACTGGCCCGAGGAGTTCTTCCGCCGCCGCGTCTGGCACATCGACCGCCCGGTGCCCGAACCGGAAGCACTCGGCCGCGCCGTGGACCTGCTGCGCGCCGCGAAGGCCCCGCTGATCGTCGCGGGCGGCGGCGTCGTGTACTCCGAGGCTTGGGAAGAACTCCGCGCGTTCGCCGCCGCCACGGGGATTCCCGTCGCCGACACGCACGCGGGCAAGGGCGCGGTCCCGTGGGACCACCCGAGCGCGGTCGGCGGCATCGGCTCCACCGGCACGTCCGCCGCCAACGCGCTCGCCGCGGAAGCCGACGTCGTGCTCGGCATCGGCACCCGCTACAGCGACTTCACCACCGCATCCCACACCGTGTTCGGCAATCCGGCCGTGCAGTTCGTGAACCTCAACGTCGCGCGCCTCGACGCCGCGAAGCATTCCGCGGAAATGGTGCTGGCGGACGCGAAACGCGGCATCACCGCCCTGCACGAAGCCCTCGCCGGATGGCAGGTCGACGATGCGTACCGGGCCCGGGCGCGGCTGCTGGCCGACGAATGGAACCGCACCGCCGACGACTGCTTCGCCGTCGGGCACCAGCCGCTGCCCGCGCAGACCGAGATCCTCGGCGCGCTCAACAGCGAACTGGACGACCGAGACGTGGTCATCAACGCCGCCGGCTCGATGCCGGGCGACCTGCAGATGCTCTGGCGGGCCCGGGATCCGAAGGCCTACCACGTCGAATACGCCTACTCGTGCATGGGCTACGAGGTCGCGGCGGGCGTCGGCGCGAAAATGGCCGCGCCCGACCGGGAAGTGGTCGTGCTCGTCGGCGACGGCTCGTACCTGATGATGGCGCAGGAAATCGTCACGATGGTCGCCGAAGGGCTCAAGGTGATCGTCGTGCTCGTGCAGAACCACGGGTTCGCCTCGATCGGGTCGCTGTCGGAATCCCTTGGCTCGCAACGATTCGGCACTTCCTACCGGTACCGTGCCGACAACGGCCTGCTCGAGGGCGGCGTACTGCCCGTCGATCTCGCCGCCAACGCCGCCAGTCTCGGCGCGACGGTGCTCCGCGCGTCCACTGTGGACGAGTTCCGGGCCGCGGTGAAACAGGCCAAGGCGAACTCCACGACCACCGTCGTGCACGTCGAAACCGACCTGCTCGGCCCCAACCCGCCCGGATCGGCGTGGTGGGACGTGCCGGTCAGCGAGGTGTCCGACCTGGACTCGACCCGAGCGGCGCGCGAAACCTACGCCGACGTCAAACGCAAACAGCGCCCGTACCTCTGACCGACCTCTCGACGAGGAGCGAAGTGAACACCATCGAACACTGGATCAACGGCGTCTCCACCCCCGCCGGTTCCACCCGCACCGCGCCGGTCTACGACCCCGCTACCGGCAAACAGCAGTCCGCCGTCCTGCTCGCCGAATCGGCCGACGTGGACACCGCCGTCGCCGCCGCCGCGAAGGCCGCCGAGTCCTGGAGCGAATCCTCGCTCACCCAGCGCACCCGGATCCTCTTCGCCTTCCGCGAACTGCTGGTCAAGCACGAGGACGAGCTCGCCCGCGTCATCTCCAGCGAACACGGCAAGGTCGTCGACGACGCGCGCGGCGAGATCGTGCGCGGCCGCGAGGTCGTCGAATACGCCTGCGGCATCGCCGACGCGCTCAAGGGCAGCTTCTCCGACCAGGTCTCCCGCGGCGTCGACGTGCACGACTTCCGCCAGCCGCTCGGCGTCGTCGCGGGCATCACCCCGTTCAACTTCCCGATCATGGTGCCGCTCTGGATGCACCCGGTCGCCATCGCCGCGGGCAACACCTTCGTGCTCAAGCCCAGCGAACGCGACCCGTCCGCGTCCAACCTGGTCGCGCAGCTCTACGCCGAAGCCGGCCTGCCCGACGGCGTGTTCAACGTCGTGCACGGCGACAAAGTCGCGGTCGACGCCCTGCTGGACCACCCGGACGTGTCCGCGGTGTCGTTCGTCGGCTCCACGCCGATCGCCAAGTACGTGCACGAGCGCGGCACCGCGACCGGCAAACGCGTCCAAGCCCTCGGCGGCGCGAAGAACCACGCCGTCGTGCTGCCCGACGCCGACCTCGAATACGCCGCCAACCACCTCACCGCCGCCGCGTTCGGCTCCGCCGGACAGCGGTGCATGGCGATCTCCGTCGCGGTCGCGGTCGGCGACGCAGGCGACCGGCTGATCGGCGTGCTGGAACGCAAGGCCCGCGAGGTCAAGGTCGGCCCCGGCTCCGACGCCACGAACGACATGGGCCCGGTCGTCACCGCCGCCGCGCGGGACCGCGTGGTCGACGCCGTCGCCCGCGGCGCCGAAGAAGGCGCGACCGTGGTGGTCGACGGACGCGGCCGCTCGGTCGACGGACACGAGGAAGGCTTCTTCGTCGGACCGTCCCTTTTGGACCACGTGACCACCGAAATGCAGGCCTACCGCGAGGAAATCTTCGGCCCTGTGCTCGCGGTCGTCCGAGTGTCCACGGTGGACGAGGCGATCGCGCTCATCAACGCCAACCCGTACGGCAACGGCACCGCCATCTTCACCGGCAGCGGCGAAGCGGCCCGCCGCTTCCAGCGCGGCGTGCATGTCGGCATGATCGGCGTCAACGTGCCCATTCCGGTCCCGATGTCGTACTACTCGTTCGGCGGCTGGAAGGACTCCCTCATCGGCGACAGCCCGATCCACGGCCCGGCCGGAGTGCGGTTCTACACGCGCGCCAAGGTAGTCACCACGCGGTGGCCGGAGACCGAGGCGCACGGGGCGGCGTTCAACTTCCCGACTGCTAACTGAACCACGACGAAGGGGCGCACCCGGCCGGGCGTGCCCCCTTCACTGAGGTTTTCTCGTCAATGCCAGGGACTTAAGCTGGGCGGCTTCGGCCTGCGGACTGTCCGCACAGGACACCAAACCCGCCGAAATGCCCGACTGATATCCGTCTGACCGTATCCGTGAGTCCGTGAGGGGCCCCTTGAGGGAATCAGATTCCCTCAAGGGGTCCCTCACAGACCGCACACCGCGCTTCCGCCCGACCGGCCCGCCTGCCGACAGCCAGCCCAGCCTTCCCGACCCGGGCAGACGCGCTCCCCACGCACCCGCAGGGCCGCCTTAAGTCCCTGGCACTGGAGGTTTTCGCGTACGTGAGGGGAACCCTGAGGGAATCTGATTCCCTCAGGGTTCCCCTCACGTACGCCGGCACCAGCCCAACCGCGCCCCTCGGCCAGAAGCAGCTTCACCCCCACCGCACTACTGAGAAAACCGCACTGTAGCCCTAAAGCTTCCCGCCCCCAAAATGCTTCTCCACCAACCCGACAGCCTTCTCCCGCTGCCGCACCGAAATCTCCTCCGCCCGTTCCTCCCAGCCGAACACACACGACGACACCACCCCGTCAAACCCGACGTCGGCGAGCGCGGCGAAAACCTCGTCGAAATCGACCTCGCCCCGCCCGATCTCGGCATGCTGATGGACCCGGACCGTCGAACCAGGCGGATTCACGATGTACCGCAGCCCGTTCGAGGCAGTGTGGTCGAGGGTGTCAGCGAGGTGCACGTAAGTGACCTTGTCCCCGGCGTCAGCAATGATCCCCGCCGCATCGTTGCCCTGATGGAACGTGTGCGGCGTGCAATAGAGGAACGAGATCCACTCCCGATTGAGCCCCCGCACGAGCCGCACAGCGGCATGGCCGTCCTCGATGAAGTCGTCCGGATGCGGTTCCAGCACCAGCTTCACGCCCTCGCGCTCGAACACCGGGATCAGCTCGTCCATCGAGCGCAGGAACTGGCTCTCGGCGAACTCGGCGGCCTCCGGACGGCCGTTGAACTCCGAGTTCATCGTGTCCACCCCCAGGTCGACCGCGATCTGGATCGCCCGCTTCCACGCGCGCACCGCGGCTTGGCGTTCCTCCTCCCCCGGGCCGGACCAACGCAGCACGGGCAGCACCGAAGCGATGCCCACCCCGGCGTCGGCGGCGCGCTTGCGCAGTTTCGCCACCGTGGCGTCGTCGGCGCGCGGGTGGCCGAAGAACGGGATGAAGTCGGCTTTCGGGGACAGTTCGAGCCACGAGTAGCCCAGGCGCGCCACCACGTCCGGCAGGTCGAGCACGGAATGCGTGGCGTAGAACATCTGCGGGTCGAGAGCGAGTTTCACGATTTCCTCCGGAGAACAGGCGGGGCGGCCGGGAAAGTGCCCCGGCCGCCCCGCGCGTGGATCGGCTTCACAAGTCGCGAGCGGCGGCGTGCAGGTTTTTCGCCGCGAGCGCGAGCCCTTCGGTCTGCGAGTAGGCGGCGTCCTCGTGTTCGATGTTCACCGCGATCCCCGGATCGACCTCCCGCAGCGCGCGCAGGAAACCGGTCCAGTAACCCGTGTCGTGCCCGAGGCCGACCGCGACGAACTTCCACGCCGGGTCCTGCGGCCAGGCCGAGCACCAGTAGCCGATCCCGGTCGGAACCTTGCCTTCCTGCGCAGCGGGCACCCGGGTGAACGACGTGTCCAGCACGCCGCGGACGTCCGCCCCGGGGCAGAGCGTCACGTCCTTCGCCGCGGCGTGGAACACCAGCGGGCCCAGCCACCGGATGCAGGCGAGCACGTCCATGCCCTGCCACATCAGGTGCGACGGGTCCAGTTCCGCGCCGAGGTTCGTCGCGCCGGTCTCGTCGACCAACCGCTTGAGCGTCACCGGCGAGAACGCCAGGTTGTGCGGATGCATCTCGATCGCGACCCGGACGCCGTTTTCCCGGGCCAGCGCGTCGATCTCGTTCCAGAACTCGGCCGCGACGTCCCACTGGTAGTCCAGCACGTCCAGGTACACGCCGTCCCACGGGTTCACCACCCACGACGGGTATTTCGCGTCCGGGTCGGAGCCGGGAGTGCCGGACATGGTCACGACATTCCGCACGCCGAGCAGCCCTGCCAGCCGGATGCTGCGGCGCAGGTCCTCGGCGTGTTTCGGCCCGACGCCCGGGAGCGGGTTGAGCGGATTCCCGTTGCAGTTCAACGCTGTCAGCTCGATGCCGCGCTCCGCGAACGCCGCCAGGTACTCGCGGCGCGCCGAGGCCGAGGACAGCAGCAGGTCGACCGGGCAGTGCGGGGCCGGGAGGAATCCGCCGCTGTTCACCTCCGCCGAGGTCAATCCGTTGGCCCGCAGCACGTCGAGCGCCTCGGCCAGGGTGTGGTCGTGCAGGCAAGCGGTGTAGGCGCCCAGCTTCACCGCTCGTCCCCGGCGTAGAAGGCGGGCCGGTCCTTCATCGTCACCCCGACCACCCGGCCGGTGTGCAGGGCCTCCACCGTCGCGTCGGTGATCACCGTCGCGGCGTAACCGTCCCAAGAGGACGGTCCGGCCGGTTCGCGGCCGGCCGCGAGCGTGTCGATCCATTCCTGGAATTCGACGTCGAACGCCGCGGCGAACCGCTGCTTCCAGTCCTGGAGCACCGCCACCCGGCTCGACCCGGCGGTGCGCACGGCGGGACTCGCCGGATCGGGCAGCCGGACCAGCCCGGTCTCGCCCACCGTCTCGCACTGGATGTCGTAGCCGTACTGGCAGTTCACGAACACCTCGAGGTCGATCCGCACCCCGGCCGCGGTCTCGAACAGCATGATCTGCGGGTCCCGCAGGTGCGGGAACCGGTTCCCCGTCGACCGCGGCGTGAGCACCTGCGCGGACACGATCTCGTCGGACAGCAGCCAGCGCAGCACGTCGATCTCGTGCACGGCGGTGTCCTGCGCGGCCATCTCCGAGTGGTAGCTCTCCGGCACCGTCGCGTTGCGGTGCGCGCAGTGCACCATCAGCGGCGTGCCGATCTCGCCCGCGTCCAGCACGCGTTTCATCTCGCGGTACCCCGCGTCGTAGCGGCGCATGAACCCGACCTGCACGAGCCGGCGGCCGAAGGCCTGCTCGGCCTCGACGATCCGCAGGCAGTCCTCCGCCGTGGTGGCCAGCGGCTTCTCGCAGAACACCGGCTTCCCCGCGGCGATCGCCGCCAGGACGTGCTCCGCGTGCGTCGGCCCCCACGACGTGACGACCACAGCGTCCACATCGGACTGTCCGATCAGGTCAGCTCCGTCGGCCGCTGCCCGGGCACCGACCGCCTCGGCGACCCGCGCAGCCCGTTCGGCGTCGAGGTCGGCCACGGCGACCACCTCGGCTCCGGCGACCACGTCGGTCAGCCGCCGGACGTGGTCCTGCCCGATCATCCCGGCCCCGATCACTCCCACGCGTACGGTCACGGCGGGTTCTCCCTTCACCTCTTCAGTATTCGGCTGTCTTCACAGCCAGGACAGGCACCTCCGCGCCGAGCAGCAGCCGCTGCGCGACGCTGCCGAGCACGAGCTTCCCCACCGGCGAACGCCGTTTCATCCCGATCACCAGCAGGTCGACCTCGCCGGCCCGCTCGGCCAGCAGGTCGAGCACGTGCTCGGCGACGTCCACGCCGGGGCGGCGGTCCAGCACCTCCGCCGCGGCCGGCGCGTCCAGCGGGGTCAGCCGCAGGTTCGCCACCAGCAGCTTCGTCCCGCGCAGCTCGGCTTCCTCGATCCCGCGAGCGAGCGCGAGATCCCCTTCCCACGAGTCAGTGACCGCGGCGAGCACCGCCATCGTTCAGCCCTCCTTCGCGGCCAGCGCGGGCGCGCCGAACCGTTGGTGCAGCTCGGTTTCCAGTGCTTCCAGCGAGCGGCCGCGGGTCTCCGGGACGACCTTCGCCACGAAGGCGATCGCCGCAAGCCCGAGCAGCACGAACAGGAAGAACGTCATGGAGATGTGCAGCGCGTCGACCAGGATCGGGAACGTCAGGCCGATCGCGAAGTTCGTCAGCCACAGCACCAGGCTCGCGATCCCCATGCCGAGCCCGCGCAGCTTCAGCGGGAAGATCTCCGACAGCATCAGCCAGGTGACCGGCGAGATCGCGCCCTGCTGGAACGCCAGGAACGTGATCGTCAGCGCGAGCACCACGAACGCCCGGCCCTGCCCGGCGGGCAGCAGCAGGGAGAACAGCCCGATCAGCAGCAGCGCCGACGTCGTGCCGATCTGCCCGGCGATCAGCATCGGGCGGCGGTTCACCTTGCCCAGCAGGTAGATCCCGGCGAAGGTGGCCAGCACCGAGATCACCCCGTTGGCGATGTTCGCGGTCAGCGCGCTGTTCGCGGAGAACCCGGCGTCGGTGAGGATCTGCGTGCCGTAGTACATGATCGAGTTGACCCCGGTCACCTGCTGCACGACCCCGATCCCGATGCCGACGAGCACCAGCCGCCGGATCCACGGAGTGGCGAGGTCGCGCAGCCCGCCGGTCTGGGACTTCTTGTCCTCCAGCGCGAGCCGGCGCACCTCGTCGAGTTCGGCCGTCGCGCGCTGCTCCGAGCGCACCTGCTTCAACACCGCCAGCGCGTCGGCGAACCGGTCCTTCGACACCAGCCAGCGCGGGCTTTCCGGCATCACCAGCATGCCGAACCACAGCACCACCGCGGGCAGGGTCGCGATCACCAGCATCCACCGCCACACGCCGTTGCTTTCGCCGAACGCGTTGCCGATGAACGCGTTGAAGGTGAACGCGAGCAGCTGGCCGGACACGATCATCAGCTCGTTCTGGGTGACCAGCCGGCCGCGCCGTTCCGCGGGCGACACTTCGGCGAGATAGGTCGGCACCGTCACCGAAGCGCCGCCGACGGCCAGGCCCAGCACGAACCGGCTGAGCACCATCACGGCGGTGACCGGGGCGAGCGTGCAGCCCAGCGTGCCGATCAGGAAGATCGCGGCCAGCACCAGGATCGTCCGCCGCCGCCCCCGCCGGTCGGCCAGCCGCCCGCCGAGGATCGCGCCGAGCGCGGCTCCCAGCAGCAGCGAACTCGTGACCAGCCCTTCGGTGAACGGGGACAGGCCGAGGTCGGCCTTCATGTACGGCAGCGCGCCGTTGATGACCCCGGTGTCGTAGCCGAACAGCAGGCCGCCGAACGTCGCGATGACGGTGACCAGCCGCAGCCGGCGGGAATGCGGGCCCTTCTCCTCAAGCGGTACGGCCGGTGGCGTCGTTGCCCGGACGTGACTCATGCGGTTGCTCCCGGTTCGGTGCGCCAGACCCCACTGGCGCGTGAGTTTCCCCGTGGTTCCCCGGATCGTGTTCAGCCCAGGCGCGGCCGGGCGGTGCCGGCCAGTCCCTGCGCGGCGAGATATTCGCGGGTGCGCACCGCGATCGGCAGCGGGACCTCGGCCGCGCACGGATAGAGGTCCTGTTCCACGATCACGAACAGCTCTGCGTCCAAAGCGGACAGTGCCTCGACGACGGACGCCGGGTCCGGCACGCCCGCGGGCGGCTCGACGCACACGCCTCGTTTCACCGCTTCGCCGAACGACAGCCCTTCGGCGGCCACCTGCGCGAGCACGTCCGGGTCCATCTGCTTGATGTGCACGTAGCCGATGCGTTCGGCGAACCGGCGGATCAGGTCGAGGTTGTCGCCGCCGCCGTAGGCGACGTGCCCGGTGTCCAGGCACAGGTTGGCGTACCGGGAATCGGTCTCGTTCAGGAACCGCTCGATCTCCGGCTGGGTCTGGATGTGGCTGTCCGCGTGCGGATGCAGGACCAGCCGCACGCCGTACTCGTCCAGCAGGATGCGGCCGAGTTCGTTCGCGCGCCCGCCGAGCGAGTTCCACTGCTCCGCGGTGAGCTGCGGTTCTTCGGTGTACGCGCCGGTCTTCTCGTCGCGGTACATCGGCGGGATGAACACGAGATGGTGCGCGCCCGCGGCGGCGGTCAGCTCCGCGACCCGGCGGGCCGTCGCGACCGTCTCGGCCCACTTTTCCGGGCGGTGCAACGCGCCGAACGCGGTGCCGCCGGAGACCTGCAGGCCCCGGGCGGCGGCCTCGTCGGCCAGTTGCCGCGGGTCGGTGGGCAGGTAGCCGTACGGGCCGAGTTCGAACCACCGGTACCCGGCGCTCGCGAGCTCGTCGAGGAAGCGGGTCCAAGGCACCTGCTGCTCGTCTTCGGGGAACCACACGCCCCACGAGTCGGGCGCCGACCCGAGGCACAGGTTCCCGGCGGTGATGCGGGACATCGTCGTCACTTGCGGTCCTCCCGGACGTCGGAGGGAATCTGTCTAGCGCGCTCTACTAGCGCGCTCTAGTGCGAAGAACTATGCTGGCTGTCACACCCGGGTGTCAAGGGCGGGCGGGAAAGCCTGGAAGAATCGCCGGGAACGCCGACGAGAGGAGCGCACGTGCCCGACCGAGTGCCGCCCGGCCCCGCGGACGGCGCGGAACCCGCGGGCAAGCCGCGGCGCCCGACGATGGTCGACGTCGCCGCCAAGGCCGGCGTCTCCCGCGCACTCGTCTCGCTCGTCTTCCGCGACCAGCCCGGCGCCAGCGAGGCCACCCGGCAGCGGGTGCTGCGCGCCGCCGACGAACTCGGCTACCACCCGGACAACGCGGCGCGGCTGCTCGCCCGGGGCCGCAGCCGCACGCTGGGCGTCGTGCTCACCGTGCACCAGCCGTTCGACGCGGACCTGGTCGAAGGCATCTACCCGGAAGCCGAACGCCTGGGCTACGACGTGCTGCTCTCGGCCAGCGCCCCCGGACGGGACGAAGCCAAGGCGGTGGAAGCCCTGCTGAGCCACCGCTGCGAGGCGGTGATCCTGCTGGGCCCCACGTCCCCGCAGGCCTATCTCGCCGAACTCGGCCGCCGCACGGTCGCGGTGTCAGTCAGCCGGCGTGTCCCCGGCGCACACCTGGACAGCGTCCACACCGCCGACACGGTCGGGGTCCGCCAGGCCATCGACTACCTGGCCGAACTGGGCCACCGCGAGATCGTCCACGTCGACGGCGGCAAGGGCCCGGGAGCCTCGGACCGCCGCCGCGCCTACCGCGGCGCGATGCGCAAGCACAAACTGCCCGCCCGCGTCCTGCCCGGCGAGTACACCGAAGACGCCGGAATGGCCGCGGCCCGGCAGCTTCTGGACGAAGACCGCCTGCCCACCGCGATCCTGGCCGGCAACGACCGCTGCGCCGCGGGCCTGCTGCACGCCTTCGCCCGCGCCGGGCTCGACGTGCCCAAAGACCTGTCGGTGGTCGGATACGACGACAGCCACCTGTCGCACCTTTCGCACTTCGATCTGACCACCGTCCGCCAGGACGCGAACCGGATCGCCGAACAGGCCGTCCGTCAGGCGGTCGCCCGGCTCGAGGACGAAACCGTCGCGCCGGCCGAGACAGTCCTCGACCCGAAACTGGTCGTCCGCGGCACCACCGGGCCGCCGCCGCTGACGATGGCTCACTGAGGCCGATCGGACAACTCGCGCGCAGTCTCCGCCGCGGCCTCCGCGAAGTTCTTCGCGGCTTGCGGCGCGTCCGCGGAACAGGCGACCGCGACCGTGCACTCCGGAAGGTCCGAGATCGGCACGAACCGCACTCCCGGACGCGCGTAGAACTGGCTCGCCGAAGCGGGCACGATCGACAAGCCCCGCCCCAACGCGACGGCCTGAAGCTCCGCTTCGAACGTGGCGGCTTCGCAGGCCACCACAGGGGATTCGCCGCGCAGGCCGGTCAGGATCCAGGAATCCCGCCACTGCCCGTCGCCGGGAGCGGCGACGATCGGCTCGCTCAGCAGGCGGGCCACGCCGACCTCCGGCTGTCCGGCGATCGAGTGTCCTTCCGGGACGCACGCGACGCATTTTTCGCGGCGCAGGATTCGCTCGCGCAGGTCGGGCAAATCCAGCGGCGGCCGGACGATCGCGACGTCGGTTTCGCCGGTGTCGAGCCCGCACCGGGGCGCGGAGAAGTCGTACTCCACCAGTTCGACGTCCAGGTCCGGATACCGGCCCGCGAACGCCCGCATGATCGCCGGGACCAGGTCGACGACCGCGCCGATCAGGTACCCGACGCGCAGCGTGCCGACCTCGCCGACCGCCATCCGGCGCGCCAGGACGGCCGCCTGGTCGAACCGGGCCAGCACCGCCCGTGCCTCGGCGAGGAACGTCTCCCCCGCCGAGGTGAGCGCGGTCGCGCGGGTCGTGCGCGCGAACAGGCGGAAGCCCAGCTGCCCTTCGAGCTGGCGGATCGTGTAGCTCAGCGACGGCTGGGAGATCAGCAGCGCCTCGGCGGCCCTCGTGAAGTTCGCCGCCTCGGCCACGGCGACGAACGCGCGCAGATGCCGCAACTCCACATTCATAGAGAGCATCTATGAAGTCTACTCAATTCCGTCTTTCCGCCGGGACGCCTCGCGTTCTTACGCTCGGGCGGACATCCACCGCGCTGCCAAGGAGAAACCGTGACGAGCACGCTGACGGACACGCCCGACCTGCACCTCCTCGGGCGGGAGGCCCTCCTGCACGAGCCGGCCGGCGGCGACCCGGAGAAGCTGACCCTGGTCCGCGCCCAGGGCTCGCTGGTGTGGGACGACCGCGGCAACGAGTACCTCGACTGCACCGCGCAGGCCTGGTCGAACAACCTCGGCGCCGGCGACGAGCGCGTCATCGAGGCCGCGATCGCGCAGACTCGCGAGCTCACCCACGCCCGCCCCACTTTCCACACCCCGGCACTGCTCGAGCTGGCCGCGCTCATGGTGTCCATCGCCCCCGGCGACCTCAACCGGGTCGGGTTCACCCTGCACGGGTCGATGGCGGTGGAGATGGCGCTGAAACTCGCCCTGCGCAACCGCCCGGACGCCGAGCACGTCGCGGTGCTGCACGACGGGTACCACGGACGGTCGATCGCCACCATGGCAGCCAGCTGGCCGCATCCGGGCAACGCGTTCGCCCGGCTGCAGCCCCGGTTCCTGCGGCTGCCCCGGCCGGACCTGTTCCGCCCCCGGCTCGGCCGGACCGCCGAAGAGGACACCGAACTGACGCTCGCCGTCGTCCGCGACATCCTGGAGAAGGGCGCCGAAGGCCCGGTCGCCGCCCTGATCTACGAACCGATCCAGGGCAACGGCGGGCACAACGAGTTCTCCGCGAGCTGGCACCGGGGCATCCGCGAGCTCTGCGACGAATTCGGGATGCTGCTGATCGTCGACGAGGTGCAGACCGGATTCGGCCGGACCGGGCGGATGTGGGCGAGCGAGCACTACGGCCTCGACCCCGACATCCTCGTGTTCGGCAAGGGCGTCGGCGGCGGCTTCCCGCTCGCCGGGGTCCTCGCCAAGCACGAGCACGCGAAGTTCCTCGCCGGCGACGACCAGCTCACCTTCGGCCAGTTCCCCGTTTCGATCGCCGCCGGGCTCGCGACGGTCAAAGCGATCATCGAGGACGACCTGCCCGCCCGCGCGGCCGAGCACGGTGCCTATGCGACCGAGCGGCTGCGGGAGATGCAGACGCGCCACCCGCTGATCGGCGACGTCCGCTCCCCCGGCCTGATGGTGTCGATCGATTTGGTCCGCGACCGGGCGACCAAGGAACCGGCGCCCGCCGAAGCGCACGAGGTTTTCCTTCGGGCGCAACGCAAGGGAGTGATCTTCGGGGAGAGCCGCTACGCGAACCTGGGCAGCCTGATCAAGATCAAGCCGCCGCTCGACATCAGCCGGGAGCAGCTTTCGCACGCTCTCGACGTCCTGGACGACGTGCTCGGCGACGTCGAACGCGACTACGGGACCGGCGTCCGGTGAACGCGCCGGAGCACCCGGGCGCCACCCGGGCCCGCGCCGCACGGGTTTCCGACGACGACGATCTCGCCACGCTCGGCTACCAGCCGCAGCTCCGCCGGACCATGAGCTCGTTCACCGCGTTCGCGCTCGCGTTCTCGATGGTGTCGATCAACACCGGCATCATCACCCTGTTCACCGATCCCTACCAGTACCTCGGCGGTTCGGCGGTCTTCCTGTGGCTGCCGGTGCTGCTGCTGGTCCTCACCCTGGTCGCGGTGTACGCGCACCTGGCCGGGCGGATCCCCATCACCGGCTACGCCTACCAATGGTCGAGCCGGCTGGTCAGCCCGAACTTCGGCTGGTTCACCGGCTGGATCGCGCTGGTCTCGTTCCTCGCCGGGACCGCCGGGACGGCCGCCGCGGTCGGCACCGTGTTCGCGCCGGAGATCTGGACGGACCCGACACCGCGCCAGGTGCAGGCGCTGTCCATCGGCTGCACCGTCGTGGTCGCCGGGCTGAACATCATCGGGGTCAAGGTCGCTACGCGGATCAACAACATCGGCGCGTCCATCGAACTGATCGGCACCGTCGTCCTCGGCATCGTGCTGGTCGCCGGGCTGCTCGTGTTCTTCGGGCACACCGAAGGCCCCCGGATCCTGACCGACACCCACCCGCTGAGCGGAGGCGCGGCGACCCTCACCGGCATCTCGCTGGCGGCCCTGCTCCCGGTCTACGTGCTCCTCGGCTGGGAAGGAGCCGCCGACCTCGCGGAGGAAACACTCGACCCGCGCCGCGCCGCCCCGCGCGCGATGTTCCGGGCCGTGCTCGTGTCCGGCGTCATCGGTTTCCTGATCTTCGCGCTCCTGGGCATGGCCCTGCCCGCCGACCCCGCGACTTTCTTCGCCAGCGCGGAAAACCCGGTGCTGCGCTTGCTCGCCGTGCATCTCGGGCCGTTCGCCAGGGCGATGATGATCGTGGTCGCCTTCGCCTCGATCTTCGCCTGCCTGATCGCCAACATGGCGGTCGCGACCCGGATGACCTTCGCGCTGTCCCGCGACAACATGCTGCCCGCGTCCCGCGGCCTGCAGAAGGTCGGCAGCCGCAGCCGCGCCCCGGTCCGGGCGATCGTCTTCGTCGCCGCGGTCGCGATCGGGCTCAACCTGCTCAACGGCGGCATCGTCGGCCAGATCTACGCCATGGTCGGCCTGACCTATTACCTGGTCTACGGCCTGACCCTGACCGCGACCGCCATCGCCGCCCGCCGAGGCCGCATCCCGGCCGCCCGGCCCGGCGTCTTCGACCTCGGCCGCTGGCTGAACCCCGTCGTCGTGCTCGGCCTGCTCTGGTGCGCCGCCGTGGTCGCTGCGCTGACGGTGCCGGAGGAGAACCGGCAGAACGCGGTCACTGCTGCGGTCGTGCTGGGGGTCGGGTTCCTGTGGTGGGTCGTGGTGCTGCGTCGTCGGCTGAACAACGGGACGGCGGGGCCGCCCAATCCAGAACACGCCACGCCGGAATCCCAGTGATCAGCCGAATCGCCCGCCAGACAACTGGCGGGCGATTCGCGTCAGCAGGCACCACCGGGAGACACCCGTCCGACCCGGCTGTGGTACATCACTGGGGTGGCTGGTCTAGGTGACTTGGAAAGCCGAATCATGGCGGCGCTGTGGGACTCGGACGTCCCTCAGACCGTCCGTGCGGTCCATTCGACGCTGCGGGCCGAGCGCGATCTCGCCTACACCACCGTCATGACCGTGCTCGACAACCTGCACACCAAAGGCTGGGTCGTCCGGGAACGCGACGGGCGCGCGTGGTCCTACCGTCCCGCCCGCGCCCGCGAGGAAGCTGGCGCGCAGATGCTCCGCGATCTGCTCGACTCGCTGGGAGATCCGCGCGGGGTGCTGATGAGCTTCGCGCGCGACATGAACACCGAAGAATCGCAGTTCCTGCGCCAAGCCCTCGACGAGCCCCGGAAGCCGGAGCGCTCGTGACGCTCGCCGTCGCCTTCCTGCTCGCCTCGGTCGTCATCGCCGCCGGGGCGCCCCGCTACCTGCGGCCCGGCAGCACGCCGCGGGTCCATCCCGCCCTGTCGCTGTGCGCGTGGCTGGTCGCCGCCCTCGCGATGATCGCGACCGCCCTCTCGGCGGCAGTCATCCTGCTGAGTCCCGACCCGGCCGTCCCCGACGGAGCGCTCGGGCTCGCCACCGTCTGCTGGCGGGCGATCGGCCATTCCGCCTTCCCGTGGCTCCTGCTGACCCGGCTCCTCACCGGCCTCACCGTGCTGCTGCTCCTCGTCCGGCTCGGCAGCGTGCTGACCGCGGATCTGGTCAGCGGCAGCCGGAACCGCCGCGACCGCGCGAGGACCCTGCGCGCGGTGGCGCGGGTGTCCGGCGACGTCTGGTGGGTGCCTAGCGAACAGCCGCTCGCGTTCTCGATCGGCCGGTTCCGCCGCGGGATCGTCGTCGCCTCGACCGCGGTGGACCGCCTCGACGACGACGTCGCCGAAGCCGTGCTCGCGCATGAACGAGCGCATCTGCGCGGACGGCACCACCTCGCGGTCACCCTCGCCCATTCGATGGCCCGCGCACTGCCGTGGGTTCCGTTGTGCCGAGCCGCCCCGGCCGCGATTTCCGTGCTGTGCGAGCTTTCCGCGGACGCCGCGGCGGTCAACGCGTGCGGTCTTCCCGCCGTCACTGGTGCCCTGCACTCGATGGCACCCGCCCCTGCACCGCCCGGTGTCGTCGGTTTCGGCGCGCACGTACAGGCCAGGGTTTCGTGGCTGACGCGGCCCCGCTCGCCGATGCTGCGGCGCTCCGGGGCGATCTCCCGCGGCCTCGCCGGAACCACTGCGCTCTTGCCGCCGCTGGTGTCCGCCGCGATGGCGGTCGCGTCGCTCACGCTGCTCTGCCTGAGCCGCACCAGCTGACTTCCCGGCCCCGGCTGATCTCCGGTCATCGCTGTCTACTAGGTTCTTAGTAGTCAACTACTATCGACTTAGTAGAGGAGTCGGCGGCATGGCCCGGCGCAACGGCGGAGTTCCCACCCTCGTCCTCGCAGCGGCGCTGGCCGTCGCCGTGCTGGGACTCGTGGTCTTCGCGGTCATTTCCTCGAAGACCGACACGAACGCCTCGCCCGCTTCCGCTGCCCCGGCGGCCAAACCGTCCCTCGGCCCGCTCGGCGAACTCGCGCATCGCAAGCCCGGCGATCCGCTCGCGCTCGGCAAGCCGGACGCACCCGTGTCCATGGTGATCTTCTCCGACTACCGGTGCCCGTTCTGCGCGAAGTTCAGCAAGGACACCGAACGCAAGCTGGCCACACGGTACGTCGACACCGGCAAGCTGCGGATCGAGTGGCGCGACTTCCCCATCTTCGGCGACCAGTCGATGCAAGCCGCGATCGCGGGCCGCGCCGCGGCACTGCAGGGGAAGTTCTGGGAGTTCAACCACGCCCTCTACGACGCCGCGCCCGAGAAGGGCCACCCGGACCTGCCACCGGACCGGCTCCTGGAATTCGCCCGCACCGCCGGCGTCCCTGACCTGGCCCGCTTCCAGCAGGACACCGCCTCCCCGCAGCTCGCCCAGGAGGTGCGCACGGACCTCGCCGAGGCGTCCGCGCTCGGGGTGTCCAGCACGCCCGCGTTCTCCGTCAACGGCTACCCGGTCCTCGGCGCCCAGCCGACCGCGCTGTTCGAGCAGCAGATCGACCGCGCTCTGGCCGGCGCGTCGTGACCGGCGTCAGCCTGCTCACCGCGTTCCTCGGCGGTCTCCTTTCTCTGGTCAGCCCGTGTGCCGCGCTGCTGCTGCCGTCGTTTTTCGCCTACGCGTTCGGCACAGTCGGCGCACTGCTTTCGCGCACCGCGGCCTTCCTCGCGGGCCTCATGGTCGTGCTCGTGCCGCTGGGCGCCGGGGTGGCGGCGATCGGGGAACTGCTCACCCGCTACCGCGGCATCGCCACCACCGTGGGCGGCGCGTTGCTGGTGTTGCTCGGGCTGATGACGATCGTCGGCCTCGGATTCGGCAGCACCGCCGCCGGACGGTTCGCCGGGAAATGGCGAATCTCCAGCCTGGTCTCCGTTTTCGCCCTCGGCACGGTGTACGGCCTCGCCGGATTCTGCTCCGGCCCGCTGCTGGGCGGCATTCTGACCGTCGCCGCGCTCGGCGCGCACCCGGCCTACGGCGCCCTGCTGATGGCCGTCTACGCCGTCGGGATGGCAGCACCGCTGTTCGCGCTGGCCCTGCTGTGGGACCGCCTGCGCCTGTCTTCGCGACGCTGGCTGCGCGGCCGCGAGCTGCGGATCGGCCCGCTGCGCACCCAGTCGACGTCCCTGATCTCCGGCCTGCTGTTCATCGCCATCGGCGTCCTGTTCCTGGCGACCGACGGCACCGCGGCCGTCGGGGCCGCGGTCGGCGTGGACCAGCAATTCGAGGCGCAGCAGACGGTCCAGCGGGTTTTCGGCGCTATACCGGATACCGTGGTGGCGCTGGCCCTGGTCATCATCGTGCTGACGGCGATGCTGGTGCGCCGATCCCTGCGCCAGAAGCGCAACGACCCCGACGGCGCGTGACGGCGAGCAGTCAGGAGAAGACCGGCACGACGTCGGAGATGAAGCGGGCGAGGGATTCCTTCTTCTCCTCGTGCGTCATGCTGTTGTCGGTCCAGTAGCTGAACTCGTCGATGCCCAGTGCTTCGTATTCCTTGAGGCGGGCGATGATCTCCTCCGGGGTGCCGATCATCGCGGTGCGGTGCAAGGAATCGAGCGAGAATTCGGGCCGATCGGCGAACTTCGACTCCGGGCTCGGCTCGAGGAAACCGTTCTCCGGCACAGTCTTGTTGCCGAACCAGGCGTCGAACGTGCGGTAGAACCGGGAAATCGCCGCGGCAGCCGGACGCCAGCCGTCGGGGTCGTCGGGCGAGTGCGCGTAGGTGTGGCGCAGCACCATGATCTCCGGCTGCGGGACCTCGGGGTGGTTGCCGACCGCGGTGTCGAACTTCTCCTTGAGCGCGGCCACCTCCTCGTCGCCCTTCATCAGCGGCGTGACCATGACGTTGCAGCCCTGTTCGACCGCGAAGTCGTGCGACGCCGGGTCCCGGGCGGCGACCCACATCGGCGGCGTCGGCTGCTGGACCGGCTTGGGGACGCTGGTCGCGGTCGGGAACTGCCAGATCTCGCCGTCGTGGGCGTAGTCGCCCTGCCAGAGCGCGCGGACCGCGGGCACCAGTTCCCGCAGGTGCTTGCCGCCGTCGGTGGCCTTCAGGCCGGGGGCGAGCCGGTCGAATTCGATCTGGTAGGCGCCGCGGGCGACGCCGACTTCCATGCGGCCGTTGCTGATCACGTCCAGCAGCGCGGTTTCGCCCGCGGCGCGGATCGGGTTCCAGAACGGGGCGATGATGGTGCCCGCGCCGAGCCGGATGGTGCTGGTCTTGGCGGCGAGGTAGGCGAGGACGGGCATCGGGCTGGGCGCGATCGTGTACTCCATCGCGTGGTGCTCGCCGACCCACACCGTGCCGAACCCGCCGGCCTCGGCCATGAGCGCCAGTTCGGCCAGGTTCTCGAACTGCTCGCGGTGGGTGGTCTGCTCGTCCCAGCGTTCCATGTGGACGAAGAGGGAGAACCTCATTGAAACTCCTTCGGTCGGCCGTCGTGCATCTCGGCGATGGTCTGGTTCCCGGTGGCCCAACGGGTCCGGGGAATTTCGCGGACGAGGACGCGGATGTGCTCGGGCCGGGCGCCGACGGTGCTGAGCACCGCCTCGTGCACGGCCGAGATCAGGTCGCGGATCTGCTGTTCGCTCCGGCCCTCGGCGAGGCTGATGTCGATGTTCGGCACGGTCAGCCCCGCATCACGAACGGATCGGGCACCGGGCCTTCGTCGGTGTTGATCCAGACGCTCTTGAGGCGGGTGTACTCCTTGATGGTCTCGGTGCCGTGCTCGACGCCGACGCCGCTGGCCTTGAAGCCCTGCCGGGGCGACATCGGCGACATGGCGCGGTAGGTGTTCACCCACACCGTGCCGGCGTCCAGCCGCGCCGCCATCCGGTGCGCGCGGGCGAGATTCGTCGTCCACACCCCCGCGGCGAGCCCGTAGTCGGTGTCGTTCGCCAGCGCCACGACCTCGTCTTCGGTGTCGAACGGCATGATCGCGGCGACCGGGCCGAAGATCTCCTCGCGCACGGCGCGCATTCCATTGTGGACATCCACGAGCACAGTGGGTTCGTAGAAGCAGCCGCCAAGCCCGCCGTCGGTGGCGCGGCCGCCGGTCAGCACGCGGGCGCCTTCGCTGCGCGCGAGGTCCACATAGGACGCGACCTTGTCGCGCTGGTCCGGGAACGCGAGCGGGCCCAGTTCGGTGTCGTCGGCGAGCGGGTCGCCGATGCGGATGCTGCGGGCTCGTTCGCTGACGCGTTCGAGCAGTTCGTCGTACACGGCGCGATGGGCGAACACCCGGCTGCCCGCGATGCAGGTCTGCCCGGCGGCGGCGAAGATCCCCGCCACCACGCCGGTCGCCGCGTTCGCGACGTCCGCGTCCTCGAAGACGATGTTCGGCGACTTCCCGCCGAGTTCGAGCGTCGAGCCGATGAACCGGCCGGCGGCCGCGGCGGCGATCCGCGACCCGGTGGCGGTGCTGCCGGTGAACGAGATCTTGGCGAGCCCGGGGTGGTCCACCAGCGGCTGTCCCGCCTCGCCGCCGAACCCGGTCACGACGTTGACCGCTCCGGGCGGGAAGCCCGCCTCGACCGCGAGTTCGGCGAGGCGCAGCACCGTCGCGGACGTGTGCTCGGACGGCTTGATCACGACCGTGTTGCCCGCGCACAGGGCCGGTGCGAGTTTGCTGCCGGTCAGGGTGAGCGGGGAGTTCCACGGCGTGATGGCGCCGACGACGCCCAGCGGCTCGCGGACGGTGTAGTTGAGGACCCGCCGGTCGGACGTCGGGATCACGTCGCCCTGGATCTTGTCCGCGAGCCCGGCGTAGTAGTGGTAGTACTCGGGCAGAGTAGCGAGCTGGCCGCGCATTTCGCGCAGCAGTTTCCCGTTGTCGAGGCTTTCCGAACGGGCGAGTTCTTCGGCGTTCTCCGCGATGAGGTCGCCCAGGCGACGCAGCAGATGACCGCGCCGGGTCTGGCTCAGCTCCTGCCATTGCGAGTCGTCGAACGCCTTGCGGGCGGCTTCCACCGCGGCGGCGATGTCGCGGTGGTTGCCGCGCGCGGCCTCGTACAGGACTTCGCCGGTGGCCGGGTTGGTGCTCGGGAAATACTCGCCCGAATCCGGCGGCGTCGGCTTGCCGCCGATGAAGTGGTACAGCCGTCGAGGCTCAGACATGGGAGCACCTTCCGATGAATGCGGTCAAACAGGTGACGAGTTCGCGGGGGTTCTGGACGGGAAGCATGTGCCGGGCGCCCGGGATCACCTCCGCAGCGCAGTCCGGGACGGCCTCGGCGAGCCGGCGGGTCATCTCCGGCGTGGAGCCCGGGTCCAGTTCGCCGGTGACCGCGAGCGCCGGAGCCCGGATCTCCCCGAGCCGCGGCCCGATCTCCGCGTCGGCCGTCGCGAACACGCGGTAGCAGCGGGCGAAACTGGCCGGATCATTGGCTTCCAGCGTGGCTTCGGTGGCGCGGATCCGGTCCGCGGACACGTCCGTCCCGTCGAACCACCGGTGCAACGAGGCGGCCGTGCTCGCTCGCGGGTCGGCCTCCGCCGTGGCCAAGCGCTTCAGCACCGCCGCCCGTTCGGCCTCGGTGCGACGGCAGACCGAACTGACCGAGGTCAGCGTCGCCACGAGTTCCGGGCGGTGCACCGCCAAATGCTGCGCCACGAGCGCGCCGAGCGAGAATCCCACCACGTGCGCGCCGGGCGGGATCTCTCCGGCGACGCCGGCGGCGAGGTCGCCCAGCGTCGTGCCCTCGGGTACCGGCGGACGCGAACCGTGGCCGGGCAGATCGGGCGCGACGATCCGGAACCGGCCGCCGAGCAGTGCGGTCACCGGCTCCCACACGGTGCGGTCGAGACCCACCCCGTGCAGGAGAACCAGCGTCTGCGCGGTCATCGGCGGCTACTGCTCGGTGGTGAGCGGAGCGAGCCGCTGCTGGGGACGTCCCTGCGCGGCGGCGGCGAGCGCCACGACGATCTCGCCGGCGTGCGGCGCGTCGGCGATGCGGACCTCGACCGTCTGGTGGTGCGAGCGGATCGTGGCGTCGGTGATGTGCTTGAGCGGGATGTCGAAGACGATCCCCGCCGGCGCGCGCTTCTCGACGGCGGGCAGCAGCGTGGTGGCGTTGGCCGCCTTGCGGAAGTGGTCGCCGAACTTCAAGGTGTGGATGAGCGCCGAGCCGTGCTCGATCTCGCCCTCCAGCCCGACGATGGCGGCCTTGCCGTACGCCTCCGCGGGCCCGCCCAGCGCCTCCATCACCCGGGGGGCGAGCAGGGCGCCGACGTCCGAGGCCGTCGCCTCGATCCCGGGGGCCAGGTCGTCGACGAAACCCTGTCCGTGCCAAGGGTTTTCGATGATCGCGGCGACCACGGCGACCCGCGCGGCCGGCTCCACCGGGCGGCCGCCCTCGGTCAGGGTCTCCTCGACGACGGTGACGATCTTGCGCAGCTTCATGACGGAACGCTCTCCAGTTTCTTCGAGGTGACAGCGGGATCGGTGGTGCGGTCCCCGATGCGGGGATGCGGGCGGGGGCCGGTGGAGGCCGCGGCGACGACGACGATCTCGCCGGGCCCGGGCGCGTCGGAAATCCGCGTGGCGACCGTCTGGTAGTGGCTCCGGGTCGCGGCGTGGGTCTTGTGCCACAACGGAACCACCAGCGTCGTCCCGGCCTCCGCGCGGGTGTCGGCGAAGCAGATGATCGATTCGCCGTCGAGGAACTCGCGCATCAGGTTGCCGAAGTACGGGGTGTGGATCAGCGCGCCGCCGTGCTCGATCTCGCCGGCGTTGCCGACCACCGCGGCCTTCCCGAACGCCTCGACGGCGTCCACCCCGCCCAGCGCGTCCAGCAGCCGCCCGGTCAGCACCCGGGCCAGGACCGGCGCGATCGACACGACCTCCGGCGACAGGTCCCGCGAAGGACTCGTGCCCAGCCACGGATTCCGCAGGACCGCGGCGACGCTCGCCTGCACGGCGGGCCGCGCGGGCGGCGCACCGGCCTCGGCGACCACCTCTTCGCGGTAGACCACGACCTTGCGCAGGCCGATCTCGTCAGCGCTCACTTCCTCTTGCATGCCACAGACCGTAAGTCGGGACGGGTCGGACGTCAAGGGATCGAGCGCGGACCGCACCTGTCCCACTCGCCAAATGCCCCAGTTCGATGCAGATCGGAAGTGCATAACAGCAGATCAAGTGCGGTTTCTCAGCTTGAATGCCAGTCGGGCTGCCGCGTCCTCCCCCGCGCTGGCGGCCGCAACCCATTGACATGCAAGCGTGGCCGCGCCTACCTTCTCTTGCATGCCAGGGAAGCGGCCCCCGCCGCAGTACCGGCCGATCCGGACGCCCCGTCGTCCGCCTTTGTCTCCCGCGCTTCGATCCCCCTGCGAAAGGTGATCCGATGCCCAGCAACGACGCTGCATCCCCGGTACCGGCCGGGGAAGCACCGGACCTGCACTACCGCGACCGGATCGCGGTGGTCGAACCGTACGGAGTGGACGCGATCCCCGACTCCGAACGGCACGGCAAGCCGGTCTCGCAGTTCTTCATCTGGTTCGCGGCCGGCATGAACTTCCCGATCATGGTGCTCGGGTTCGTCGCGTCCGGCTTCGGGCTGTCGCTCACGTCCGCGGTCACCGCGATCATCGGCGGTTCGCTGCTCGGCGCGGTGCTGATGGGCGTCTTCTCCCGGATGGGCGGGCGCCTGGGCGTCGCCCAGCAGATCCAGGCCCGCGGGCCGCTCGGGTTCTTCGGGAACTTCATCCCGGTCGCCTACGTGAACGTCTTCGCCGGCATCGGCTGGGCCGCGGTCACCGTCATCCTCGGCGGGCAGGCGCTCAAGGCGCTCGCCCCGGGCATCCCCTACTGGCTGGGCACGCTCGTGCTGGTCGTGCTGCAGCTCGTCGTGGCCGTGTTCGGCTACAACATGATCCACTACCTCGAGCGGATCCTCGCGGTCGTGCTGTTCTTCGGCTTCGTGATGATCACCGTCGTCTCGGTCAGCCGCGGCTGGACCGGCAGCTTCCAGTCCAACCCGCACGCGTCCGGCTGGATCGGCGGCACCGGCGGCTGGATCACCTTCGCCGGCTACTTCCTGTCGTTCCTGATCGCCTGGTGGCCGTTCGCCTCCGACTACTCCCGCTACCTGCCCGACAGCAACCGCGTCAACCGCGCCACCGGCATCTGGACCTTCGCCGGCAACTTCCTGTCGCTGTCCTGGCTGGGCATCGCGGGCGCGCTGCTGGGCAACTCGGCCGCGTCCGGCGAAAGCCCCATCGAGGCGCTCGACCGGCTCACCGGCCCGTTCCACATCCCGGCGCTGCTGGTCATCCTGATCTCGTCGTTCTCGCAGAACTTCCTGAACGTCTACGGCGGCGCGATCTCGGTGCAGACGCTGCGGATCCCGATCAGCCGCCGCACCGCGGTCACCGCCATCTGCGCGGTCGCCTACGCCATCAGCCTGTGGGCGGACGAGGGTTTCGAGGCGAAGTTCAAGACCTTCCTGTTCCTCGGCGCGTACCTGATCGCCCCGTTCGGCGCGGTGCTGCTGCTCGACTACGCGCTCGGGCACCGGCGCGACCGGTCGCGCATCGCCGAACTCTACGACTCCCGCCGGATCCTCGAATGGGGCTTCGTCGCCTGGGTGGTCGGCGCGGCGGTCTCCGCGCTGTTCTGGAACCTGTCGTTCTACGTGGGCCCCATGGCGAAAGCCCATCCCGAGTGGGGCGACCTGTCGTACTTCGTCGGCTTCGGCGTCGCGGCGATCGTCTTCGTCCTGACCTACCGGCTGCCGCCGTTGTGGCACCGCGAGAAGCCGGTTTTCGACGACCCCGCCGTCAAGGCCGCCGAGGTCAAGAGCAAAGCCCGGGCGTCCTGACCGCCCCGCACCAAGAGAAGGGACACATCGTGATGGCCGACAACGACTCCCGGCGCGACCACATCCGCGCCGCCTGGGAGAGCGCCTGGGACCGCGGCGAGGTCGACGCGCTCGACGACCTGCTCAGCCCCGGCTACCGCCGGATCGAAAGCGGCGGCGCCGAACACGACCGCGACCAGTTCAAAGCCTCCATCGTCTCGACCCGCTCCGCGTTCCCGGACCTGACGACCGTCGTGGACGAGATCGTCGTCGAAGGCGACCGCGCGGCCATCCGCTGGCACAGCACCGGTTCGCACACCGAGTCGTTCCTCGGCGTTCCCGCGACCAACCGGTCCGTCGCGGTCAACGGCGCCACCTTCGCGCGGTTCAGCGAAGACCGCATCTTCGAGGAGACGGTCACCTGGGACCCGCGCGCCCTGCTCACCGCACTCGGCATCGTCGCCGTCGGACAGGACCGGTGACCGCCATGACTTCCACGATCCCGCCGAGGAACACCCCGATGACCTTCCCCGACCCGGACCTGATGAAGCAGGTCAACAGCCGGTTCGTCAGCGGCGTCACCGTCGTGGCCGCGCTCGACGGCGACACCCCGCGCGGGCTCGCCGTCAACGCGTTCTCCAGCATCTCGCTCGACCCGCCGACGGTGATGGTCGCCGTCCAGCACACGTCCTCCACGCACGACTGCCTGTACCGGACCGGGCACCTGGCGATCAACATCCTGTCCGCCGGGCAGCTCGACGTCGTCAAGACGTTCGCGACGAAATCCGCCGACAAGTTCGCGGGCCTGGACTGGACGCCGGGCCCGCACGGCAGCCCGCTGCTGGAGGGCAGCGCCGCACGGATGGAGGTCGAGATCCGCGAGCGGCTGCTGGCCAGCACGCACACGGTGTTCATCTGCCGGGTCGTCCACGCGGAGGCCGCCGACATCCCGTCGATGGTGTACAGCGCAGGTAGGTTCTTCGACGGAAGCGCCCTCGATCCGCTGGCCTAGACCGGCAGCGGAACGCGGGGCAGGCGAAGGGAGACAGGCACCATGGCTGGCGTCAACGGGACGAGCACCGGCTCCATCCAGGGCAGGCTGATCGCCGAGATCCGGCGGCGCATCATCGCCGGCGAGGTCTCGCCCGGGATGAGCCTGTCCGAACTCGCGCTCGCCGAGGAATTCGGCGTCAGCCGCACCCCGGTCCGGGAAACCTTCAAACAGCTGCAGACCGAAGGCCTGGTCGAGATCCGCCCGCGCGTCGGCACCTTCGTCACCGCACCGTCCCGCCGGGAAATCACGGAACTGTTCGAGATGAAGGAACTCCTCGAAGGAGCCGCGGCGCGCCTGCTCGCCCAGCGCGGCCAAGTGCCCGAGATCGACCAGCTGAAAGAGAATCTGCGCCAAGCCGACCTGGCCGTCGACGCCGACGACCGGGCGCGCTACGCACAGCTCGTCGAAGAATTCCACGACCTCATCATCGTCGGCGCGGACAACCGCAAACTCGAAGCGCACTACCGCACCCTGATGAACCAGCTCGCCTACTCGCGCCTGGTCACCACGTCGCTCAAACAACCGGGCCGGCCGCACCAGTCCGACCGCGAACACCACCACGTCCTCGAACTGATCCTGTCGAAAGACGGCGACAGCGCCGAACAGGTCATGCGAGAGCACGTCCGAGCCAGCCGCCGCGCCCTCCTCGCAGGCCTGCGCACCGGCGACGCCGCACCCTGACCACCGCAAGGAACCCCCGATGACCGACCTCTGCACCCTCCCGGCCCCAGCCGACATTGTTTATCTCGCCCTCGCCTCCGGCCGCCCCGCAGTGCTGCAGGATGACGACGGAGCCGTGCTCGTCCTGCCCGCGCAGTCCTCGACGCCCGAACTGCTGCACTTCGCCATCCGGTACTCCAGCGGCCTGCTGCACGCCGCCGCCCCGTCCGCCTGGCTGGACCGCCTGCGGATCCCTGACCAGCCCGTACTCGCCTCGGAAGACAGCGGAACGTCCTTCACCGTCGCCGTCGACGCGGTCGATACCGGAACCGGCATCTCCGCCCGCGACCGAGCCCGCACGATGCGAGTCCTCGCCGATCCGGGCACGGTGCCCGCCGATCTGATCCGTCCTGGGCACGTGCTGCCTGTGCGGTGCGCTTCGAGTGGCCGCCCGCGGGTGTGGGAGCGAGCGGTCGAACTTGTTTCCGCGGCCGGGCATCATCCGGTCGCGATGGTGTGCCGGTTGGTCGACGATCGGGGCGAACTGCTGGATGACTTCGCGGCTGCTCAGTTCGCTGCTGAGCATGGGCTTCCTGTGGCTGCCTGGGGACCGGTGCAGCACGGTCTTTGACGCGCGCGATTCTGGCGAGTCGGGTGTTTTTGCACCACGACTCCAGAAATCATTCCTTCAGGAAATGAACTCCGGCAGCTGCGGGCTCCCCGATTCGCGGACGAGACGCGGCCTGTCCACCCGTTCGTGTCCGTTGCGCCTCCACACCCGGGTTCTTACTATGTGAAGTTGATCAACCACCCGCGGTGTCCACAAAGGAATGAGGCTGGTCGTGCAGGTGCTTCGAAAGGCAGTCCTCGCGGCGTCCGCGACGGTGGCGTTGGCAGCCACGGCATCCGCCGGTCAGCCCGCGTCCGCCGCCCCGGCCAAAACCAGCTGCACGTTCGCGGATCGCTACATCAGCTACCCGAGCACCACCCACGCCACGGCGGTGAAGTGGGCCGTGCGGGTCGACTGGTGCTACGACGGCAAGACCGTCAGCAACATCCGCCACTACGACTACCTCAAGGAAGACGGCGGCGGTGTCGCCGACTACCAGGGCCTCATCCAGAACCAGCTCAGCTACCCCGGATCCGCGCACTACGAAGCGACATTGGTGAAACAGGCGAAGATCGCGCTCTGCGTCTTCAAAATCGGCTGCTACCGCACGTATTACCCCCTCGAACGATTCGTGCTCGGCAACAACGGCAGCTACCGGCTCGAACAACGGAAGTAGCCGCCGCCGCTTCGCAATTGCGGCCTGCAGCGCGTTTATCGCCCTTAAACTCACGGAAATGCCGTGGGGAGACTCCAGAGCCTCCCCACGGCACCCGAGGATCAGGACTGGGGCAGCGTCACCCCGTACCTCTTGGCCGACAGTGTCGCCGGGAAGAAGCACGACGTCTGCGTGTCTCCCCCGGAGAGAGTGCCGAGACCCTTGCTCCCGTCGTAGGCCGGGCCGCCGGAGTCGCCGTGGTCGGAGTGGGCGGTCGTGCAGAACTCGTGGTAGACCGTGTAGCCCTCGGCTTCGAAGGTGTAGTCGACCTTGGTGACCTTGCCCGACGTCACGCCGGAGGTGATCCCGGCGCGCTTCATCTCCTCGCCGACCGTCGCGTCGGCGAATTCGGTGATCTTGGTGCCGTCGTTGATCTCGCTCGGTCCTTCGCCCGAAGCGTTCTCCACGAGCATGTTGTCTTCGTCGGGGAACACCGCGTCGACGGTCTTGCCGTCGTTCCACGGACCGCCGCCGCCGAGTTTTTCGCAGTGGCCTGCGGAGAGGAGCAGCTTCTTGCCGTCCTTCTCCACGTTGAATCCGTTGGAGCAGGACGCTTGGCCGTTGCTGATCTTGTCGCCGCCCTTGATGAACAACGACATGGCACCGGGATGGTGTTCGACGCGGACCATGTCGCCGTGCTGGCGGGCGGTCTCGAGCAGCGCGTCCTTCTGTGCCTTCGGGGTGGCGTCGTAGACGTCGACGACGACCTGGTTGTGCGCGAGGTCGAGGCCCCAGCCTGCGCTGGGCACGCCGCCGGTCGCGTCCAGTTGCTGTTTCACCGTGCTGAGTTGGCTCAGGCTGTACTTCACCACCTGCGCGTTCAGGCCGGAAGCGCGCACCTTGGCCGCGTCGGCGTTGTTGAGCACAGTGACGACCGAGGCGCCGCTGTCGTCGAGGTAGTGCCCGCCGGTGGCGGAGCCGAGACTGCTCATGACCGCGGCCGGTGTCGCCGCTGCGGACGCGGCGGGCACGGTGGTCATGGCGAGGGCCAGCGTGCCGAACGAGCCGACGGCGAGGACGCTCAGCCTGAAACGTGTCGATCGCATGTGTTTCCTCCTGCGCGGAACGGGAGAGAAAGGACGTGCACCGCAGGGGAAGCCCGCCTCCGGGCTTCCGGATTCGGTGCCGGACTCGGCTAGCTGCGGAGGGATCTCCTCCCCCGGGCGTCGGGTGACCGGATCATGAGCCTCCAACCGTCTCGTTGTGGAAACGGAACGTGATCAACCTGAGGTTCGTGATTCTCGAACAGTTCCGGGCAATCGCGACACCGACGAAGGTAGGTTCACGTTTGGCGCAATGCGCGCGCCCGAACGGCGCAGCGGCGGGATGCGCTCGAGCCGGCTGGCGGCGTGGACGACTGTCCACTTGAGACGGTTACCGCGTATCGACACGCTTGATCAACCAGGAAATTGCGCTCGCACGACTGGTGCAATCAGCCTTACGCTGAACGGACCGAAGTCGCGGCCAGGCTGGGCATCAGCCCGACACCTGCGTGAAGCGCGGCGTCGGCAGCAACCCCGAGCCACCCTCCTCAGTGGGCCCGGGGCGGAGACGGTTCAGTCGATGGCGGCGAAGTCCATTTCCTTCGTCCGCACCGTGCCCGCCGAACGACCCGGCGCGCGGTGGTAGGTCCAATAGAGGTTCGTGTGCGCGATGACCTGATCCGGCGGCGGGGCGCCCCATTCGGAATGGTCCTCGGTCGTGTGCGCGTCGGCGACCAGAAGCGCGTCGTACCCTTTCACGATCGCCGTGTGCAGCGTGGCCCGGATGCACTCGTCGGTTTGCGCGCCGGCTACCACGAGCTTGCCGACCGACAGATCCGAGAGCACTTCTTCCAGTGCGGTGCCCTCGAACGAATCCGCGTAGTTCTTCTCCACCCGGCGCTCGCTCTCCGCGGGGGCGAGTTCGGGCACGATCTGCCACTCCTCGCTCCCCGAGGCGAGCTGCTCGTCGGAATGCTGCACCCACACCACCGGCACCGCGTGTTCGCGGGCGTTGGCCACCAGTTCCGCCACGTTCGCGACGACCTCGTCCCGCGCGTGCGCGCCGGAAACGACCGCGTTCTGCACGTCGATCACGAGCAATGCCGTTTTCGGCCGGTTGTCCAGTGTGGTCATTTTCCCCTCCAGGCAAAGTCCCCCACGAGCCAGCAGCACCATAGCGCGCCTTTCGCGGCATTGCTACTGCGCGATCCAGCGCGGTTGTTCGATTCGGAATTCTTTTTTGTCGCTGGGAGCGGGACCCGGGTTTCAGCGGAGAGGAATCTGGATCTTTTAGCGGTCGAGTCGTTCGGCCATCAGCTCGCCCGCCATGATCGACGCCAGGTTGGTGTTGGCCCGGGGAACGAAAGGGAAGATCGACGCGTCGACCACGTGCAGGCCGTCGAAGCCGAGTACTCGGCAGTCGGGATCGACCACGGTGTCGCGGTGTCCGGGGTCGCCCATCCGGCACGTGCTGGTGGCGTGCTGCGAGTCGCCTGCGGTGGCGAGCAGGTGGTCGTCTAGCTCACTGTCGTTGTCCAGCACGGCGAACAGCTCCTCGTTCGCGCTCTCCAACGAACCGCTGAGGATCGGCGCGGTCTCGTCGGCGCAAGCTAGTTCGACCAGTGCTCGAACGCCGGCGCGCAGCCGCGGCAGGTCGCGTTCGTCGGAGAGCATTCGCTGGCGCACCAACGGTTGCGCGTCCGGATCAGTGGAGATCAGGCTGACCTCGCCGCGCGAATAGTTCTGGTTGAGCCACACCCCGTACGAACCGGCCCCGGCTCCGGTGTCCGCGAACGCCATGGCGAGCACGCTCTGGTTCATCGAGACGAACATCAGGTCGCCCTCGGGCGCGCCGGGGCCGCTGGTGAAGCGGACGCAGACGTTGGTGTGCCGGTCGTCCGGCGTCTTGATCGCCGCCGCTTCGGTCAGCGGGAGCTGGATCATCGCGATCGGATGGTCCTGCAGGCCGCGGCCGACCGGCAGGTCCGCGCGGACGTCGATGCCGAGCGACCGCAGCTGACCCGCGGGTCCCACGCCGGAGCGCTGGAGGATCGTCGGCGTGTGGATCGCGCCTGCGCTCAACACGACCGTGTCGGCGAGCTCCGTTGTGGCCGTCCCGCCGATGACGGCCCGGACGCCGATCGCGCGGTTGCCGTCGAAGAGCACCTGGTCCACGAGTGCGTCGCCGCGGATGGTCAGGTTCGGCAGCGCCCGGGCGGGTTCCAGGTAGGCGTCGTTGACCGAAACCCGCCGCCCGGCGCGGGAATTGATCGGATACGGCGAGACGCCGCTGGCTCCCGGAGCGTTCACATCCGGTGCCCAGCCGTAGCCCGCGGCGATCGCCGAGCGGCGCAGTGCGGCGTCGACCGCGCCCCACTTCTCTTGCGGCATACGGTAAATCGGAGTCGGGCCGCCGCGGCCGTGGTAGGGCTCGTCGCCGAAAGCCTCGTCGTCCTCCAGCTTCGCGAAGTACGGCAGCACGTCGGCCGGTCCCCAGCCGGGCAGCGCCCAATCAGCGAAATCCGCCATCGGCGGGCGGATCGCGATCTGCCCGTTGATCGACGAACTGCCGCCCACGCCCCGGCCGCGCCAGTACAGCGCCGGCGGCTGTTTGTCCGTGCGCGTGGAGTCCAGTCCCGACCACACCAGCTCTTTGGCCGCGGCCGGGTCCAGCAGGGCGACGATGGGATTGGGCGAGCGCCACGCTTCGGGCATCTCCGCGGACCGGTAGTCCGGACCGGCCTCGAGCAGCAGGACCCGCTTGCCCCGCTCCGCCGAGCGGACCGCCAGCGCCGCTCCCGAGGATCCGGCTCCGACCACGATGAGGTCCCAGCCGCTGTCCGCCATGTGCCTGCCCCTTCGCCGGTCTCCGTGGCGGCTAGAATGATCCCCGGCCGTACGTTCAGTCAAGAGTGAACGTTCAGTTTTTCCTGAGCAACCGTGAGGTGCCGATGACCTTGCCCGACCGGTCCGCCGAGCACGCGCTCGTCGAGGACTTCGGCCTGCGCATCGGCCGGGCGATGGGCTGGCCGCCGATGGCGGGCCGCACCAGCGGCGTGCTGCTGCTCAGCGAAAAACCCCTGACCCTCGGCGAACTCCAGGACGCGCTCGACGCGAGCAAGGGTTCCGTGTCCGAGATGACGCGGCTGCTGATGGTCAACGGCGTCGTCGAGCGGACCAAGAAGCCCGGCAGCCGCCAGTTCGTCTACCGCTGGCGCGACGACGCCTGGCTGGGCTGCCTGCAGCACCAGGTGAACGCGACCCGCGAACTGCTCGAACTGGCCGAGAGCGCACAAGAACACGGCAAACACCTGGCAGCCGAGCAACGCGCCCGGCTGCGGCAGATGCGCGACTACTACGTCTTCATGACCGAACAGCTCGAAGCGCTCTTGGCCGAGTACGCCAGCCGGACCGAGACCGATGCCTGACCCGGATGACTCAATCCGGACCTGCGCGCACTGACCTGGCCTTAAGGTGAGCCAGGTGGAGCCATTGACCGCGATCGCCACGATCGCCGCGAAGTACGGCGCTTCCCAGCTGATCCGTGCGCTCACCGGGAACGACGAGCTCAGCGGGCTGGCCTCGGAGCTGCTGGGCGAACTCGTGGCCAGCGAAGACCGCCTCAGCGAGCAGATGGCCGGGATCGGCCGTCAGCTGGACGAGTTGCTGGACCAGCGGTACACGGTCGCGTTGGGCGCCGGGCAGCGGGCGTTGCGCGACGCGAGCACCGCGCCCGAGCCGCGCTCACGGGCCGCCGAGCTAGCCCGCGCGCGTGACTTGTTCCGCGAGGCCGCCGCGGCAGCCTCGGCCAAGTCCCCGCTGCAGATCGCGGTGGCCGAGCGGTACGTGGCGCTGTGCTCCCTCTCCGCAGGCCGCCCCGACGCCGTGCCCGCGGCTCTCGACACGTTGAACGAGGCGGCGTTCCGGGCGCTGACCGAGGCGCTCCCGCTCTTCGGGCCGAAGGCCTACGAGAAGGCTCGGGCGCAACTCCCGCGGTCGAGCCGGCTGGGCCTGCGGGGCCGGCGCGAGGAGCGGATCGACGAACTGGGCAGCGACCTCGTCGACGCGGTCGACGACGTCGTGGATCTCGCTCTCAACCTGCTTGCCGAATCCGAGGCCCTCGCGCGCGGGCTCGGCCAGGACCTCGGGCCGGAAACCGACGTCGACCTGCTCCTGCCCGCGGGGTACGAAGACGACGAGCGACTGGCCAGCACCGCACAGGTGGTCGTCCGGCCGATCGAGCCCGGCCCGCTGCGGTTCGGTCCGTTGACGGTCGATTTCGGCGACCTCCGCCCGGTTCCGGGCCAGCCGCAACCTCCTAGTGCTGCGTCCGCCGCCGTGGTCGCTGCCAAGCTCGCGCACGACTCGCCGCCGGAGTACGCAGCGACGGCGCGGCCGCCCGGCTTCGAGGTGGAAGTGCTTGTCCGGTCGGACTTTCCCGTGTCGCCGTCCCTGATCGTCTCGTTGCGGCCCGGGCTGGTCCTGGCGGACGAGGTGCTGCTCGAGGTGATGCCCGGCCAGCCCGCGTTCACCGGGGTCGCCAGCGGCATGCTCGCCGCGCGGATGCAGGAGATCCGGCTGCCGTATTTTCACCCGGACAGGTTCGTCAACGAGTGGACGGTGAACATCAACAACGTGTTGATCTTCCAGTCGTCCGATCGCCAACTGCTCGAACTGGAGGGCGGCGCGCGCTTTCTATGAACACGCGCTGTTCCTGACCGCGATGGCGATCAGGCTGCCCTTGGCTACCGCGAACAGCCGATCGGGTGCGGCGCTGCGCAGCGCCCAGATCCGCCGGGCCACGCGGGTGCGATTGGCGAGCCGTCCGTCGGAAGTCAGGTGGAACAGCACGCCGGAGGTGCCGGCGATCAGGAAGCCGTCGGCGGTCGGGAACACCTGGCCGACGAGTCGCTCCCCGACATCGACCCGCCACAGCAGGCGGCCCGCGGCAGGGTCCACGACCGTGTAGCCGCGAGGTTCAGGCAGCCACAGCAATCCTCCGGCTTGTTCCGGCGCCGCAGCCACAAGGTCAGTCTCGGCCTGGACGAACTCGCGGGCAGTGTCGGACGACAGGTCGATTTCAGCCAGGGCACGTCGGCCGCAACGCAGCAGAAAACGGCCGGGCCCGACCTCCGCGATGCTGGATCCAGCGTCGTTGTCCACGAGCGGCTGCGGAAGCCGCCATGCGGCCCGTACCCGGCCGTCGTGCCGATCGATCAAGCGCCCCCGGATGTCGCCCGGTACGCCGATCAGGAAGCCGTCACCGGCGGGCACGGGCAGCACGGTGCGGATTCGCTGCTCGGTTTCCCAGCGGAGCCGCCCCGTCGCGAGATCGAACGCGCGGAGCGGCGTGTACCCGCGCCAGCCGCCGACGAGCACGACGTTCGCCGAAACGACCAGATGTCCGGGGGTTGCGGGGACGTGCGCGGTCCAGATCTCGCGCCCGGTCGCGAGGTCCAAACAGGACAATCGGGGGTTGTTCTGCGGGATCACCAGGCACCGATCACCGACGACGGCAACCGCCCGCGGCCAGGTGCCGATCGGAACATCCCACCGCACAGCACCGTCGGCCGGGTCGAGGCTCACCAGCCTGGTGCTGCGCTCGTGGACGATGACGTGACCGCTCGTCACGGCCACGCCCGAGGCAACGCCGCGTTGGTGCAGCGGATGCTCCCACTCGATGTCGATCACCGCATCAGACCACCACGATCGGGTGACCATCGGCAACCGCATTAGGTGCGCCGGGAAACCAGGCGGCCCTTTTCGCTCTGTTCTTCGTGCGGCAATAATTTCGCTAGGTTTCTGATTTATCCAAGGCCCGCGGCTGACGCATTCGGAGCCACTGCACCGAATCGACAGAAACGGAACTTGACCTAGGCGCAATGCCGAAAGTTCCTGAAACGCGAAACGCATCTGCGGATGCGCGTTTTCGCGAAGGCGAGATCCCATAGCGGTCTCGCTGCCGCGGCAACCCAGCCGTGTCGCGGCGATCACACCTGCCCGTCGCGCCGTCCGGTAATCGATGGGAGGCCTCGTCCGGTTCCGGTAGGTTGTCGGATATCTCGGTGCACCGGGAACGACGACCCGCAGGATTGGGTCCGTACGAGGGGAATCAGATGCACAAGGGTTTTGTCCTGTCCGCAGGCCGTGCGGTCGTGGCGGTCGCCGCCGTCAGCGGGCTGGCGGCGTGTTCGTCGGGGACCGCGGCTGCTCCGGCGGAAACCGCTGCCGCGCACGCCGAGGTTTTCGGCGCGGGCGGTTACCGCGGCATCGCGCCGGGGATGGCCAAGGAGGCGGCGCTCGCCACCGGGAAGCTCGCCAACGCGCCGGTCTCCATGCTGGACGGCTGCACGGTCCTGAGCTGGCAGGGCGGCCCCGCGCCGGACCAGGCCAGACTCGCGGCCGAGGCCGCGGCGCAGAAGAAGGCCGACGAGCTCTACGCCAAGTCCGACGCGGCGGACCGGGACTCGAAGGAGAACACCGGCAAGTCCGCCGCGGAATTGGCGAAAGCAGCCGCCAAGGACGCGGAAGCGGCCCAGCTGGCGGCCGACTCCGCGATGGCGAGCGCCGAACTGGCGGGCAAGCGGGAAGAGCGCGACAAGGCGTTCGCCGCGGCCGGTGGCGCGTCGTTCGGCAAGAACGGCGTGCACGAGCTGGGCGCGCCGCCCGACGCCAAGACCGCGGAGGGCATCGGCATCGGCTCGTCGCTGGCGGACCTGCACAAGGCGTACGACGCGCGCGGCCTGAAGCTCGCCGAGGCCGGGCGGTTCGAGATGCCCATCGCGGAGAAGCCGGGCTGGCGGTTCGTGTTCACTCCCGCTGCCAACGGCACGGTCGGCGGAGTGGCGATCTCCGACGGCGTCCTGAAATGCCGGTGACGCCGTGGTGGTAAGTCCATAGTGGACTGATGAAGGCCTCCTTGCCGTTGCGGGCAAGGAGGCCTTCGCTTTCCCCGGATCGAGCACTCCGCTCGCTGTCCACAGTGGACGAACGATCGGTCAGGAAGAGACCTCCGACATCCCCGCGCCCTCGATCGCGGAGGCGGCGAGGGCGCGCATGCGGCGCAGCAGGCGGGACGTCACCGGGCGGACCAGCGGGTGGACGCCACCGTTCGCTTCGGCGGCCTGGTGCCACTTCGCCAGGCGAGCCTGGTGGACGGCGGGGTCGGCCAGTTCGGCGCACTCGAGGGTGTCGGTGTTCAGGTCGACGGTGATCGTGTCGCCGTCTTCGACGAGGGCGATGGGGCCGCCGAGCGCGGCCTCCGGGCCGACGTGCCCGATGACCAGTCCGACCGATCCTCCGGAGAACCGCGCGTCGGTCATCAGCGCGACGGAGATGCCTTTCCTCCGGCACAGCGCGGTGATGCGGGAGGTCGGGTCGAGCATTTCGGGCATGCCCGGAGCGCCCCTCGGGCCTTCGTAGCGGATGACGACCATGTCCCGGTCCGCGAATTCGTCCGGCGTCTCGACGAGTGCCCGCAGCAGGGCCTGCTCGCTGTCGAAAACGCGCGCCCGTCCCTCGAACCGGCCGTCGACGACGCCGGTCTCGACCCCGGCCAGCTTGATCACCGCGCCGCCCTCGGGGGCGAGGTTGCCTGAGAGCAGCCGCAGGCCGCCGGTCGGCTTGAACGGCTCGGCGACGGGGAAGATCACCTCGCTGTCCGGGGCGGGCGGGGCGAGCCGTTCGACCTGCTCGCCGAGCGTCTCGCCGGTGCAGGTCAGCGCGGAGCCGTCGAGCAGGTCGTGCCGGAGCAGTTCCGCCACCACCGCCTGCAGGCCGCCGGCGGCGTCGATGTCCACCATGCTGTACTGCCCGAACGGGCGGGCGTCGACGAGCACCGGGACGCTCCGGGAGAGCCGGTTGAACTCCTGCTGCGTCATGACCTCCGACCAGAAGTCGAGGCCGGCCGCGCGGGCGATCTCCGGCGCGTGCAGGACCACGTTCGTCGAGCCGCCCAGCGCGATCGCCACGACCGCGGCGTTGCGGAACGCCGCCGAGGTGGCCAGCTGCCGCGGCGTGATCCCCCGCTGCGTCATGATTTCCAGGCAGTCCACGATCTGTTCGGGGAATTCCCCGGTCCGCCGCGGATCCTCGGACGCCGGCGACACCATGTGCAGCGGCTCCAGCCCCAGCACGGCGATGAACGACTGCATCGTGTTGTAGGTGAAGATCCCGCCGCAGCTGCCGTGCCCGGGACACGCGTTGCGCGCCCACCGCTCGCGTTTGGCCGCGTCCGGGTCCCCGGCGACCTGGAAGCAGCTGACCAGGTCGATCCGCTCCCCGGTTTCGGGGTCCGTGCCCGGCCGGATGGACCCGTCGGAGAGCACGACCGCGGGCACGTCGCGCTCCAGGATCGCCGCCGTCGCCCCGACCGGGGGCTTGTCGCACGCCACCACGGCGACGGTTCCCCGGATCTCGCTGCCCTCGAAATGCAGCGACAGCCCGTCGTTCGTCGTCTCGCGGCCGATCAGCGAGTACCGCATCTGCGGCGTGCCGTTGCGCTGGCCGTCCGAGATCCCGCCCGAGTAGTTCGGGGCCAGCAGCCGGACGGGCAGGTCGCGCTCGCGGATCCGGCGCGCCAGCGCTTCGTGGATCGCCTCGACTTTGTCCGAGACGCCGACGTAGCAGACGCTGTCGCCCAACGTGCCCACGACGCCCCATGCGTCCCCGTGGATCTTGTCCACGTCCTGGCCCAGCGCGCGGGCCGTGGCCACCGCCTGGCAGTCCTGGCCCGGGCGCCACACATCCCGGCGGCTCGACTCGTCCATCAACGCTCCCGTCTTCGACACGATCGTCCCCATCGTCGCAGATCCGGGCGGGTGCGCATCCTGGCTTCGACGGTCAACCGGCGTGCGGGCGGGCCTCGCCGGTGCGGAGGGCGGTGAGTTCGTCCAGGCAGTACTCCGCGCGGCGGGCGGAGCCGTAGCGGGTCAGTTTGCCCCGGCGCGCCCACTGCCGGACGGTCGCCTCGGGCACTCCGGCGGCGAGCGCGGCTTCCTTGGTGGGCACGGTGCGCCGCCGGTTTTGTTCGCGGGTGCGGACGTCGAGCCAGTCCGCCGGGGGCAGGTCGTGCCCGGCTTCGCAGGCGACTGTGGCGGTGGCGGGCCGCAGGTGCACCGGGGCGCGGCAGCCGCCGACCGGGCAGTTCCCGACCGGGACGGCGGGGCGCGGGTCGTCCAGGGCGGCGGTCGCGGAGGAGATGAGGTCGGAGAGCTCGTCGAGGAAGTCCGCGCCGCTGGGGTGCGCGGCCAGCCAGTCCCGGTGCGCGGCGAGGAAACGCACCAGCTCCGGCACGGTCCGCCGCGGTGCCGCGACCTGTCGTTCGGCGGCCACCAGTCCCGCCCAGGAGGCCAGGACGCCGAGGATCCGCGACCGGGCGTCGAAGGCGGCCTCCCGGAACGGCAGCCCGGTCCCCCGGCGGGCGGGGTGTTCGCGCACCGCGCCGCCGGTCCGTCCGGGCTGCAGCGCGGCCTCGCAGCGGGAGTAGAGGAGGGGAAGCGCGGTCAGCCCTGCGCCGACCGGGTCGGTCCGGCCGGACGGTCCGGCCAGGCGGGTCGGCTCAACCGAGCGGGCCAGATCAGACACGTGAACCGGAGCAGCCGAGCGGATTCGGTCGTCCGGGCGGCTTCCGGCAGCCGGACGAGTCCGACCGGCCGCACGGACCCGCTCGCCCAGACCGCCCGTCTCCTCTCGACAGCTCGCGTCCGACAGCCGGGACTCGTCGGGCATGGTCAGTTCCGTTCGGGGTCCGGGCTGTCTTCCAGCATCTCCAGGACCGCCGAGGTGATGGTGTAGCCGGTCCCGCCGCCGAGGAGCAGGATGCGGTCGCCTTTGCGGGCCCGGCCGGTGCTGACCAGGTGGTGCAGGCCGGCGAACTGGTCGCCGGTGCCGAGATGGCCGGTGGTGCGGCCGAATTCCCAGTTGGTGCGCTCCAGCGGGATGCCGAGGAAACGGTCGGCGATGTCGGCGGCGCGGGCGGCGGTGGTCACCACCGGGACGGCGAACGCCAGATCCGCCGCGGTGATGCCTGCTTCGTCGAGGACGCGGTGCAGGGAGGCGCCGAACAGCGCGGCCATCCGGCCGTAGTGCTCCAGCATCGGCAAGTCCTTGGCGTGGAACTGTTTGCGCATCGCGTCGAAGTCGACCGGCGGCTGCTGTGCCCCGGCGAATCCGCCGCCGCGGGCCTCGCCTTCGAGGGAGTTGTCGGCCATCGTCGAGAGCGACAGGATCCGGGCGAATCCGCCGGAACCGCTCAGCAGCAGCGCGCTCCCGCCGTCGGCGAGCACCGACTGGTCGCCGTACCAGCGGCGGACCCACGGGCTGTCGAAACGGTCGCCGGTGGTGACGAGCACGGCGTCGTCGGGGCCGGTCACGAACCGGCGGCCCAGTTCGAGCGCGCCCATCGCGCCGTTGCATTCCTGGACCACGTCGAACGACGGGACGTCGCGGCCGACCGTGTGCAGGGCGACGTACGGGGCGGCCTGCCAGTAGTGCGCGCCCTGGTAGTCGACGTAGGAGTGGAACACCGCGCGGACCGTGCCGAAGTCGCGGGCGGACGCCATGGCCAGCGCGCCCCGTCCGGCGATCGCGGCCATTTCCGCCGGGTACCGCTCGGTCTCGACGCACGCGGAGCGGACGCCGTCCGTCTGTGCCGACTCGACGTCGTACCGGTTCGCCGCGACGGCTTCCTCGGCCGTCTCCCGGTCGGGCAGGCAGGCGCCGACGCCCGCGACGTACAGGGGGCACGGATTCACCGGGTCGCTCCTTCCCCGGCGCAGGGCCGGACCCCGCGCCACGATTGGACGAACCGACCGTACGGCGCGGTGATTGGGGCGGCGTTGAGCCGGTGTGGACGCTCCGGCGGCGACGGCTGTGCGCCGGGCGGACCGGCTGGTAGGAGGGAGCACGGGGCCGGGTTCCGGCTCCGTCCGCAGTTCCCACCGCGGTGGGCCATCGGGAGGTTCCGTGTACGAATTGCCGTTTCCGCCGAGCGAGGACCTGTCCCGGCTGGCCCCGCAGTACTACCGCCTGCTCGAGGACGAGCCGCTGACGAAGGTCCGCACGCCCGCCGGGGACGAGGCCTGGCTGGTCTGCGGGTACGACCTCGTGCGGGACCTGGCCTCCAGCCCGGTGCTGCGGCGCGGCCACCGCACGCCGGAATCGGCGGCGCGGATCAACGATTCGGTGGTGCAGGGCGGTCCGACCGAGGAGTTCGACGGCGAACTGGAGCGGCACACCCGGATGCGCAAGCTGCTCACGCCCGCGTTTTCCGCGAAGCGGATGCTGGCGCTTCAGGAAAGCGTCGAGGAACGGGTCGACGCGCTGCTCGACGAACTCCCCGGACCGCCCGCCGACCTGCACGCCGGGCTGTCCCAGCGGCTGCCCGCGATGGTCATCTGCACGCTGGTCGGGGCGCCGTACGACGATTACGAGCTGTTCCGGTCCTGGACGTCGCGGCTTTCGGGCACCGGCGATCCGGAGGCGGGCCGCGCGGCGCAGATCGAGTTCGGCGTCTACATGGCCGAACTGCTGGAACGGAAGAAGCGCGAACCGAGCGAGGACGTCTTCTCCGACCTGGCCGCGGCGGGCGGAGTGGAACTGCCGGAGGCGGCCCGGCTCGCGGCCGCGCTGCTGTTCGCCGGATACGAGACCACGATGAGCCGGATCGACCTCGGCACCGTGCTGTTCATCCGCAACCCCGCGCAGTGGGCGAAGCTGACCGCCGACCCCGGGCTGGTCACCGGTGCGGTGGAAGAAGTCCTGCGGATGGTCGTGACGAACATCCAGGACACCGGAGGCTCGGTCCGATACGCGGCCGAAGACCTGACGGCGGGCGACACGACCATCCCCTCCGGCGACGCGGTGCTGCTCGCCTACCACGCCGCGAACCGGGATCCGCGGGTGTTCGAGCGGCCGGACGAGTTCGACATCACCCGCTCGCCCAATCCGCACCTCGGTTTCGGGCACGGGATGCGGTACTGCGTGGGCAACACGCTCGCCCGGATCGAGCTGCGAGCGGTGTTCGGCGCGCTGGCGAAACGGTTCCCCGGACTGCACCTCGCCGCGGACGGGGACGCGCCGCGGCGCCGGGCCGAATCGGTGACCGGCGGGGTGACCGAACTCGCCGTCAGCTGGTGAAGCGGGCCGGTCGGCCCCAGGATTCCACCCTCCTTTGCACCCCCGGGTGGATGCCCGCCCGGGGGTGCGCTGCCTACCGTGGGGCCGACCCCGAGGAACGGATTGCGCGATGTGGAAGACGTTGGACGAAATCTCGAACATCGTGGCCCTCGTGGCCGGCGGCGCCTACATCGTCTGGTCGATCATCCGCCGGCTGCGCGGCACGCCGATGTCCACGAAACGGCTGCTGGTCCTTCCGGTGGTCTGCTTCGCCGTCGGCATCTACATGGCCGCCGGCGACGTCACGAAGGCGACCGCGCTGGACTGGGAACTGCTGGGCGTCTTCGTGCTCGCGGCGTACGGCGAGGGCCTCGGCCGCGGCGCCACCATCCGGCTCTACGAGCACGACGGCCTCCCGCACCAGAAGTACAACTGGCTCACCGTGACGATCTGGCTTTCGCTGATCCCGCTGCGCGTCGGCATGGTTCTGCTGGCCCAGCACTGGCACGCGGACATCGCGGGCGGCACCGACATGGTGGGCATCCTGCTCGGCCTGACCTTCCTCGGCGAGGCCTCGGTGGTCCTCCCCCGCGCCCGCCGGATGGGGCTCAACCTGAGCCTGTCGCCGAAGAAGAACGCCAAGAAGGACCAGGCTTCCGACCGGGTCGGGCACGCTGGCTGAGACGGATGGCAGTCAGGGTGTCGCGCCCTGGCAAGGAATGTCCGGGACCGCACGGTGCACCCCAGTGTGGCATTGGGTGCGTCAGATGCACCCAATGTGGCGTTCGGTGCGTGAGATGCACCCAATGCCACATTGGGGTTTTCTCAGCAGATGCGGTAAGCGGCCTCGCTCTCGGTGAACGTACGTGAGGGGAACCCTGACGGAATCTGATTCCGTCAGGGTTCCCCTCACGTACTCGCATCAGCGGCGTGGCTGCGGTGCCTCAGGCAACGGGGCGGGCGCGGGTCAGCAGTTCGGCTACCCGGTCCGTGCCTACCGCGCCGCGTTTGAGTTCTGTCAGCACCGCGTCGATGTCCGCGGGTTCGACCGTCAGGCCGCGTTCGGCGGCGACGGCTGTCACGGCCGAGCGGCCGGAGTGCTTGCCCAGCACGATCCGGCGCTGCCTGCCCACCAGTTCCGGCGGGTACGGCTCGTAAGTGCTGGGGTCGCGGGAGATCCCGTCCACGTGGAGGCCGCTTTCGTGCACGAACGCGTGCGCGCCGACGACGGGAGCGTACGCGGGCACGCGATCGCCGATGAGCCCAGCGACGTGCCGCGCCAGCGGTTCCAGCAGCGGGAGGTCGAGGCCGGTCGAGTGCCCCATCGCGGCTTCCAGTGCCATGACGACCTGTTCCAGCGGAGCGTTCCCGGCCCGTTCACCGATGCCCAGCACCGAACACTGCACCCCGGACGCGCCGCCGAGCAAACCCGCGAGCGAGTTCGCGGTGGCCAGGCCGAGGTCGTTGTGACAGTGCACGGCCAGCGGCAACGGGCAGCTCTCGCCGACCCGTTCCACCAGCGCGCGCATCGTCCACGGCTGCGCGATCCCGGCGGTGTCCGCGAGGCCCAGGGCATCCGCACCGGCGTCCGCGGCTGCCTCGTACACCGCGGCGAGGACGTCCGGGTCGGTGCGGGTGGCGTCTTCGGCGGCGAATACCGCCTGCCGTCCGGCCGCCTTGACCCGCCGCACCGCGCGGTCCACCCGACGCTTCAGCTCGTCCACGTCAATGCGCAGTTTGTGCCGCAAGTGCGATTCGGACGTGCCGATGAAGACCGCGACGCTGTGCGCGCCGGTGTGCAGCGCGGCGTCCACGTCCGCGTCGGCGGGGCGGGCAATCACCTGGACGACGGTGTCCAGTTCGGCGGCCACGATGGCGCGGATCGCGGCGCTCTCGTCTTCCGACACCACCGGGAAGCCCGCTTCGATCATCGGCACGCCCAACGCCGCCAGCCGCCGGGCCAGTTCCAGTTTCTGGTCCGGGCGGAACGCCACCCCGGGCATCTGCTCGCCGTCGCGCAGCGTGGTGTCGCTGACGACCACTCGCTCCGGCAGCTGACCGGTGCGCAGCGGTTCGCGCGGCACGGCGGTGGCTCGGCCGCGCGGTCCGCGGAATTCGTTGAACAGCTGGTTGAGCAGCATCATGTCGCGGGCGGGCGCGTCCATCCGCAACGCGCGGGTCAGGTAGGCGCGGCGGGGATTGCTGGTTCCGTCCAGGAAGATCGCCGCGAAGACCGTGCCGGTGGTGGTGATCGTCAGCCGGGGCAGTTCCGGCTCGGGCTCGTCGGCGAAGAGCCGTCGTACGGCGTTGTCCGCGGTGCACAAGACAATCACCAGGTCCGGTTCGGACAGTCGCACCTCGATCAGCCGCGCCCAGCCGTTCAGCGCCCGCAATCCAGTTTCGCAGGCGGCCAGTCCGGCCAGCTGCTGGTCCACGAAGGACAGAACCGCTTCGGCATCCACAGTGGACTTGTCATTGCCCAGTTCGTGCCGGGCACGCAGGAGCCGCTGACTCCCCCACGCACAGCCCAGCGCGACCGCGGTAATCGGGACGCCGACCGCGAGACCGCAGCCCAGCGTCACGAACGCGCCTGCCAGCAGGACCCGTTCGAGCACCAGCACGGTATGCGCCCGATAAGCCCGCAGGCGGGTCACTTCCTGAGTCCACAATGGAGCGAGGGCGGCCACCGCGGCTATGGCGGACAAGGCGAACACGACGAGTGCGGCGAAAGCCGCGGACGAAACCACGAACTGCGCGACCGCGCACAGATAAGCGACCAGGACCGTGCCGGTGGCCACCCGCACACCGACGGTCAGCCCGTGGCGGACCGGCAGGGTCGCGTAGCCGCCTTCGCGGTCGCCGTCCACGTCGCGCAGGGCGCCGACCAGGTTGGATCCCGTGTCGTGCAACCAGAACGCAGCTGCCAGAGGGATGACCGTAGCCGGAGGGAGGTCGGCTACGGTCATCGCCCCGAACAGGCACGCGAACGCCGAAATGAGGCCGCGCACCGCGTTTCCGGCCAATCCGCGGCCTTTGAAGAAGCTGCTGTACGCGATGCCGAGCAGCAAGGCGACAAGGACGAGGCCGATCGTCCGCCAGTTCACCGCGAGCCCGATGATCCCGCCGGCGGCGGTGAGCCCGATCAGCATGCCCAGCGCGGTGCCGGGGCGCATCCGGCCGGACGGGATGGGCCGATGCGGTTTCGCGGACGCGTCCAGGTTCCGGTCGAAGTAGTCGCCGCCGTACAGCCCGGCCAGCCAGCCGATCGTCGGCACCGCCCAGGCGCACAGCAACCGCAGCGGCGACGCGGCCGGATCGGCCAGTGCGGCACCGGCCAATCCCACGAGGCCGACGTAACAAGCGGTGTACGGCCGCCACGTTTCGACGTGCGCGAAGAGGATCTCTTTCAGCCGCATCGGTTCACAGTCGCCTGTGCGAAGTAGGACAGCGTTTCCTTGCTCGGCGTGCTGGGCAGCACCTCGAGGACTTCGGTTGCGCGCACGGCATATCCGCGGGCGGCGTCGGCAGCCGCGTCGACCCCGCCCGCTTCGCGCACCAGTGCGGAAACCGCGGCCAGGCGCGCGGCCGGGTCGCCGGTGCCGCGCAGCTGGCGGTCGAGTTCCGCGGACACCGCCTCGCCGCCGAGTTCGCGCGCGAGCAGGAACGGCAGGGTCAGCCGCTGGTTGGCGATGTCGCTGGTGACGGCTTTGCCCATGGCGTCGCCGTCGCTCGTGTAGGCGAGCAGGTCGTCGTGGATCTGGAAGGCCGAGCCGAGAAGTTCGCCGTAGCCGGCGAGCGCGGTGCACCATTCCGGCGGCCCGCCGCCGAGGATCGCGCCGCTGGCGCAGGCCGCGCGGAACAACGCCGAAGTCTTCAGCCGGATCATTTCCAAATAGGACGGAACGTCGCAGACGTAGCCCTCGCACAGTTCGGCTTCCATGCTCTGCCCGCGGCACAGGTCGATCCCGGCCGCGGCCACCGCGGTCATCGCGCGCGCGACGCGTTCGTCCGGCACCCCGCGTTCGCCGCATTCGCCGAGCGCGGCGAACAAATAGAAGATCAGCGCGTCCCCGGCCACGATCGCGTCGTCGCGGCCGTAGGCGGCGTGCACCGACGGGCGGCCGCGGCGCATCGCGTCGCCGTCGATGATGTCGTCGTGGATCAGGCTCGCCACGTGGCCCGCTTCCGCGCCGGCCGCCGCGGGCACCACCTGTTCGACGTCCGCGCCGACCGCGCCCGCCGATTCGAGCAGCAGCAGCGGCCGGAACAGTTTCCCGCCGGGCACCAACGCGTAGTGGCAGATCCGGGCGAGCTGCGCGCCCTCGGCGTCCCAGCTGTTCTCGAGTTGTTTTCCGACCAGCGAAACCAGGTGATCGATGCGGTCGGAACGGTCCAGGATGGCCGTGCCGAAATCCCGTTTCCCGGTGCTGTATGTGCTTTCCATGACCGTCCCATTCCGACGATTTCCCCCGTGCCTGCCGACGGTAGGGAGCCCGCGCGCCCGCGGACAAGGCCCCGGGCCCGTCCTCAATACGGGGTCAACAAGGCTTCAACAGCGCGGCCGGAACGGTGTTGCGGAAACGTTGAGCGGCACTCTCCGGCGCCTTGTCGCCCGCCCGGAAGGCGCCGTACGTTGCCGGTCGTCTCGAGGAGGACGACGCATGGCTTTGCTGGAGAGAATTCGGGGACCGCGCGATCTCGACGGGCTGTCCGGAACGGAACTCGGCGCGCTCGCCGAAGAAATCCGCGGGTTCCTGGTCTCCGCGGTCGCCCGGACCGGCGGGCACCTCGGGCCCAATCTCGGGGTCGTCGAGCTCACCCTCGCCCTGCACCGGGTTTTCGATTCGCCGTGCGACACGCTGCTGTGGGACGTCGGGCACCAGTGCTACGTGCACAAAATCCTCACCGGCCGCCAGGACGGGTTCGCCGGGCTGCGGGGCGAGGGCGGGCTGTCCGGCTATCCGAGCCGCCGCGAATCCGGCCACGATGTCATCGAGAATTCCCACGCGTCGGCCGCGCTTTCCTGGGCGGACGGGCTCGCCAGGGCCTACGAGGTGCGGCAGGTCTCCGATCGCGCGGTGGTAGCCGTGGTCGGCGACGGCGCGCTGACCGGAGGCATGGCCTGGGAAGCGCTCAACAACATCGCCGGTGCGCAGCGGCCGGTGGTGTTGGTGCTGAACGACAACGGCCGCGCGTACGACCCGACCGTCGGCGGGCTCGGCCGTCATCTCGCGGCGCTGCGGCGCGATCCCGGCGACGGCGGCGTTTTCTCCGCGCTGGGCATGGACTATCTCGGCCCGGTGGACGGGCACGACATCACCGCGCTGGAAACCGCGCTGCGGGACGCCCGCGCCCGGAACCGGCCGGTGGTGGTGCATTGCGTGACCCGCAAGGGCGCCGGGTACGCACCGTCCGAAAAGGACCCGGTCGACCGGCACCACGCGATCGGCCCGTTCGACCCCGGTACCGGGACGGCCCCCGCCGGGCCGCCGTCGTGGACCTCGGTGTTCAGCGACGAAATGATCAAGGTGGGCAACGAACGCGAGGACGTCGTCGCCATCACGGCGGCCATGCGAGGCCCGACTGGGCTCGCTCCGTTCGCCGAGCAGTACCCCGGCCGGTGCTTCGACGTCGGGATCGCGGAGCAGCACGCGGCGGCGGCCGCGGCCGGGCTGGCTTACGGCGGCCTGCATCCCGTAGTGGCGGTGTACGCCACGTTCCTGAACCGCTGTTTCGACCAGGTGCTGATGGACGTCGCCCTGCACGGCGCCGGCGTGACTTTCGTGCTGGACCGCGCGGGGCTGACCGGCGACGACGGGCCGAGCCACAACGGCATGTGGGATCTTTCGCTGCTGCAAGCGGTTCCCGGTCTCCGGGTGGCCGCTCCGCGGGACGCCGCGCAGCTGCGCACCCAACTGCGGGAGGCGATCGAAGTGGCGGACGCGCCGACCGTCGTGCGGTTCCCGAAGGGCGCGGTGGGTCCGGACATCGAGGCGATCGAACGGCACGGGCCGGTCGACGTGCTCAGCCGCGGTGTCCGGGAGGACGTGCTGGTGGTCGGCATCGGCCCGCTCGCCGGGCCCGCGGTGGCGGCCGGGGCGCGGCTGGCCGAGATGGGCATCGGCGCGACCGTGGCGGATCCGCGCTGGATCCAGCCGGTGCCCGACGCGCTGGTCGCGCTGGCGCGGGCGCACCGCGCGGTCGTGGTGGCCGCGGACTGCGGACGCGCCGGCGGGCCGGGAACCCTGCTGGCACAAGCGCTTCAGGACGCCGGTTCGGATGTTCCGGTGACCGGGCTGGGGATTCCCCAGCAGTTCCTCGAACCTGCCAAACGGGCGCGGCTGCTGACCGCGCTGGGACTCACCGCGGATGCCATTGCCGAGGCGTCCCGCCGCACTGTCGAGAAAGGACTGTCCGAGTGACCGTCGCGTTGGGCATGCCGGGTTTGCCTGCTCCTGTTCTCGCCGAGCGTCGCAAGACCCGCCAGCTGATGGTGGGT
>NZ_JBAGKF010000006.1:0-444799 GCF_037034185.1 Amycolatopsis sp. VC5-11 | reverse complement strand
CGGTGAAGGAGGCGGGCGCGGCGGTGGCGGTGGTCGGGGGCGGGATCTACAACGCGCCCGATCCCGCCGCCGCGGCCCGCGAACTCCGCCGCCTCACCGCCTGACCACACCCGCCCGATCGGAACAGAAGGGAGTCGGCGTGGAAGTCCAGAACCCCGCCGCGGGCAGCACTTACGGCTCGTTGCTGCTGCAGGCCGCCGGAGTGCTGCGGCTGCGCTACGTGGAATGCCGGCGGGACACCAGCTTGTCCCCGGAGGCGGCGGTCGAACTCGCGACCGTCTTCGAGGCGCTCGCCCAAGGCGAGCCCGCGTTCGACCAGATCGACCCGAAAGAAGCGATCGCACTGGCGAACCGGCTGATCGACGACGACCATCCGGAGCTTTCCCGCCTGTGGCCCACGACCCGGTAACCCGTCCGCGGATCATTCGCAACTCAACGAGGAGTACACGATGACGACTGCCGAAGCCACCGAAGCGCCCGCACGCACCATTCCCGAGGGCGATCCCGCTCTGATCGGCGTGCCGACCTTCATCGTCGGCGCCACCGCGCTCGGCCTGGTGCTGACCGGCTACGTCCCGGCCGGCGCCGTCGGGGCCTCGATCGCGATCATCCTGCCCGCCACCGGCCTCGGCCAGCTTGTCGCCGCGGTATGGGCCGCCGCACAGGGCCAGAGCGCCGTAGCCTCCGTGTTCGGCATCTTCGCCGGATTCTGGCTCAGCTACGCGGTGCTGGTGCTCGGCCTGACCCACAACTGGTTCGGCATCCCCGCCGACGCCGCGGTGTCCACCCAGGGGCTGTTCCTGACCGCCTGGCTGGTCATGATCGTCCTGCTGACACTGGCCAGCCTGCGCCTGCCCGCCGCGTTCACCCTTCTCTTCGCGCTGATCGACCTCGCGCTCGCACTCGTGCTGTTCGGCACCGTGAACGGCTCCGCGAGTCTCACCACGGTGGGCGGATATGTCGTCTTCGCGTTCACCGCGGTCGGGGTGTACCTCTTCCTCGGCGCGATGTCCGCGGCGACGGGCGGCCGCTCGCTGCCGCTGGGCCGGCCAGTACTGAGCTGACCCGGGACGGGGCGGCCGCCCGGCCGCCCCGTTTTCGCGTGTACCGCAAAGGAGTTGATCTGTGACCTCGCCGACCTTCGTCGTCATCGGAGCCGGACTGGCTGGGGCAAAAGGGGCGGAAGCGTTACGGGACAAGGGGTTCGACGGCCGGATAGTCCTGGTCGGAGACGAGGAGCACCTGCCCTACGAACGGCCGGCGCTGTCGAAAGACTATCTGGCGGGCAACGTCTCCCGCGACAGCCTGTACGTCCACGACGCGACCTGGTACGCCGAACAGCGCATCGAGCTGCGCCCCGGAGTCCGCGCGACCGGCATCGACCGGGCGGCGCACCAGGTGCGGCTTTCCGACGGCACCGGCCTCGACTACGCGAAACTGCTTCTGGCCACCGGTGCCAGCGCACGCACGCTCCCCGGCGCCAACGGGGTCCGCTACCTGCGCCGCCTCGAAGATTCCGATTGGCTCAAGGGTTTGTTCACGACCGCGAGCAGCCTGGTCGTGCTCGGCGCCGGCTGGATCGGGCTGGAGACCGCGGCCGCCGCCCGCCGCGCAGGGCTCGACGTGACCGTTGTGGAAGCGCTCCCCCAGCCGCTGCTGCTCGCGCTCGGCCCCGAAGTCGCCGCGGTCTTCGCCGAATCGCACCTGCGGCACGGTGTCGATCTGCACCTCGGCGTCCAGGTCGACCGGGTCGAGCGAGGCAAGCGCGTCAAGCTCGCCGACGGCACCGTCCTCGAGGCCGACGCGGTCGTCGCCGGGATCGGCGCTCAGCCCAACACCGGCATCGCGCGCGCCTGCGGGCTGCGAGCCGGCAACGGCGTGCTGGTGGACGCGAGCCTGCGCACCAGCGACCCGGACATTTTCGCCGCCGGGGACGTCGCCAACGCCTACCATCCGCACCTGGGCCGCCACGTGCGCGTCGAGCACTGGGCGAACGCGCTCAACCAGCCCGCGGTCGCCGCCGCGGGCATGCTCGGCAAGAACGACGTCTACGACGAACTGCCGTACTTCTACACCGACCAATACGACCTGGGCATGGAGTTCCTCGGCACGATCGACGGCTACGACCGCGTCGTCTTCCGCGGCGACGTGCCCGGCCTCGAGTTCATCGCCTTCTGGCTCAAGGACAACCGGGTCGTCGCCGGGATGAACGTCAACATCTGGGAAGTCACTGAGCCGGTCAAAGCGCTCATCCGCTCCCGCCGTCCGATCGACCCGGACCGCCTCGCCGACCCCGGGGCGCCGCTCGACCGCCTCGCGGCCCCCTGAGGACAGCGGAAGGCCGGGCCTTCACCGGCCCGGCCTTCCGCTGTCCTCAGTGCCCGCGGGCGATCCATTCCGACAAGTGCGGCGCCTCGTCGCCGATCGTGGTGGCGTCGCCGTGTCCGGTGTGCACCTTCGTGGCGGCGGGAAGTTCGAGCAGCCTGTCCCGGATCGACGAGACGATCGTCGGGAAGTCCGAAAAGGACCGTCCGGTGGCCCCCGGACCGCCGGAGAACAAGGTGTCGCCCGAGAACAACGCGCCTGCCTCGGGCAAGTACAGGCACACCGAGCCGGGCGAATGCCCCGGAGTGTGGACGACCCGCAGCTCCGTGCCCGCGACCGCGATCCGTTCTCCGTCCCGCACCGGCCAGAACTTCTCGTCCGGGTGCGTCATCTCCCACAGCTCCTGGTCGCCGGGGTGCAGCAGCACCGGCGCGTGGAGGTTCGCGGCGAGCGCCGGTGCGACGGTGACATGGTCGTTGTGCCCGTGCGTGCACACCACGGCGACGACGTTCCGGCCGTCGACCGCGTCGGTGATCGCCTTCTCGTCGTGAGCGGCGTCCACGATCACGACCTCTTCGTCGTCGCCGATCAGCCAGATGTTGTTGTCCACCTCCCAGCTTCCGCCGTCGAGCTCGAAAACCCCCGAGGTGACGACACGCTCGATGCGCGGCCCGCTCACCAGACCACCACCGAGCGCAGCACGTCGCCGGCGTGCATCGCGTGGAACGCCTTCTCGACGTCGGCGAGCCCGATGCGTTCGGAGACGAACTTCTCGAGCGGGAGCCGGCCCTGCCGGTGCAGATCGATCAGCATCGGGAAGTCCCGCTCCGGCAGGCAGTCGCCGTACCAGGACGACTTCAGCGCCCCGCCGCGGGAGAAGAAGTCGATCAGCGGCATCTCCAGCCGCAGGTCCGGCGTGGGCACGCCGACCAGCACGACCGTGCCGGCGAGGTCGCGGGCGTAGAACGCTTGCCGCCACGTCTCCGGGCGGCCGACCGCGTCGATGACGACGTCCGCGCCGAATCCGCCGGTGAGTTCCCGCACCGCCGCGACCGTGTCGGTTTCCGACGCGTTGACGACGTGCGTGGCGCCGAGGTCGCGGGCCCATTCGAGCTTCCGCTCGTCCCGGTCCACCGCGATGATCGTGGTCGCTCCCGCGAGCCGGGCCCCCGCGATCGCCGCGTCCCCGACTCCCCCGCAGCCGATCACCGCAACCGAGTCGCCGCGGCCGACCGCGCCGGTGTTCACCGCGGCGCCGAGGCCCGCCATCACGCCGCAGCCCAGCAGACCCGCCACCGCCGGGTCCGCCGACGAGTCGACCTTGGTGCACTGTCCGGCGTGCACGAGCGTCTTGTCGGCGAACGCGCCGATGCCCAGCGCGGGGGTCAGCTCGGTGCCGTCGGCGAGCGTCATCCGCTGGGCCGCGTTGAACGTGTCGAAGCAATACTGCGGGCGGCCGCGCTTGCAGGCCCGGCACTGACCGCAGACCGCGCGCCAGTTCAGGACGACGAAATCGCCCGGCCGCACGGAGTCGACCCCGGCGCCGACGCTTTCCACCGTGCCCGCCGCCTCGTGCCCGAGGAGGAACGGGAACTCGTCGTTGATCCCGCCTTCGCGATAGGTCAGGTCGGTATGGCAGACCCCGCAGGCCGCCACCGCGACGACGACCTCGCCCGGTCCCGGATCCGGGATCACGATGTCCGCCAGCTCCACCGGACTTCCCTGCGAACGGGCGATCACCCCGCGTACCTGCTGTGGCATTCTTTCTTCCTTCGTGCCGAGCGACAAGCCATGCGCCAGAGCGCATACCGCTCCGACGGTAGTGCCGCGCCGAGCCGCCGCGACCCCGTCGTCCGGCGAGGAATTCCTGGTCTTCCGGCCAGGCGCCCGGGAGGTTACCCTGAGCCGGATGCCCGCCGACTCCGCCGCCGCCGACCTGCCGGGGCTGCGCGACGTCGTCGACGGCCCGCTGCACGACATCGCCGGGCGGTTCTCCCGCTACCTCGCCGAGACCTGGCCGCACCGCGCGCTCGTGATCTTCACCCGGGAGTGCACCGGCAGGCCCCGCAAAGTCGCCGGCGACCCGGAGACGACGGGCAAGATCACGATCCCCGAGCTCGAGGCGCTGAAGGCAGCCGTGCTGCCCGGCTCCGCGACGAGGACGACCGCGCAGCTCGGCGGCGCGGCGCGGCCGGTGTGGTCCGTGCACGACCCCGTCGGCACCCTGCTGGTGCTGATCCCCCGGACGGCGCGGAAGCCGGTGCCGCACCCGGTGCTGCTCGCCGAACTTTTCGGGATCGTCGCGACGTCCATCCGGCAGCAAGTCACGCAAGCGAGCCCGGATTACCTCACCGAGTCCCGTGCGGCGTCGAGCGAACGCGCGCGCACGATCGTCGAAATGGCTGCGACACAGGAAAGAACCCTCGTCACGGTCCTGAACGCGCTGCGGTCGGCCAAGCTGGACGCCGAGGGCGCCCGAGCCGCCGCCACCGACGCCGCCTCTGCCGCGCTGGTGGCCCTGCGGTCGGCCCACAAAACCGATCTCGCGCTGTCCGAAGAGCCAGTGCACACCGCCTTCGCCCGGCTGCGCCGGGAAGTACGGCAGGTTCTGCGCCACCACGACGCCGAACTGGAGTTCGTGGAGCCGCGGCCCGACACGCGTCCGCTGTGCGGAGAACTCGCACCCGCCGCACGAGCCATGACCTGCACAGCGGTCCTGGCGTTCACCGCCCAGCCGACGTTGACCCGACTGCGCGTCGCGTGGTCCTGCGACGACTCTTCGCTGCGGCTGGACATCCGCGACCACGAGTCCGGACGCCTCGACGTCGATGCGCTGCACCTCCAGCTCGACGGACGCGCGAAGGCACTCGGCGGCGCCGTCGAGGTCGACGCGGTGTCGGGCTGGGGAAGCCGGGTATCGATCGTCCTCCCCCGCTCCCTCACGCGGGACAGCACGGAAACCACCGGCCTCTCGCGACTCAACCGCCGCGAGCTGGAAGTCCTGCGGCACCTTGCACAAGGACTGCGGAACAAGGCAATCGCCGAACGGCTCGACATCACGGAGAGCACTGTGAAGTTCCACGTGGCGAATGTCTTGAAGAAACTGGAGATCGGCTCGCGAGGGGAGGCCGCGGTTCTGGCGCTGAACGCCGGGATCGCGTGAACGCGTCCTCGTTGCCGCAAGACCGTCAGCCACTCGTGAAAGTTCTGCGCCCCGGCCACACCACAGCCCTGCTCGCAGGCGGCTCCGCAAATCTATTCTTTTTTCGGCACCCGGCGGCGAATTCAGTTCAGAAACCCACGACCCGCCAGCGGATTGTCCGGAACGTGCGGCACCACCATTTCGCGGAACGGCGATAACCAGACGATCTCTCCCACGTCGCCGGTGCGGCAATTCGGCGGTTGGCGGAGATGTCCGAAATACCAGTCCAGCTCCCGGCGCCCAATCTCGGGAGCCACCATTGCGATGTCTTCGTCGTCGAGGCAGTTGACCCGCATGGGCACGCTGTCGAGGTAGGCGTCAATCGCGGAGTCGGCGCCGTTCTTCGCCCTCAGATGCGTTCCCCAGTCCGGGACGAGCTCCCGGATGTCATCCGAGCACCCCGACGGGCGCCTCAACAGCGGTCAGGGAATCAGTCGTGCATTGGAGCTCGTTCCTGTTTCCGCAGGTCAAACCCTATATAAAGGGAGGCAGAGTGGGCCGGGTCGGGCTCGAACCGACGGCCAAGGGATTATGAGTCCCCTGCTCTAACCAACTGAGCTACCGGCCCCTGGGTTCGCTTCCGCAGGTCGATCCCCCCAGTTCACGTCAACTTAGCACAGGCCCCGCGCGGGCCGGGGGCGTAGGCCGATCGGGTCGAGACCGCTCGCGGGGGCCTCGGGGTCGCCTAGATTGCTGGGGGTCGGGTCCCGAGAGGAGAACCGCCATGCGCAACCTGGGACGGGTTCCGCTCGCGCTGCTCGACGCGCTCGCTGCCGGGCTCGGGCTGGGTTATCTCGCCCGCGACTATCGCGACGCGCTGGTCTCGCACGGGCCGGTGGTGTCGGTCGCCGCGGTCGTCGGGATTGCGGTAATCGTGGTGGCATTTCGGGGATACCGCGTGCTTCGCAGTGCGAACACGCGCCTGGAAGCGATAATCGCGGACGAGTTGTCCCGGCGTAAGCCGTCACCTCGGCCGCGGCGATGATAGGCCGCGAGGGGAAATTACCTGCCCAGTTCGACAATGGCGGCGTACAGGCCGGGCGCGAGAGCGTCGGCTAGACCGCCGGGCGGGACTGTTTCGCGCAGAAGGTGCAGCCAGGCGAAAATCGAACCGAGCAGCATCGCGTGCACGACTGACATCTCAGGGCGCCGGGCCAGTTCGCCGCGGGCGATCGCGCGGTCGAGCACTTCGGTCAGGTAAGCCCGTTCTCGCGCCAAAAACAACTCGCCCAGCCGGGCGGTGGGTGCGTCTTCGGCGCGGAGGTCGGCGAGCAGGCCAGGCAAGGCGTTGCGTACTTGCGGTCCGTCCAAAGCGGACTGAATGTCAGCGAGAACGCCTGCTACATCGCCGCGCAAGGTGCCGGTGTCGGGTGGTGCCGCGAGGGCGTCGTCGTGCACGACCGCGGCGAAGACGAGTTCCGCCTTGGACTTCCAGCGCCGGTAGAGCGCCGCCTTGCCGACGCCGGCGCGCGCGGCGATCGCGTCGACCGTGCATCGTTGGTAGCCGACTTCCTCCAGCAGTTCGTTGACCGCGGCTTGCACCGCCGCGTCGATCCCCTGCTCCCGCGGCCGTCCGCGCCGGTTGTGCGTCATGGAGCACAGTTTACGAGACTGACAGTTCCGTATATGTTCGGGGGCATGACCTGGGACAAAACCTCCACCCGCACCCTCGCCGTCGACCCGGCCGCGCTGTGGGACGTCCTCGCCGACGTCGAGAACTGGCCGCGCTGGGACCCGGACGTCGCGCGCGTCGTCCTGCACGGGCCGATCGCGACGGGATCGACCGGATTCCTTTACCCCAGCGGCGGATTCCGCGGCGGCGTGCACGCGAAAATCGCGAAGGACTTCACCTTCACGAGCTGGCGGCCCGGCCACGAGTACACGCTCCGCCAGCCGGTTCCGCTCGGGACGATGGACCTCCGGCTGAGCGTCGCGGCCGTCCCCGGCGGGGCCGAGCTGACCCAGCGCATCGTCCTCGACACGCCGCTGCGCGCGGTCATGGTGCGGATCATCGGCGCCGACATCGTGGCGAACTTCGGCCGGAAATGCGACGCGCTGACCCGGCTCGCCGCCGCGAAAACGGGCTGACCGCCCTTGCGGTCCCGGCGGGAACCGCAAGGGCGGACCGGACTAGTTCCGGTACCGGAACAGGATCCGGCCCCGGTCGAGGTCGTACGGGCTCAGCTCCACCAAAACCCGGTCGAACGGGACGATCTTGATGAAGTTCTTCCTGATCTTGCCGCTGATGTGGGCCAGCACGTGGTGCCCGTTCGCCAGCTCGACGGTGAACCGGGCGTCGCGCAGGCACTCGACCACGGTTCCCTCGACTTCGATCCCGCCCTTACCGGCCATTGCGCATCAACTCCACCGTGCTGTTCGCCCGCCGCGCGCCGATGCCCTCGAACAGCGCCGTCGCCGCTTCGTTGGCCTCATTCACTTCGGCGGAGGCCGTCGGGATTCCTGCTCGGTGCAGGATGCCGAGCGTGTTCAGCAGCAACCCGCGTGCGATGCCGCGGCGTTGCCGATCCGCGCGGACGGCGATGAGCCCGATCCGGGGCAGGCGCGTCACCTGAACCACCCGGAGCAGACCCACGTACTCGCCGTCCTCGACAGCGACGGCGTACTTCGACGTATCCACAATCGTGTCGTCAGCCAGTCGAGGCAGCACCTCGGCCGGCATCTCCGACCAGCCCACGCTCGCCTCGACCTCGGCGCGGACGACGCGGTCGAGCTCGCGCAGCGGACCCTCGTCGGCGGATCCTGCGGGCACGACCGTGACGCCCGGCGGCAGCACGATCGGCCCGGTGACGTGCGGATCCGTGGGCACGACGTACTCCCACTCGCGCCGCCGGACTGTCAGCCCGGCCCGTTGCCAGCCCTCCAGCAGTTCGCGGTCGGTTTCGTCGACCACGGTATGGAGCGGGTCCGGCAGCGCGGCCAGCATCTCGCGGGCCAGCTGGTCGAAGACTGAGCGATGCCAGGCGTCGACGCTGAGGAAGACCCGTCCGTCGGGCCGGGTGGTGGCTTCGGCGCGACCGGCCAGCCTGCCGTCGTCCAACGCCTGCCAGAGTCCCGGTTCGACCCGGGTGATGCTCACCGCGGGTTCGCCCGCGGTGAAACGCACAGTGTCCATGATGGTCACCTTTCGGAGTGCCTTTGCTCAAGGCGCTCCTGGCAACCCCTACGTCAGTCGCCCGACCGTGACGACACGGGGAGCACCCACATCGAAACAGCGTTCATGGGGCTCACCTCCTGGCGTCGAGTCACGGTCGGGCGAACGATAACCGCGCGCTGCGGGCCTCGTCCACCGAATTAAATTCTCCTCAGCCGATCCGCAGCACCCCCTTGCCGCGACCGTGTCCGGCGGCGCACAGATCGAGCAGCTCCCGCAGCCGCGGGACAGCGGACCCCGCAATCGTTTGCGCGAGGCTGCGATTTCCCGTCCAGCACCACGGACACAGCACGTCGGCCCCATGCTCAGGGTCGCAATCGGCACAAAATTCCCTTCCCGCGCAATCGCCGCCTTCCGCCCGGCGGTGCTTACAGTGGACTTCATCAAGCGGACTTGAGGTCAAGCACGGAAAGGGCTGCCATGCCCCAGATCACGCGCGAGGTCGTCTGGCTGAAGCCGGGACAGATCGCCGAACGCGCCGGTGTGAGCGTCCCGACGCTGCACTACTACGAGAGCCGCGGGCTCATCGCGAGCAGGCGCACGAGCGGCAACCGGCGCGAGTACCGGCGCGACACGCTGCGCATGATCGCCTTCATCCGGACCGCGCAGCGCGTCGGCGTGTCGCTGGAGGAGATCAAGGACGCGCTCGCCGAACTGCCGGACCGGCGCATCCCCACCAAACGCGACTGGGCGCGCATCTCCCGCCGCTGGCACGACCGCCTCACCGAGCGGATCGAGGAGCTCACCGCGCTGCGCGACCGGTTCTCCGACTGCATCGGCTGCGGGTGCCTGTCGCTGAAATCCTGCCCGTACTCGAATCCGGACGACGTTCTCGGGCAGGGCGGGGCCGGGGCGCGCCGGTTCCCTGGCTTCGGGTCGTGAGGGCCACCCTGGGGGAATCTGATTCCCTCAGGGTGGCCCTCACGGACGGAACCGGAGGGCAGCGCGGGTCGGCTTAACCGCTCAGCGCGGTCCGGAAGTAGCGTCCGGTCGCGCCGTCGTGCTCGGCGAGTCCCTTCGGCGTGCCGGTGTAGAGCACCTGGCCGCCGTTCTCGCCCGCGCCCGGTCCCAGGTCGAGCACCCAGTCCGCCGCGGCGACGACGTGCAGCGAATGCTCGACCACGACGAGCGTCCGGCCCTCGTCGACGAGCCGGTCCAGCAGCGCCACCATCCGCGTGGTGTCGCTGGGATGCAGGCCCGCGGTGGGCTCGTCGACGAGCAGATCGTCACTGGTCGAGTCGAGCTGGCGGGCGAGCTTCAGCCGTTGCCGCTCGCCGCCGGAGAGCGTGTCGAGCGTGCGGCCGCTCGCGAGATGCCCGAGGCCCAGTTCGCCGAGCAGCGCGGCCAGCCGGACGACGTCCGGATGCGGCACGTATCGCGCCAGCGCCGACACCGGCGTGCCCAGCACTTCGAGCACCGTCCGTCCGTCGAGCCGCGTTTCCAGTGCCTCCGCGCGGAATCCGGTCGCATTGCACTCCTCGCACGGCGTGTCGACGTCCTCCAGGAACGCCAGATCGGTCCGCCGCACGCCGGTGCCGCGGCAGGCCGGGCACCCGCCCTGCGATCGCGGGTTGAACAGCTTCGGCGATTCGCCGCTCACCTCGGCGAACGCGCGCTGCACCGGATCGGCGAGCCCGAGCCAGGTGCCGACCGTCGACCGGCTGGTCGCGACGATCTGGCTCTGGTCGACGACTGTGAACCGCGGATGCCGCTCGGCGAGTTCGCCCGCCAGCGTCGACTTCCCGGACCCCGCCACCCCGGTGATCACCGTGAGGACGCCTGTCGGTACGTCGACGTCGATGTCGCGCAGGGTGTGCCGGTTCAGCCCGCGCAACGGCAGCCAGCCGACGGGTTCCCGCAGCGTGTCCTTGATCCGGACGCCGGTGCGCAACGCGCGCGCGGTTGTCGTGTCCGCCTTCCGCAGCTTCGCCGGCGGACCGTGGAACACCACGCGTCCGCCCGCTTCCCCGGCTCCCGGACCGAGGTCGATCACATGGTCCGCGGCGACCATCACCGCTTCGTGGTGGTCCACCACCAGCACCGTGTTGCCGTGATCACGCAGCCGCCGCAGTACGTCAACGAGGGACGCGACGTCGGCCGGATGCAGACCGTCGGTCGGTTCGTCCAGGACGTAGGTGAGGTCGGTGAGGCTCGATCCCAAGTGCCGCACCAGCTTCAGCCGCTGCGATTCGCCGCCGGAGAGCGTCGGCGTCGCGCGGTAGCAGTGCAGATGCCCGAGGCCGAGCGTGATCATCGACTCCAGCCGCAGCCTCAACGCAGCCACCAGCGGCCGCGCCCACTCGTGGTCCAGTCCGGCGCAGAATTCCAGCAGCCCCGCCGCGTCGCGGTAGCCGAGGTCCACAATGGACACCCCGTTGATCCGGCTCTCCCGCGCGGCCGGAGCGAGCCTGCTGCCGTCGCACTCCGGACACGGCCGCTGCCGGGTCACGTCGGCGAGCGCCGCCCGCACCGCCGGACCCATCTTGGCCTCGCGTTCCACGAGCAGCCGGCGGATCCGCGGCACCATCGACTGGTACTTCGCGCTGGCCGGGAAACGGGGCAACGGATTCGGCGGCTTCTGCGTCGGACCGTGCAGCAGGAACTGCACCAGTTCCTCAGGCCATTCCCGCAACGGCAGATCGTTGTCGAAGAATCCCGAGTAGACATAGCGCTTCCAGATCCAGCTGCCGACCGCGAAACTGGGGAAGACCATCGCCCCGTCGTTGAGCGAACGGCCGCGGTCGATCATCCGCTCGCCGTCGATGTCGGTGACCGTGCCGAGCCCCGCGCAAGCCGGGCACATGCCGGACGGGTCGTTGAACGAGTAGGCGGGCGAATACCCGGCGGACGGTTCGCCCAGGCGGGAGAACAACATCCGCAGCATCGTCCACACCTCGGTGGCGGTGCCGACGGTGGACCGCGAATTCGTCCCGAGCGGCCGCTGATCCACCACGACGACGGTCGTCAGGCCGCTCAGCGAACTGGCCTCGGGAGCCGGATCGTGCGGCAGTTTCGTGCGGACGAACGCGGGCATCGTCGAGTACAACTGCCGCCGCGACTCGGCAGCCAGCGTCGCGAACGCGAGCGACGACTTGCCGGACCCGGAAACGCCGGTGACCGCGACCAGCTGGTGCTTGGGGATGTCCACGTCCACGTCGGCCAGGTTGTGAGTGCGCACACCGCGGAGGCTGATCATGTTCGACGGCATGTCTCGCAGCCTACGTCCTGGGGAGGGGTGCGGCGGGGCGGGTGGAGGTGGGGGTGCTTCGCTCAGGGAAGGGCTCGGCGATGTGGGGCCGGGCCATCGACAAACAGCATCGCGCGAGGCAGGTTGGGCGATGTTCGTTCGGAGCGCGCTCGACCGGGCGAAGCGAGCTGAGCCTTCGCACGGCGGATTTCCGCGGGCGGGGTGGGCGGTGCTCGTTTAGGGAAGCGCTTATCGAGGCGTGCCAGGCATTCGCCATCCGTGCGGGTGCTCGTTCGAGGAAATACCTGGCGGGCAAGAGAAGCGAGGTCTCGGGACTGGATTATTCGGGCCGGAACATTCGGTCTGGAGTTCGCGGTCGCCGGTGGTTCCTTCGCCGGTGCGGTGGTTCTGATGTGCGTCGCGATCAGCTCGGGACAGAGCACCGTCGCCGGTCGTGGCTCCAGGTCGAGCGGTCCGCGCAACTCCTCGACCACGATCACTCCCCCAACCGGCATCGGCTGGCGCCTGCGGGTCGCACCGCGCTTCCCCTGCGTCGGCCGTCCTGAAGTTTGGACTTGCTGGTCCATTTTTCCGAAGGCACCCTGGCCGAGCCAGGCGGGCACGGCCCGCGCGTGTTTCGGGAACGGAGTGAGGACCCCGATGTCTCTTGACCAGTATTACCTGCTCGGCCGGTCCGGATTGCGGGTCAGCAGGCTCGCGCTCGGCACGATGAACTTCGGCGTCGACGGGTTTCACGCCGCTTACGGGAAGTCCGAGGAGGAGGCGCGGCCGATCTTCCGCAAGTACGTCGAGGAGGGCGGCAACTTCGTCGACACCGCGGACTTCTACACCGCGGGCGAGAGCGAGCGGCTGCTCGGCAAGTTCATCGCCGAGACGGGGAACCGGGATCGGCTCGTGCTGGCGTCGAAGTTCACCAACAGCGTCGACCCGGGCGATCCCAACGCGGGCGGCAACGGGCGCAAGCACATGATCCGGTCGGTGGAGGCGTCGCTGCGCCGGCTCGGCACCGACTATCTCGACCTGTTCCTGCTGCACACGTGGGATCGGATCACGCCGGTCGAGGAGGTGCTGCGCACGTTCGACGACCTGGTGCGGGCGGGGAAGATCCGGTACGCCGGGCTGTCGGACGTGCCTGCCTGGTACGCGAGCCGCGCGCAGACTCTCGCCGACGCGCATTCGCTGCCGCCGATGATCAGTCTGCAGCTGCCGTATTCGCTGGTCGAGCGGACGATCGAAACGGAACACGTCCCGGCGGGGCTGGAGCTGGGCTTGGGAATCACCGCGTGGAGCCCGCTCGGCAGCGGGTTCCTGAGCGGGAAGTACCGCAGCTCGTCGAACGGCCTGAGCGGCGAGGGCCGCTTGACCGGCGAGGGCGCCGTGGCGGCCGGGACCTGGACCGCGCAGCAGTGGGAACTGCTGAAGACGCTCGAGACAGTCGCGGACGAGCTGAACGTGACGATGGCGCAGGTCGCGATCAACTGGGTGGCGACGCAGCCCGGCATCGCGTCGGCGATTGTTGGGGCGAGCAGTGCGGAGCAGCTGGACGCGACGATGCACGCGCTCGACTTCACCCTGCCCGCCGACCTGCGCGACGCCCTGGACCGCGCGAGCGAGGTGCCGCCTGCCGGGCCGTACCGGATGTTCACGCCGGACTACCAGTCGTGGCTGATCAACCCCGGCGCGAAGGTGGGCGACAAACCGGAGGGGTATCGGCCGGTGGTACGGAACTGGGCCTCGCCGACGCAGGCGTGAACCGCGCGGGATTCCGCGCTGCAAGAAATGTTTCCCCCGCCCTTTTCAAGATATAGCGCACCCCGGGGCTTGCCGCAAGCCCCGGGGGATGCCGCAGAATCGCTGCTCGACCATGAGAATCCGGCTGTCGGGAGCGAGTGTGGGATCGGTGTGGGCACGATCGGGCTTTGAGACGTGCGGGAATGTCCTGCCGCCGAGAATCCGTCCGGCGCGGCTGCCGAGAACGCATGCGCGCGACTCGGCGCGACCGCCGCCGTCCGGTCGGTTTCGGCTGGCTGATTGTGCTTGGCCGAACCGTTCGCCGTCGCCGAATCGGGCCGGTGCCGGGAACGGGGCCCTTGCTTTGCCGCCGCTGCAACGCCTGGGGCACGAAGGCGCGCGGAATTGGGTGCGCGCTCGCGCCTGGGTGCCCGCCACGGCATAGCCCGGGGATTCGGCTCGGCCTTCGACGCTCAACCTGCCGCCCCTGTGACCGCCGCGTGCGAGGGCGCTCAGGGTTGCCAGCTGGCCACACGTGCGGCTGGAGCACACGCCTCCGGCAGCGTCGTCGCGCCGAGCGAGGCCGTCACCGCAGGTGGAATCGCCGCCTGGGCGAGGTCGTCGCGCCGGGCCGAATGGCCGCATCAAGCGCACGCGCGTCGTCGCACCGAGCAAAGCCGTCACCACAGGTGGAATCACCCGCTTGGGCAAGGTCGCCACGTCGAGCCGAATTGTCGCGTCAGGAGAACGCGCGTCGTCGCGCCGTGCAAAGCCGTCACTGCAGGGAAACCGCTGCCTGGGCGAGGTCGCCACGCCGGGCCGAATGGCCGCATCAAGCGCACGCGCGTCGTCGCACCGAGCAAAGCCGTCACCGCAGGGGAAGCCGCCCCCTGGGCAAGGTCGCCACGCCGGGCCGAATGGCCGCATCAAGCGCACGCGCGTCGTCGCACCGAGCAAAGCCGTCACCGCAGGGGAAGCCGCCCCCTGGGCAAGGTCGCCACGCCGGGCCGAATGGCCGCGTCAGGCAAAGGCGCGGGTCGTTCGCGGATCGGGCTTCGAGCCGGGTCTGATCCCTCCGGACTGCGGACCGAGGCCGCGGCTCTGGCCGGTGCGCCCGGCCCATCCGGCGAACCTGGCCGCCGAACTCGGATCGGGCAGCGCGGCTCCGCCAGCACAGGCCTACCGCCACGAGGCCGCTCACCCGCCAGCACAAGCCCGCCAGCACAAGCCCGCCAGCACAAGCCCGCCAGCACAAGCCCGCCAGCACAAGCCCGCCAGCACAGACCCACCGATCCAACCCGCTCCACCCAGCCCGGACCGCTCAGCTCACCACGCGAGAAAACCGCAGCAAAACGCCAGTCCGCCTGCCCACTTGACAGAAGGTGGACAATAAAAAATCGACGCGTCTTCATCAAGCAATCAGAAGTTCACGCCGAATCTGGGTTCAGAATAACAGCAGCGAGGGGCACTTGTCAACTCAGGGGTACGAAGAAGAACTGCGGTCCGAACAGGACTACGTCGCCGGGCTCTATCGGCGGCTCGACGGGGAGCGCAGGAGGGCCAAGGAGCGCTACATCGCTGCCCTCAAACGAAACGACGAGGCGCCGGGCGAGCGGGACGTCGAAGTGCGCGCGCTCACTCGCGAAACGCGGCGGCTTTCGGTTGCCGACTCCGGGTTGTGTTTCGGGCGGCTCGACACCGTCGAAGGCGACCATTCTTACATCGGCCGGATTGGGCTTTTCGACGAGGACGACGAGTACAAACCCGTTCTTCTCGACTGGCGCGCGCCGGCGTCGAGCGCGTTTTACACCGCTACCGCCGCGACGCCCGAGGGCATGCGGCGACGGCGGCAATTCCACACGCGCGGGCGGCAGGTCACCTCGTTCACCGACGAGGTCTTCGGCCGGCCCGGCAGCGGCGAGGAGAACGACGCCCTGCTCGCGGCGGTCAACGCGCCCCGCGGGGAGGGGATGCGGGACATCGTCGCGACGATCCAGGCCGAGCAGGACCGCATCATCCGGCTCGACCATCCCGGCGTCCTGGTCATCGAGGGAGGGCCCGGAACCGGGAAAACCGTCGTGGCGCTCCACCGCGTCGCGTATCTCCTGTACACGCAGCGCGAGCGGATGGAGCGCCACGGCGTCCTCGTCCTCGGGCCGAATCCGTCGTTCCTGAACCACATCGGGCGCGTGCTGCCGTCGCTCGGCGAGTCCGACGTGGTGTTCACCACCCCGGGCAGTCTCCTCCCTGGGCTGCACGCGCGCGCCGAGGACGAGCCGGAAGTCGCGCGGTTCAAGGGGTCTCTGCGGATGCTCGACGTCCTCCGCGCGGCGGTCGCGGACCGGCAGGAGCTGCCCGCCGAACCCGTGCTGATCGAGCTCCGCGACACCACCGTCCGGATCGACGCGGCGACCGCCGAGTGGGCTCGCGACGAGGCGCGGCAGAGCGGGCGGCCGCACAACGAGGCGCGGGCGGTGTTCGTCGAGATCGTCACATACGTGCTCACCGAACGCGCCATGTCCCGCATCGGGCGCGGTTGGCTCACCCGCGACGACAAGGAGGAATGGGAGGACCTCCGTTCCACGCTCGTCAACGAACTCCTCGCCGACCCCGCATTCGTCAAGGCGATCGACCACCTCTGGCCGATTCTGACCCCGGAAAGCCTGCTGACCACGCTCTACTCCTCCCCCGCCCGGCTCAAGGCGGCCGGTGCCGACCCGGCATTGCTGCGCGAGCAGGGCGAGCCCTGGACGGTGTCGGACGTCCCGCTCCTGGACGAGCTGATCGACCTCCTCGGCAAGGCTCCGGACCGCGCGAAACAGCAGGAGAACGCCGCCGAGCGCGAGGCGGAGGCCGAGTACGCGGCCGGCGTGCTGGACATCATGCGGCTCGACCGCGAGGAGATGGACGAGGACATCGGCCTGTCCGCGGAGCACCTGCTCTACGACACCGACCTGGCCGAGCGGTTCGTCGAGCACGACACCCGCGACCTCGCCGAACGCGCCGCGGCGGACCGGGACTGGACCTACCGGCACGTCGTGGTCGACGAGGCGCAGGAACTGTCCGAAATGGACTGGCGGGCGCTGATGCGGCGGTGCCCGAGCCGGTCGTTCACCGTGGTCGGCGACCTGGCGCAGCGGCGGTCGGCGGCGGGTGCGCTCGACTGGGGCACGATGCTGGATCCGTACGTCCCGGGCCGCTGGGCCTACCGTTCGCTCACCGTCAACTACCGCACCCCGGCGGAAATCATGGCCGTCGCGGCGGCGGTGCTGGCCGAGTTCGCGCCGGGGGCCGAGCCGCCGGAATCGGTGCGCGCGTGCGGGGTCCGGCCGTGGTCGCGGAAGGTCTCCGACGACGAATTGCCCGCCGCGGTCGAGGAATTCGTCCGCGCCGAGGCGGGCCGGGAAGGGACGAGCGTCGTGATCGGGCCGCCGGACGTGCCGGGCGCGGTCGCGGCGTCGGAGACGAAGGGGCTGGAGTACGACGCTGTGCTGCTGGTGGACCCGGACCGGATTCTCGAGGACGGACCGCGCGGCGCGGCTGAGCTGTACGTCGCGCTGACCCGGGCGACCCAGCGGCTCGGCGTGCTGCACCGCGGCGCGCTGCCGTCGGTGCTGAACGGACTGGAGGAACTCGTCTAACCAGTCAGGGGCGCAGTTCGGGTGCGAGGACGCTGCTGCGCTTCAACGCCTTCAGCACCACCCCGGTGTGCACCGAATCCGCCTGCCGGGACCAGCCGGAACTGCCGACGAACTCGTGCAACGCGGCGATGTCGGGCAGGGTGACGTCAGCGAGCAGCTGATACTCGCCCGTCATCGCCGCCGCGTAGCGCACGTACGGCGAGCCCAGCAGGGCGCGGCCGATGTCGTCGACGTCGTGCGGGCGGCAGCGGATCCACAGCAGCGCCTCGACCGGCAGGCCGAGCACGGCCGGTTCCACCACTGCCCGGATGAACACCTTTTCCTCCCGCCGCAACGCTTCCAGCCGGCGGCGGACGGTCGATTCCGAGATCCCGGCGGCACGGGCGAGTTCCTCGTGCGTGCGCCGGCCGTCCTCGCGCAACGCGCGCACGATGGCGCGTTCGTCGCTGCTGAAGTCCACGCCGTCGGGCTGCCGGGGCTGCGGAGTCGGCTGCGGAAGCGACGAGATCGCCTCCGTCTCGGCCGGGCTCAGCAGGCCGGGCTGCCATTCGTGGATGGTGCGGTAGTACCGCGTGACGGTATCGGCCGTGAGATCGAGCAGGCCGGGGATTGCCGCCATCTCGTCGAACATGAAGGTCGGCAGCCGGTTGCGGTCGCAGAAGACCTCGGCGACCAGTTCACCCTGTCCGGTGATCAGGTAGCAGAAGCTCGTCTCCGGCCGTCCCGCGAGCGCGGTGCCCGCGGGACGGCCGAGCCCGGCCCGGCAGCGGCCGCGCACCAGCAGCGGCACGCCGTGCGGCGAAACGGCGACAACCGTCACGACGCCGGTGCGCAGCAGGTGCGTCCCGCGCCGGGCCACCGTGCGCTCCGGCGCGTCCAGCACCTCGGCGATCCGCCGCCAGGACGCGCGGCCGTCGACTTGCAGCGCGCCGGCGATCCGGCGGTCGAGTGGGTCCAGCCGTGCGGTCATCAGCCAATACTGTGGCTGATTCCGTCATTTGTCGAGCAGGTCTTGTCCGACCCCAGCACCACGCGCGAAGCTGACGTCGCGAACGGACACCGGGGTCAGGAAGGAAACCAGTGAGCGCTGAGGAGATCTGCTACTTGCCCGCCCGCGAACTGGCCCGGCGGCTGCGCGTCCGCGAGCTGTCCGCCCGCGAGGTGCTGCAGGCCCATCTCGACCGGATCGAGCAGGTCAACCCGCAGATCAACGCGATCGTCACGCTCACCGCCGAGCGCGCGCTGAGCGAGGCCGCGGCCGCCGACGAACGTCTCGCACACGGCGAGGAGGTCGGTCCGCTGCACGGGATTCCGGTGGCTCACAAGGACACGCACGACGTCGCCGGGGTCCGCACCACCTACGGTTCCCCCATTTTCGCCGACCACGTCCCCGACAGCGACACGCTCGTCGTCGAGCGGATCCGGAACGCGGGCGCGATCACGCTCGGCAAGACGAACGCGCCGGAGTTCGGGGCCGGTTCGCACACGATGAACCCGGTTTTCGGGGCCACGCGCAACCCGTACCGGCGCGACCTGTCCGCGGGCGGCAGCAGCGGCGGGGCGGCGGCCGCACTGGCCGCGGGTCTGCACCCGCTCGCCGAGGGCAGCGACATGGGCGGTTCGCTGCGCAATCCGGCGTCGTTCTGCAACGTCGTCGGCCTGCGCCCGTCGCCCGGCCGCGTGCCGACCTGGCCCGCGACGCTGCCCTGGGAGGCGCTGGGCGTGCAGGGGCCGATGGGCCGGACGGTCGCCGACGTCGCGCTGCTGCTGTCCGTGATCGCCGGGTACGACGAGCGCAACCCGATCGCGCTCGACCAGCCCGCCGCGCCGTTCGCCGGGTCGCTCGACGCCGACCTCGCCGGACTGCGCGTGGCGTGGTCGCCGGACCTCGGCGGCCTGCCGGTCGACCCGGCGGTCACCGCCGTGCTGGAACCGGCGGTGCAGGTGTTCGCCGAACTCGGCTGCCGCGTCGAACCGGCCTGCCCGGACCTCGCCGCGGCCGACGAGGTGTTCCGCACCCTGCGCGGCTGGCTTTTCCACACTGGGTTCGCCGGTCTGCTCAAAGAGCATCCGGACAAGATGAAGCAGACACTCGCCGACAACATCGCTTTCGGCGCAACGCTTTCCGGTGCCGACATTGCCCGCGCGCAGACGCGGCAGCTGCAGCTCATCACCGGGATGCGCGAGTTCTTCACGCAGTACGACCTGCTGCTCGCGCCGGTGAGCCAGGTGCCGCCGTTCCCGGTGGAGTGGGAGTACCCGGAAGTCGTTGCCGGGCAACCGATGCACGACTATCTGGAGTGGATGCGCTCGGCGTACTCGATCTCGGCGACCGGCTGCCCGGCCTTGTCGGTGCCCGCGGGGTTCACCGAGGACGGGCGTCCGGTGGGGCTGCAGATCATCGCGCCGCTGCGGGGCGAGCTAGGACTGTTGCGGGCCGCGCACGCTTTCGAGCAGGCGACCGGGCACGGGAACCGGCGGCCCGTCTTCTGAGCCGCGAGCCACGGTCCGTGAAGGGATCCTTCCGGGAATCAGATTCCCTCAAGGAGTCCTTCACGGACCGCAGGCAGCGCTTCCCGTTCGCCGCCTGCGCGGAACTCGGCCGCGAATTCTGCCGCGCCGAGGACCTCGCTCGCGCGGGCGGTGATCCGGTCGACGTCAGTGCGCTCCGCGGCAGGCAGCGGTGCGCCGATCCCAGCGCGGGAAGCTGCGGCCGCGCCCAGCAGACGTGCGGCTTCGCGGGCTGCTCCGGCCAGTGCGTGCGCGCCCGCCAACCCTTCCAGCGCCAACGCGATCGCTCGCGGATCGCCGGTCCGGTGCGCGATCTCGTACCCTTCCTGCTGCCGTCGCAACGCCGTCTCCGCATCTCCGCGCAATTCGGCGACGAAACCGAGTTCCGCGAGGATCAACGTGTTCCCCGGTTCGAAATCGACCTGCTTGTTCCACTCGAGCAGCGTCCGCAAATGCTGTTCGGCGAGGTCGAGGTCGCCCTCGCGCCGGGCGCCGAGGGCCAGTCCGGTCAGCGCATACATCTCCCCCGGCGTGAAGCCGTGCTCCGCGGCGACCTCGCGAGCCCGGTCATGCAGTTCGCGAGCGGCGACGTAGTCCTTGCGCAGCAGCGCAATCCGGCCTAGCCACGACAGCTGGTACGACGCTTCCGGCCACAAGCCCAGTTCCTCGGCGATCTGCAATCCTTCGATGTGGACCGCTTCAGCGCGCGCGTAATTCCCGGCAAGGGAACTGAGTGCACCGTGTGCGAAGTTCGCCTGCAGCTGACCCCATTTGTCGCCGATTTCGGCGAACAACTCCGCGCAGCGATCGGCGTAACGCCACGCTCCCGCGATATCGCCTCTCGACAGGGCCTGGCTCGCGTGGTCGCCGCTGGCCGCCGCGATCCCCCACCGGTCGCCGGTCGCTTCGAAGGCGGCGAGTGCCTCCAGGGTCAGCGGTTCCGCGCCGGGCAGATCGGCCACTGTGGACAGTGCGTAGCCGATGAACCACTTGACCCGAGGGCTCGTCGGCAGATCGGCCACGGGACGCCAGTCCGGCCGGTCGCCAGCGAGGATGCCGAGTGCGGTGAGCGTCGCCTGTGCTTCCACGCGCAGGTCCTCGTCGCCGCCGGGCAAACCGAGGGCGGCGCGCAGGGAGCGCATCGCCTCGGCCATCCGGCCGCGCAGGAATCGGTACCACGCCAGCCGGTTCGCCAAGCGCAACGCGTCGTCGGCGCTCCCCCAACCGGCCAGATTCTCCGCTGCGGCACGGAGATTCGGCAGGTCCACGTCGAGGCGCTGCAGCCAGCGCCGTTGGTCGCGGGCGCGGAGACCGGCGTCCGCGGCACCGGCGAGCTCGACGTAATACTCCGCGTGCCGACGCCGCGTCTTCTCGACCTCGCCAGCGTCCCGCAGCCGTTCCAGGCCGTACACTGCCACCGACTCAAGCAGCCGGTACCGCGCGTTCGCGGGCACGACCAGCGAGCGGTCGACAAGCTTCGCCAGCAGACCCAGCACCTCGCCTTCTTCGACGCCGTCGCCCGCGCAGACCGCCTCGGCCGCGTCCAGCGAGCAATCCTCGGTGTGCACCGACAACCGTTGCAGCACAAGGCGTTCCGGCTCGCTCAGGAGTTCCCAGCTCCAGTCGATCATCGCGCGCAGAGTCTGCTGCCGGGCAGGCACACCCCGGCGAGTGGTGTCCAGCAGACGGAACCGATCGTCCAGGCGGCGCAACAACTCCGGCACGCCCAACGCGCGCACACGGGTCGCGGCGAGTTCGAGCGCCAGCGGCAATCCGTCCAGTTTCTGGCAAATCTCGGCGACCGCCTCCGCGTCGGCACTGTCCACAGTGTACCCAGTGTCAGCGACCCGTGCCGTGAACAGCCGCGCGGCGCTGTCGTGATCCAGCGGCGGCACCGGGAACTGCGTTTCCCCGGCGAGCCCGAGCGGTTCCCGGCTGGTGGCGAGGATCCGCAGTCCGGGCGCGGCCGCCAGCAGCCGTGCGGCGGTCGCGGCGACCGGCTCGATCAGCTGTTCGCAGTTGTCCAGGACGATCAGGGTTTCCTTGCCGCGCAAGGACTCGGCCAGTCGCTGCACCGGATCCGCCTGCGCTGGCGTCGCCGCGTCCCGGATGCCCAGCGTCGCCGCGATCGCCTCCACCACCCACTCGATCGGCGGGCACTGGCTCAGCGCGCATTCGTGCCGGTCCATGCCGGTCAGCTCCACAAGCCACGCGCCCGCGGCGAAGTCGCCGCCGAGCCGGTGCGCGGTCTCCAGCGCGAGCCGGGTCTTGCCGACGCCGCCGGGTCCAGTGAGCGTCACCAACCGGGATTCGCGAACGAGCGTGCTGACCGCCTTGGTCGCGGCGGTCCGGCCGACCAGTTCGGTAAGCGGCACCGGAAGCTGCGAGACGACGGCAGTCAGAGACGGGTCCTGCGCCAGGATCGACCGGTGCAGCGCGGTCAGTTCGGGGCCGGGATCGAGGCCCAGCTCGTCCGCGAGACGGCGGCGGAGTTCGTCGTAGGAAGCCAGCGACTCGCTCTGCCGACCCGCCGCATACAGCGCGCGCATCTGGAGAGCGCGCAGCCTTTCCCGCAACGGATGCTGCCGGACGAGGTCGGCGAGCTCCGCGGTCAGCGTGGCATGTTCGCCAAGTGCGAGCCGCGCGTCGGCGAGGTTTTCTTGCGCGACAAGGCGATCCTCTTCCAGCCGCTGAATCACTGGCTGCGCGAAGGCTTCGTCGGCGAACTCGGTGAGCGTCGGGCCTCGCCACAATGCCAGCGCTTCGGTGAGCAAATCGGCCTTCGCCCGCGGGTCTTCCGCCGTGCTCGCCGCGGCGGTCAACGCACGGAAGCGTCCGACGTCCACCGCTTCCAGTTCGGTCCGCAGGACGTAACCGGGGGCCTGGAACACCAGCGCGCTGCCGGACCCAGGTTCGGCGCGTTCGAGCGCACGGCGCAGCTGCGAGACCTTCGTCTGCAGGGTGTTGACCGGGTTGCCGGGCAGCTGGTCGCCCCACAGGTCGTCGGCCAGCCGGTCCGCCGACACCGGAGCGCCCTCGTGCACGAGCAGGACCGCGAGCAGGGTCCGGACCTTGGCCTCGGGCACCCGCACCGGCCGGCCGTCGTCGCTGCTCACGGCCAAGGGCCCCAGGATCCCGAATCGCACAGATCCACCGTAACCCGCATCCGTGCGCGGACCCGCAGCGAACCGTGCGCGGCCCTCGGCACCGTGGTCGGCAGATCAACGAACTGGAGGGACCACATGTCCGGGAATGCGACCTCAATGACCGTGCTGGGGCTCGGTGCGATGGGCAGCGCGCTGGCCGGTGCGCTGCTCGAAGCGGGACGGCCGGTGACGGTCTGGAACCGCTCTGCGGACAAGACGAAGCCGCTGGTGGAGCGGGGTGCGGTGGCGGCGGGGTCGGCCGCTGAGGCGGTCGCGGCGAGCGAACTGGTGATCGTCTGCCTGCTGGACGACGCGTCGGTGCGCGAAGTGCTCAAGACGGCCTCGCTGGCGGGCCGGACGGTGGTGAACCTGACCAACGGCACCCCTCGACAGGCTCGTGAGCTGGCCAAATGGGTAACGGAGCAGGGCGGGGCGTTCCTCGACGGCGGCATCATGGCGGTTCCGCCGATGATCGGGCGGCCGGGCGCGTTCGTGTTCTACAGCGGGCCCCAGGACGTGTTCGACACGCACCGCGCGGCGTTCGACGCGTTCGGCGGCAGCAACTACGTCGGCGAGGACCCGGGGCTGGCGGCGTTGCACGACCTCGCGCTGCTGTCGGGGATGTATGGCCAGTTCACCGGCGTCTTGCAGGCCTACGCGCTGATCCGCAGCGAAGGGCTTTCGGCGGTCGAATTCGCGCCGTTGCTGAGCGGATGGCTGACCGCGATGGGCAGCTTCGTCCAGCACGCTGCGGTCGAGGTCGACAGCGGCGACTACACCCAGAACGTCGTCTCGAACCTGGGGATGCAGGCCGCCGCGTTCGAAAACCTGCCCATCGCGGCCGCTGACCAGGGTGTCAGCTCCGAACTGCTCGCACCGCTGCACCAGCTGCTCCTGCGCCGGGCCGCCGACGGCCACGGCGCGGAAAACCTGACGAGCGTCATCGAACTGCTGAAGAAATAAGGAGAACCCGGTGAGTGTGACAATGATCGGCCTCGGCCCGATGGGCCAGGCCATGGTGCGGTCTTACTTGGCAGCGGGCCACGAGGTGACGGTGTGGAACCGCACCGCGAGCCGCGCCGACGACGTGGTGGCCGCCGGCGCGAAGCGCGCGGGAACGGTCGCGGAGGCGCTGGCCGCGAACGAATTGGTAATCCTCAGTCTCACTGATTATCAGGCGATGTACGACATTCTCGCGCCGACCGAGGACGCGCTGCGCGGGAAGATCGTGGTGAACCTCAGCTCGGACACGCCGGAGCGCACCCGGGTGGCCGCGGAATGGCTGGCCGCGCGCGGCGCGGAGATGATCGCGGGCGGGATCATGGTGCCCGCGCAGGTCGTCGGCACCGAGGGTGCGTTCGTGTTCTACAGCGGCGCGCAGCCGACGTTCGAGCGGATCGAACCGGCCCTGCGCGTCATCGGACGGCCGGACTACCGGGGTGCGGATCCCGGCCTGGCGCAGCTGTACTACCTGTCGTTGCTGGATCTTTTCCTCACGACGCTGTCGGCATTCCTGCACTCCGCCGCGCTCGTCGGCACCGCCGGGGTGTCCGCCGCGACGCTGGTGCCGTACGCGAACGAGCTGCTGACGTTGGTGCAGACGTCGCTGGACGAGGCGGCGAAGAACGTCGACAGCGGCAGCCACCCCGGTGACGAGGCGAACGCCAAGATGATGGGCGCGACGGCCGACCACATCCTCGCCGCGAGCCGGGACGCGGGCATCGACGTGGCCCTGCCCGCCGCGGTCAAGGAGCACTACGACCGCGCGATCGCCGCCGGGCACGGCCGGGACAGCTGGACCAGCCTGTTCGAGGTGATCCGCGGCTGAGCGCCCGCGGTCTGGGAAGCGGGCGGATCCGCGCCGGTCGGCAGACAGCGCTTCCCGGACCGCGGCCCGGGGACGCATCCTGGACGCAGAGCCGCGCTGGGGAGGCGCGCCCGGGTCGAACCCGGGAGGACCAGCTGACCGGTCTGGTGGGGCGGACGCGGGCGCGGCTGCTGTGCGCATTGGCGGCGGAGTCCTCTACTGCGGCGTTGGCCGCGCGGCTGGGAGTTTCCCCCGCTGCGGTGCAACATACGAAGACGTTGCGGACGGCGGGGTTGATCACGACCACGCGGGCGGGGTGGTGGTGCATCATTCGCTCACGCCGTTGGGGAGGGCGTTCCTCGAGCCGCGGTAACCCCGGCGTGCCCAAGGGATTCTCCTGTTCGTAACAGGGAATGCGCCGATGTCGATCACACCCTCGGCCGGGCTGGGGTCCCGGCCCGGAACGGGGTGGACGGTGTTCTCTGGTCTCGACGAGATCGACTGGGCGGGAATGAAGCACGCGTACGGACCGGCGACCGATGTCCCGGATCTGCTCCGGGGGCTGGTTTCGCCCGACCCGGTGGTGCGGGAGCGGGCGCTGGACGGCATGGAGGGCGCGGTCCACCACCAGCTCGACGTGTACGACTGCACGGTGGCGGCGTTGCCGTTCCTGCTGGAAGCGGCGACCACGCCGGGGTTGCCCGGCCGCGCCGGGGTTCTGGGGCTGGTCGCCAGCATCGGCGGCGTGGGGTGGGAAGTGCCGAGCACCGGCCCCGCGGCGGAGGCGGCCCGGACGCTCGCGGCGGCGGGTCCGGGTCTGCTGAGCTTGCTCGAGGACCCCGATCGCGAGGTGCGCCGGGCGGTCGCCGGGGCGCTGCCCGGCTGCCGCGACGATCTGGCCCGGGTGACCTCCGCGGTACTGGCCCGGCTGCCGGTCGAGCCCGACGCCGAGGTTCAGGTCGCGCTCGTCGAGGCGGCGGGCATGCTGGGCACGGGCGGGGAGATCAGTGCCGCGTTGGAGTCGATGGCTGTCGGCGCGCCGTCAGCCCGGGCTCGGGTCGCTGCGCTGACCGAACGCGTCCGCATCGGGCCCGCGCAAGTGCCAGCGGGGGTCGTCACCGCGCTCACCGCGGCGGTGGCGGCTGCCTATGCCGAGGAACCGCCGCCGCGACCGGATCCGGTCAGCACCGAAACCTTGCGCGGCATGCTTCATCAGCGTGCGCTCAGCTACGAGAACAGTGAGCCGGCACCGCATCTAGACCGTCTCGTCACGGACGTCAGCTGGGCGTTCGGCGACCGAATAGCCGCGCGCTCCGCATTCATCGCGGCGCAGTTGCGCGCCGCGGACTGGGCGCAGCGCTACCACGCTGTCTTTGCCGCCCAGACGCTGCTGTTCGGCTGGCGAGGCGACCACAGCGAACTGGTCTCTCTGATCGGCGACCAGCTGGGCGACTCGCCGCCGAGGCTGCGCATGCGGGCCGCCACCACGTTGTCGATCATCGGCGAACTCGCCGCTCCGGCCGCGGACGCGCTCGTGGCCTGCATCGAATCGGCTCCCCGCACCGGTGAGTACACCCCGGCCGGTTCCCTGGCGTGGACAGTGCCGAACCCGTACAACGGCGGCGGCGACGTTGGCCCGCTCATCCGCGCGCTGTGCCACAGCGGCGACAGCCGAGCCTTGCCGGTGCTGCGGTGGCTGCTCGAACAGGATCCGCTGCCGAACTACCTCAATTCGCACATCGCCGGTCTGGGACCGACGGCCGCGGAACTGGTTCCGCTGATCCGGCAGCGCCTGCGAGGTCTCGGCGAGAACGACGACCGAGCCCGGGAAGCCCTGTGCGACTCCTTGGCCGAGATCGGGCCCGCCGCGGCCGAAGCAGCACCGGAGGTCCTGGCCGCGCTGGAATCCGATCCGGCGCAGGCCGCCTCGATCCTGACCAAGATCGGCGCCGGTGCCGAGGCTGTTCCGTTGCTGCGACCGCTGCTCAAGAACCCGGACGACGGAATCGCGGCCAGAGCCGCGACGGCGCTGTGGCAACTGGACAAGGACGCCGAGACCGCACTGCCGGTGATCCTTCGGGCGTTGCGCAAGGACGACAACTTCACCGCCAGCGCGGCCGCGGCAGGCGTGCGGGACCTGGGACCCGCCGCCGCAGCCACGATTCCGGCGTTGCGCGCGCTGCTCGATCGTGTCGACGAATACGGGTGGCTGCACCAAAACGCCGCGACCGCGTTGTGGCGGATCAGCGGCGATCCCGAGCCTGTGGTCGCCGTCCTGCAGTCGGTCTGGACGCGCAGCCGTCGCCGCTGGCCCGGTATCGCGCGAGACCTCACCGAACTCGGGTCCGCGGCTGCCCCCGCCGCGCCGTTGCTGCGAGAGGCGCTCGCGTCGCCGCGCCGCTATCTCGTCGAACGGGTCGCCAAATCCGATGACGGCTTGGCCAATGACATCGACATCGTTGGTGACGAAGCCTTTCAGCGCGATGCCCGCACGGTGCTCGCTTCGGTCGACGTCATTCGTCAAGAAGACGATCACCTTGATGGGAGCCGTAAAACTCGGCTTGGCGGCGCATGAGTTCGCGCATCGGGGTGCCTCTCGGCGTGCCGTAGACAGTGCCCGGGAAATCCAGGGTGCGCTGCAGTTCCCACAGCTCGTCGTGCCGGTCCGGGGAGAACAGTTCGGCCGGGTTGCCAGCGGCGATCCAGCCGATGGGAAGCACCGTGCCGGGTTCGAGGTGGGAGTTGACGTGCAGCACGCTGTTGATCCGCAGCTCGGACCCGGCGCCGGCGACTGAGCCCGGGAACAGCGAGGCTCCGGTCGCGACGAACACCTCGTCCTCGATCACGGCTCCGTTGACGTGGGCGTGCGGTCCGATCAGCACCGCGTCCCCGAGCGTCGAGGGCTGTGCGGCCCGGCCGCGGACCAGTGCGTTTTCCATGACCACTACGTCCGAACCGGTGCGGACCTCCCCGTCTTCCGCGGTCAGCACCGCGCCGTGCAGGATTCGGGCTCGTTCGCCGAGGACGACTGCGCCGCACAGCACCGCGGTCGGGGCGACGTACGCCGACTCCGGGACCACCGGGCGTCGTCCTCGATGTTCGATCAGCATCGGTCCACGCTAACCCGCCGTCCGTTTGGCCGTCGCCCTGCCGGGATATCCGGTTCCGGACGCTGGCAGGAGGAAGCCATGACGGAACCGTTCGCGGTCGGTGCCGGGACGTCGTCGGCCGAGGGTGAGTTGACGGTGCCCGCCGATGCTGCCGGGGTGGTGGTTTTCGCGCACGGCTCAGGCAGTTCGCGGCACAGCCCGCGCAACCAGGCGGTCGCCCGGACCTTGCAGGACCACCGCTACGCGACGCTGCTGTTCGACCTGCTCAGCCAGGAGGAGCACGACCGGCAGCGGTTCGACATCGGGCTGCTGCGGGACCGGTTGCTGCGTGCGCTGGACGAGCTCAGCCGGCATCCCGCGGCGGGCGGATTACCGGTGGGGCTGTTCGGAGCCAGCACGGGAGCCGCCGCGGCGTTGAGCGCGGCGGCGAGCCGGCCGGACGTCGTGCGGGCGGTGGTTTCCCGCGGCGGCAGGCCGGATCTGGCCGAGGACGTCTTGGCGGAGGTGCGTTGCCCGGTGCTGCTGATCGTCGGGGGCAACGACGACACCGTGCGCAGGCTGAACAAGGCAGCTGCGGCCCAGTTGCCGGGCGACCGGGAGCTCGTGGTGGCGCCGGGGGCGGGGCACCTGTTCGAGGAGCCCGGCGCGTTGGAGCAGGTCGCCGACGCAGCCGCCGCGTGGTTCGACCGGCATCTTCCGGACGGCGGCGACCACGCCTTCGCCCTGTGACGCCGTTGCTCAGGGCAGTCCCGGCAGGAGCTTGTCGAGCGTGATCGGCAGGTCCCGCACCCGGACCCCCGTCGCGTGATGGACCGCGTTGGCGATCGCCGCCGCAGTCCCGACGATGCCGATTTCGCCAATTCCCTTGCTACCCATGGGATTGAGGTGCGGATCGGTTTCGTCGAGCCAGTCCGCGCGCAGGTCTTCCACGTCCGCGTTGGTCGCGATGTGGTACTCGGCGAGGTCGTGGTTGACGACATGCCCGAACCGCGGGTCGAGGACGCTGTTTTCGTGCAGCGCCATCGACAGGCCCATGACCATGCCGCCGAGCAGCTGCGAGCGCGCGGTGACCGGGTTGACGATCCGGCCGACCGCGAACGTGCCGTGCAGCCGCGACACCCGGACTTCGCCCGTGTCGGCGTCGACGCGCGCCTCGGCGAACTGTGCTCCGAACCCGTATGTCGAGTATTTCTTGTCGTCCGGGTTCTTCGGGGTGTCGGCCTGTGCCTCGTCGCCATCGCCGGTGTCCGAGCCGTATTTGTCGCGGAACGCCTCCGCGGCCGCGACCACTGCGGAACCCCACGACGCGGTTCCGGTCGACCCGCCGGCCACCGTGGCTTTGGGAAGATCGGTGTCGCCGATCCGGATGTCGACGGAATCGACGGGCACGTCCAGTGCGTCCGCCGCGATCTGCGGCAGGATCGTCCACGCGCCCGTCCCCAGGTCGGCCGCGCCGATTTCGACGGTATAGCGGCCATTCTCGTATCGGATCGTCGCGCTCGATCCGGGCATCCGCTTCGCGGGGTACACCGAAGCCGCGACGCCGCTGCCGACCAGCCATCGCCCGTCTCGGCGGCCACGCGTCCGGGAGTCCCAGCCGAAGCGTTCGGCTCCGGTGCGCAGGCATTCGACCAGGTGCCGGCTCGAGAAGGGGAGGCCGGTTTCGGGATCCTTCTCCGGTTCGTTGCGCACCCGCAGGTCGATCGGATCGACACCGAGCGCTTCGGCGAGTTCGTCCATCGCCACTTCCGGGCCGAACATGCCCGGGCACTCCCCCGGCGCGCGCATCCACGACGGCACCGGCACGTCGAGCCGCGCGAGCCGGTGACTGGTGGCCCGGTTCCGCGCGGCGTACATCATCCGCGCGGGGGCCGCGGTCTGCTCGGCGAACTCCTTGATCCGCGAGGTCTGCTCGACGACGGCCATGTCGAGCGACTCCAGCCGTCCGTCGCGGTCGGCGCCGAGCCGGACCCGCTGGATCGTCGGCGTGCGGTAGCCGGCCAGGCTGAACATCTGCTGCCGGGTCAGCGCGAGCTTCACCGGACGGCCCGGCACAGTCCGGGCGGCCAGCGCGGCGAGCACGACGTTGGCGTGCGGCATCCCCTTCGAGCCGAAACCGCCGCCGATGTAAGGGCAGATCACCCGGACGCGCTCGGCGGGCAGGCCGAAAGTCTTCGCCACAGTGGACCGTACCGAGTGGACGCTCTGGGTCGAGTCCCACAGCGTCAGCACGCCGTCGTCCCACAAGGCCGTCGTTGTGTGCGGTTCGAGCGGGTTGTTGTGGTACATCGCCGTGGTGTAGGTCTGGTCCACAGTCACGGCGGACGCGGTCTCGAGGTCGCCCTCGCTCGTGTCGGTCGCGAAGCTCGGGTTGACCTTGTCCGGCTGGTACAGGTCGGGATCGTCGGCCTTGAGCTCGGCGACGAAGGGATCGGTCTCGTATTCGACGTCGACGAGTTCCGCCGCGTGCCGTGCGGTTTCGGAAGACTCAGCCAAGACGAGCCCGATCACCCTGCCGCGAAACGGTATTTCGCAATCCTGCAGCACCGCGAGTTCCGCGTCGTCGGTGTCGGCGAGCCGCTCGGCGGTGAAGGGAGTGATCAACGCGCGGACACCGTCGAGGGCTTCCGCTTCGACGCCGCTGATCCGCAGGCAACGACCGCGGGCGATGGCCGCTTGAATCGGATGGCAGTACAGCGGTGCTTCGGCGGGGTGTTCGTAGGCATACGGCGCGGTTCCGGTGACCTTCGCCGGACCGTCGCGGCGGGTGAGCCCGCGTCCGATCGCCCGGGGTTCGAGCAGTCCGGTCATCGGTCGCGCTCCTCGGTGGTCAGGTCGCGCAGCACCGCGATCAGGGTGCGGGCGGCGAGCGGGATCTTGAACGCGTTCCCTCCGTCGAGGCCGTCCAACGCCGTGGCGTCCGCGAGCTCGGCATCGGCTGCCGCGCGGAAGACATCCGCACTGGGCCGGTTGCCGCGCAGGACTTCCTCTGCCCGCTCAGCGCGCCAGGGTTTGTGCGCTACGCCGCCGAAAGCCATCCGGACGTCCTCGATGACACCGTCTGAAATGGACAGTCCAACTGCGACAGAGACGAGCGCGAAGGCGTAGGAGGCCCGGTCGCGCACCTTGCGGTAGGTCGAACGGCGCGACCAGGAAGTGGCGGGCAGCGTGATGGCGGTGATCAGTTCGCCGTGTTCGATGACGGTGTCGCGTTCCGGGTGCTCGCCCGGGAGGCGGTGCAGGTCCGCGAACGGCAGCGTCCGCTCTCCGGACGGGCCGAGCACGTGGACGCGCGCGTCGAGCATCGCCATCGCCACTGCCATGTCGGAGGGATGCGTCGCGACGCACTGATCGGACGCGCCGAGGATCGCGTGATGGCGCGTGTAGCCGCCGAGGGCCGAGCAGCCGGAGCCAGGCGAACGCTTGTTGCACGGGGTCGTGACGTCCTGGAAGTAGACGCATCGGGTGCGCTGCAACGGGTTCCCGCCGACGGTGGCCATGTTCCGCAGCTGCGGCGACGCCCCGGACAGCAGCGCCTCGGCCAGCACTGGATACCGCTCCCGGACCCGCCGGTCGGCCGCGAGGTCGCTGTTGCGGACGCCCGCGCCGATCACCAGTTCGCCGTCGTTCTCGCGGATCTCGGTCGACATCAAGCCAGTCACGTCGACGATGCGCTCCGGGCGGGCCACCCCCAGTTTCAGGTGGTCGACGAGATTGGTGCCGCCGGCGAGGAACATCGCGGACGGTTCGGCCGCCACTGCCCGCACCGCCTCGGCCGTCGTCGCCGGTTTGCCGTACGCGAAGGGCTTCATCGCTGCTCTCCCGCCTCGCGGATCGCCGCGACGATCCCGGCGTAGGCGCCGCAACGGCAGAGGTTTCCGCTCATCCGCTCGGAGATTTCCTCGTCAGTCCATTGCGGAGTGTCGACCACCGACTTGGTGACGTAGCTGGGCGTGCCGTCGCCGAACTCGGCCAGCAATCCGGCCGCGGAACAAATTTGGCCGGGCGTGCAGTAGCCGCATTGGAACCCGTCATGGTCCACAAACGACTGTTGCAGCGAATGCAGCTCGCCGTCCTCGGCCAGGCCAGCGGCTGTCGTCACTTCGGTGCCGTCGCAGGTGAGCGCCAGGGTCAGGCACGACAGGACTCGGCGGCCGTCGAGCAGAACCGTGCAGGCACCGCATTGGCCGTGGTCGCAGCCCTTCTTGGCGCTGTAGTTGCCGATCTGCTCCCTCAGCAGGTCCAGCAGGGTGCGGCGCGGGTCCACGGCGAGCCGGTGCTCGGTCCCGTCGACGCGCAGCGCGATCGTCCGGACCGCACTGGCGGTTTCCGGGATGGGTTCCGTCTCGGCCGGTCGCATACCGCCGCCATACCCGCTCACCCCGCGCCCAAACCTCTGCCTGGTCGAGGGCAGGTTGTCGGCTCCCTTGCCGCCGTGGACCGCGACCGCACGAACTCGCTCACAACAGCGTCCCCAACGGGCCGAGGTCGAGGTTCAAATCCGCGGCGGAAAGGTCGTACCGGTCCCGGAGTTCGGTCAGCCGTTCTTCCAGCAACATGAGGGTCAGGCCGAGGCGTTCCTCCTGCGCCTCGGTCAGCCCGCCCTCCTCGACGCGGCGCAGGGCCTGGCGCTCCATCAGCTGCCGGAGCAGTTCGATGATCGTCAGGACCAGCTTCATCAGGTCGCGTTCCACCGTGTCCGCGTCGGTTTCGAGGCGGGTGGCCAGCGCGTCGGCCTTGGGCATCGGCCCTCCTTTCACCAGGGCGCCGGGCAGTCTTCGCGGACCGAGGTGATCAGCGCGCGCAGGGAGATGTGCACCAGATCGACCTCGGCGACCGACAGCACCAGGTCGCCGGTGAGCACCACGCCCCCGGCGAGCAGCCGGTCCAGCAGGTCGACCAGGGCGAGCCGGTCGGTTTCCTCGACCGCGCCCGTCACGAGATCCCCGCGAAGGAGTACGGGGCCCACGGGCCGGTGACCTCGACTTCGACTCCGGCGACGTCCGATTGCCGCAGGTCGGCGAGCCGCTCCAGGAAGCGTTCGCGGCCGGCGTCGGGGACCAGGCAGGCCAGGTTGAGGATGTTGCGGTCGGCGCGGCCGGTGAGGGCGGGGTCCTGGGTGCGGTGCCGGTGGAGGTCCGCGGACAGCTCCGCGAGTTCCCGCTCTATTCGCTCGGCGACCGCGAGCGCTTCGTTCGTCCGGGTGTCCCGCGCTTGGCGTTGGCGGAGTCGTTGGCGCAAGTAGGACCGTCCGTCGGCGGGCGCTTCGGCGGCGGGCTCTTCGGCAGCGCGGAGCGAGGCGAAGACCTTCACGCCCCATTCGGCGTGATCCCGGACCCGGCGCAACGCTTCCGAGAATTGCGCGGAATGCTCGGCGAGCATTTCCCGGACCCGGCCCTCGTCGCGGTAGATCGTCGCCATCCGCAGCGGCAGCACGCCCGCCCGACGGCTCACCTCGTCCACGACGGCGTTGTGCGCTCGGGCGATTTCTTCCAGCCACGGAAGGTGCTGCAAGGACGCTTCGTCGAACCCTTCGTCCGGGGCCGGGCTGGCCAGCGCGGTCAGCCCGGCCTCGGAAATGGCGGAAACCGGCTGCTCGCGGAGCCCGGCAAGGTCCTCCGCCGGGTTTTCCGCGGCGAATTCCGTGACTGCGTAGCAATACCAGCTCATTGTTCCGCTCGCTCTCCCCGCGCGAGTTCGAGTTGCGCGCGCAGTCGTTCGTTCTCCTCGAGCAGATCCTTGCGCTGCGAGCCCGACGACAGGGACGGGTCGTGCTCCCACCAGTCGATGCCCATTTCCTTGGCCCGCTCGACCGACGCGACCAGCAACCGCACCTTGATGGTCAGCAGCTCGATGTCGAGCAGGTTGACCTGGATGTCCCCGGCGATCACGATGCCCTTGTCCAGCACCCGTTCCAGGATGTCGGCGAGGTTCGCGCCGCCGCCGGAACCGCCCGGGCGGGACACTCCGGCCGGTCTCCCGGCGGCCAGGCTGGACTCGCTCATCTGCTGCCTCCTCGTCACCGCGCCGCGACGGCGCGGCGGCCCCGGGGACGTTCGTCCTCGGGTTCGTCGTCTTCCTCTTCGTCTTCCTCGTCGAGGTCGTCCTCGTCTTCCTCGGGAAGGTCTTCGTCTTCGGGCTCGTCCTCGCCGCGGTCCTCTTCCTCGCGCGGTTCGTCCTCGCCGCCGTCGTCGCCCTCGTCTTCCCGCACCTGCTCCGGGGAGCGCACGACCTCGCCGTCGCGGATCTCGCCGCGCCAGCCGTCGCCCGAGGCCTCCCCGGCCATCGTGATGAACCGGCGGAAGTGCTTGAGGTCCAGCCGCGCCCGGCGGCCCTGCGCGCGCCAGATGTTGCCGGTCTTCTCGAACAGCCCGGCCGGGTAGTACTCGATGACCAGCAGGACCTTCGTCAGGCTCGGGGCGAGTTCGTGGAAGGTCACGACGCCCTTGATCGTGCCCTTGGCCCCTTCGGTGGTCCACGCGATCCGCTCGTCGGGGATCTGTTCGGTGACCGTGGCCTTCATCGACCGATTCGACCAGAAGATCTTGAACCGCCACTGCGAAGTCGTGTCGTCGGTCTGCTCGGCGCTCGTGACGCCCTTGGCGAAACTGCTGAACTTCTGGAATTCGGTCCACTGGTCGTACGCCTCGCGGACCGGCACGCCAATGTCGATGTCCTCGATGATGTTGATGATCTTCTTGCCGCCGGACCCTTTGCCGCGCTTGCCGAACAGCCCCGACACCGAGTTCTTGAGAGCGGTGCCGCCGGCCTCGACCGCCGCCCGCACCGGGGATTTCCCTTCGGCGATTTTCTCGCCCGCGCTGAACAATCCCTTCAGCGAGCCGCTGCCGCCCGCGTCGGCCAGCCGCCGGGACGCCTCGCCCAGTTTGCTGCCCGCCGAGGACATCACCTGTTCGGCCTTCGCCTGTGCGTATTCCTCGCCGGCATGCAGCAGTTGTTCCGTCGCGGGGTTGCGGGCGGCCAGTTCCCGCAGCTTCGCCAGGGGACCGAGTTCGTCGTTGTCAGAACGGGATTCAGCCACGGTTCACCCCCGAAGTGCCCGAGGAGCGCTTCTGCGTACGGCCGCCCGAGGACGTCCGTTTCCGCGACGTCGAACTCGACGAACTGCTGGAAGACTTGCGCGACCCTTGCGTCGCACGCGGTTTCGCCGGACGTTTGCGCGCACGGGGCCGGGTTTCGCTTTCTTCCGTACCGCCGTCCTCGTTGTCGTCGGCGTCTTCCGGCTCCTGATCGTCCGAGTCGTCGCGACCGCTGACCGCCGCCGGGAGACCGGCGGCCTTGTCCCGCAGGGTGTCGGTGTGCTCTTGCAGCGAACTGGCCAGCCGCCCCGCTTGGTGCGTCAGGATGTCCGCGGCCAGGGTCTTGCCCGCGCCCAGCACCTCGTCCCGCACCTGATCGCGGACCCCGGCCAGTTCGGGCGACGAAGCCAGCTCGCGCGTGACGTCCGACAGCAGCTTCTTCGGGTCCAGGTTCAGCTTCCGCCCGACGAGCCAGGCGCCCATGGTGATCGCCAGTTTGGCTTTTTTCCGTCTCCCGAGCACGTAACCGCCGACCACGGCGGCCGCGACCTTCATTCCCGGTGTCATCTGTTCGCTCCGTTCATCCGGCAACCCCCCGGTCGAATTCTTCGAGCAGATCGAGTATTTCGTCTTCTCTGCGGTCGAACTCCTCTTCGGTGATCCCGCCGGCCACCAGTTCCTTTTCCAGCGCAACGAGCTCCCGTTGCAGCTGTGCGATCTGCTCCTGCTCGGCGGCGTCGACGACCTGCCCGGTCACCCAGACCACGCCCCGCACCGGCACCAGCGGAAGCAGGAGAATCTCGCCGAGCAGTCCCACTATTCGTCCTCGGTAAAGCTGTACGGCGGCAGCGGTCCCTGCGCGCGGACCTCCGCCACTTCCTCGACCGGGGCCGTCAGCCGCTGCACCGCGTCCTGGAATTCCGCCAATTTCTCCTGCGGCACCAGGAACGAGCAGTTGAAAAAGCATCCGTCGACCCGCGGTCCCGGAGCGTGCTCGGACGCCAGCGGAAGCAGGTAGCTCAGCACCGCGTTGGCGTCCTCGCCTTCGCGCTCCTCCAGCCGTCCGGCGACCAGTTCGCCGAACCGCACCTGCTCCGCCTGCCCGCGGCCGGCGTCCTCCCGCAAGCTCGCGGCCAAGTTCCGGATTTCCTCGTCCCCGGCAAGGATCTGGCCGAGTACGGCCTCTTCCCGGTGCGAGACTTTGACGTTCATCTCCACGTGTCCGCGGACGCGTTGCAGCGCAGCCGTGTACACCTCGGCTTTCGCCGCGATCTCCTCCGCGACAGCGGTGTCGTCGTCCGCGACGACACCGAAGCGCATCGGCAGCGTCGGCCCCTTCTCGCACAATGCCTGCAAGATCTCTTGGTGGGCAAGAAGATCCCTGCGCTTCGCCCGCAGTTCACCCTCGACATCGCCGACCACCGCACGGAGTTCGTCCCCGGCCGCCAGCACCCGCGCGGGCGACGGCGACGGCCCGACGCCGCGCAGATCGCCCACCTCCGCGGGATGATCGGCGAACGTGATGCCGTACAGATAAGTGCTCATTCGCTCGACCTCGCACTGCTGCGCCGGCTGCGAGCGCGCGGCCGTTCTTCGGGCTCTTCGTCCTTCTCGTCCTTGTCGCTGGACTTCTGGAACTGCTCGGCGAACGTCTCGACCGCACCGGTCAACGCGCCTTTGGACTTCCCTTTGGCGCCTTTCTCGGTCACCTCGCCCAGCAAGTCGGGCAGCGTCGTGGCACTCGAAGCACGGGTGAGATCCAGCCGGTTGCACGCTTCGGCGAACCGCAGATAAGTGTCCACGCTGGCCACGACGATCCGTGCGTCCACAGTGAGCAATTCGATGCCCACCAGCGAAACCCGCACGAACGCGTCGATCACGAGACCCTTGTCCAGGATCAGTTCGAGGATGTCGTAGAGGTTTCCGGTGCCTGGCCCGCGTTGCAGCTGGCCGTTCTGGCCCTGCCGTCCGGTCGCCATGGTCATGAAATCGCCTTCCCTTCCTCACGCGTCGATCTGGCCGCGCGCGTACTTCCGGACCTGCTCGTAGCCGAGGAAGCCGCCCTGTGCGTCGACCCGCACGCAGTACGTGGCCATCAGGCTGGTGGTGTCCGGAACCCGTTCCAGCTCAAGCACTTCGACCAGCAGCTTCCATCCGTCGCCGTCCCGGGTGAACGCCGACACGGATTCGATGTCCTTTTCGGTCAGCTCCTCGAACACCGCACGCGCGTCGCGCATGAGCCCGGCGGGCGACCGGCTGTTTTCAGCCATCACGCCTCCGGCCGTCGTCGCGTCCACTCTCGTCAGGCCGATGAAACATGTGGAGTCGGCTACCCCGGGTGCTCCGGCCAAAACTGCCTACTCGCCAGGAACATCGAAATTGCGCCGAACAGCGCAGCGCCGCCCACCAGTCAGCGCAGAATCGAACGCTCAGTAGCGGGCCGCGCGCGAAGCGCTCTGTTCCCAACGGAAAGCACTGTCTGTCCAAGAAGGACAAACCGCGGCCGTCCGCAGTGGATCGCGGACGGTCACGAAATCACCACCGCCACCGCATTCCGTGAATTCCGGCCCCCTGCCCGGTCCGGATCACGTGCGCGGGCACGCCGGGCCGCAGCCGGACCTCCGCAGTCTCCTGCTCCGGCCCGGACGGCGAGTCCTGCCGGTAGGCCACGCATTCCGCGGGCAGCGCCGCGGGATCGAAATGCACTTCCAGCAGGTGTTCCGCGATCGGCAGCCGGAACCGCCGGTCGTAGCGCGAATCCGGTTCCTCGTCGCGGAACGCGAACCGGTACTCGACGATCCCCGTCTCGCCAGGAGCCAGCGGATGGTCGAGGACGAGTTCGGTCACCGAGAACGCCTGTTCCGGCGTCGTCCGCACGACTCCGGGCCGGCAGTACCGTGCCGACACCAGCGCCGGCGACTGCCCGGGCGTGAACCCGCGCAGCGCGACGATGCGCACGAACGCCGGTTCGTCCAGCGCCCGCAGCACTTCCCGCACGCGGAGACCGCGCATCCGTCCCGCGGCGTCGACGTGCAGGGTTTCGTGCACGCTGACCGATTCCGGCGAAGAGTCCTCGAACGAGTTCAGCACCATCGGAAGCAGGCTGCGGTTCTCCCACAACCGGTCCCAGCGCGCCGCGCGCGGGGCCGGGGCGCCGGTGCGCGGCCGGTCCAGCAGCGCGCGCAGCGTCCCCGGCGGGACGTCCAGGACCGGCTCGAGCAAAGCCAGTGCCCGCAACGATTCCGGCCGTTCCGGACGGCTGCGCCCGGTGCGCCAGGAGCTGAGCGTGGTCGTGCTGACCGGTACGCCCGAGGCCGCGAGCCGTTCGCGCAGCCGCGCCAGCCCGAGGCCGCTGCGCTCGATCGCCAGCGTCAGGGCGCGTTCGAAGGGCCCCTCGGCCAGTGCCTTGGCCAGCCGCTCCCCGCCCGGAGCCGGGGCGAACAACCGCATTTCGCCTCTCCTGGAAAAAACGGACCGGTCGAGACGGATTCTCGGCATCCGTTCACCGGTTGGCAACCCGCCGAAAGTCGCGTCGCCGCCGCTTGCCCGCTACCGGCGGTTCGGCGGATTCCGCCGCCCGGCCGCGCTGCTTACGTTCGGAAGCGTCCCCCATCGGAAACTGTCCCCAAGGAGCGACATGCGCGCACTCACCCGGGCCCTCGCCGTGCTGACCGGTTCCTGCGCGGTGCTCGGCGCGTTCGCCGTGACCCCCGCGTCCGCGAGCCCCGCGGCGCCCGCCGCCCAGCCGTCGATCATCGGCGGCAGCACCGCGCAGAACCCCGGCTACATCACGCGCTTCAACGGCCACGCGAACGGCTACACCTTCTTCTGCACCAGCACCCTGATCGGCAGCCGCTGGGTCCTCACCGCGAAGCACTGCATGTACGACAACAACGGACAGCGCCTCACCGACATCGACCTGTACATCGGTTCCAACAGCGCCAGCGGCGGCGTGCACGCCAAGGCCGCCTCCACCTACGTCTACTCCGGCGGCGACCTGGCGCTGATCAAACTGAACACCGACGGCGGCAGCACGTACGCCCGCCTCGCCAGCAGCTCCGACGACGCGCAGGAAGGCGACAGCGCCACCGTGTACGGCTGGGGCGCGACGCAGAGCACCGACGAGGGCCACCACCAGTCGAGCGTGCTGAAGAAGGCCGAGGTGACGATCTCGAACACCCAGGACAGCGACAACTCCGGCGGACCGGCCATCACGGCGAGCACCCCGAACGGCGCGGTGGCGGGCGGCGACTCGGGCGGCCCGATGGTCGACGGCGGGATCCAGGTCGGGGTGTGCTCCACCAGCGACCGCTCCAGCGTCACCACCTACGGCAGCGTGGCCGCCGGGCGGGACTGGATTCAGCAGGTCTCCGGGGTCTGATCGCCGCGGGCCCTGGTGCACGTCGTCCGTGAAGGGCTCCTTGACGGAATCTGATTCCCCCAAGGAGTCCTTCACGGACAGCCCGGTGGCGGGAAAGGCGGGTCAGCTGAGCTTTTCCAGCGCCTTCTCCGCTGATCCGGCGTCCTTCTCCATTCCGCGCCACGGGTCGTCCTTGCGCGCCAGCCGCCGGTGCAGTTTGTCCGGGCCCCAGCCGTTCGGCTCGGCCTTGCCGAGTTCCCTCCAGTCCAGCGGGGTCGCCGACGCCGCGCCGGGGCGGGCGCGCAGGGAGTACGGGGCCACGAACGTCTGGGCGTAGCCGTTGCGGTTCGCGTCCACGAAGACGCGGTCGCCGCGCCGGTCCTTGCACTGGGCGGTGGTCAGGTGCTCCGGGTCGGCCGCGGCGATGCGGTCCGCCAAGGCTCGGGAGAGTTCCAGGACCACGTCCGTGGTCGCCGTGGCGTCGAGGGGCGCCACGACGTGGAAGCCGCGTCCGCCGGTGGCCTGGAGGTACGCGGCGAGACCGGCGTCGGCGTAGTGGTCGCGGATGCGGCGGGCTGCGGTGCGCAGGTCGGCGACGTCGGTGCCGTCCGGCGGGTCCAGATCGAGCACCAGCAGGTCCGGCCTCTCCGGAGCGTCCACAGTAGACAGCCAGACGTGGAACTCCACCGTGCCCTGGTCCGCCAGGTACAGCAGGGAATCCTCGTCGTCGCACACGACGTACTCGTCGGTCCCGCCGCCCCGGCGCGGCACGCGTTCGGTGCGCAGCCACGACGGGAAGTGCTCGCCCGGATGCTTCTGGAACCACCCCTCGGACTCGATGCCGTCCGGGTACCGCCGCAGCGTGAGGGGGCGGCCGCGCAGGTGCGGCAGCATCGCGGGCGCGACCGTGCGGTAATGCTTGACGACGTCGCCCTTGGTGAGACCGTCGGCGGGGTAGAAAACCTTGTCAGGATGGGAAATCTTCACGGGTGCTCCCGGATCACGTCGGACGGCTTCTTGTCCTCGCGCAGGCCGGTGAACCTCGGGTGCCGCAACCGGCCGTCGCGGGTCCACTCGGAGAACCCGATCTGGGCGACCAGCTCGGGCCGCACCCAGCGCGCACCCGGCTCTCGCACCGGATCGGCGAACGGCGAACCGTCCGTTTCGCGCCGGACCAGTTCGGCGTGCAGCGAGGTCAACAGCCGGTGGTCGAACCCGGTGCCGACTTTGCCCGCGTACCGCAGCCGCCCCTTCTCGTGGTAGCCCAGCAGCAGCGCGCCGAAACCGATGCGGCTGCCCTGCGGGGCGGTGAACCCGCCGATCACCATCTCCTGCCCCTGCTGGCACTTGAACTTCAGCCAGTCCGGCGAGCGGCCGTGGTGGTACGGCGCGTCGGCGCGTTTCGCGATCACGCCCTCCCAGCCGCGGCGGCACGCCTCCTCGAAGTACTTCTCGCCCTCGGTGTTGCGGTGCGAGGACAGGCGGAGCGGGTCTTTGAAGGTGAAGGCGTCGCGCAGGATCGACTTGCGCTCGCGCAGGGGAAGCGGCGTGGTGTCCTGCTCGTCGTAGTACAGGAGGTCGAAGAGGTAGTAGTACACGCGCACGCCGGTCGCGCGGGCGCGCTCCGGATCGGTCAGGTGGATGCGCGGCTGGAGCGCGGCGAAACTGGTCTGGTCCCCGTCGAACGCGACGATCTCCCCGTCCGCGACGAATCGCGGTCCGCCTTGCGCGGCAAGGGCTTCCACGATCTCGGGGTACGCGTTGTCCATCACCTTGCGGTTGCGGGAGTACAGCGTGGGCGTGCCGCCGTCGCGCACGCAGATCGCGCGTACGCCGTCGAGCTTGCGCTCGTAGATCCAGTCCTCGTCGGAAAAGCGGCGGTCGGTGAGGGTGGCGAGGGTCGGCTCGCGCCAGCCAGGACCAGTCATTCGAGGTCCCGGTTGGTGCGTCCGGTGAGCACGGATTCGAGCTGGGTCTTCGCGGGTTTGCGGCGGCGGTCGGCGCCCTCGTCGTCCTTTCGATCAGCAGCCACTGCTCCTGGCCGGAAGAGTCGCGGCGGATCAGGGAGAAGGCGCCCTTCAGCTTCTCGCCGTGCAGGCAGACCTTGAGATGGCCGTCTTCGAGGGCTTGGTCGGCCGGGTCGTCGGTGAGCACGTCGAACGGGCCGGTGTCCCACACGATCACGGTGCCGCCGCCATACTCCTCGGCGGGAATGGTGCCCTCGAACCGGGCGTAGTCGAGCGGGTGGTCCTCGGTGCGGATGGCGAGCCGCCGGTCCGAGGAATTCAGCGACGGACCCTTCGGCACCGACCACGAGACGAGAACGCCGCCGATCTCCAACCGGAAATCGAAGTGCAGGCTGCTCGCGTCGTGCCGCTGGACGACGAACACCGGTTCGGCGTTCCCGCGGCCCCCGCTCGGCTCCGGGGTCCGGCGCGGGTCGCGTTTGGCGCGGTACGCGGCCAGCCGGTCCTTCGAGGACATCCCACCACCTCCGACCGCCCGGGTGCCCGCACGCCGGGAGCGCGAAACGTGCGGCCTGGAGGCACGACCGGCGGCGCCCGTTTACCGGCGCGGGCAGCGGGTAAGCGGACTCCTGACCCCGATTCCGAGATGTGAGCGCTCCGATGACCGGATTTTTCCCGCCCGGCCAGGGCAACAGCCCCTTCGACCAGTTCCTGTCGCAGTTCTTCGGCCAGGCCGCGCCCGGCCGCCGCGGCTACTCGGTCGACGTGGCGCGCCTGCTCACCGACCAGGCTCGCGGGCTCGTCGCGGAGGCGGCGGACCGCGCGGGCGCGTGGGGCGGGCGGCACGTCGACACCCAGCACCTGCTGTGGGCCGCCACCCAGCTGCCCGCCACCGCGCGGGCGCTGACCCGCGCCGGGGTCGACCCGGCCAAGGTCGCCGGACGCGTCGAACGCGACCACGCAGCCAACGGCGAAACCACGGCGACCGCGCTGGCGCCCGGTGCGAAACGCACGCTGATCGACGCCCACCAGCTCGCCCGCGGGCTCGGCTCCCCGTTCATCGGCCCCGAGCACCTGCTGGCCGCGCTCGCCGCCAACGAGGAGTCCGAAGCGGGCCGCATCCTGCGGGAAGAGGGCGTGACCACCGACCGCCTCCGGCAGGATTCCGCCGCGGACAGCCCGACACCGCTGCAGGACACCCCGACGCTCGCCCAGTACGGCGAAGACCTCACCGCCCGCGCCCGCGACGGCCGGATCGACCCGGTGATCGGCCGCGACGACGAGATCGAGCAGACCGTCGAGGTGCTGTCCCGCCGAACCAAGAACAACCCGGTGCTGATCGGCGAGGCGGGCGTCGGCAAGACCGCGATCGTCGAAGGCCTCGCGCAGCGGCTCGCCGACGACGACGTGCCCGACATCCTCAGCGGCCGCCACGTCGTGCAGCTCGATCTCACCGCGATGGTCGCCGGCACGCGCTACCGCGGCGATTTCGAGGAGCGGATGTCCGCGCTGCTCAAGGAGATCCGCGAGCACGGCGACCAGCTGATCGTGTTCGTCGACGAGCTGCACACGATCGTCGGTGCCGGCGCGAGCGAGGGCAGCGGCGGCCAGGGCGCCGGGAACATGCTGAAACCGGCGCTCGCGCGCGGCGAGCTGCACATCGTCGGGGCGACCACGCTCGACGAGTACCGCACCGGCATCGAACGTGATCCGGCGCTGGAACGCCGGTTCCAGCCGATCCTGGTGCCCGAGCCGACTGTCGAGGACGCCGTGTCGATCCTGCACGGCCTCCGCGACCGCTACGAGGCCCACCACCAGGTCCATTACACCGACGACGCGCTGCGGGCGGCCGTCGACCTGTCCGACCGCTACCTGACCGAACGGTTCCTGCCGGACAAGGCGATCGACCTGATCGACCAGGCCGGTGCTCGCGTCCGGCTGCGCGCGCGGACCAAGCCCGACGGCCAGCGCGAGCTGCAGGCCAGGCTCGACCAATTGCAGTGCGAGAAGGACCAGGCCGTCGCCGAGGAGGATTTCGAACGCGCGTCCTCGCTCCGCGACGAGGCAGCTGACGTGCGGAAACGTCTCGAACAACCCGTCGAACGCCCAGGCGGACCGGTGGAGGTCACCGACGCGGACATCGCCGAGGTCGTCTCCCGGCTGACCGGCGTGCCCGCGACGCGGCTCACCGAGACCGAGCGGGAGCGCCTGCTCGGCCTGGAGGAGCACCTGCACGACCGCGTGATCGGCCAGGACGACGCCGTGCGCGCGGTCGCCGAGGCGGTGCGGCGGTCCCGCGCCGGGCTCGCGGAGCCCGACCGGCCGTTCGGCAGCTTCCTGTTCCTCGGCCCCACCGGCGTCGGCAAGACCGAACTCGCGCGGGCGCTGGCCGAGGCGCTGTTCGGCGACCAGGACAGCATGGTGCGCATCGACATGAGCGAGTACTCCGAGCGGCACACCGTCAGCAGGCTGATCGGGTCGCCGCCCGGGTACGTCGGGTACGAGGACGCCGGCCAGCTCACCGAGGCGGTGCGGCGCCGTCCGTACTCCGTGGTGCTGCTCGACGAGGTCGAGAAGGCGCATCCGGACCTGTTCAACGTGCTGCTGCAGGTCCTCGACGACGGCCGCCTCACCGACGGCCGGGGCCGCACGGTCAACTTCGCCAACACGGTCCTCATCATGACCAGCAACCTCGGCTCGGACCTCGTCGGCAGCTCGACCCACGGCGCGCTCGGCTTCGTCCAGCCCGCCGACGGCGACGGCGACCAGCTGCGCGAACGCCTCATGCGGCGGCTGCGCGAATCGTTCCGCCCGGAGTTCCTGAACCGGATCGACGAGATCGTCGTCTTCCGCCGCTTGGAAGCCGGCCAGCTCGACCGGATCACGGAACTGCTGCTGGAGCGCACGAAACGGCGGGCGCACGCGCAGGGTCTCACCGTCGAGTTCACGCCGGAGGCGGTGCGGCGGATCAGCGAACTGGGCTACGAACCGCAGTTCGGCGCGCGGCCGCTGCGGCGGGCGATCCAGCGGTACGTGGACAACCCGCTGTCGAGCCGGCTGCTGTCCGGCGACGTCGCGCCCGGCACCGCGGTGCGCGTGGACGCGGGCGACGAGGGACTTCGCTTCGACACCTCAGCGACCGCCTGAGGTGCCGCCGCTCCCGGTCCTGTTCGGCGTCGCCGGACTGCTCGCGCTCGCCGCGGCCGTGCTGCCGAAACTGGTCGCCGACCGCCCGTTCTCCACCCCGCTGGTGATGTTGCTCGCCGGGCTGCTGCTCGGCCTGCTGCCGCTGCCCTACCTCGGCGACTGGGCCTCGCCCGCCCAGCATGCGGACGTGGTGGAATCCTTCACCCAGCTCGGCATCGTGCTCGCGCTGGCGGGTGCGGGCCTGTCCGTGGACCGGCCGTTCGGGCTGCGAAGATGGATGTCGCCGTGGCGGCTGCTGTTCGTCGCGATGCCGCTTTCCATCGCCGCGGTCGCCCTGCTCGGCTGGTGGTGGCTCGGGCTCGCCCCCGCCGCCGCGCTGCTCCTGGGTTCGGCGCTCTCCCCCACCGACCCGGTGCTGGCCGGCGACGTCGGAGTCCCCGACCCCGGCGTGGAACCGGATCTGGCGCGGGACAACGAGATCCGCTTCACCCTCACCACCGAAGCGGGCCTCAACGACGGTCTCGCGATGCCGTTCGTCCTCGTCGCGCTGCTGCTGGCGGGCACCCACGTGTCGATCGGCACCGACGTGCTGTTGCCGCTGCCGATCGGGGTGCTGGTCGGGCTCGCCCTCGGCCGGCTCCTGGCGTGGGCGTTCTTCCGCATCCCGTCGTCGCGCTTCCGGCTGGCCGAATATTCCGACGGATTGGTGCTGCTGGCACTGGCCTTCCTGCCGTTCGCGGTGGCGGAACTGCTGCACGGCAACGGTTTCCTCGCCGTGTTCACCGCAGCCGTGTGCGTGCGGACCAGTGAGCGTTCGCACGGCTACCACGAGGTACTGCACACCTTCGGCCGCCAGCTCGAACGGCTCTTCGTCGCCATCACGCTGCTGGGTCTGGGCTTCGCCCTCGGCGACGGCCTGCTGCGCGGGACGACCCTGCTCGAAGTCCTCTTCGCGGCCGTCGCGGTGTTCGTTATCCGGCCGCTCACCGGGGTCGGTTCCCTCATCCGCTCCCCCGCCCGCGGACGCGCCGCACTCGCGATCGCGTTCTTCGGCGTGCGCGGCATCGGAACGCTCTACTACCTCGCCTACGGACTCCACCAAGCCAACCTGCCGGGCGCCGACCTGCTGTGGCGGGTGGGCGCGCTGGCCGTGGCGCTTTCCGTGCTGATACACGGGATTCTGGCCGCGCCGGTGATGCGGCGGGTCGAAGAGCGGGGCGCGCACGTGCCGCGGCACCTTCCGGAGGAGACCGGATAGTCCGCTTTCCCGGCCCGGAAAACCGCTTCCCCCATTGGGTTACGGAAATCCCGGTCAGAGAATCGCGACCCGACACGATGGTGGAACGAAGTGGAAGCCGCCCGCTTCGCGCCAGTAGGTTTCCCGACGCACCCCAGGACCGGCACTTCGCCCGACGTGATCGCCCATCCCGCTAGGAGCGCTTCCCATGCTGAACAACCCCGGTTTCGCGCCGGGCACAGTCGCGTCCGCAACCCCCGGCTCGCTCGGAATACAGCGCGAGCTCCGCACACAGCACCACTGATCCTTCGCACCCGGCCGGACGCGCAACCGGCCGAGGCGCGAAGTCCGGCAGTTCGCCTCCGCGTCGTCCGTGCCCGCTCGGGCCGGGACCTGCCCGACATTCCCGGGCCGGCCCCGGCGGGCCCGCGACGCGGAGCGACGCCGGCCGGGCGGGACCGGTGCAGCACTGCCCAGGGGCGCACCGGCCCCGTCCGGAGCACGAACCCCGTTCGCCCGGCCGCGATCCCGGATTCGCGGCCCGTTTTCTTCCCGCCGAAACGCGGCGGGTTGTTGTTGGCAAGGAGTTTTCACCAGTGATCAAGCAGCTCGGTTTCGTCGCCACGGCGCTCGCCGCGGGCATGGCCGTCCTCGGCGGATCGGCTTCCGCGGCCGGGGGCACGGCGACGGGCGACCCGGTCGACCAGGTCGGTCTCGGCAACGTGCACAACCTGGACGCGGTGCACAACCTGAACCTCGTCGGCGGCGTGTGCGACAACAACGTCAACGTGCTCGGCGTGCAGGTCCCGGTGCGCGACGTCGCGCAGGGCATCAACGTTCCGGTGCTGTCGCCGGGCGAGAACGAGGCCGCGGGCAAGTCGCCGTACAACTGCGCCTCCGGAACGATCGTCGACGGCGGCTCGGCTCAGGGCCACTGACGCCAGCCTGACAACGGCCGCCGCGGAGCATCTGCCCCGCGGCGGCCGTTTCCGCTGTGCTCAGCCGAGTTGCGGGACGTCACCCGGGAAACTGATCGGCATCCGGTACAGGCCGCGCGCCTGCCGCCCGCCGTTGAGCCAGCCGTGGAATTAGATGTTCCCGCCGACCACATCCGCGCCGCCCGGTCCGTCGACAGCACCGCCAAGCCGTTCAGTGGAGAGAAACGGCGCGTCCGCCTTGACGAAGGTGCCAGCGAGCGTCGGAGCGGTGGCGTAACCGGTGTGGTAGCCGCAACTGTCGACGGCGGCTCGGCTCAGGGCCACTGACGCCGGCGTGACAGCGGCCGCCGCGGAGCATCTGCCCCGCGGCGGCCGTTTCCGCTGTGCTCAGCCGAGTTGCGGGACGTCGCCCGGGAAACTGATCGGCATCCGGTACAGGCCGCGCGCCTGCCGCCCGCCGTTGAGCCAGCCGTGGAAGTAGATGTTCCCGCCGACCACATCCGCGCCGCCCGGTCCGTCGACAGCACCGCCGAGCCGTTCAGTGGAGAGAAACGGTGCGTCCGCCTTGACAAAGGTGCCCGCGAGAGTCGGAGCGGTGGCGTAACCGGTGTGGTAGCCGGAACTCTGGAACGTGTCGGCAGAGTAGAAAAGCACGTACCGGGAAGGCGTCTTCACCATCGTTGGTGCCTCGACCACGTTCTTCTCCGAGCCGAGGTCCGCGCGCAGCAGTTCGGTGCGGGGACCGGACAGCGATCGTCCGTCCGGGCTCAGCTTCTGCGACCAGATCGCAGCGGGCGGACCCGAGGCGGAGCCATTCGCTTTGTACAGCAGGTACCGGGTGCCGTCGGCGTCGAGGAAGGTTTGCGGATCGATGTCGCCGCCGTCCTCGGGCACGCACACGAGCGGCGCGTCGCCGTCCGGCTGGTACGGGCCCGCGGGTTGTGCGGAAGTCGCCGTGCCGAGGCACATCGGCCCGTTCGGGAGGCGCGTCGCGGCGAAGTACAGCACGAAGGTGCCGTCCGCCGCCTCGGTGACGTCCGGGGCCCAGAATCCGCCCTCCGGCTTCGCCCACTTCGGCACGGCAGCGAGCGCGTCGCCGACGATCCGCCACGGGCCTTCCGGCGCGGGCGCGCTCGCCACCGGGACCTTGCCGGACCCGGTGGTCGTCGAGAAGGCGAAGTATCCCGAACCGGTCTTGACGACGTCGGGGTCCGGAAAGTCCTGTCCCAGCAGGAGCTGCGGCGCGCTGGCCGCCGACGCGGCCGGACAGTGGGCGAAGCTGAGCAGAACGGCGGCGAGCGCGGCACCGGCCCGGCGTAAGGAGCACATGCCCTCGATTGTCTTTGCCCGCTAACGACATCGCCCGCTCGTCGCGGGGTTGCCACTGGGAAGGGTGTACGCCGCGCCTCCCGATCCGGTGAACCGCGCGGAAACCTCCGTCACCCTGGCGTGAAAGGCGGTTTACCTTGCCGGGAAAGGACTTCCCCAGGTGAACTCCGGTTTTTCGCCGCTGCCGAACGAAAGCGCGGGCACCCGGGCGGGCGGATCGCTTTCCGGAGCCGGCAATTCGCGCGGGACCAGGGGTAACGTCAGTCCGGCCCGGCGCAACGCCGGTCGTCCCAGCGCTCGTTCGCGGCTCCACGTCTTTCATTTCGGGCGCTTTCCCTTGGAAAGGAAACGAACTGTCATGTCGATGAAACGGACGTTGCTGTCCGGCTTGATCCTCGCTCCGCTGTGCCTGGCCCTGCCCGGGACCGCCGCGGCCGCCGAGGGCCCCGGCGACACACTGCCGCTCACCACGGGCTGGTGGCCAAACCAGTCCAGCAGCGAGGAGGAGTCGGCCGCGTTCGCGGGAATCGGCGGCGCGGGCGTGCTGCACCACGAGTCCGGCGTCGACGAGTGGGGCAACCGGTGGAGCGAGCACGACGGCAGCCTCGCGGGCATCGGCGGCGCCGCTGTGCTGCACGGATCGCAGGAAACGAGCGGGGACGTCGGCCGTCCGCTCTGGCCCGCGCAGGACGCGGTGCACACCCAGGCCTCCGCCCCGGTTTCCTCCGCTGTCCGCTCGGCGACCCCGGGCAAGGAGCACGTCGTGACCCCGGTCAAGGCCGCTCCGGCATCGCGGGCCAAGAAAGCCGCGGCGCGGACTGCTGACGCTGCCCCGGTGCGCAAAATCCGCGAGGCATCCCGGGACTGGGGCTCGTCGTATCACGACGAAGCCACCTCAGCCGGTCCGGAAGGGGCCGCCTCGGCGCAGGTGAGCAGCCACGCCGGACGCGACCACGCCTGGTACAGCGCATCGGAAGTCGCCGCGGGCCCGGACGGCGCCACTTCGGCCGGAGTAGCCGCGCTCGCGGTGCCCGGAGCAGCGGGATACCGGACCTGGGACGTCGGGGCCGGTCCGACGGGCGCGTACAGCCACTCGACCGAAGCCGCGGCGGACGTCCGAGAGCCTGACCTCGACTGATCCGTCGAGCACGACCGGAATCACGGCGAGGGCTGGTGCGAGCGCACCAGCCCTCTGCTGTGCATTACGCACAGTAGCCGCTGATCGGACAAAACAGAACCCAGGACCCTCCGATCGTGAAGTTTCGCCCCCGAAGGGGCTGGGTAACCAGCGCAATTTCCTGACCTGCCGAAAAGACACTCTTCGGAATGCTTTCCCGGAAATTGCGTGCTTTCTCCCCGGACCGCCCGATATTGTCGAGACTGCCGGGAGCGAACCGACCCCGAACCGCTTCGCTCCCGGCACTGGGGATGCGGCATCGGCCGCGCCGGGCGGACATTCCGCCGGAACACACCGGACACAGAGGAGATCGTGGTTCAGAATTGCGGCGAGCTTTCCGCTCATTTCGCCGGATCCCGTGGCCACGGCAGTCCTTCTCAGCGTTTTCCGCAGCCATCGGAGGCCGTGCCGGACGGAGCCGCGCGGCCTCGCCCGACGGCCGGTTTCCCTTGCGCCGGGCCGGTTTCCGCCGCGTCCGGCGCATCCGTACTATCGGCAGCGGTTCAGCCAAGAGCCGCGGAAGGACGCGCCCGCGAGGTGCCGTCGCCCTCGGCCGTCCTTCCCCGCTGATGCCCAGCTTTTTTCGCGCGGGCGGACGAACTCCGCCCGCGGACTCGGGGGAGGAATGGACAGTCACCTGATGATCGGCGCCCCAGGCGCCACCTACACCCCGCGCCTCGTCGCCATCGCCGGCGACCGCCTCATCCATCCGGCCGACCCGCGCAACGACCTCGCGCGGATCGTGCTGCGCTGGGAACGGGCGTGGGTCCCGGAAACGTGGGCCGCGCGGCAATACTTTGCGGCCCTTGGCATCGGCGACGACGAAGCGCCGCGCTACACCGACCAGGACGTCACCGGCTGGCTGCTGCTCCAGCCGCGGCCGGGCACGCTCGCCGCGCAAGTGCGCTCGAGCGAACTCGACGTCGCCACAGCTCTCGCGGCGGAAGCGGAAGCCTGGCCCGCGCGGTAGCAACGGTTTCCGGAGGCTCTGCACCGCCATCCCCGGCGGTGCAGAGCCCTTTCGCGTGCACGGAATATTCTGATCTCCGGGGAATGCGCATATTCCGCTGGGCTCGATGTTTGACCGGCGAGGAGAAGCGAATGTTGTTGGCCCCATTACAATAGCGCTCCCGGATAAACCCGAAAGAGACCTTGCAGCCCGGTCAGCGGATCGGCGGCCGACACGATGGTGGCGAGAGGTGGAAACGACTCCGGAATGCCAGTACGTTTTCCTTATCCGGCCGCGGAGCACACACCTTCATTGCCGCGACCGCTGACGCAATCGTCAGAGTCCGCGATCGGCATCGCCGGTCGCCGAAATTCCCAGAGGAGTTCTGAATGCTGAAGAAGATCGGTCTCGTGTCCGGCGCGATGGCGGCAGGCGCGTTCCTGTTCGGCGGCATCGCGGCCGCCGACACCGCGGACGGCCACCACCACGGGCACCACCACGGCGGACCCGGCCAGGTCGGCTTGGTGAACCTGAACAACACCGACGTGGCGCACAACGTCAACGGCACGCTCGGCCTGTGCGGCAACGACGTGAACGTCCTCGGGGTCCAGGTCCCGGTCCGCAACTCGCTGAACGGCATCGGCGTGCCGATCCTGTCGCCGGGCGAAAACAGCGCCTCCGGCCAGTCCCAAAACTGCGCCTCGGGCGCCGTCGTCGACGGCGGCAGCGTCCAGGGCGGCTGAGCCTCCTGCCGAGGCCGCCCGCTGTGTGTGCGGAAAGCAGGCCGAGGCACGGAGTCCGACGGTTCGCGTCAGCGTCCTGAGGTGCGTCCGGAGCGCGGAAAGAGCTGCACACTCCAGTTCCGCGCCCCGGACGGCCCCGACGCCCCGCGACGTCGGCACGGGTGGGACCGGTGACCCTGGCTGAGGCAATGCCGGTCCCACCCGGCGTGTTCGACACGGTAACCCACTTCCGCCGCCCCGGCGACTGCTGCCCCGGGGCGGTGTTTTTGTGCGGACACTGCTGCCCGAGGCGGCGCTTTTCGTGCGGACGCTGCTGTCCGGGGCAGTGTTTTTCGTACGGACAAATCGTTTCCGGCGTCCGCTCCACGCGCTGGCGGCCCGCATCGCTCCCAGCCGGCGCATTCACTGGGTACGAGCGCGGAATCACCGTGCCGGACAGCGGTTTCTTCGTGCGCAAGGGAACGGCCCGAGCAATCGAGCCGTTCCCGCACAGCAACTTTCGTCAACGAGACGGGAGGCCGCTGCGGCCCTCCCCGCCTAGCCGGAAATCAACCTCACACACCGGGCGGCTCACGTCGCGGACTAGCGGGAGGATAGGTATTCGCGGGCGGAGCCTGCCGATCCGGCGCGGCCGGATATCCCGCCATCGCACCTGGTTTCGGACCGCGGCGCACCAGACCCGCGAGACCGAGCAGGCCCACTAACCCGAGCAGACCCCACAACCCGTTGTTGCCGTTGTCGTGGTCGTCATTGGCGGTGTCGCCGGTGTTCTGCGCTTGCGCGGTACCAGGCACCACGACGGCGGCCTCGGCGGTCCCGGCCCCGACGAGCGGGATTGCGGCCGCGGCAACGAGAGCGCAAATCTGGCGGCGTACTTGAGCGGTCATCGGGAATTCCCCTTTCGAATGATGCGGATGAACTGGCCTCGACGCTCTCGGACGGTCCGCACGGCCGAGGCGGCCAACTGACGAGCCGTCTCGCTCAGCCGCCTGCCCGGACTCCTTTGCTCCGCTGCAGGCGACGGCTCTTCGGCACGTTCCGGAGCTGCCTGCGGCAATTCGCCAGCGAGAGTTCCGGATTTCCCGGGCTCGCCGTCCGGCCGCGAAGGAGCGGCGAACGGCTGCGTCGGAACGAGCCCCTCTGCGTCCCGTTCCTGCGCTGCGGAAGGCGAAGGCCGGGCAACCTGCCTGCGGGACAACGGTTCCCGCACCGCAGACCGACCACCCGGCGACGACTTCAGCGCCCCAGTCCGACGCAACCGCCCCGCCGACGGCGGCGCTTCCGGCCGAACCCCCGCAGTCGGCACCGGACGATCGTGGTCACCGGCCCTCGCCCGCGGCACCTTGCCCCCGGCAGACTCCGCCTCACCGCCCGGCGGGCCCACGTCGCGACGCAGCACTTCCGGCGCGCCCCGGGCAGACTCCGCCACGCCACCCGACAGACCCCCACCGCGACGCGGCACTTCCGGCGCGCCCCGAGCTGGCTCCGCCGCGCCACCATCGCGACGCAACATCTCCGGCATGCCCCCGGCAGACTTCGCCACGCCACCCGGCAGGCCCCCGTCCCGACGCGACACCTCCGGTGCAACCCGGCCAGACTCCGCCTCACCGCCCGGCAGACCCCCGTCGCGATGCAGCATCTCCGGCGTCACCCGGGGCGTCATCAACGGGGTGTGCGCCGCGTCGGCGTTCGGGACCGCGGGCTCGCGCGCCGTCGGATAGCGCGCCAGCGGGTCCCGTCTGGCCGACGCGCGGATCAGGCCGAAGATCCCGGGCAGTCCGGCCAAGCCCACCAGTCCCCACCAGGCAGTCATGGCGTTCCTCGCTTCCCTCGCGGCATTCGGTCCGCGCTCGGATAGCCGATCATCGCGAGGACAACCGCGAGACCACCTGGACGAGTGACCCAACTTGTGCCGGAGTTCAGCGCGCTCGCTCCCGCGCCCCGTCGACTTCGGCGATGGTGCGGGCACGAATCATCCAGTCGGCGTGCGGCGCGCGAGACCTATGCGGATTCGCCGGAAAGCTCGGCAAGTTTCCGCAAAATCCCGGCCCCGTCACCCAGCAAGTCGCGCTCCAACGGCGATATCCGCCACCACACCACCCCGGCGACGACCCGGCTCGGCGGAAGTACCACGAGGTCACCCGGAGAAAGAACCTCCACCCCGGACGCCAGTTCGGAGTCCCCGCAAGTCCCGGGCTCGACGAAGAAAAACGCCCCATGCGGCGACAACGCCATCGGGCCGAGCGGGTGCCCGCCGTCGAACGCGGCTAGGGCGCGCCAGCCTAGGTGTGTCGGCGCGCGCACGACGTCAAAATGCTCTCCTACCGGGGCGAGAATCGCCTGCCGATGCACGGCCCACCATTTCGAAACCACCCGGCGATCGACCGTGGCCTCAGCGGGGGACATCGTCGACTCCCGGCCGCCGAGCCGCTCGAAACTGACCGGATCCCAGGTCGTCAACCCGTCGCACACGGGGCCTGGCAGCACTGGCCAGCCCAGCGCGGCGTAGTTCTCGGCCGCCGCGCGCAGCGAGCGCAGCGCGACCCCGTGGTCCCCAGCCAAGCAACGTGAACGGCTACCGCGCGCGACAGCGGTCATCACAAGAGCCCCTTCCGAGTGACGAGACCCGTCCGTGCAGGTCAAGCCGCGACGGACGGTGCGGGAACCGGGGTACCGCCCGACCACCATGCGTCCGCGGCGAGGCGCACACCAGCCAGTGAACCGGGAGCAAACCGGCAGCGCACACCGTTGCGGGTGGCGGCTAAAGCGAACCGAGTTCCTCGTACGGGGTGCTCATCTCGGATTCTCCCAACAGGTCCAGGAACAGCTGGAACTGAACGAAATTGTCCCGGCCGAAGGAACCGTCAGGCGGCCATATCGCGTCGCATTCAGGGCATTTGACGAGAATGATCCGCAACCGCGTTGCCCTGATCTTCCCGAGATTTCCCTGACGGCATCTCGGACATTCCATGCATCCCCCGCACCGGCGCCGCTCCTGCGACCCTGATCTGGTTGCGGCCGTTCTGCTTGGCCTGCAGCAGCGCACCGTCCGCCGACATGAGCAGTTGCTCGACCGAAATGCCGTCGCCGGGATACGACGCCACTCCCATCGAGGTGCTCACCCCGGACAGCGTGCGAGGCTGACCGTCCGTAGTGGCGGTGAGCACGACCGGAGTACGCGCCAGCCGGGAGCGGATCCGCTCGGCGACAGCCAGCAACTGGCCCGGTTCGAGACCCGGCAGCAGGATCGCCAGTTCGTCCCCGCCGTAGCGGGCGACGAGGTCCTGAGCCCGGACTTCGGCGCGCACCAGGTCGGCGACCGCGCGGATGGCCTGGTCGCCCGCCGGGTGCCCGTAGGTGTCGTTGATGGCTTTGAACTTGTCGACGTCCAGGAAAAGCACGCCGAGGCCGGTCTGACTGAGTTTCGCGCGGTCGAGGGCAGCGGTGACGACGTCGGCCCAGTACACCGGCGTCGCCAGGCCCGTTTTCTGATCCGTGCGCGACGCCCGCAAGTACTGGGGCAGCAGGAGATCGCGGTGCACGCACAGCACGGCGATCATCGGAGCGGGCAGCGCCCACGGCTCGTGGACCAGCAGGACCGCCATGGTCGCGCCGAGCCCCAGCGCCGACGCGACGACCAGCTGGTCGCCCGGATGTCCCAACGCCTGCCGAATCGGCAGTTTCTCGGGCGACGACCACCCGATCGCGACGACGACCAGGGCGTAGTTGACCAGCCACCACACCCCGGCCGCGGCGGCCACGCGCAGCAGCGACCACAAGTCGTGCGGCAGCAGCGGACCGTCCAGGACAGCGGAGGCGACGGCCGACGCGAGCACGAACGTGGCGGCCGAATAGAACTTCCGGAACAGGATCGTCGGCCCGTAAACCCGGTACCAGCAATACACATACGACACCGCGGTCAAGCCGATGACGAGCGGCAGCGGCAGCACCAGCAGCGCGGCGAACACCCACAGGCTCTTGAGATTCGTGTACGGCGCTTTCTTCGACGCCTGCTCGCGACGCCGCTCGATCGTGCGGACCGCCTCGAGATGCGCGACCGCGGCCGCGGTGAGGACGGCGAACCACAGCCACTGCGTCGGGGTGATCGCGGCGGGCAGGGACGAAACGACCGTGATCGCGACCGCCACCGCGTCGACAGTGAGCACCAGGCACAGCGCGGGACGTCGCAGGGACCACAATCCCCACGTCGTTATGCGTCTGCCACTCTTTCCCGTCACGCTGGTATCCGCCCCTGTCAACGAAGATTAATCACGGTAATCGCATTGTCACCGGCCGTCGATACGCCGGTCGGACCAACCACCGCGAGAAAGGCATCACTATGCGCAACGCACCCGGCAACGAATGGACCCGTTTCGCCCGCGGCAACGAGTGGACCCGCTGCCAGGGCAACGAATGGATCCGCCGAGGCAACGAATGGGGCCGCCGCGGAAACGAGTGGACCCGCTGATCCGCTACCCCGGTTCGGCAGCGCGGCGGGCGCGGTTCCAAGCCGCTCCCGCCGCGATCGCCGTCAGCACGCCGAGCACCCCGGCGACGGCGAGGACCGTGCTCGGGCCGGCTGCCGTCGCCGCGAGCCCGGCCAGCGCGATCCCGGCACCCTGGCTGGTCGTCAACGCGGTCGCGGCGAGTCCGTAAGCCTGGGCCCGCCGATGGTCGGGAACCGCCAACGTGAACGCCGCCGACGCGGGCAGATGGTAAGCGCTGGCCATGCCCGACAGCCCCCACAAGACCGCCGTCACGACGAGCCCCGGCTGAATCGCGCACACCACGAGCGGAACGCTGGCCGCCACCGCGAGCGGCCCGAGCAACCGCATCCGCACCGGCGACGGCAGCCGCGACACGATCAGCATCCCGAGCACCGTCCCCGCCGGACTCGCCGCGAGCAGCACCCCGACGGCCTGAGCGGACCCGCCGATCGACTCCGCGTACGGTGCCGCCAGCCCCTCGACCGTGACGTAAAACCCGGCCACACAAGCTAATCCCACCAGCGAACGCAACCGCGGCGTCCGCACGACGAGCACCGTCCCGGCCCGCAGATCGGCCCACCACCGCCCCAGCCGCGTCCCGTCGCCCACCACCCCTGGCGCCGGCCGCGCCCGGATGCCGAACCGCACCACCACCGCCGACACCACGAACGTCACCCCGTCCGCGACGAGCGCCTGCCCCGGACCGAGGAACGCGACCAGCGTCCCGCCCGTCGCGAACCCCGCCACCTGCGCCAGCTGGACCACCGTGTCCAGCACGCCTTTGCCCAGCAGGAACTCCTCCCCCGGCAGCACCGCCGCGGCCGTCGCCGCCCGAGCCGCGTTGCCCGGCGCACCGGCCGCTTGGACCACCACCAGCAACGCCGCGACCGCAGGCAACGGCAGCGCGGGAATCGCCATGACCGTGACGAGTCCCGCGCGCAGCAGATCCGCTGCCACCATGACCCGCCGCCGAGGCCACCGATCCGCCAGGCCCGACAGCAACGGACCGGCGAAAATCGACGGCACATACGTCAAGGCGTAGACCCCGGCGGTCCAGCCCGCCGACCGCGTCCGGTCGAAGACCAGCAACGACAACGCCACCCGCGCGAACTGATCGCCCGCGACCGAAACCACCATGCTCGCGAACAGCGCCCGGAACTCCGGTCTGCCGAACACCTGCCGATACGTCGCCACCAGCCCAGCTTGGCCGATCACGGGCGGGCGGGCACACCCCCGCAGGTACGGGATGCGAATGCACGTCTTGCCGGGAGATTCCTTTTCCCGTCCGAAATCAGGCGCGCCCTTCCCGGCTCCGGCCGTAGGATCCGCCAGGTGACCGAGGACGATCTTCTCGAGCGATACGGACTGCATCCCGCTGGCGGCCAGTTGGACGAGATCCGCGGCATCCTCGCGACAGAGCTGCAAGCCGGGTTCGACGCGAACACCGAACTGATGAAAATCTGTTGCGTACAGCTATTCCACTGCGGCTCGCTGAACGACGTGCTGCTTATCTGGGAGGCCAAAGAGTCCGGCTGGGACGCGCACTGCTCGATTGACGTGCAACTGTTGTGCGGGGCAGGATTGGACGAAACCAAGGCGTTTCTCCGCGCTCACCCGGCCACGCTGGCTCGGGAGGCCCTGGAGTACCTGACGGAGTGCGAGGAAGCCCGAGACTTCGACTCGTTCTCGGTCGAGCGCTGGTCAGAGGGATACCACAGCTACTACGGTGTGCCTCTCCCTGACTGACAATTGCTCAGGATCTGGTCAAGCGGAGCAGCGCATCCCTCGCGAGCGTGCGCACGAAAGCCAGCTCGTCCGCGGACGGACAGGTCCGCAGCTCCCGCAGATAAGCGACCTGCGCGGCGACTGAATCCGCACTACCCATCCGTCGATCGCTCCCCCCGCTTCACCAACCGCGCAAGCCTCTTCCGAGCAGGCGCGAGCTCTTCAATCCTCAACGCCGCCAGCACACCAAACGACACCCCCAGCCCAACCAGCCCCTGCAGAATCAGCTTCACCCACGCAGTAGCCCGCCCCCCGAAGTCCGGCACGAGCCATCCGGCCGCCAGCGCCGCAGCAGCGCCGAGTGCGCTCGCGACCAGCGTGAACAGGATTACCCCAAGCGCCCGCTTGCTGCGCAGGTGGCCGAGGCTCACCCACAGCCAGACCTGGCCCAGGATCGCGCCGACCACGAACGTCAGCGAGTTCACCAGCATGGTGCCCAGCACGATGCTGTGCGCGTCCAGCAACACCGGGCACAGATACAGCAGCGGAACCTTCACCACGGTCATCACGACCATGATCAGCGTCGGCGTGCGCGCGTCCTTCATCGCGTAGAACACCCGCAGCTGCAACATGACCAGCGCGTAAGGCAGCAGCCCGAACGACGAGACCGCCAGTGCCTCGCCGAGCCGGCCCGCCTGGGCGACGGAGTTCGCGCCGCCGCTGAACAATGCGATGCCGATCGACTCGCCCACCACCGTCAGCACGGCGGCGATCGGCACCAGCATCACCGTGGAGATGCGCGACGCGTAGGAAAGATCGGCCACGACCTTGCGGACATCGCCGTCCGCGGCGTTGCGCGACAGCCGCGGCATGATCGCGGTCAGCAGGGACACCCCGATCACCCCGTAGGGCAGCTGGAAGAGCAGCCAGGCGTTGGCGTAGATGGTCACCCCGCCCGGGTCGCCGCTGGTCAGCACCCGGGTGTTGACGGTGAGGCCGGCCAGGCTGATCGCGACGTAGCCGAGGATCCACAGCGCGAGGCCGCCGAACTCCTTCATCCGCTTGTCGATGCCCCAGCGCCACTTGAAGCGGAATCCCGTCCGCAGCAGCGGCGGCACCAGCAGCACCGCCTGCACGGCGATGCCCAGCGTGACGCCGATGCCGAGCACGAGCAGCTTCGGGTCGCCCATCCGCACCGGATCGGTCGAGATCTTGCCCGGCATGAGCATGAACAACGCCAGGGTCGCGATGACGACGACGTTGTTCATCACCGGCGCCCACGCCGTCGGGCTGAAAATGTGCTTGGCGTTGAGGATCGCGGACACCAGCGCGAAAACGCCGTAGAAGAAGATCTCGGGCAGCAGCAGCCGGGCGAACGCGTTGGTCAGTTCGGAGTTGGCGTGCCCGCCCCGATCCAGGTACAGCGAGGTCAGCGCGGGTGCCGCCGCCACGGCGAGGACGGTGCCGACGCCCAGCACCGTCAGTCCCATCGTGAGCATGCGCTGCGTGTACGCCGCGCCGCCGTCGGGATCGTCCTGCGAACGCACGATCAGCGGCATCACGACACTGCTGAGCACGCCGCCGAGCAGCAGTTCGAAGACGCTGTTCGGCAACGTGTTGGCGATCGTGAACGAGTCGTTGACCACGCCGGTGCCGACCGCCCACACGAGCATGATCTTCCACAGGAATCCGGTGACCCGGCTGACCAGCGACGCGATGGCCATCTTCCCGCTCGACTTGGCGATCGACGGCGCCTTCGGCTCGACCCGCGGCGGACGGCCGGGGCGCCCCGGCCTTTCGCCGGGCGGGGCGGCGGGCAGCCGCGGCAGCATCTGGGTGGCGAGCGAGTCGTAGGGGCGCAACGCATCCGGGTCGACGACCGGCCACTTAGAGCTCGCGGGCACCCCGCCGACGCGCGGGATGAACACTGTCGCGTCCGGATCGTCCGGCGCCAGCGGCGGCGCGCCGAACGGCATGCTGTTCTGCCCGCGCTCCTGCCGCCACGAGCGGACCGGCGGCCATCGCGGCGCGGACGGCGGCGGCTGCGGCAACTGCCCGCGATGACCGTCTTCCGACGGCGGGTGCTCAGGCGGCGGGCACCGGGTGACCCGTTCGACGGGACGGTCGGGTGGCCACTCCGGGTCTCTCTCCAACACTGCCCCATCGTCAACGGTCGATTCGATCCCCCAGCGTAGTCACTTCGCGCACGGCAGCGGTCGAGCGCGGAGCCGCGCTCAGCCGTCCTTTTCCGGCGGCAGCTCCAGCATCTCGAGAAACGCGGTCGCCGCCGGGGTCAACCCCGTATCGGCCCAGATGAGGTATTCGACGCGCGTCGGAGCGTCCGTGATCTCGATCGTGGTCAGGTCGGACAGCTGGGGCACATACATCGACGGAAGCATCGCGATTCCCAAGCCCTGCCGGACAAGCCGGGCCATCATGAAGTCGGCGGTGGTCACCTCGAACGCGACTTCGCGGCTCAGACCGGCGGCGGCGAACGCCTCGTCCGACTGGTTCCGGCCCGCGGTGTTGAGCGGCAAGTCGATAAATACCTCGGTCGCGAGCCGGCGAAGATCGACGGTGCGTTCCCCGGCGAGCGGGTGATCCGGGGCGACAACGGCGACGAGCCGGTCGCGGGCCAGCTCGCGTGCGTTGACTCCTTGGGGCCGCATCGAGGTCGAAAGCCCGAGGAACGCGACCTCGATGATCCCCTGCCGGACCTGGTCAGCGAGGTCTTCGCTGGCGCCGACCCGGATCCCGAGGCGCACCTGGGGGTATTCGATGCGGTATCTGCGCAGCGCGTCGGGGATGTCCACCGCCGCGACAGTCGGGATCAGTCCGACAGCCAGCCGCCCGCGCACCTCGCCGACGGCGGCGGAAACCTCGGCGGCAGCCCGTTCGGCCGCGTTGAGGCTCTCGCGGGCCGCGGACAGGAACGCTTCCCCGGCGGGGGTGATCCGCACGCGCCTGCTGGTCCGTTCGAACAGCCGGGCGCCCAGCTCGCGTTCGAGACGTGCGATCTGGTGGCTCAGCGCGGATTGCACCACCAGGCACCGCTCGGCGGCGCGGGTGAAGCTCATGGTCTCGGCGACGGCGACCACGTACCGCATCTGCTGCAACTCCACCTATCCATCGTGAATCACGATAGATGGGATGACAAGGTTGTGTTGGACTCATAAATCGGTCGTCGCGAGACTGGTTCGCACAAGCAGTTCCCGAGACACCGGAGCGCCCGGTCTCCGGAACTGACGGGCTCGGCGCGCTGAAGCGCAACCGAGCCGGATACCCCGCGAACCACCGAATCCAGGAAGAAGCATGTCCTCATCCAGCACTGCCTCGCCCTCGTCGTCGCGAGCGTGGCTCGGCGTCGCCGCCATCACGGCGAGCCTGTTCGTCTTCGTCACCACGGAACTCATGCCCGTCGGCCTCCTCACTCCGATGAGCGGCGGGCTGGCCGTCTCGGTGGGCATCGCCGGGATGGTCGTGACCGGATACGGCGTCTCCGCGGGCGTCGGCGTCCCGTTCATCGTGGCCTGGACCCGCCGGGTCGACCGCCGGACGCTGCTCGCCGCGCTGCTCGTCGTCCTCGCCGCCGGGAACCTGATCACCGCGCACTCGCCCGATTTCGTCGTGGTCCTCGCGACCCGGTTGATCATGGGCTTCGCGCACGGGGTCTTCTGGGCGATCGGCGTCAGCATGGCGACGCGCCTGGTGCCGAACCAAGCCAGCCGCGCCGCCGCGGTCGTCCTGTCGGGCATGTCCATCGGCACTGTGGTCGGCGTGCCGCTCGGCACCTTCATCGCCGATATCACCGACTGGCGCACGACATTCACGATCTGGGCCGCGCTCAGCGCGGTCGTTTGCCTGCTCGTGGCCGCGGCCGTTCCGTCCCTTCCCTCGACCGACGCCATCCCCGTCCGCGAGATCTTCCTCTTGCCGGTGCGCAACGGCCGCCTGCGCGCAGTCATGATCACCGTCACGCTTTACGTGCTCGGCCACTTCGGCGCGTACACCTTCATCCGCCCGTTCATGGAAGGCCAAGCGGCGGCTTCGCCCGGTCTGATCACCGTCCTGCTGATCGTCTTCGGCGTCGGCGGCGCAGCGGGCAACTTCGCCGCCGCCCACACCGTCACCAAGAACATGAAGGCGACCTTCGTCGTCTCCTGCGCCGGGCTCGTCGTCTCGCTGCTGCTTCTGCTCTTCGTCGGCGATCACCCGGCCGGTCTCGCCGTGTCCGTGGCGTTGTGGGGAATTGCCTTCGGCGCGGCCAATCTCTGCCAGGTGAACATGATCCTGGCCGCGGCCCCGGACGCGTTCGAAGCGGCGATGTCGTTGAACACCATGGGGTACAACATCTCCATCGCTCTCGGCGCACTGCTCGGCGGCCTGTTCGCGAACAACGCCGGACTGACCGGAGCCATGTGGTTCGGCGTCGGACTCACCGCGGCCGCACTGGCGTCGGCGTTCGCCTCTATGCGCACCGCCTCGGCTGACGAAGCTGCCGCCAGGCCAGCCTAGGCGGCAGACGCGCCTCATACGTTCGCCCGTGACCGAGCAGCGCGGCGGAGCGCCATGCCCGCCGCGCCCAGCAGGAGTACGGCGAGAAGGATCCAACTCCCCCGGCCGACCCAGGTTTCGATCTGCCGCGCCGCCTCGCCCGCGGCCGCGCCGATCGCGATGTGCAGCGCGCACCAGGCCGTCGCCCCGACAGCCACGGCGGGCAGGAACTTCCGCAGCGGCAAGCCCGACGTGCCCGCCGCCGCGGGGACGAGCGTCCGGAGCACCGGCAGGAAGATCGCGATCAGCACGGCCCACGCGCCCCGCCGGCGCAAGGTGTCCGCGGCGCGATCCCATGCCGCCGCGCCGTACCGCCGCACCAGTCTGGTCTGTCGCAGCCAGGGCCCGTATCGCCGTCCCAGCCAGTATCCGAGGAGGTCGCCCGCGATGGCGCACACGGTGGTGACCAGCCACATGACGACGAACCGGTCCGGAGCCGTCGCTGTCGTGCCCAGGACGAACAAGCCCGTTTCGCCCGGCGCGATAAACCCGAGCCCCAGCGTGCACTCGCCGAACACCAGAACTCCCGCGACCGCAGTCACCGCCGCCGGAGGCAAGGACGCGAGCCCGTCGAGCAGTTCGGCGATCACGGGATCAGCTCCACGACCGGATGGGCCGCCCGGTCGAACACGGTCGTGGAGCGGCCGCGCAGGTGCAGATCGAAGAAGGCCGCGACGTACTTCCGTTGCACGGCAAGGCTTCCGGCGGGGTCGACGGTGCCGATCATGGCCGTGTGGTCGCCGGGGACCTGCGGCAGCATGACTTGCGCGTCGGTGAAGCTCATGTGTTCGGCGTCGGGCAGGTACACGTCGCGTTTCCAGCCGGTCGACTCAGCCCAGAACGCGGCCCAGTCGTCGTTGTGCCGGTGGTTGCGGGGCCGTCCGCTGCTGGTGCCGCCGCCCATGAGCAGGAACGGGCGCGTGACGCCGACCCGGGCGGCGTTGCCGTAGCGCGGGTCCATGCTGCCGTCGAGGTTGATGCCCGCCTTGATCCTGGGGTCGGCGATCATCGCGTCGGCGGTCGTGTAGCCGCCCATGGAGTGGCCGAACATGCCGACCCGCGACAGTCCGAGTTCGTCGAGCACGAAGCTCGTGTCGCGTACTCGTTCGGCCAGCACCTGCGCCGGGTCGAGACCGGCTTGCGGCAGCTCGACCCGGTCGGGGAACTGGACGGGCGCGATCGGCGTGTGGTCCATGCCGATCACGAGGTATCCGCGGCTCGCCAGATCCTCGATCAGCGCGGTGCCGAGGAAGCGGGATTGCATCGCGCCGGGCGAGTACAAAATGGCCTGTTCGCGGACGGGCAGCGGAATCGCTCCGGTGCGCGAGTGGGTGACGGTGCTCGCGAAATCGGCGGAGCCCGGGCCGACGAGACGGTCGTAGTAGTCCGCGACGCCGGGCGAGAACTGGCGGGCGGGTTTGCCGTTCCTGGCCGCCGGATACCACAGCGACACCATCATCTCGCGGGCTTTGCCGGTCCACGGGTCGATGCGGTCCCGGTCGACGAGGTGCAGTTCCTTTGTGCCGACCGGGTACCGGCCGGTCGGCGCGGGCAGCTTCATCGACGCCGGACTGGCGACAGCCACGCCCGCCTGCCCGACAAGAGCCGCCGCTATCAGAGCGACAGCGATCAGGGTTTTCCTCATGCGGCCAGATTCGTCGCGGCGGCCGTACCCCGGCATCTGTCTCCGGGCAACGGAGGGACTAGCCGAAGGTCATAGAAGGCCCGCCTCGTGCGCGATGATCGCCGCCTGCACCCGGTTCGCGACCTCGAGACGTCGCAGGATCGACGTGACGAACACCTTCACCGTGCCCTCGACGACGTGGAGGCGACGGGCGATCTCGGCGTTGGGCAGGCCGGCGCCGACAAGGGCGAGCACTTCCCGTTCGCGCGGGGTGAGCGCGTCGACGGCCTTGCGCGCCCGTGCCTCGTTCGAGAGCCGCTTTCCCCGGACCTGCTGGATGACCCGGTGCGCGACCGTCGGCGCGAGATAGGCGGCTCCGTCCGCGACCGCGCGGATCCCGGCGAACAGCTCGCGCGGGTCGCCGGTCTTGAGCAGGAACCCGCGGGCGCCGCCGTCGAGCGCGGCCGCGATCTGCTCGTCGGCGGAAAACGTGGTCAGCATGAGCACGCCTGCCGTCGGGACCGTCCGGGTCAGCTCGGCCGCCACGGCGAGACCGTCGAGGACCGGCATGACGATGTCCAGCAAAACCACGTCGGGCCGGTGCGCGATCGCCAGCTCGACGGCGGCGCGCCCGTCGCCAGCTTCCGCGACGATCTCGATCTCCGGGTCGGCGGCGAGCACGGCGGCGATACCCGCGCGGGTCAGCGGTTCGTCGTCGGCGAGCAGGACGCGGATCATCGCGACACCGCCGCCCGCGGCGCGGTTTCCTTGACCGCCAGCCGCCCGTCGGCGAAGCACAGGCGATAGAACAGGCGCGCGTCGGTCTGGACGCTCGCCCAGTAGCGCCGGCAGTCCGCCGGCCGGGCCGGCCCGGGCAGTTCGGGCGCGGGATCGCCGAGCATCTGGAAGCGGGGCAGCATTTTCTCGACGTCCTCCTGGGACTGTCCGACGACCAGCCGCTCGAATACGGCCGGGTCGAGCCGGTTGTCGGTGCCGGTCACGAAGTACAGGCCGAGCGCGAGCACGAGCACCCCGCCGCCGGCCGCGAGCGGAACCCGCCCGAGCCGCCACAGCCGCGGCCGCTCCCGCGCCGGACGACGGCCCTCCGCCGGCACGACGACGGTCAGCACGAACCGGTCGCCGCGCATCCCGGCCGTGACCTCCCCGATCTCCCGAAGCCCGGCGATGCCGAACCCGGACTCGGAATCCGGAACATCGGCCGGATTTCCGACCGTGACGGTCGTGGTATCGCCCTCGGCGACGACGTCCACGGTCACCGGCGCACCCGGCGCGTGCCGCGCGGCGTTGGTGAGCCCCTCTCGCACCACGCGATATACGGCGGGGACGTTCACCGGCACACCGGTGACGGTCAGCCGGACCTCCTGGCCGGCGGCTTGCGCGCGAGTGACGAGGCGATCGAGATCCGGCACAGGCTCGCCGAGCAGCCCGATGATCTCGCGCAGCCGCTCAGTCGCGGCGGTGACCCCAGCCCGCACCTCACCGGCGCGGACGCGAACGTTCTCGTCGAGCGCGGGGGCCACTTCCAGCGCGGCCGCGCGAAGTGCGACGAGTTCCAGTTCGTGGCCGAGGGAATCGTGCATCTCCCGCGCGATGCGGTTGCGCTCAAGCAAGGCGGCCCGTTCGAGCCCGGCAGCGTGGAGCCGCGCGCGTTGCCGGCGGTAGCGCCCCGTCAGCCAGGGACCGCCCGCGACCGCGAGGACGACGAGAACCTGGAGGAACCAACTGTAGAGACCGTGAAGGACACCGAATCCGCCGCGCTCGGCGACCTCGGCGAACACGACGACCGGCAAACCCGCGCCGAGCACCGCGGCGACCGCGCCCAGCCGATCCTCGCCCCACCGCCCGGCGAGATAAGCGAACCCGGCGACGGCGGCCCAGGGCCAGAACCGGACGGGATCCGCCGTCGCGGGCACGAGCGACAGCACGAGCACCACAGCGACCGCGCAAGCCACGACAGCGGAGGGGAACCGGCGGACCAGCACCGCCGCGAGGCCGACTCCGGCAAGCCCGGCGAGCAGTTCCTCCCACCGGACCGTGCCGCCCGCGAAACTCTCGAACCCCAGCACGGCCGCGACGAAAAGCAGACAAACGATCCGGCCCACTGCCATGCGGATCACTTTACCGACCGCGGATGCGGCGACACCTCCGACCGGAAACCCCGAATAATCAGCTGGGCCCGCGGCCGTCAGGAAGGTGAGAACCGCACTGTTCTTGCGCGACCGGGCAGGCCCGAACGAGCATGGTAGCGCTGGCGCTACCGTGAAGTCGGGTGTTGAAGGCATGTCGGCGGGCGCCGGCGGTTCCTAATGTCGTCGGCATGGAAATGGAAGCCTCCCGCAGCCGCCAGGCCGGTGGTCCTGCCGTCACCGCCCTGCTCTGCCTGATCTTCGTCGCCAGCGCCGCCACCAACTCGATCGGCGGTTTCACCGGGCTGGACACCATGTTCCGCATGACTTCCGGCGGAATCGCCGTGGCGTGCCTGCTGATCCTGATCGTGCGCTTCGCCGCGCGCCGCAAGGGCTGACGCCGATGTTGACTGCGGTGCCGTTGGTGCTGGCCGCGTCGCTGCTGGCGCCGAATACCGCTGCTCCGGACCCGGTTGGCACGCTCGCCCAGGAGATAGTCGCGTCCGGCGCGACCGGCGTGCAGATCCGGACAGTCCACGACGGACACTCCCGCTCCGTGACCGCCGGAGTGTCCGAACTGGACTCCCGACGGCCGGTCTCGCCGACCGGACGATTCCGGATCGGCAGCGCGACAAAGATGTTCACGTCCACTGTGGTCCTGCAACTCGTAGCGGAACACCGCGTCCAGCTCGACGCGCCCGTCGAGCATTACCTGCCCGGACTCCTGCCGCACGGCGAAGAGATCACCGTGCGAATGCTCCTGCAGCACACCAGCGGCCTCTACGACTACACCGACTCTCTCCCGCTGCTCGGGCCCGACCTGGAAAAGATCCGGTACCAGCACCGTTCGCCGGAGTCGATGGTCGCGCTCTCGACGGCCAAGCCGCTGGACTTCCCGCCCGGCAGCAAGCAATCCTACTCCAACACCAATTTCATCGTGCTCGGGATGCTCATCGAGCGGACCACTGGGCACGCGTGGGGAACCGAAGCGGCACAACGCATCCTGCGGCCGCTCGGCCTGCACCACACGTCGGTTCCCGGGGACCGCACCGGGATCCCGGGCCCGCACGCGCACGGGTACCAGGAGATGAACGGGAAACTCGTCGACGTCACCGACTTGAACCCGAGCATGGCCTGGGCGGCCGGCGAAATCATCTCCACCACCGCGGACCTGGACAAGTTCGTCCGAGCGCTGGCGGCGGGGCGGCTGGTGCCGCCGGATCTGCTGAAGCAGATGACCACCCCGCGTTCCGCGACCGAGGAATACGGGCTCGGGTTGCGCACCCCGACCACTACGTGCGGAGTGCGGGTTTTCGGCCACACCGGCGGAATTCCGGGGTTCCAGACCGTCGCGTTCACCAGCCCGGACGGAAAACGGCGCGTCGAAGCTTCGGTCACGTTGGGCCGGGGCCCGAACTTCGACTGGACTCGCGCCGTGCTCGACAAGTTCTTTTGCAGCTGAGTGCCAACACTGAACGAGGAAACCAATGCTGAACGCTGTGCCCTTCGCCCTGACCGCGGCCCTGCTCGCCCCCACCACGCCAGCCGCGGCTGACCCCGTCCGCACCGTCGCGGAAGAAACAGTCGCGGCCGGCGCGACCGGCGTGCAGATCCGGACAGTCCACGACGGACACTCCCGGACCGTGACCGCCGGAGTGTCCGAACTGGACTCCCGGCGGCCGGTCTCGCCCACCGGGCGATTCCGGATCGGCAGCACGACCAAAACGTTCGTAGCCACCGTAGTGATGCAACTCGTCGCCGAACACCGGATCCAGCTCGACACGCCCGTCGAGCGCTACCTGCCCGGACTCCTGCCGCGCGGCAACGAGATCACCGTGCGAATGCTCCTGCAGCACACCAGCGGCCTCTACAATTATCTCCGGGCAATCTCGTTGGACGGCGCTGATCTGGAGAAAGTCCGCTACCAGCACTTTTCGCCGGAATCACTGGTCGCCATCGCGACCGCGCGGCCGCTCGATTTCCCGCCGGGCAGCAAGTTCTCGTATTCCAACACCAACTACACCGTGCTCGGCATGCTGATTGAGCGAACCACCGGACACGCATGGGGCGACGCGGTGACCAAGCGGATCCTGCGCCCGCTGGGCATGCACCACACGGTGGTCCCCGGGGACCGCACCAGGATCCCGGGCAAGCACGCACACGGCTATCAGGAGATGAACGGGAAACTGGTCGACGTCACCGAACTGAACCCGAGCTTCGGCGGCGCCGCGGGCGAGATGATCTCCACCACGGCGGACCTGGACAAGTTCGTCCAAGCGCTGGCCGCGGGACGGCTGTTACCGCCGCCGCTGCTGAAGGAGATGACCACCCCGCGCTCCGCGGCCGAGGAGCACGGACTGGGAGTGGAAACCCGGACCACGCCGTGCGGAATCCCGGTTTTCGGCCACACCGGCGGGATTCCCGGGTACGGGACGATCGCGTTCACCAGCGCGGACGGAAAGCGCCGGGTGGAAGCTTCGCTGACGTTCGGCCGCGGACCCGCTAATGACGCCTTCTATTCGTTGATCGACAAGGTGATCTGCGCCTGAAAGACCACGGCCTGGGTCCGGTTGGGGAGCCGGGCTCAGGCCGCGGCCGTTAGCGCATCTTCGGATCTCAAGCCTTGTCGTGCTTCTCAGTATCCCCAGGCCACTGGCCGGTAAGCTTGTCGTACCCAGTCGCCCCGCCACGATCGACAGCGGCCTTGACCACTCCGAAGATCGCACCCTGCACAGATGCCGCCAGCAGCACCTCTCCCCAGCCGCGTTCTTTCTGTGTTGGCTCCGGAGCCTTTTTGGTGCCGGAGATCAGCTTCCACACCTGCTCGAACACCGCGTTGGCGGCCAGCCCGCCCAGTACGCCGAACAGCAGGCCGAGCGGCCGGTACAGCAGCTTGTTGACGTTCATGTTCACCGTCCCCTCTCGCTCGCTCAAGCAGTACCCGCTCCTGCGGCGGGGTATGCGCGCAGCGGCTGATCCGTCAGTGCTGGATCAGCCCGCCGACCGCGACGGGTCCGACGTGGCCCGTCGGCGGTTTGGTCCTCGCCAGGGAAAGGCCCACGTCGACCAGGCCCGACCGGCGAAGCGAGACGACGGCGGGCAGCGGCGTCCACACTGACTCGGCTGTCTCGCCGTTGGGCTCCGGCCGCAGCTCGCCGCCGACGATCCGGGCCTGGTAGAAAATCCCGACATTCTGATGCGGACCCGAATCCGGCACCAGGCGCTCGGCCGCCGGGATGATCCGGGAATCCACTCCCAGCAGGCGTTCGACCACCGCCTCGCACCCGGTTTCCTCGGAAACCTCGCGGATCACCGCGTCGAACGGATCTTCCCCGGGCTCGACACCGCCGCCGGGAAGTGTCCAGCGGCTTCCGCCCTTCGGCGAAACGTAACGCGCGAGAAGTACCGATTCGTTTTCGATGCACACGGCGTACGCCGCTAACCGGAAACTCATTTCTCCCAGTTTACCTGGCCACTCTCGACACTCAACAGCTCACGCAGGGCGGCAAGCACGGCGTCCGGGGCCTCTTCCATCACGAAATGCCCAGCCCCTTCAATCAACGTGAGCTCGGCCCCGGGGATCCGCGCGGCGAGTTCTTCAGCGATAGAAGTCCGGAGATACTCGTCCGCAGTTCCCCACACAATCGCCGCGGGGCACTGGATCTTGTCGAGGCCCTCAGCGAGTTCCCGGCGGGCAGGTACCCGGTATTCGCTGAAAAAGTGCAGGAGCCAACGTCGACCGTCCGAAGTGGACATCCAGTTCAGGTAGCTGTCCAGTATCGCGCGATCGACGACACCGGCGCGCAAAAGCCCGCGCAGGGCCATCCGGTTGATCGTTTCCAGCGGGAGCGGGACGGCGGCGAACGGGCTGCGTCCCAGGATGCCGACGAGCGAGAACACGGCGTACCACTTCGGCACGAAAGTGCGGTGCGCACGACTGTTGAGGATCGCGAGCCGCCGCACGCGGTTGGGATGGCGCTGCGCGAAGCCAAGGGACAGGAAGCCGCCGTAATCGTGGCCGAACAGGTTGCATTCGGCGATGCCGAGCGCGTCGAGCACCCGTCCGACGCGGTCCACCTCGGTGTCGTAGTCGAAGGACAGGTCCGTGCGGCGTTCCGACTCGCCCCAGCCGAGCCAGTCCAGCGCGAAGACGTGATGTTCCTCGGCTAGCCCGGGCAGCTGATGCCGCCAGGAGCGACGGTTGGCCGGGTAGCCGTGCAGCAGCACGATCGATTCGGCGGAAGGATCGCCGAGTTCGGTGAACGCGAGCCGCGCGCCCTCGACCGTCACCGAGCGGGCGGATCCGGCGTCGCTCATGCCACGCCGCCGCGATTGCCTGGACCGCGTCCGGCGCGGAACCTGCGCAGCCGATTGCCCAGGTAGGGCAGCCAGGCGCGGGGGCGCCGCAGCACGGCGCCGATGATCACCAGCGGGTCGAAGTAGGCGGTCCGTTCGGCGATCAACCCGTCCTCGACCACAATCCGGTCGACAAGCGGCCATTCGATCGGGCCACCGCCGAGCGTTCCGTACAGGCGGCCCCAGATCAGCACCTGGCCCGAGCCGCTCGCCCAGCCTTGGACGTCGTAGCGCAGATCCGGGACGAGGTTCATGGTCCGCGTCATGAATTCGCGTGCCTCGGCGACGCCTCGGGTGTTGCGCTCGAGCGGGTGGATCAACCGGACGCCGGGCTGGAACAGCGGGGTGAACGCGTCCGGGTCCATCCGGCTCCAGGCTTCGGCGAACCGTTCCACGAGCTCAGCGGCTTCCTGGTCGGCGCGTTCGCGGAGCTCGGACATCGGGTTTCCTCCTCCACCGCCGGAAGGCGCGCAACTCTTGTAACGATTGCAAGAAGTCTCCGGAAGGTAGCACGCGCCGGGGAGTTCTTGCAATGGATGCAGAAACCGGCCGTACGATGGCGTGATGACAACCGGCGGCACGAAGGCGCGCGACCCCCGAAAGCAGCGGACGATCGACGCCTTGCTCAAGGCCGCCGAGAAGGTCTTCGCGGGTCGCCCGTTCGAGGAGACGACGGTCGAGGAGATCGCCGAGCGCGCCGGTGTCGCGGTGGGGTCGATCTACAACAACTTCGGGTCGAAGGCGGGGCTGCACGCCGCCGTCGTCGACCGGGCCCTCGATGTCGACCGCGAGTACATGGACCGCGCCTACACGCCCGGCCGCTCCCCGATCGAACAGCTCGAGGCCGCGGCCGAGCAGTACCTGCGGTTCTACCTCGAACAGCCGGAGTTCTTCCGGATGCTCGCGTTCCCCGCCCCGCTCGGCAACTACCCCGCCGCGGCCGAAACGGCAGCCCGCCTGGCGCACCGTGTCGACGAGCAGAACGCGCGCATGATCGACGCGATCGAGCGCGGCATCGCCGAGGGCGCGATCCGCCCGCTCGACGCGCGCAAAGCGGCCACCGTGCTCTGGGCGAGCTGGAACGGCGTGCTCAGCCTCGCCTGGCGTCCCGACGCCCTGCGCGAGGACGAAGCCGGTCTCGCCGAACTGCTCTCTCTCGCGACGGACATCGCGGGCTGGGGCTTGCGGATCTCCTGAAAAACACCGCCGCTGGACGCCCTCCGCCCGCGAGGGTTGAGGCCGATTCCCCCGGGTAACCACGGACCGAACCGCGACGGGAAGGGATCGGCATGTGCCGTCTGTTTGGTCTGTCCGCTGCCCCGGAGCGCGTGCACGCCACGTTCTGGCTGCTCGAAGCGCCCGACAGCCTCGCCGCCCAGAGCCGGCGCGAACCGGACGGGACCGGGCTCGGCATCTTCGACGAGCAAGGCACGCCGCGGGTCTGGAAACAGCCATTCGCGGCCTACGAGGACAAACAGTTCGCCTGCGAGGCCAAGGAATGCGCGTCAACGACCTTCCTCGCCCACATCCGCTACGCCTCGACCGGCGGCCTCGAACCGGCCAACACCCATCCGTTCGCCCAGCACGCCCGGTTGTTCGCCCACAACGGCGTCCTCGGCGATCTCCCCCGGCTGGAAGCCCGGCTCGGCGAGTACCGGGAGCTCGTCAAGGGCGACACCGACTCCGAACGTTTCTTCGCTCTCGTCACCCAAGAAATCGACGCTCACGACGGCGACGTGAGCGCCGGGATCACCGCCGCCGCGCGCTGGGCCGCCCTGAATCTCCCGGTGTACGCGATCAACCTCGTTCTCACCACCGCGGACGGCTTGTGGGCCTTGCGCTACCCCGACACGCACGACCTCTACGTCCTGCAGCGTTGCGCGGGCGGCCCGCACGGCGACCGGCACCTCGAACACGCGAGCGCGGCGGGCCGGATCCGGGCCCGGTCCAGCGGTCTCGCCCGGCACCGCGCCGCCGTGGTCGCCAGCGAACGCATGGACGAAGACCCCGGCTGGCAGAACCTCCGTCCCGGCGAACTGCTGCACGTCGGCGCGGACCTGACCGCGACCCGCCGGATCGTGCTCGAACAGCCGCCGCGGCACCCGTTGACCCTCGACGACCTCGGCGCCCACGCCGCCGCGTCCCAGCAAGGCCAGTGACCCGCCGCGCACATCTGGCTCAGCGCCGCACCGTCGGCTCCCACCCCCGCCGCGCGGCGCGGTTCCCGACCTGGCCGGGATCGCGCCGCCGGTACACCACGTACGGCCGCAGCAGATAGTGCACCGGTGCGCTGAACGCGTGCACCAGCCGGGAAAACGGCCACAACGCGAACAGCACCATGCCGAGCGCGGTGTGGAGCTGGTAGTCCACCGGCACGTGCGCCATCAGCTCCGGGTGCGGATCCAGCGCGAGGACGCCCCGGAACCACGGCGCGATCGTCTCGCGGTAGTCGTAGCCACCGCGAAAGCCGTTGTCGATGACGGTCGTAGCGGTTCCGGCCAGGAGCGCCAGCGCGAGCACCGGGTACATCGCGCGGTCGCTGCGGCTCGTGCCCGCCCGGACCGCTGGCGTGCGCAACCGCCGCCACACCAGCACTCCGAGGCCGGTGAGCGCGGCCAGCCCGGCGACAGTGCCCATGGCCAGCGACACCAGGTGGTAGTTGTCCTCGGTGACGCCGAGCAGTTCGGTGAGGCCCTTCGGGACCAGCAGGCCGAGCACGTGCCCGCCGAGCACCATCAGCAGTCCGAAGTGGAACAGCGGGCTGCCGATCCGCAGCAGCTTCGATTCATGCAGCTGCGAGGACCGGCTCGTCCAGCCGAATTTGTCGTAGCGGTACCGCCAGACGGTGCCGCCGATCAGCAACGCGACGGTGGCGTACGGGGCAGCTCCCCACAACAGCACGTCAAGGCTGGTCATCGAGCGCTCCCGGTCGGATAGGGGTCGAGTCCCACCAGTTCGCGCGGCGGTTGCGGAACAGGGGGTGCGGCCGCCGCGGCGATCGTCGCGAGCACGGCGGCGATCGCGTCCTGGTACGGCGTGCCGAGCTTGATCAGGTTGCGGTGCAACAGTTCCAGCCCGGGGCGGAACCGGGCGAGCAGTTCGTCAGCGGCGCCCGGATCGGCGGCGGCGGCGAATTCCAGTACCACCGGAAGGAAATCGGGCAGTTCGTTCTCGGCTGGTTCGAAGCCGTGTTCGCGGTAGTACTGCCGCAGTTCGGCCAGCGAGCTGCCGCGGCGGCGGGTGTCGCCGTCGGTGTACCAGGTCAGGTGCAGCGTGCGCCGGGGTTTGCGGTCGAAGACCTCGACGTAGTGCTCGCCCGGCGCGGGGCCGTCGAGATGGTCGAGCACCCGGAGCAGCTCGGCCCGGCCGGGGACGTCGGCGATCTCGTTCAGCGCGGCGCGCAACAACTCCGTCTTGCCCAGTACCGAATCGTCCGGGTATTGCAGGCACCAGCCAGCCACGGCGCGCAGGACACCGCGGTGCCGGTTTTCCTTGGTATGGCGGCGAAACAGCCTCACCGGTCACCGCCGCGCGAAAGCGTCGGGAAGAGCGCGTCCGGCCGTTCTCCTTCGCGCCAGCTCAGCAGGTCGACCTGCCCCGGCTCCGGGCCGCCGCCCATCCCGGGTCCGCCGTCGGTGTCGAGACTGCATTGCGTGGCAATGCTTTCCAGTGCGTGCGCCTGTCCGATGCCCGCGGTCGGGATGACGTACCGCTCGTCGTACTTGGCCAGCGCCAGCAGCCGGTGCATGGCGAACATCCGCTCCCCGTCCAAGCCGACCGCGGCGGCCAGCTGGTCGTCCGGTTCCCGGCCGAGGGTCACCGACCGCATGTAGGAGCGCATCGCGGCGAGCCGGCGCAGCGACGCGCGGACCGGTTCCGGGTCCCCGGCGGTGAACAGTTCGGCCAGGTACTCGACCGGGATGCGCAGCGCGTCGATCGCGCCGAACAGGTTGTGCCCGTCCTCGCCGTCGAATCCGCTGCCGGACACCGCGTCCGCCACCGGGGACAGCGGCGGGACGTACCAGACCATCGGCATGGTCCGGTACTCCGGATGCAACGGCAGCGCGAGCCGGTAGTCGTGGATGAGCCGGTAGACCGGGGACCGCTGGGCCGCGCCGATCCAGTCGCGCGGGATCCCGGCCCGCTCGGCCTCCCGGACCACGTCCGGATCGTGCGGGTCGAGCAGCAGGTCCAGCTGCGCCGGGTACAGGTCGTGCTCGTCGGGCACCGCGGCCGCCTCGGCGACCCGGTCGGCGTCGTAGAGGAGCACGCCGAGGTAGCGCAGGCGGCCCACGCAGGTCTCCGAGCACACTGTCGGCTGACCGGCCTCCACCCGCGGATAGCAGAAGGTGCACTTCTCCGCTTTGCCGGTCTTGTGGTTGAAGTAGACCTTCTTGTAGGGGCAGCCGGTGACGCACATCCGCCAGCCGCGGCAGCGTTCCTGGTCGACGAGGACAATGCCGTCCTCCTCGCGCTTGTACATCGCGCCGGACGGGCAACTGGCCACGCACGCGGGGTTGAGGCAGTGCTCGCAGATCCGCGGCAGGTAGAACATGAAGCTCTGCTCGAACTCCATCTTCACTTTCGCGCCGACCTGGTCCCGCACGCGTTCCAGCACCGGGTCCGCGACGCCGTGTTCGGTCGAGCCGCCGAGGTCGTCGTCCCAGTTCGGTCCCCAGGAGGGCTGCATCGGCTGCCCGGTGACCGCGGAGACCGGCGCCGCGGTCGGCACGTCGTCGCCGAGCGGGGCGTCGAGGAGCGTGCGGTACTCGTAGGTCCAGGGTTCGTAGTAGTCGCCGATCTCCGGCAAGTCCGGATTGGCGAACACGGTGGCGAGCTTGCGCAACCGTCCGCCGGCACGCAGTTTCAGCTTGCCGCCGGGAGTGCGGACCCAGCCGCCCTTGCCGCTCTCCTGGTCCTCGTAACGGCGCGGATACCCTTGCCCCGGCCGGGTTTCCACGTTGTTGAACCACACGTACTCGGTGCCCGCCCGGTTGGTCCACGTCTGCTTGCAGGTGACCGAACAGGTGTGGCAGCCGATGCACTTGTCCAGGTTCATCACCATGGCCAGCTGTGCCATGATCCTCATCAGTACCGCACCTCCTGGTCCCGGCGGCGGAGCACGGTGACCTCGTCGCGCTGGTTTCCGGTCGGCCCCAGGTAGTTGAAGCCGAAAGTCAGCTGGGCGTAGCCGCCGATCAGATGAGTGGGTTTCATCAGCAGCCGGGTGAGCGAATTGCCGGTGCCGCCGCGTTTGCCGGTCGTCTCGGTGCGCGGCACGTTCACGGCGCGGTCCTGGGCGTGGTACATGAACACCGTGCCCGCGGGCATCCGGTGCGACACGATCGCGCGCGCCGCCACCACGCCGTTGCGGTTCACCGCCTCGACCCAGTCGTTGTCGCGCACGCCGATCGCCGCCGCGTCCGCCGGGCTGACCCAGATCGTCTGGCCGCCCCGGGACAGCGTCAGCATGTGCAGGTTGTCCTGGTAGGTGGAGTGGATGGACCATTTGCTGTGCGGGGTCAGGTACCGCACGGTCACCTCGCCGGGCGAATCGCCGGTGTCGCCGAAGATCCGGTTGAGGTCCAGCGGCGGGCGGTAGACCGGCAGCGCCTCGCCGAGTTCGTGCATCCAGTCGTGGTCGAGGAAGAAGTGCTGCCGTCCGGTCAGCGTGTGCCACGGTTTGAGGTGCTCGACGTTGATCACGAACGCCGAGTACCGCCGTCCGCCGCTTTCGCTGCCCGACCATTCCGGGCTGGTGATCACCGCGGCGGGGCGCGATCGGGTGTCGGCGAAGGTGATCCGCTTGCCCTCGTGCTCGGCGGCCAGGTGCGCCAGCTCTTGCCCGACCCGCCGCTCCAGCTGTTCGAACCCTTGCACCGCAAGACGTCCGTTCGTGGTGCCGGAGAGCGCGAGCACCGCGTCGGAGGCGCGGATGTCGGTGTCGATCAGCGGTCTTCCCTCGGCGGGACCGGAGCGGGCGAGGCCGTTTTTCTTGCCCAGCCAGGCCAGTTCCTCCCGGACGTCGTAGGCGACGCCCTTGGTGGCGGTGCCGAGTTCGTCCAGCAGCGGTCCCAGCGTGGCCAGTTTCGCGGCCACCGCGGGATAATCGCGTTCGACCACGGTCAACGCCGGGAAGGTGACGCCGGGAACGGGCTCGGTCTCGCCGTCGCGCCAGTCCCGGACGACGCCGCCGGGCTGCGCGGTCTCGCCCGCGGTGTCGTGCAGCATCGGCGTGGCGACCAGGTCCTTGCGCACGCCGAGGTGGACCCGGGCCAGTTCGCTGAACCGGCGCGCGATGGTGTGGAAGGCGTCGAAGTCGGTCCGGGTCTGCCACGGCGGATCGACCGCGGCGTTGAACGAATGCACGAACGGGTGCATGTCGGTGGACGACAGGTCGTGCTTCTCGTACCAGGTCGCGGCGGGCAGCACGACGTCGGCGAACAAGGTGGTGCTGGTCATCCGGAAGTCCAGCGCCAGCATCAGGTCCAGCTTGCCCTCGGGTGTTTCTTCGCGCCAGGCAACGGTTTCCGGGCGCAGCTGCGGCGGCGCCTCTTCCGCGCGGACGTTCGCGTCCGTGCCGAGCAGATGACGCAGGAAGTACTCGTGCCCCTTCGCCGAGGAGCCCAGCAGATTCGATCGCCAGACGGTCAGCACGCGCGGCCAGTTCTCCGGCGCGTCCGGGTCCTCGCAGGCGAACCCCAGCTCGCCGCTGCGGACCCGCGCGACGACGTGCTCCACCGGGTCCTCCCCGGCCGCCTCGGCCTCGTCGACCAGGTCGAGCGGATTGCGGTCGAAGGTCGGGTACGACGGCATCCAGCCGAGCCGGGCCGAGGTCGCCAGCGTGTCGGCGGCTGACGTGCCGGCGAGTTTCCCGGTCGCCAGCGGGGAAAGCAGCGCGTCGTTGCGCATCCGGTCGTAGCGCCACTGGCCGGTGTGCAGGTACCAGTAGGCGGTGCCGATCATGTGCCGCGGCGGCCGGACCCAGTCCAGCGCGCCGGCCAGCGTCGCGTGCCCGGTCAGCGGGCGCACCTTCTCCTGGCCGACGTAATGCGCCCAGCCGCCGCCGTTGCGGCCCTGGCAGCCGGTCATGGTCAGCAGCGCGAGGAACGTGCGGTACACGGTGTCGGAGTGGAACCAGTGGTTGGTCCCGGCCCCCATCAGGATCATGCACCGGCCGCGGGATTCCTCGGCGGTGCGGGCGAATTCGCGCGCGATCCGGGTCACCTGGTCGGCCGGAACCGACGTGATCTCCTCCTGCCACGACGGGGTGCCCGGTTGGCTCGGATCGGCGTACGACTCCGGCCAGCTGCCGGGAAGCCCCGCGCGGCGCACGCCGTACTGCGCGAGCAGCAGGTCGAACACTGTGGTGACCACACGGCCGCCGATGCGCCGCACCGGCACGCCCCGGCGCAGCACCGCCCCGGAGCCGTCCGTCGCGTCGAACCTCGGCAGCAGGACCTCGGCCGTTTCCCCCTCGCCGAGCAGGGTCAGCCGCGGGACGACGTCGCCGAGGTCGAGGTTCCAGCGCCCCTCGTCCTCGTCGTTCCAGCGGAACCCCAGCGAGCCGCCGGGCACCACCGGTTCCCCGGTGCGGTCGTCCAGCAGGACCGTCTTCCACGCCGCCTCGGCGACGTCCTGGCCGAGGTCCGCGGCGGTGAGGAACTTCCCCGGCACCGCCGCGTCGTCCCGCTCCTCCAGCGTGACCAGGAAGGGCAGATCGGTGAAGCGGCGCGCGTAATCGGCGAAGTAATCGATTTCTTTCTCGACGAAGAACTCGGTGAGGATCACGTGCCCCATCGCCATCGCGAGCGCCGCGTCGGTGCCCGGATGCGGGGCGAGCCATTCGTCGGCGAACTTGGTGTTGTCCGCGTAGTCCGGCGATACCACCACGACCTTCTGGCCCCGGTAGCGGGCTTCGGTCATCCAGTGCGCGTCCGGGGTGCGGGTGACCGGGACGTTGGAGCCCCACATGACCAGGTAGGCCGCGTCCCACCAGTCCGCGGACTCGGGCACGTCGGTCTGGTCGCCGAACACCTGCGGCGAGGCGACCGGCAGGTCCGCGTACCAGTCGTAGAACGACAGCATCGGCGCGCCGAGCAAGGCTATGAACCGGGACCCGACCGCGTGCGAGACCAGCGACATCGCCGGAATCGGCGAAAACCCGGCCACCCGGTCCGGCCCGTAGCGCGCGATCGCGTGCACATGCGCCGCCGCGGCGATCTCGGCGGCCTCGTCCCAGCTCACCCGCACCAGCCCGCCCTTCCCGCGGGCACGCTGGTAAGCCCGGCGCTTCATCGGATCGTCCACAATGGACTCCCAAGCGCGCACCGGATCACCGTGCTCGGCCCGCGCGGTCCGGTACATCTCGACCAGCACGCCGCGGGCGTACGGGAACCGCACCCGGGTCGGAGAATAGGAATACCAGGAGAACGACGCACCGCGCGGGCAGCCTCGGGGTTCGTATTCCGGCAGGTCCGGGCCCACCGAGGGATAGTCCGGGTCCTGGCTCTCCCAGGTGATGATCCCGTCCTTGACGTAGACCTTCCACCGGCAGGACCCCGTGCAGTTGACGCCGTGCGTGGACGGGACGATCTTGTCGTGGCTCCAGCGGTCCCGGTAGAACACGTCACCCTCGCGTCCGCCGGTGCGATACACCGCGCGCAGGTCCGGTGAGGTGCTCGACCGGGTCAAGTACCGCCCCAGCCGCAACAACGCGTCCGACGCGGGCGTAGTGCTTGCCCGGGACTGGTCACCCATCGTTCGTCCGACCTCCGAATGGAAACAGCGCGGCGCGTCCGAAGCGAAATGCGCGGGGCGCGGGAACGGCTTCACGTTAGCGGTGATCGCCGTAAAAATGCCGTATCCATCCAGCCGTGGTGATCTGTTTCACTGTGCAACAGTTCGTTTTTTATAGGGTGGGTAAAACTTTCCTCAACCAGTCGGAGTCGCCCATTCGAGTGGCGCAACCCGTTGTCCAGCAAGGACTTTGCTCGCTACCGTTGCCGGTGTCGGAATTGACCGATGAATGATGATCAACACTTTCGCCGGAGTTCTTTCCCCGATTAATCCGCGCCGTCGAACAAGGAATCGACGCCGAAGGTCAATGGCCCCGACCACTCGTCGCAGCCGGGGCCATCCATGTCGCGCGCGCCTTGCCGGATCAGTCCCGGCAAGGACGTTGTCAGCTTCCCGCGGCATCCCGCTCCGTCGCGGCCCGGAACCGGTCGAGGTACAACGGCCAGCCCGAACCGGAGCCGAGCCCCGCGAAGCTCTCCCAGCCCTCGCCGTGCCGGTCGAGATGCCGATGCTCGAGCACGACCCGGGTGCGCCCGGCACCCTCGGCGAGGAACCGGATCTCCACCTCGCTGGTACGACCGGGATCGGACTCCAACTGCCAGCGAGGGCTGATGTCCCAGCTGAGAACCAACCGATCCGGCGGCTCGCAAGCAAGCACCCGCGCCCAGGTGCACCGGCTGCCGTCGGAACCGAGGTCGTACACGGTGCCACCGGCCTCAGCCTCCAGCACGGTCCGTTCGATCGGCACCGCGAGGAGGTTGTGCTCGCGAGGCTTGACCTCGTCGAACCGCTCGGTGAACACGCGGAAGGCCCGCTCGAGGGGAACGTCGACGAGGATGTCGAAGTGCAGGACGGTCGGATCTTGCGAGGTGGTGCTCATCGGGTGATGTCCTTCCAGAAGAAGCCGAGTTCCCGGCGGGTGCCCGCCACGGCCGTGGGTGCGTTGACATGAGGAAGACGAACGGATCGGGCGCGACTCGACAGGGCGTTCGGAGATTTTTGCCAGATCGGTTCCGGTACGGCCGCGGAGGCAGAGATTTCCGGTGCTGGCGTCGTACACCGGCCCCGGTGAGGTCGTGGCACCCAGGGCCGCCCGGACTCGGCCCAAGATCGCAATCGCATCGAGCACTCCGGAATCGACCCGCTCGCGCCGCGCGTCCTCGGATGCACTGGCGCAGACTCTGCTAACTGCCGGAACCCGGCTAACGGGACATGACATCCTTGAACCGGGCAGTGACATCGTCGCCGAGCTTGGCGCCAGTGCTGATTCTGATCAGCCGTCCGTTGATATGGGACGAATGCCGTCCGGCGGTTTCGATGTCGGCGGCCGGCACCTCACGGGCCCACCGCAGCTCGTAGGTCGTGCTGTCGAAGGCGATGAGCACGGCGATGTCGAAGTCGAAAGAACGGAAGGCGGAGAAGACAGCGCCTGACCGCGTGTCCGGCCCCATGGCCCGGGCTTTCACCTGGATCCGGCGGCCGTCCGCGGCGAGCAAGTCGTAGGACTTGACCGAATTCGGTACGAGCTCGCCGGCATAGGCCTTGGCCGCGAGGTGTTCGGCATAGTCCCCCAGCGGCGCGTTCCGGGTTCTTACGACCCCGCGGTCACGCAGCTCCCGCAGTATCGCCGCATACCTGCCCAGCAAATCCGGGGTGGACACCAGGCTGAGGTTCTCGTGCGCTGCGTCCGTTCGAGGGTCGAGACTGTCTTTCTCATGCATTGGCCAAGCGTGCCACGGCCTACCGACAAAAGCGGCAGCGCGGAAGCCGCGCCTTCTGCTGGCATGATTCAGACGCGAGAACTCGGCGACCGGACCAAAGTGCAGCGAACGCCGTCCCTGTGCGTGCCTCCGAGGGCGGCAAGTCGCGGCCCGGACCTCGCAATGTGCCTGGACGGGGAGACATAGACGGCTGCCTGCGTCAACCCGTCCGGCCCAACACTGGTCGCGAAGTTGTCGTAGATCTGCTGCACGGACATCGACTGCCCCGCAAGCTCACTACCTGCCTTGCATCGTCGACAGGACAGCCTTGGTCACGTTCGTGGCCGCTGTCGTGGCGTTGCTGCCAGGCGGGCCCTGGATCAGCACCACCATTTCGGTCTGATCCGACACTCCGACCAGCATGGTCACCTGTCCTTGACTGCGGCGGTCCGCGGTGTTGGCCAGCACGGCCGGAAAACCGCTCACGACCGTCGGCTCGAAGTAACCGTCTTTGTAATAACCGAAAGCGTTTTGCCGATAGGTGTTCGTCAAGCCGTTCTTGACCGTGGTCAGAAACGTGGCGCTGACGGCCGTGTACCCGTCGCTGAACCGCCAACCGCAGCCGACGCTGCTGGACGCCTTGTCAGCCTCGGGCTGGCTCAGCTGCAACGCGGACAGCTGCGACCGTGTCAACATGCTGCACGGATCCGCGAGATATTTGCCCACATTGACCGGAGCCGCAACCCTCGGAGCCTCCCCATTGTCACGCCCCGACGACGAGGGCGAACCACTCTGGCTGGCACCGGAAGGCACCGGGCTTGCCGTCCCTTGAGTCGGTTCGGAACACCCGCTGACCCCGACAGCCACCACGCCTGCGATACCGGCCAGGGCAAGACGAAATCGAGAAAGAGTCACCAATATCCTATTAATACGTGCCGCCAAGAGCGGGCTTTCCGGGATTCACTTTGCCAACCATCAAGCGGCGCATACGTTCCGTTGGCTTTTTCAGCGCGTTGAGGTACGCGTATGCGGTCCGCTGCACAATCACGTTGTGGTCGACCATGCGCTGCAATGACGTTTGCACGAGCCGCAACTGCTCGACTTCAACAGGCTCGAACCGGTACCCGACACCCGCCGTCCTCGCGTACTGCCGGCCCGACAAGCCGTTCCAACCCGCGCCGCGCTGGCACCCGGCATCTCCCGGCCGGCACGTCCTCGCCTGCGTCAGGCGGAGAACCGTCACCCGATCTCCCCATGTGATGCTCCCCTCGCACCCCGTCATCACTGCGCCAAACTAGCAGTCGGGCGGCCTTCTCTGTCTGATTGTCGGCAACACCCACCCACGCCGCGCTCGCGCGGAGGGCAGCCAACGCCGGCCGGGCACCCGGATAGAAGTCGCTCCCCTCGATCGCCTCGCCGGCACCGGCATACCTCACGCCGCTGCCGCTCGGCTGCGAGGTCGAGACCGGGCCGCAGCATCGGGAAGGCCTCGGCGCTGTCGTCCAGCAAAGGCTCGCCAGCGCCGAACACTAGCGACTCGATCGCAATACTCCCGGCTATCTCGATGTCACGCCATCCGCGCCTTAGCAGACCACCTTCTCGCCGTTGCACGCGGCGAGCGAACCTCGTCAAGGAGCGTCGGGCTTGGCGTCCCAGGTTGCGAGTTCTCCGCCAGGCATGGAGACGACCAGGAATCCGTCAGGCCCGGATACTGTCCATGCTTCGTATTCGTCGTCTTTCTCCGCCTGGATCGCAGCGCCGTTGCCGAACGCTATTCGCAACGTGCCAGAATTGTCCGCATCGGACTTCGCTACGACTTGAGACACCAAGACATCCATCGGCTGGAATGATTCTTGCGGATCGCTCTCCGGGGAAAAACTGTACTGTCTCCCTGACACGTTGAAGCTGAACGGTGATTCGATGCGCGCCGTGTAGTCGTCGGAGAAATGCAGGACGGCACTGTATTCGACCGTTATGGAGAGCAGCTTCTTTCCCTCAAGGCCGAGATTCACGGCTACCATCCTTTCGGGGTCGGGTACGATCCGTCTGCGTTGCGTGGGATATGGGTTTCCGCCCTGGATCCCGGCTTGCCGTCAAGCTTAACAGGCTGGTTGTGTTCGTTGGTGAACTTGACGTAGCCGTTCGGGTATCGCGGATCCGCTCCGGGTTCCATGACTCGGACGGAATTCGCGTCACCGGAGGAACCCGGTTTCTGCCACACGGTTCCCTTGCCATTGTTGGACGGCCGGGAGGCCCAGCCGTCCTGTGCGCCCGCCGGCGGAGACGAGTCCGCTGCAGAACTTCCCGCGCTCTCGCTGCTGCTGTTGACTTGGAGAGGTTCAACCCGGTCGTCGCCAGCGGCGTGACCTGCGAGATCCGTGACAACAGCCCCCGTCATCGAGACCCCGGCCGCGATGCCCGCCGCAGACACGACGTTCAGCGGTACGCCGGCGACCGCGCCGACGCCGGTCGCGTCCAGGACCCCGCCCAAGCCTTCCCCGGCACCGCTGATCACAGTCAGACCGATGCCGCCAGCGGCCGCGAGGGTATCCAGGGGGGTGGTTGAGCATGGCGTTCCCGGCCGACGCCATGGCGTTGACGACATCCGCGCCGGCCTGTGCGAGCGTATCCCCGACGTCGTCGAGCCAGCCGGACTTCTGCGGCGCCTGACCGGCACGGTCGCGCAGCGTCTGCGCGGTGATGTTGCCGCTGTCCGCGAGCTGGGCGCGAGCGCGGTTGAGCGCATCCCGAGCGGCTTGCCGCTGTGTCTCACCCGGATCGGTGAAGACAGGCGGAGGCTGGTTGTTCGCCTGTGCCTGCGCGGCAGCCTGGTCGTAGGACGCCTTGGCCTGCTGGGTTGCGGCTTGGCCTTGGGTCCACAGCGAGACGGCCTCGACTGCCTGAGCTTGCGCCCATCGCAGCGTGCCGGCGTAGTCGTTCAGCGCCCCGCTGGCGGCTTGCAGGGAGTCGGCCGCGGCGTACCACTTTCCGGGTTCGTACGAGAATTTGTCGTGGAATGCTGTTGCGGCCGGGCCTTGCCACGCACCGGTGTCGATCGCTTTCAGGCCGTCGGCCGCACCGCCGGCTTCTCCGGCACGCGCTTGCAGGACGCGCGCGTTCTCTTCGATCGCCTCCGGGTTGCCGGGGATCAGGGCGGCTGGGTCCTGGGTTTGGCCGAGCTCAGCCATCATTGACCGCCTGCTGGCCGGGATCGGTCCGGAGGGTCCGAGCTGTCGCATCGTCGATTCCGCGGTAAGCGTTCGCGGCTCTGGTGAGGGTGGCGCCGATCTTGTCGGCGTCGTCGGTGAGGATGTCGAGGCCGTCGGACCACCGCGTGCAGAAGTCCATCAACCCGTCGTGCACACCCTGGTGGCCATACAGCTCGACATCACCGCAGAGGCCGCGGAGCTGGAACCCCTGTTGGTCTGTGACGCTTCGGCTGATCCCGCTCCCGGCTTCCGCCACCTTGTCGACGTCAATGTGGAACCCCGGCCCGTCCACCACAGAAACGACCCCCTCCAACACTTACCGTACTCGGCCGTCCTCTCTATCGGACCACACAATAAGCAACCATGGGGTCACTTTGTGCAGGTTCCGGTCCGCGCACAGCCCGCCGGCGACCGGCGGCGGTCGGGGAACTGAGCTGGCGCGTTGAGACCTCGACCTGTTCAAGCGCCCAACCGGCGCGGGTCACCGAGAACGACTGCCTGCCGAGCCAGGTGATCGATCGGCTTGCGCAGAACCGGATCAGGCCCGGGAACTGATCGCCCCAGGTCGCCTCAACCGCAGTGAAGCCAAGCGCAAACGACTCGAAGTTCAACTGTTCGACACCTTGCGTCATCTGCTGCAGACGCTGGCCTGCACAGATGGGCCGCCTGACGGCAGCCGCGCCAAGCAGATTTGTAGCGCGCATTCTCACGAATTTTCCTGGAGCAACCCTGGAGCAGACGTGCGTGAGCAACGTCCGCGAACGGCACCCAACGGTAGCGAACGACAGGGGTTGACCACGCCATTCTCGACCTGCCAGCATCAACCTGCAGACTTAGAGTGACCCTATCCTCACTGACAGTGATAGGGTCAGCAGTGCTGTTCCCGCAGGCCGGAGACGCTCAGCCAACGCGGTCCGCACCGGTATGGAGCGACCCCATAAGCTGCGCGACCCATTGGACAACTCACGGACACATTGTCTCCAGCTAACTGCACGCCGACTGAATTCACCAATAAGGCCAGGACCGTCAAGAATCTTACTCAATACAGTCGGCACCGAATCCGAAACAACACATCCCCGTATTCTGAACGCACATTTTCGACGCCTTCAGGCCGCTGCTGTCTAATCCGGAGGCCTGCAAAACCGCAGCGCCGAGCGGGACTTCACCCCCAGAAACGCTGGATCAGGTCGCGATACCACCACGGCACGACAAGCGCAGACAGCACGGTCGTCACGCCCAGATCTGCATGACCGCGGCGACCATGACCCGCAACCCCGCGCGACGACTACTGGCCCTGCGCCGTGCTGCACCACGATTGACCTCCCAACACGGGATCTCCGAACGACGAACCAGTCCACCGCTCGATCACGGCTCTGGCTCGTCCACACGGCTACGACCTTCGGACAGCCGGATCAACTCGTCCGCGACGAACCCCACCACCATCGGACCCGAACCGCGCAGCGAGGCACCGGGGACATTCACGCGGCCACGACCCGCCCGCTCACGCCACGCGCGGTTCCAAGGCTCGATCAGCAACCTGAAGCTGCTCGAGGGCGTCGCGTGCACGCATCGAGAAACGAATCGACTATCGAGCGAGCCCAACCACTCCAGTATCGATAGCGGTAAGCGCGCCATCGGAGTCCCACGTCTCCGAAGCGCCACCGGCTACTGCAGGCGACCACCAACGGCTCGACAGCCGGCCATCTGGACGACCGTCAAAATCGACACTAAATCGCCCCTACTCATGGGCAGTAAAAAAGCCCAGGTCTCAGACCTGGGCTTTGAGCTCCCCCGCTTGGACTCGAACCAAGAACCCTCCGGTTAACAGCCGAATGCTCTGCCAGTTGAGCTACAGGGGATCGTGCTCCGCCGGTCCGGATCTCTCCGGGCTGACGGGAAGAACTTTAGCCCATGCCGTTCCCGCCTCGCACAGGGGGGTGGGTTTTCGGCGGCCCCGCACGGGAGCCGGTTGTGTTGGACAATGGACAGTCGGAAGTCCTGCTGAGGAAGAGGTGTGGCCGCTGATGAAGAAGTTCCTGCTGGGTGTGGGCCTGGGGTACGTGCTGGGCACCAAGGCCGGCCGGGGACGGTACGAGCAGATCGTGCGCACCTACCGCAAACTGGCCGACCATCCGATGGTCCAGGGGGCCGCCGGGGTGGCGCGGGCGAAGCTCGGCGAGAGGTTCGGGCGCGGGAACGGCTGAGCTAGCCCAGCTCAGGACGGTTTTTGCCAGGTGAGCGAGTACCGGCGCAGCACGTGTCGGCGGTAGCGCACGCCTGGCAGCAACCGCTGCGCTGTCGTGCGCACCTCGCGGTAGCTCATCCGCGGCTGCATCGCTGGCATGCCCTCCGGGCCGTGGGCGCGGCGGACTGTCTTCGCGATTCGCACGATCGGTGCTGCCGCGATCGTCGCTGCCCGGTCCGTCGCGCTCGCGTCTCGGGCCAGGCCGACGACTACCAGTGCGCCGCCTGGGTGCAGCAGGTCCCGCATCCGGGTGAGGGCGGGTTCGAAATCCAGGTGGTGGATGGTGGCCACTGAGCAGATGAAGTCGTAGGTGCCGAGGTCGGCGGAGAGAAAATCTCCCTCGACGAAGGTGTCGTCGGACAGCGAACGGGCCTGAGCCACCATCTCCGGCGACTTGTCGATGCCGGTGACCTTCGGCACCGCGTCAGCCAGTTTCCGCACCAGCAGGCCGTCTCCGCAGCCGACGTCCAGCGCGGTCGCGCATCCAGCGGGCACGGCACGAAGGATGCCCGGATGACGGGCGACGTTCGTGTTCCAGTACGACATCAGCCGGGGATCTTGGCCACGAAGAAGATCCGCCGGAACTCGAACCACGTGGTCCCGTCTGCGCGTGGCGGGTAGGCCTCGTCCAGCAGCGGGGCCAGGTCGTCCTGGAAAGCCGCCCAGTCCTCGTCGCTCAGGGCGGCGCGGATGGGGCGGAGTGCGGTTCCGGTGATCCACTCCAGGACGGCGCGCGGGCCGGAAAGTTGTTGCACGTACGTGGTTTCCCACGCGTCGACCAGGCATCCGGCGTCGGCGAGGAGGTTCGCGTAGTCGCGGGGTTCGCCGACGGCGTCTTCGGCGCGCAGAGTGACCGAGGACAGCCGGGAAGCCCACGCCGGAGAGGCCGCCAGCTGACGGCTGAGGGCGTGCGAGGGGGCCGAGAAGTTGCCGGGGACCTGCACTGCCAGCACCGCGCCGGCGGGGAGTTCCGCGGCCCACCGGCGCAGCAGGTCCTCGTGTCCGGGCACCCACTGCAGGACGGCGTTCGAGACGACCACGTCGGTGTCCGGTTTCGGGGTCCACGTCCGGACGTCGCCGACCTCGGCGGCCACCCCGCGTTCGCGGGCCGCGGCGACCATCTCCGGCGAGCTGTCCATCGCTTCCAGCACCGCGTCTGGCCAGCGCAACGCCAGGTCGAGGGTCAGCGTGCCGGGGCCGCAGCCCAGGTCGACGACCCGACGGGGCTCGGTCGCCGAGATTCGCCCGATCAGGTCATAGAACGGCCGGCCGCGCAGGTCGGAGTAGTCGAGGTACTTCGCCGGATCCCACATGAGCAGCCTCCCGCCAGTAAACAGTACAGACGTACTGAGTACGAGCGTACTGCTACTCGCCGCGGTTGGCCAGCTTCTCCGCGACCTCCGCCGCGACCGCCTCGACCAGCGCCGGGTCGGTGCCCGGATCGGGGCGGACCTGCAGTTCCACGCCGTCGCGGCCGGGGACCTTGCGCTGGACGAACCACGCGCCGCCCTCGGGGAACTCGTGCCGGTGCCGTCCCCGCACCGAGCCGTCGACGCGCACGCGCACCTGCTGCGGCACCTTCCCCGGCTGCGGCAGCCGGAACCGCACCGGCTCGCGGTCGGCCAGCACCGCGACCGCGCCCGCGCGCCCGGTCTCCTCCGATTCGGTCAGCGTGAACACGCCGTCGCCCCAGGTCGCCTTGCCCACCAGGTGCCAGCCGACCCGCCGCGTCGTGCCGTCGCCGGACGGGATCCACAGGCCCAGCGACGTCACCACGAGGTGCCCGCCGCCCTCGACCGCGGCCGCGGCGACCGGATCCTCGCCCCTGTCCAGCGTGCCGGGGAATCCCGGGGGCACGCCGCCGCCGAAGAACCGGTTTAGCAGTCCCACGTCACTCCCACCCGCTCGCCGCCTGCTCGCGCAGCGACTTCCGGTACTGCTCCAGCGCGACCAGGTCGCCGAACAGGGCCCGGTAGTCGTCCGGGGCCTCGACCGGCGACAGCCGCTGCAGCTTCGACTTGATCTCGCCGATCTGCCTGCCGACGAGGTTCTCCTGCACGCCCGCGAGCACGCCGGAGATGTAGCGCGAGTCCACTTCTCCCAAGGCTCGCAACGGTTCCACCGCCAGTTCGCTGAGCACGCGGCGGACCGTCCCTTCCGGACAGTGCGCCGACGCGGCATCCAGCAGCGCGGGCCCGGTGAGCCCGGACGCCGCCCCGCCCGCCTTCAGCACGGCCAGGTGCACCGCGACGTACACCGGGTGCGTGAACGCCTCTTCCGGCAGCGAGTCGTACTCCGGACCGGCGATCGCGGGCTGCTGCAGCGCGGCCTTGAGCGCCTCGCGCTGCCCGACGAACCGGGGGTCGTTCGGCGCGGGACGCGGCAGGTCCTGCTTGTCCGGCTCGGGCGCCGGGGCCTCCTGCCGGGCCGCGGACCGCCGCTGCTGCGGTTCGGCCGGACCGCGCCGCGCCGCCGCCCCGGCCGCGCCGCGCACCCGGTTGACCACCTGCGCGACGTCCTGCCAGCCGACCCACCAGGCGAGCTTCGACGCGTACCCGTCCCGGCTCGCCCGGTCCTTGATCGCGGCGACCATCGGCACGGTCTTCTGCAGCGCGGCGACCTGGCCGTCGACCGAATCCAGGTCGAACTGCTTCAGCATGCTCTTGATCACGAACTCGAACAGCGGCGTGCGCCGGGCCACCAGGTCGCGCACCGCGGCGTCGCCCTTCGCGATGCGCAGCTCGCACGGGTCCATCCCGTCCGGCGCGACCGCGATGTAGGTCTGCCCGGCGAACGTCTGGTCGCCCTCGAACGCCTTGAGCGCCGCTTTCTGGCCCGCCTCGTCGCCGTCGAAGGTGAAGATCACTTCGCCGCGGAAGGCGTCGTCGTCCATCATCAGCCGCCGCAGGACCTTCATGTGGTCCTCTCCGAACGCGGTGCCCGAGGACGCGACCGCGGTCGGCACGCCCGCCGCGTGCATCGCCATCACGTCGGTGTAGCCCTCGACCACGACGACCTGGTGCCGTTTCGCGATCTCCCGCTTGGCCTGGTCGAGGCCGAACATGACCTGCGACTTCTTGTAGATCTGCGTTTCGGAGGTGTTGAGGTACTTCGCCGAGATCCGGTCGTCGTCGAACAGGCGCCGCGCGCCGAAGCCGACCACGTCGTTGCCGACGTCGCGGATCGGCCACACCAGCCGCCGGTGGAACCGGTCCATCGGGCCGCGCTGGCCCTCCTTCGACAGGCCGGACGCGATCAGCTCCTTCACCTCGAACCCGCGGTTGAGCAGGTGCTTGGTGAGCTTGTCCCAGCCGCCGGGCGCGAACCCGCAGCCGAACTGCTTGGCCGCGGCGGCGTCGAAACCGCGCTCGGACAGGAAGTCCCGCGCCGCCCGCGCCTCGTCGGTCACGAGCTGCTCGACGTAGAACTCGGCCGCCGCGCGGTGCGCCTCGATCAGCCGGGACCGGGTGCCGCGGTCGCGCTGCACCGACGCGCCGCCGCCCTCGTAGGTCAGCCGGATCCCGACGCGGTCGGCGAGCCGCTCGACCGCCTCCACGAACGACACGAGGTCGATCTTCTGAATGAACTTGATGACGTCGCCGCCCTCGCCACAGCCGAAGCAGTGGAAGGTCCCGTGAGTGGGGCGCACGTTGAACGACGGGGTCTTCTCGTTGTGGAACGGGCACAGGCCCTTCAGGCTGCCCCCGCCGGCACGGCGCAGCGCGACGTACTCCCCCACGACCTCGTCGATCCGGTTGCGCTCACGCACCTCCGCGATATCGCTCTCCCGAATCAGTCCTGCCACGGCACCACAATAGTTCTCCCCGCCGCCGCGCCGTGCGGCACACTCGGGACATGGGCACCACGACCGCGCTGGAGGACTTCGCCGCCGAGTTCGACGTCCACCGGCCGCACCTGATCAGAGCGGCCTACCGGCTCACCGGCACCCGCGCGGACGCCGAGGACGCGGCGCAGGAGGCCTGGCTGCGGCTGTCCGGGCTCGACGACGCCGGCCGCGCCGGGATCCGCGACCTGCGCGGCTGGCTGACCGCCGTGGTCGGGCGGATCTGCCTCGACCGGCTGCGGTCGGCGGCCGTGCAGCGCGAGAAGTACGTGGGCGAATGGCTGCCCGAACCGATCGTCACGCCGTTCGGCGCGCCGGCGAGCGAGGATCCGCTCGAGGCCGCGGTGCGCGACGACGGCCTGCGGATGGCCGCGATGGTGGTGCTCGACCGGCTCACGCCCGAGCAGCGCGTGGCGTTCGTGCTGCACGACGCGTTCGCGGTGCCGTTCGCCGAGATCGCCGATGTCCTGGGCTGCAGCCCGGCGGCCGCGCGCCAGCACGCCTCGCGCGGCCGCCGCGCGGTCGAGGACTCCGACCCGCCCGCCCGGCTCGAACTGGCGCAGCAGCAGGCGGTGCTGGAGAAGTTCGTCGTCGCGCTGCTGGCGGGCGACATCCGCGCGGTCACCGAACTGCTGCACCCGGACGTGGTCATGATCGGCGATTCCGACGGCCGCTCGCGCACCAGCCGCCGGATGATCGTCGGACCGGACAAGGTCGCCCGCTTCGTGCTCGGGGTGCTGGCGAAGTACGCGCCGGGCACGATGGCGAACGGGCGGCCGGTGCTCGTCAACGGCGACCTCGGCCTGTGGCTGCCGCAGCTGCCCGCGGCCGACGGCTACCTCGCCCTCGACGAGCGCGTCCAGACGTTCAGCCTGCGCGACGGCCGCATCGTCGGCGTCTACGACCAGGTCAACCCGGACAAGCTCACCCGCATCACCCGGCCGGAGCAGTGACGCTCCGGCCGGGCCGCGCGGTCAGGGCATCGGCACCCGGCAGGCGTCGCCCGAGGTGAAGCCCTGGTCGACGATGCCGAGCGCGCTGTTCATCCGCGCCCGCGAGTTCTCCAGGCCGATCTGGTAGGTCAGCTCGACGACGCCCTTCTCGCCGAATTCGGCCACCAGCTCGGCGATCTGCTCGTCGGTGACCGTGACCGTGGGGCCGGACATCGCGTCGGCGAGCGCGAGCGCCAGCCGCTCCTGACGGGTGAACAGCGGCGACGTCGCGTACTCGTCGATGTGCTTGAGCCGGTCGATGTCCAGGCCCTCGTGCCGCTGCAGCATGGTGCCGAAGTCGACGCACCACGAGCAGCCGATCTGCGTGGCGACGCGGTAGACCGCGAGTTCCCGCACGTTGGCGGGCAGGTGCTTGGACGCCTTCTCCGCCATCAGCTCGTGCGCGATGCTGGTCCGCAGCAGCCCGCGGTGGTGCGCCACGACGGCCATCGGCTCCGGAACCGCGCCGTACCGCTTGCCGGCGATCCGGTAGAAGAGCTTGAGCACCGGGCCGCCGTCGGTGGCTCGTTTGACCGGGATACGAGGCATGTCGGGTCCTCCTTCTGAGTGGTTCGAAGGAGGAACGGGACAGCCGCGCGAGATGTGACAGCCTCAGCGGCGCCCGGTGATCGGGCGCACATCCCAGATCCACACGCCGTCCACGAACTGCGCGGGTTTGCGCAGCAGGAGGTCGACGGTGGCGCGGTAGGCGTCGCTGTGCTCGCGCGGGATCAGCACGAGCACGCTGGCGTTCCAGTAGCGCAGGTCCTCGATCGCCTGGTCGCGGTCGGCGTCGGTGATCTCCTGCGCTTGCTTGGAGTCGCGGACCCGGTCGAACAGCGTCGAGGTCGGCCGCTGGTAAGAGCCGTAGCGGCCGCGTTTGTCGTCCGGGCCCTGCGGTCCGACGAAGTAGCCCTCGGGCATCGCGTACCGGAGGCCGGCGTCCATCTGCCAGTGCAGCGGCTCGGACTCCCCCGAACTCGGCAGCGGCACCGGCACGACGGTGCCGCCGGGCGCGACGTAGGTCTGCCAGGTGCCGTCGGCGAAGAACGCGGGCGTCGGCGGGCGTTTCTGCACGAGCAACTGGGTCGGCGCGATGGGCAGCAGCACGGCCGCGACCGCCCCCAGCCAGATCAGCCGTACCGGCAGCTTCAGGTCGCCCTTCGCGGCGGCGGAGAACACCCGGTCGGTCGCGATCGCCAGCAGCGCGCCGATCGCGGGCACGCACGCCATCGCCAGCCGCGATTCCAGCAGCGATTCGAACAACGGCAGGTCCGCGAGCAGTTTCCACGGCCCGGGCACGCCGGTGTTCTCGTGCAGCACGGTGATCTCGGAGCCGAGCGAAAGCCACGCCATCAGGAACATCGAGATCGCCAGCGAACGGGCCACGACCTCGCGCCACAGCCACACCGTCACCACGACCATCAGCACGATCAGCGGCCAGCCGAAGAACGCGTTCTCCTCGGTGCGGTTCAGCGACACCGCGGCCGCCGCCTCCGGCTGCCCGGACACCGACTGGGTCGCGAACCGGGTCATCGCGGCGGTGTCGTTGCCGACCTGGCCGTGCTCCAGCCCGGTGTAGCTGTCCGGGCCGAAGAACTGCCACCACAACGGGAACGCGACGACCACCAGCGTCAGCACCACCGCGATGCCGCCGCCGAGCAGCACCGGCCGCACCATCGCCTTGACCTCGCGACGCCGCGAAACGCAGTAGGAGATCGCGAAGATCAGGAAGCCGAGCGCGAAGATCAGCAGCGGCTCTTCGCCGAGGAAGATCTGGTACGCGGTGAGCACGCCGAGCCAGATCCCGTTGCGCACCGGGCGCTTGCCCTGCGCCAGCTGGATCACTTTGAGCGCGATGAACGGCAGCAGGAACCACGCGACGAAGTTCGGATGCGCGTTGGCGTGCGAGATCATCGGCGGCGCGAAACCGGCGAACGCGCCGCCGATCGCCGCGGACACCCGGTGCCGCACGAGGTGCCGCGAGAACACCCAGTACCAGGCCGCGGCGCTTCCGGCGAGGCTGCCGGTGAGCACGATGGCCCAGGTGACGGTCGGACCGAAGGCGAGCGTGATCGGGGTGAGCGGGATGCCGACGCCCAGCATGGCCGTGTTGGCCATCATGTTCACGCCGAGCGGGTAGTTCTGCAGGCCGCTGGTGAGCGGGTTTTCCAGGTGCTGCACCGATTTCGCGGTGACGTCGAAGAACCATTCCCACAGGTTCTGGTCCGACGCGCTGTTCCACAGGTAGCCCTGGCCGAGGTCGGCCCACAGGCCGCCGAACAGCAGCACGGAAAACGCCAGGTACGCGCCGATGATCCCCGCGTCGGCCCAGGAACGGCGCATCCGCGGTTCGGCGGCGGCGACCGCGGTCGCGCCGGGTTCGCGAGGCGGTGCTTCGGGTTTCGCGTCGGGGGTTGCTTCGGGCCGGAACACGCTCACGCGGGGCGCACCACCCGGGCGAAGAAGTACACCGCGCCGGTTTCGGCGTGGCGCACCAGCAGCAGGAACGGCCGGTCGACCCGGACCTCGAGCGGCTCGCCGGAGATGAGCGACATCGTGCGCATCTGGACCGCGGTGGCGGCCGCGCCTTCGAGGCCCTGTTCGTCCAGCCGGAGCACGGCCTGGTGCAGGATGCTGTCCACCCACAGCGGACGGTCCGGCGTGAGACCGGTGAGATCCGCGGCGTCGGTGAACAGCTCGCGCACGCCGAGGCCTTGCAACGCCCGTTCGAGGTCGGCGCGCACGTCGAGGGAGATCTTGGGCAGCGACAGCTGGATCTTGCGCTGCTTCGGGCTTTCCACGAGCGCGCGCAACGACTGCCCGTCGAGCGCGGCTTCAGCGCTCTCAAGGTCGCCGTCCGGCAGCAGGACCACCGTCTCGACGCCGCCCTCGGCCGTCAGCCGGACGACCTGCCAGCCGTTTTCGTGCGCGTAGCCGACCGACTCGTCCAGGTGCATCGTCGGCACCGAGCGCACGCCGTCGGGCGTGTGGAAGTCCGCGTCCTCGGTGGCCCCGTCGGGGAACGGGTGCCGCCAGGCGGTCTTCAGGTAGAGCGCGTTGACCAGGCTGGCGCGCGTGTGCGGGTGGATCGCGCCCTCGGGCAGCAGCTCCGGGATCAGGCCGTGAGTGGTCTGGTCCACGTCGGCGTTGATCCGCTCGCGCGCGCCCTCGGGGTCGGTCTCGAACGGCGCGGTCTCGGCTTTGCCGCCGGGCCAGCGCACGAGCTCGGCCCGGAAGCTGTCCTCGACGGTGATCCGGTCCGCCGCCCAGAGCGTGTTCGCGACGGCCAACTGGACGTCGTCGCCCAGCTCGGCCGCGGCGCGCAGCAGCTCGCCCTGGTCGTCGCCCAGCACCGCGCGGAGTTCGTCCGCGGTGCGGCCGCGGGCGGCCAGATGGGCGAGGCCGAGCGCACTCGCCGCCGAGTACGGCGAGAGACACGCGTCGCTTCCCGGGGGCGCGGTCGCACCGTGCAACGCCAGGGTGAAAGTGAGGTGGCTGTCCAGGGCCATGCGGCGACCGTACCGGAACGGGTGGTCCCACGGCTCACGGTTCGGCAGGCGGTGCCGTTCCGTGCCGTCCGGTGTGCCATCGGTGCCATTCGTACGCCTGCGCGTCGGTGAGCGACGCTACCTGGTCCACCACCACCCGCAACCGCGCCGCGTCGTCCGTCGCCGCGTTCCAGGCAGGCACCAGCAGCGGGTCCAGGGCCTCGGGCGCGCGGCGGCAGAGCGCCGCCACCAGCTCGGTGATCACCTCCCGTTGCCCGTCCTGCATCGCCAGCCTGCGGCGATCGCTCATCACATACCGCAGCGCCAGCGCCTTGAGCAGCGCCACCTCCGCTCCGACCTGCTCCGGCACCGCCAGCCGCGCCGCGTACCGGGTGAGCGGGCCCTCGCCGTAGCCCGCGCGAGTGCCGGTGACCGCGGCCGAGGCGAACCGGCCGACCAGTTCGCTGGTGAGCCGCTTCAGCGCGACCTGGGCGCGCAGGGAACCGTCCGGCTCCGCCCGCACCAGTTCGGCCACCACCGGCAGGTCGAGCAGCTCTTTCGCCGCACCCTCCAAAGTGGACACCGACAGCGTGGAGAAATGCCGTGCCGCGGCCTCGGCGACCGCCGCGCGTTCCTCCGGATCGGCCAGCAGCCGCAACCGGATCCGCCCGGCCAGCACCCCGTCCTCGACGTCGTGCACCGAGTACGCCACGTCGTCCGACCAGTCCATGATCTGCGCTTCCAGGCACCGGCGCAGGCCCGGCGCGCCCTCGCGGATCCAGCCGAACACGGGGGTGTCGTCCGGGTACACGCCGTATTTCGGCTCCCCGGACCGGCGCGGCCACGGATATTTCGTGGTGGCGTCGAGACACGCCCGGGTGAGGTTGAGCCCCGCCGTGACGCCGTCCGGCCCGACCGCCTTGGGTTCGAGCCTCGTAAGGATGCGCAGCGTCTGCGCGTTGCCCTCGAAGCCGCCGCACGCCTGGGCCGCCTGGTCGAGCGCGCGTTCGCCGTTGTGGCCGAACGGCGGGTGCCCGATGTCGTGCGCCAGCCCCGCGGTGTCGACCAGGTCCGGGTCCGCGCCCAGCTCCTCGGCGATGCCGCGGCCGATCTGCGCGACCTCCAGCGAATGCGTGAGCCGGGTCCGCGGCGCGCCGCTGACCTCCGCGCCCTCCCCCGGCCCGACCACCTGCGTTTTGCCCGCCAGCCTGCGCAGCGCGGCGGAATGCAGCACCCGCGCGCGGTCGCGGGCGAACGCGCTGCGCCCGTCCGGCCGCGCACCGGCCAGCGCCGCGCCCTTGGGTTCCTCGGCCAGCACGCGGGCGCGGTCGTGCTCGCGGTAGCCGTCACTCACCCCGTCAGCTTAGGCGCGGGGACCGACAATTCAGCCCATCGTCGTGCCGAACAGGTCATCGGCGGGCGACTTGGTCAGCTCGTAGAACAGCAGCGCGCCGGTTTCGCGGAAGATGTAGCGGACCTGCGTCGAACGCTCCTGCACGATCGGCCCGCTGTGCGTCGGCGCGGTCCACGCCTCCAGCCCGAGGTCCTCGGACATCGTCCGCGACCGGTAGGAATGCCACGGATCGCTCACCAGCACCACCGAACGCCACCCGCGCGCCTTCACCTGATCGGCGACCGCGCGGAGGCTGCGCAGGGTGTCGTTGCCCTCGCCGACCGGAAGCGTCGCGGCTTCCGGCACGCCGTGTTTGGTGAGCCAGCGCGCTCCCGCGGTCGCCTCGGTGTAGTTGTCGCGGGTTTTCTTGCCCCCGGCGGTGATGACGGTCTTCGAGACGCCGTCGGCGTAAAGCTGCCGTGCCTTCTCCAGCCGCGCGGTGAAGATCTCCGAGGGCTTGCCGTTGTACTGAGCCGCGCCCAGCACGACGATCGCGTCGGCCGGCGTCCGGTCGTTCTCGCGCGCGACCTGCCACACGCGGAACGCGGTGCCCCCGATGACCGCGACGAGGGCCAGCACCGCACCGAAAACGATGCGGCGCACCCAGTTTCCCGCAGTAGGACCAGTCCACGCCTCCATGGCGGCCATCCTCGCAGAGGCGCTGCCCGGCACTGGAAAGGCACCCCGATGTCAGATCGGGTTAAAGCCAGCCGCGTTCCTCCGACAGCCGCACCGCCTCCGCACGCGTCCGCGCGCCCGTCTTCCCGATCGCCGACGACAGATGGTTCCGCACAGTTCCGTCCGACAGGAAAAGAGACTTCGCGATATCCGCGACCGTACTGCCGTCCTTGGCCGCGCTGAGCACGTCGCGTTCCCGCGCGGTCAGCGGACTCGTTCCCGTCGCGAGCGATTCCGCGGCCAGCGCCGGATCGACCACCCGCAGTCCACTGTGGACCCGGCGCACCGCCTCGACGAGCTGTTCCGGCGGCGCGTCCTTCACCACGAACCCGGCAGCGCCCGCGGCCATCGCCCTGGCCAGGTAGCCGGGGCGGCCGAAGGTGGTGCAGATGATCACCCGGCACGCCGGCAGCGCGGTCTTCAGCTCGGCCGCGGCGGTGAGGCCGTCCATGCCGGGCATCTGCACGTCGAGCAGCGCGACGTCCGGCGCCGTTTCCTTCGCCGCGGCCACCACCTCGTCGCCGGTGCCGACCTGGGCCACCACCTCGATGTCGGCTTCCAGGCCGAGCACGGTGGCCAGCGCTCCGCGCACCATCGCCTGGTCGTCGGCCAGCAGCACCCGGATCACGCCAGTCCTCCCGCGGGTTCGGCCCGCACCGCGACGGCGGATCCGTCCGGGCTCGGCTCCGGGACCTCGGCCCGGACGACCCATCCTCCCCCGGGCCGCGCCCGCGCCGTCACCGTGCCCCCGATCGCGGCCACCCGTTCGGACAATCCGCGCAGCCCGTTGCCCGGCACGACGTCGCCCGTCGCGCGGCCGTTGTCCTCGATCTCCAGCCAGTCGCGCCCCAGCCGCACTCTCACCTGTTTCGCGCCGGAATGCCGCAGCACGTTGGTGATTGCCTCGCGCAGCACGTAACCGAACGTGCTCTGCAATTCGGCCCGGACGTTGTCGACGGCGTGCGGCAGGTCGGCATCGACCTCCGCCGCGCGCAACGCCGCCCGCGCCCCGGCGATTTCCGCGGGCAGCGACACCTCGCGATACTCCGACACCGTCGCCCGCACGTCCGACAGCGCCGAGCGAGTGAGCCCCTCGACCTCGCGGATCTCCTGCACCGCCCGGTCGATGTCGCCGGAGCTTTCCAGCACCCGCCGCGCCAGGCCGGACTTGACGGTGATCGTGGTGAGGCTGTGCCCGAGCAGGTCGTGCAGATCGCGGGCGACCCGCTCGCGTTCGTTGGCGACCGCGAGCGTGCCGATCTCCTGGTTCGCCAGCTCCAGCCTGCGGATCACCCGGATCAGGTTGGCCATGAAGAACATCGCCGACGTCACCGAGGCGACCGTGATGACGTCGGAGAGGTGCTCGGACAGATCCCCGCGCAGCCACAGGACGAGCACCAGCAGTCCCAGCGCCGTCCCGTTGAAGATCACCGACCAGGCGGCCGGGAACAGGAAGGCCAGCGTCGCGGTCGCGTAGAGCACGACGTACGGGCTGGCGTCGGTGACCAGCGCACACACCAGGCCCAGCGCCAGCATGCCCGCGCCGAACCAGAGCTTCGCCCGCCGGGGCTGGCGGAACATCGCGGGAAACCAGGCGTAACAAGCCGCGTAGGCGTAGAGCAGCACGCCGAGCAGGATCCGGATCCCCAGCGGCCCGGGGTCCACGATCAGGCCCCGGGTGGCCGGGATCAGGAACGGCAGCAGGAACGCCGCGGAGAACAGCGGCCAGCCGACCTTGTGCGGACCGCGCCCCGGGTCCGGCAACGGGTCTTCCCACCAGGACGACCGGTCGTTGAGCCCGAACCGGTGCGCGGCGGGCTCGCCGGTCGTCACCTCCCGTCCCAGCGGCCACACGTCGTTCTCCCCTCCCCGCCCGGTCAAACCCGGGCACTGTCCTTACGGTATCGCCTGACCACGACAATCCCGAGCACGAGCGTCCAGGCGCCCAGCACGCCGATCGCCGTCGGCAGACTCACGAGCAGCTGGTTCGCGACGACCGGCCGGACCAGCCCGAGGACCCAGTAGGTCGGCATGAGCTGCGCGACGTCGTGCATCCAGGACGGCATGCCCTCCAGCGGGATCCAGAGCCCGCCGAGGAAGCCGACGCCGAGGGTGACGATCATGCTGATCGGCTGCATCGACTCCGGCGTGCCGAACTGGCCCAGCAGCAGTCCGAGCAGCACCAGCGGAAGGGTGCCCAGGAAAATGCCGAGGAAGACCCGCAGCCAGCCCGCCGGGTCGAGGTGCACGCCCTGGGTGAACGCGGCGATGACCGGGACCAGGATCAGCGCGGGCAGCCCGGCGAGCATCCCGGACAGCGCTTTGCCGCCCAGGTAGCCCGCGCCGGACAGCGGGGTCAGCCGCAACTGCCGCTGCCAGCCGCCCGCCCGTTCGATGGCGAGCCGGGCACCGTTCGTGATGGCCGCGGCGAAGGCGCCGAAGGTCATCATGTTGACCATGAGCACGCCCGCGACCGCGACGTGGTCCGCCGCGGATTTGTCGGTGAACACCGTGGCCTGCAAGAGAAACATGATGACCGGGAAGGCGACGACGAAGATCAGGAACCGCGGCGAGCGGAACAGCCTGCGGGTTTCGACGACCAGGTAGGCGGGATTCATCGGACTGCTTCTTCCGTTTCGTCGGAGGTCAGGGAAAGGAACGCGCCTTCGAGGCCGACCGCGCCGATCTCGATGTCGCGCACGGCCGGAACCGCGGCGAGGAGCGCGCGCAAGGTGGTGTCGGAGTCCGAACTGGACAGTGCGACGCGCTCGCCGCGCAGCTCGAAGGAGGTGACTGCGGGCAGCGTCGAAACCAGCTGGTCGTCGACCCCGGCCGGCAGCACCGCGCGGATCGTGCGCCCGCCCGCGAGCGCGCGGACCTCCGCGACGGACCCGTCGGCGACGATTTCCCCGGCTCGCATCAGCACGACCCGGTCGGCGAATTCCTCGGCCTCTTCCAGGTAATGGGTCGCGAACAGCACGGTGCGGCCGGTGTCGGTGAACGAGTACATCGACTTCCAGAACTCGCGCCTGCTGCCGACGTCCATCGCCGCGGTCGGCTCGTCCAGCACGAGCAGATCCGGATTCGACACCAGCGCGACCGCGAAACGCACCCGCTGCTTCTGCCCGCCGGACAGCTTGTTGGCCCGCCGCTCGGCGATGTCCTCGACCCCGGCGGCACGCAGCGCGTCCCGCACCGGCATCGGACGACGGTGCAGTTTCGCGACGAAACCGACGGTTTCCCGCACGGTCAGGTCGTCCAGCAGCGTGCCGCCCTGCAGCATCGCGCCGATCATCCCCGCGCGCACCGCGTCGGCGGGCGTCCGGCCGAACACCGAAACCGTGCCCTGGTCGGGTTTCGTGAGCCCCAGAATCATGTCGACGGTGGTCGATTTGCCCGCCCCGTTGGGCCCGAGCAGCGCTACCACTTCCCCCGGCGCGATGGTCAGGTCGACGTGGCTGACCGCGCGCACGTCCCCGTAGCGCTTGGCGATCCCGCCCAGCCGGATCGCCGCCCCCGCTGCGATTTCCTGTGTGTTGTCCATGGGATGAAGCCTGCCGCGCACGGGCGGCCGGTACGCAGGCCGAGCGTCACGACCCGACCGTGACAGGTGTCAGGGGTGCCGGGGGGGCAAACGCCAAACGGCCCCTCCCCGCGGGTGCGGGAAGGGGCCGTCCGGGACGGTTGCGCGGGCGGTCAGCAGCCGAGCAGGCGACCGGCCAGGTACGACTCGACCTGGTCGATCGAAATGCGCTCCTGCTTCATGCTGTCGCGCTCGCGGATGGTCACCGCGTTGTCCTCGAGCGTGTCGAAGTCGACCGTGACGCAGTACGGCGTGCCGATCTCGTCCTGGCGGCGGTAGCGGCGGCCGATCGCCTGGGCGTCGTCGAAGTCGACGTTCCAGTGCTTGCGCAGCCGCGCGGCCAGGTCGCGCGCCTTCGGCGACAGGTCGGCGTTGCGCGACAGCGGCAGCACCGCGGCCTTGAACGGCGCGAGCCGCGGGTCGAGGTGCAGCACGGTGCGCTTGTCGGTGCCGCCCTTGGCGTTCGGCACCTCTTCCTCGTCGTACGCGTCGACGAGGAACGCCATCATCGAACGGCCCACGCCCGCGGCCGGCTCGATCACGAACGGCCGGTAGCGCTGGCCCGAGGCCTGGTCGAAGAACGACAGGTCCACGCCCGAGTGGTTCGAGTGCGTGGTCAGGTCGAAGTCGGTGCGGTTGGCGATGCCTTCCAGCTCGCCCCACTCCTGGCCGGCGTTGAACGCGAACCGGTATTCGATGTCGACGGTGCGCTTCGCGTAGTGCGAGAGCTTTTCCTTCGGGTGCTCGAAGTGGCGCAGGTTCTCGGCCTTGATGCCGAGGTCCTTGTACCAGTCGGTGCGCGCGTCGATCCAGTACTGGTGCCACTGCTCGTCGTCGCCCGGCTCGACGAAGAACTCCATCTCCATCTGCTCGAACTCGCGCGTGCGGAAGATGAAGTTGCCCGGCGTGATCTCGTTGCGGAAGGACTTGCCGATCTGGCCGATGCCGAACGGCGGCTTCTTGCGCGAGGCCTTCTGCACGTTGAGGAAGTTGACGAAGATGCCCTGCGCGGTCTCCGGGCGGAGGTACGCGAGGCCTTCCTCCGTCTCGACCGGGCCGAGGTGCGTCTTCAGCATCATGTTGAAGTCGCGCGGCTCGGTGTACTTCCCGCGGGTGCCGCAGTTCGGGCACGGCACCTCGGACAGGTCGTCCTCGGTGGTGGTCTTGCCGGTGCGCGCCTCGAAGTCCTCGGCGAGCTGGTCGGCCCGGAACCGCTTGTGGCACGAGAGGCACTCGATCAGCGGGTCGGTGAACACGTTCACGTGGCCCGAGGCGACCCAGACCTGGCGCGGCAGGATCACCGACGAGTCGATGCCGACCACGTCCTCGCGGCTCTGCACGACGGTCTTCCACCACTGGCGCTTGATGTTGTCCTTCAGCTCAACGCCGAGCGGCCCGTAGTCCCACGCCGACCTGGTGCCGCCGTAGATGTCTCCCGACGGGAAGACGAAGCCACGGTGCTTGCACAGACTGACGACGGTTTCGATTTTGTTGGCGGGCACTCCACGCTCCGGACGCATGCGGGGACAGTTATCGGAAGGTCCAGCGTATCCGGCCGGTCCCGGGAGCCTCCGCGCAGGTCGGAGGTCACGAACGGGTGACCGGCGAGGCTGTCACGACCCGGTTGTCGTCGTAGCCCTCCTGGCCGCCCACGTAGTCGCCGCCGCACGTGACGAGCACCAGCCGGTGCGGGCCGTCGGGGTCGAAGAGCTTCGCGGATTCGGCGGCCAGGTCCGATTTGTGGATCGTGCGCACCTCGTCGATCTTGTACTCCCACTCCTTGCCCGCGGTGTCGGCGACGGTGACGACCTGGCCCGCCTTCATCTTCCAGAGCTCCTGGAACGGCCCGGACTTGCCCGCCCAGTTGACGTGCCCGGACAGCAGCGTGACGCCTTGCGCGGCCCCGAGGCCGGACCCCCACCAGGCCGCTTCGCCGAGGCTCTTCGGGATCGGCAGCGCGCCGTCCGCGCCGACCTCCTCGGCGATCAGCTTCGCCTGCCCGCCGCCGGGCAGCTTGACGGTGCCGGGGGTCTGTCCGGGGTCCGGCTGGGTGTTGCCTGCCTGGCTGTTTCCGGGCTGGCCGGCGCCGACCTGCGCGGTGCCGGTCTGCTGCGGCGGCTGCGCCGAATTGTCGTTGCCGGTGAAGAAGATCAGCACGGCGGCGATGACCGCCGCCACCGCGACGACCGCGCTCACGACGATCACCGCGCCGCGTTTGCGTGCTGGTTGTGCCTGTGTCCCCTGCATCGTGCTCCCCTGGTCTGGAAGTTTCTCCGGGGAGACATGCGGTGGGGCGGGGATGAGGTTGCACGGACTTTCGCCGGGACGTTGGATGCGTTCGCGATCTTGGTGCTGGCGGGCGGTCGCGGATGAGGGGACCCGTCACGCGGCGCAGTCGCGGCGTGCTGGGCGGCGCAGTCGCGGCGCAGCCGCAGCGTGTTGGCGGCGCGGCCGCAGCGTGCTGGGCGGTGGCGGCGCGGCCGCAGCGTGCTGGGCGGTGGCGGCGCGGCCGCAGCGTGCAGGCGGCGCGGTCGCGGCGGGCTGGCAAGACGGCGGCGCAGCGGTCGCGGCGTGCTGGGCGGGGCGGACCGGGGTCACTGAGCTCGGCCAGACGGTCCCGCAGGTCTGGCGACACAGTCCCGCAGGTCTGGCGGCGCGGTCGCGCAGATCTGGCGGCGCGGCCCCGCAGGTCTGGCGGATCAGTCCGGCCGGGAGACCAGGTCCGCCGTGACGATCCGGTTCTCGTCGTAGCCCTCGGTGCCGCCGACGTAGTCGCCGCCGCAGGTGACCAGGACCAGGCGGTGCGGGCCGGTCTGGGCGAACCAGCCGGGGGCCTGCGCGGGCAGCTGTTCCTTCGGGATCGTGGTCGCGCCGGTGACGCGGTAGAGCCAGCGGCCGCCGGACGCGTCGACGATGCTGACGTTGTCGCCGGTGCGGACGCGCCACAGGTCGTCGAAGGGCCCCTTCGTGCCTGCCCAGTTGACGTGCCCGGACAACACCGCCGCGCCCTGCTGCGCGCCGAGACGGGCACCCCACCACGCGGCGTCGCCGAGGCCGCGCGGGATCGGCAGGATGCCTTTCTGGGTGATCTCGGTGCGCTTCAGCCGGGCCTCGGAGCCGTCGGGCAGCCGGATGCTGCCGGGGCGTTGCAGGCCGATCGCCTGGCCGTCCGCGGGCAGTTCGGCGGGCGCGCCGTCCTCGCCCGGCAGCGAGCCGGGCGGCGGGTCGGCGACGGCGACCGGGCTCGGCGCGGGCACCCAGGTCAGGACGATCACGCCGGCCGCGATCGCCAGGACGGCGATCACCGCCGACGCGACCGTGAGCACGGTGCGCGGCACGGCCCTATTCGCCGCGGGAGCGGACGACCCGCGCCGCGCGGCGCCGGCCGAGCACGATCGCGACGGCTCCGAAGAGCAGCCCGCCGCCGAGCAGGCCGAAGCCGAGCGGCAGGCGCAGGTCGTCGGACGGCGCGGCGGCCTGCGGTCCGAGGTAGCCGGCCGGGACCTCGGTGGGCACCGTCGGCTGCTGCACGGTGCCCCCGCTGCCCGAGCCGTTGCCGGCCGAGGGGACGAAGTTCTTCGGGATCGAGCAGCTGACGCCGCCGAGCACCATGGTGGTCTGCACGTCGCTGAGCTTGGTGTTCTTGGCGTCGCGCGCGTGCGTGGTGATCTCGACACGCCAGCCGGCCTGCGCGGTGACGTCGCCGGAGCGCCAGCCGTCCTGCTTGATCAGCTGGTCGAACGCGGAAACGCGGGACACGACGAGGTCCGAGGTGGTCTTGCCGGGGTCGCTCTGCGCCACCGGGGTGGGCGAGCCCATTTTGAGGCCGGTGACGCTGAGCGTCCCGGTGGCGGGCATCGCGACCTGCTTCAGCACGTCGTCCTCGCCGCGCACCCAGACACGGGCGGCGGTCGTAGTGCCGGTGACCTTGCCGGGGCCGGAGCAGTCGACCGAGCTGCGCGCGCCCTCGAGGACCAGCATCGTGTTGCCGACCGCCTTGAGCTGCTTGCGGCCGTTGTCGCGCAGCGCGTAGTTGGTCTCCGCGACGGCGGTGGGCACGTGCGTGGTCTGCAGCGCGGCGACGACCTGGTGGTCGCGGCTCGCGATGCCCTGCGGGTACGGGCTGACCGAGCTGTCCGCGTACTTGCCGAGGTCGATCTCGTAGTTCGGGCCGAAGGTATTGCGCTCGCCGTCGTTCTTCGGCACCGCCACGCGGTCCGTGCCGAGCTGCGACTGGCCCGGGGTGAGCGGGGACCGCTGGGTCTCGGTGATCAGCGCGCCGCCGTGCTGCGGGTCGCCGCCCAGGCGCACGGACGCCACGTTGGCGAACGACACCGGACCGGTCTTCTCGTCGACGGCCTGCCCGGCCTGGGTCTGCGCCGCGGCGGCCGGGGCCAGCGCCGGCAGTGCCACCAGGGCCGCCACCGCGGCCTTCGTCACGAAACGAGTCATGTCTCCCCACTGCCCTCCGGCAACCCCGAGCGATGCGCCACTGTACGAGACGCGACGAATCGCCCCCGAGACAACCTTGCACCGTTCGTCACGACTTGCGAAGCCGACAAGCCACATCTTCACGAACTCACCCGATCGGGTCAATCCGGAACGCCGGTCCCCCGGGCCCCGGCGATCACCGCGCCCGAGGAAGGGAACACTACGATGGCGGCGAAGGTTATCGGCAATGACATCCGGCTTCGGAAACGCCGTCCCCTGGTCGGCGCCCGGCCCTGGGACGCGGCGAGACGGAGCGGACGCGGGACGCGAGTGGAGGCAGCGATGACGTCGGCACCTTCGAGCGCCCTGTCCGACGGTGCGGGAGCTGGGTCTCCGGGTTCGGCGGGTTCGGGTGCCGCAGGTTCGATTGCCGCGGGCTCGGCGGCGGCGAGCTCGGGTGCCGCAGGTCCGGCTGCGGCGACCCCGGCCGTGAACCACTCCGTCCCGGCAGAAGCGTCTGCCGCGGACTCAGCCGCCCCGGTATCGGCATCGACCGGTGGCGGTGAGGCCTCAGCAGCCCACGCAGCCGCAGCCGGTCCGGCAGCCCCGCACTCCGCGACGACCGAGGCATTCGCAGAACACCACAGCCCGGCTGCGGGCGACTCCGACACCCCGGGACCGACGACGACCAGGAACGCCGAGGCCTCAGTGAAGAACGCTGCCGCAGACCACATCGAGGCAGACAGTTCTGCCGCTCCAGCTCCGAGCGCAACCGAGAACACCGCGACTGCCGCCGAGCGCACCTCCGCCGCCGCAGACCAGACCGGAGCAGACAGTCCTGCCGCTCCGGCCCCGACCGCAACCGAGAACGCCGGGACTTCCGCGGCCGCGGACGAGGCTGCCGCCGACGGTCAGGCAGAACTGCCCGCGGACCCGCCGCATCCCGTCGACGCAGGCGGCTCGGCGGGGCGGCCCGCCAGTTCCGGGCCTGCGGTCATGCCCCCCGGCGTGCTCGCCGACGCCGGCGAACTGCTCCGGGCGCTCGCCGCTCCGGTGCGGATCGCTATCGTGCTGCAGTTGCGGGAGGCGGACCGGTGCGTGCACGAACTCGTGGACGAACTCGACGTCGCCCAGCCGTTGATCAGCCAGCACCTCCGCGTTCTCAAGACCGCGGGCGTGGTCCAGGGCGAGCGGCGCGGCCGCGAGGTCGTCTACCGGCTGGTGGACGACCACTTGGCGCACATCGTCGTCGACGCGGTCGCCCACGTGCAGGAAGGGAAGTGACGATGTCCTCGGCCCCCAAACCGGTCCCGGTGCCCGGCCGGCGCTCCACGAAGCAGCGTGCGGCGGTGGTCGACCTGCTGAGCACCGTCGACGACTTCCGCTCGGCCCAGGAGCTCCACGACGAACTCCGCAAGCGCGGCGACGGCATCGGCCTGACCACCGTCTACCGGACGCTGCAGTCGCTCTCCGAGGCGGGTGAGATCGACGTGCTGCGCACCGACTCCGGCGAGGCCATCTACCGCCGGTGCTCGTCGCACCACCACCATCACCTCGTGTGCCGGGTGTGCGGGCGCACGGTTGAGGTCGAGGGTCCCGCGGTGGAGCGCTGGGCGGAGAAGATCGCCGCGGACCACGGGTTCACCGACATTAGCCACACCGTGGAGATCACCGGCACCTGCGCCGAGCACGCGAGCTGACCTTCGTCCGCGTCACGGCCCTCGTCGGCACCGCGGGCGTCGTCCGTGTCGTGACCTTCGTCCGCGTCACGGCCCTTGTCGGCACCGCGGGCGTCGTCCGTGTCGTGACCTACGCTCGCGTCGCGGCCCTCGTCGGCATCACAGCCCTCGTCTGCAGCGTGGCCCACGCTCGCGTCTCGGCCCTTATCGGCGTCGGGGCTCGTCCGCACGTGACCCACGTTCGCGTCGTAGCCCTCGTCGGCCAGGCCCGTCGGGCAGGCGACCCGACCGGTGTCCGGCGGCGGAATCGCTCCGGGCTGGGCGGAGACGCGGGCGTCCAGGGGTCGGAGCAGGCTTCCGGCAAGCGGAGCCGCTGCGAGGCCGTCGGGCCGCGGGGTTTCGCAACTCTGAGGAACTCGGGCCGACCGTGGACGGGGTCCGTTCGAGAGCTGGTCAAGCGGCGGGCTTGAAACAGCGCACGAGCAGGACGCTCCGGGGATCAGCCGAAGAAACTCAGGTGCACCGGGCGGGCCGAGGCGGCGGTCCGCGTTCCGAGGCGGGTGCGGCGGGCGTGTCGGCGGCGTTGGTCCTCTCAGTATTCATACGGATCCTTCGGCGCGGTGATCCGTTCGACTGTCACCGGGACCAGGTCCGGCGTGTAGCCGTTGGCCTGGGTCGCGGTGCCCGGGACGATCTGGCCCGCGACGCGCAGCCAGGTGTCGCTCGGGAAGCGGTCGGCGCCGCCGCCTTTGAGGTGCACAGTGACGGGGGCCGCGTCGGCTGCGCAGCAGCTGATTACCAAGCGGGCCAACAGGGTTTGGCCTCCGGTGTGCACGACGAAACCGGAGATCTCGACGGTGCGTCCGTTCATGGTGCCGTTGGCGTCCCAGCCTGCGCGCGTGACGACCTCGTTCATCGCCATCGGCACCACCGCTCCGGCGGGGAGCGGAGGGAACGCGGCAGCGGAGGTGGTCGCGGCGCTGGCGGGAAGGCGTGCTTCGGTGCGGGTGACCGAATCCGCGCCGAGTGCGGGCGGGGCGACCAGGAACACCGCCAGTACCGGGACGACGAGCAACCAGGCTGAGCGCGCGGGGTGATGGTGGTGGCCGTGCGCGTCTGGATGTTCGGTGTCTGCTTCGGATTCGTTCGCTGCTTTCGCCGCGGCGCGTGCGGCTGCGATGTCGCGGATGATGGCTGTCGCGCCCAGCACGAGCATCACTGCGCCGCCGGCGATGATCCATGGTTGCTGGGCTGGTTTTACGTAGCGCAGGTAGTCGCCGTTGAGCGCGATCTTCACCAGGGCGCCGCCCAGGAGGATCAGCAGGACGTTCTGCGTTTCGCGCCTCATTGGACGCCTCCGAGGAAGATCACGCCCGCGACGGTCCCGCACGCGATCGCCACCACGAAGGTGACCGGGGCGAACCGTGCGGCGAAGGAACGGCCGAAAGTGCCGGTCTGCAAAGCGAAAAGCTTGACGTCGATGGCCGGGCCGACCACCAGGAACACCAGCTTCGGCAGCAACGGCACGGCGGTGAGCGAGGCGGCGACGAAGGCGTCGGCCTCGCTGCACAACGCGAGGACCACGGCCAGAACTGCCATCACCACGACGCCGACGATGATCTGCCCGGACAGCACTTCAAACCACTTCGCGGGCACGAGAACGTTGAGCGAAGCGGAAATCAGCGCGCCGAGGACGAGGAATCCGCCTGCTTCCACGAGATCGGTGCGGGCGGTTTCGGCGAATACGCGCCACCGTTGCCCCGATTCGACATCGGGCAAGCGGCGCAGCGCCCGTTCGGTGATCCAGGAGAGTTTGCCCCAGCGGGCCCAGATCCAGCCCATCACCATCGCGGTGGCGAGCGAGCCGGCGAACCGCGCGAACACCATTTCCGGACGGCCGGGGAACGCGACCGCGGTGGCCACCAGCACGACGGGGTTCACTGCGGGCGCGGCGAGCAGGAAGGTGAGCGCGGCGGCGGGTGCGACGCCTTGGCCGATCAACCGGCGCGCGACGGGAACCGACGCGCATTCGCAGCCGGGCAAGGCGACTCCGGCCAGCCCGGCGACGCCGACTGCGGCCGACGCTTTCTTCGGCAGCACCCGTTCCAGCGCGCGGGCGGGCACGAAGGCGGCAATCGCGCCGCTGATCAGCACGCCGAGCACGAGGAACGGCAGCGCCTGCACGCACACCGCGACGAACACGGTGGATCCGGTGCGCAGGGCGGGCACGTCGAAGAGGTCTTGGAGCTTGCTTTGCGCCAGGACCGCGACCAGCAGGACGGCGCACAGGATCTCGATGGAGCTGATCCGGAAGCGCCGCGTGCGGGGGCGTTCCTCGGCGGCGTTGTTGGAAAGGGTTTCCACGAAGGCGATGATGCCAGCCGGGTCCGACAGAACCCCAGCCGCCGGTGGTGCGAGGGGACCCCTCGCACCGGTTTTGCGTGAATGTCACCCGATTGGGAGGGAGGAAGGGGCGGAAACGGGCGGGCGGTGCGAGAGAGAGCGGGGGCGGGGCGGGTGGCTTGGACGGAAGGGCTTGGCAGCAAAGCGGCGCATCGGGCGGGTGGCGGGGCTCCGCACGCAGCCCAAGCCGGGACAAGTAGCGGAGTGGCCTGGGCAGGAAAGCTTGGCAGCGAAGCCGCACACCGGACAGGCGACAGAGGTGCAGTCAAGCGCGCGACCCCATGGCGGAACTGCGTGAACCGAAGTGCTTGTCGGTGAACGGCCACACCGAGCAAGGGGCAAGGCTCCGCACCCAGCGCACAGACCACGCCAAAGACGAGTAGCGCAGCAGCCAGGACGGACGAGCGTGGCGGCGAAGCGGCACACTGCGCAAACGGCATTGCTCGCACGCAGCGCAATCCAAGCCGGGACGAGTGGCGCAGCAGCCTGCACAGAAGAGCAGCGAAGCCGCACACCGAACAGACAGCAGAACTCCAGCCCAGCGCGCGACCCTAGCCCAGACGGATAGCGGAGTGGCCGCGAACGCGGAAGCCAAGCAGGGCACCTGCCAGCGGCGGACTGGTCAAGGCGCGAGGTTGGGCCCGGCTAGGGAGATCCGTGATGCAGCAGAAACACGTGCGGGCGAGGCACCAGCACCGTCCGTCCGGGCCAGGCAGGGCACGAAACATGGTCTCGCCAAGGAAATTTCGCCAAGAGCCCAGGCACCAGCGACACACACGGAGCGCGAAGCCAATCAGGCAGCCAACCCGCCACCAGGCCGCTCAGACCGCTCAGACCGAGGCCACAGCAGCAGCGAAGCAAAAACCGCATGCCCAGCCGAAACCTGACTCAGGCCTCCACCCCAGGCAACTCCGTCCGCAGCTGCGAAGCAGTCGAAACCACCAGCATCAGCAGCGTCCCCAGCGGCGAAGGATCCATCCCCTCCGCCGGGAAGGCGTACCGCAGGGTCACGTCCACCCCGCGCTCCGTGTGGCCGACGCCCAAGGTCCCGAACAGCCCCTGTCCGGCCCGTTCGGCGACCGCGACCGCCAGGGCTGGGTCGTCGGGCAGGTCCCAGGCCACTACGCAGGTCAGGCTGAGCACCGTGAGGCCGTCGGCGAGGCGGGTGGCCTGGATGACGCACGGGACGTCCGCGTGAGAGAACGTGATCGCACCGTCGTCGTCGACGTGGACCTCCAGGTAGCGTTCCAGTGCTTCGCGCGCCCGGGTGAGCAGTGCGCCGGTCTCGGCGGCTTCCGCGGTGCTCATTTCGTGCTCCCTGCCTGGTCCACCGCGCCGCCGAACCGGCGGTCGCGTTTCGCGAAGTCGAGGCACGCCTGCCACAGGTGGGTCCGGTCGAAGTCCGGGAACAGCGTGTCCTGGTAGACCATCTCCGCGTACGCCGACTGCCACAGCAGGAAGTTCGACGTCCGCTGCTCCCCCGACGGCCGGAGGAACAGGTCCACGTCCGGCATTTCCGGCTGGTACAGGTACTTCCCGATGGTGCGCTCGTCGATCTTGTCCGGGTTGATCTTCCCCGCCGCGACGTCCTGGCCGATCCGGCGCATCGCGTCGCCCAGTTCGGCCCGGCCGCCGTAGTTGACGCACATGGTCATGTTGAGCTTGGTGTTGTTCTTGGTCTTCTCTTCGGCGACCTGCAGTTCCTTGATCACGCTCGCCCACAGCTTCGGGCGCCGCCCCGCCCAGCGGATGCGCACGCCGATCGAGCCGAGGTAGTCGACCTGGCGGCGGATGGTGTCGCGGTTGAAGCCCATCAGGAACCGGACTTCCTCGGGGCTGCGCTTCCAGTTCTCCGTCGAGAAGGCGTACACCGAAAGCCACTTCACGCCGAGTTCGACCGCGCCGCTCGCGACGTCGATCATCACGGCCTCGCCGCGTTTGTGGCCCTCGATCCGCGGCAGGCCGCGCTGGTTGGCCCAGCGGCCGTTGCCGTCCATGACGAGCGCGACGTGCTTCGGCACCAGGTCCGCCGGGATCTCCGGCGGCTTCGCGCCCGAGGGATGCGGATCCGGAGCCCGCAGCTCGTACCCCGCCGAGCGGGTCTCCCGTCCCCTGCGCAGCACTCCCGGCCTCCTGAAGAATGGATTTCCTACCCGGCCGACCCTACTGGGCCCGGACCGGCGGCCTCCCGGGCACGCCGCTCCACGAGCGGGAGAGACCGCAGCTGCCGTTCCAGATGCCATTGCAGATGCGCCGCGACCAGGCCGGACGCGTCCCGGCGGGTGATTCCCGGCGACGATTCCGCGACCGCCCACTCCCCCTGCAGCAGCGCGTCCAGCAGGGTCAGCACCTCGGGCGCGGGATGCACCGAACCGGCGATCCGGCAGTCCGGGCACATCGAGCCGCCCGCGGCGACGTTGAACGCGGCGTGCGGGCCGGGCAGGCCGCAGCGGGCGCATTCGGTGATGGCCGGGGCCCAGCCCGCGTAGGCCATGGCCCGGAGGAAGAACGCGTCGAGCACCAGCGACGCGTCCCGCTGCCCGCCGGCCAGCGCCCGCAGCGCGCCCACGACCAGCAGGTACAGCTTCATGACCGGCTCGCCCTCTTCGGCCGAGAGCCGGTCCGCGGTCTCCGCGATCGCCGACGCCGCGGTGTAGCGCTGGTAGTCGGCCACCAGCGGCAGCGCGAACGCGTCGACGGTCTCGACCTGGGTGATGACGTCCAGCGACCGGCCGGGATAGAACTGCACGTCCACGTGCCCGAACGGCTCCAGCCGCGCCCCGAACCGCGACGACGTGCGCCGCACGCCCTTCGCGACGGCCCGGACCTTGCCGTGCCGCCTCGTGAGCAGGGTGACGATCCGGTCGGCCTCGCCCAGCTTGTGCGTGCGCAGCACCACCCCGGTGTCGCGGTAGAGGTTCACCACCCCGACATCGTCCCACTTCGGGGGCGACGCCGGGGCGGGACACCCTGGTTCAGCAGTAGCTGCCGGTGCAGTAGTAGCTGTGCACCTCGGACGCGGCCACGAGACCCACGATGATCATGATGATCGCGACGACCCAGGCGAGCGCCCCGATGATGGTGGCGATGAGGCACAGGGTCTTCGTCGTCTGCGACGCCTGCTGGGCCATCGCGTAATTGCCCTGCATCTTGTACGACTGGACTTCGTTCGACTTCATGATCGCGAAGATCGCGAGGATCCACATCAGGAAGATGCAGCCGATCGCCCAGCCCTTGTAGTCCTTGATGGCGCTCAGGTCGCCGCCGGGCGCGCCGCCGAAAGCGGGCTGGCCGTACGGGGCGGGCTGGCCGTAGGGCTGCTGCGGGTACGGCTGCGCCGGCGTCGCACCGGACTGCGGGTACGGCTGCTGCTGGCCGTAGGGCTGCTGCGGCTGGCCGCCGTAGGGCTGCTGGGGCTGGCCGTAGGGATTGGTCATCTGGGTTCCCCCGAGTTCCTCGTACTTACCGTGATCCGGTGCGGATCAGGACTGGGCCGGACCGGGCTTCGGCGATTCCGGCTTGATCATCTGCGTCGCTTCCGGCTCGCCTGCCGGATGCACGACCTGGGTGCGTTCAGCGGCGCCGAACGCTTCGGACGGTGGTTGCTGGGGCGCGGGCGGGCGCACGACCTGGGTCGGCTCGGGCTGGTCGAACGGCGTGGGGCCCGGCTGCGGCGCTCCCGCGGACGGCTGCCCGAATCCCGGCTGCGGCTGGCCCGGCTGCCCGAACGCGGGCTGCGGCTGGCCGAATCCTTGCTGCGGCGGGGTTCCCGGGACCGGCGGCTGACCGAATCCCGGCTGCGGGGCCCCGAATCTGGGCGATGCGGCGGGAAAACCGGCGTTCGGCGCCAGCTGCGCGGGGAAGCCGCCCGAGGCGGGCTGCCCGAAACCAGGCTGCGGCGCGGCGCCAGGGAAACCGCCCGGCTGACCGGGAAAACCGCCGGGCTGGCCGAACCCTCCGGGCTGACCCGGCTGACCGAACCCGCCAGGCTGACCGGAAAACCCGCCCGGCTGCCCGAATCCGCCCTGCCCGAAACCAGCCGCGCCCGAAGGCTCTGAACCGGCGGGCAGCACCACCGTGCTGAGGATCTTGTCCGAGAACGTCTGCGCCTTGTCGTCCCACAGCGGCCACAGGTAGCCGAGCGCGAACGCCATGCTGTCCAGCGCGTGTGCGAGGTCGCGGACGAACGCCATCCCGGCCCCGATCGGTTCGCCGGTGGCCTCGCCGACGAGTTTGATCCCGACGATCCGCTTTCCCAGCGACTGGCCAGTGTTGCCGCCGTTGATCCAGCGGTTGAAGACCGTCCAGGCGAGACTGCCGAGAATCGCGAGGAGGTAGACGATCGTGCCCCCGACGCCGGAGAACAGCGACACGAGCAGGGCGATCAGCACCCCGCCGAGAAGCGGGGCGAAGTCGATGAGATAGGCGCCGGCGCGCTGGCCCCAGTCCGCGTAGACCCGGCCGTACGGCTGGCCGAAGCCGGCGGGCTGGGGGTACCCCGGTGCCTGCTGTCCCGGCGGCGCGCCGAACGGCGGTCCGCCGGACTGGCCGTAGGGATAGGTCATCGAGTGTCCCCCTCGTTGCAGCAAGCTGGGCCTGGCCGCGTCCGCTGTGGACACGTCAGTGCGCGGGAGCGTACCTCGTCTGGCGAGGCCGGGCCGAGCAGGTGTCCGCATCGGGTGATGCGGGGGACGGCACTGCCGCCGGAACCGTTCCAGGCACAGCGAAAACGGGGCTAACTCAGACGTACAGGCCGGTGAACGGCGAGAACGGAACGTTGCGCGCCACGAACCACAGGACGAACACGACCGCGACGACGTGCGGCGTCCAGCGCCAATGCAGCCAGGACCGCATCGTCCGGCCGCGCAGCCGTCCCATCGTCCAGGCGAGACCGCTCCACGCGAAGAGCGCGGCGAACACCAGCGCTACCGCGTTGTAGTGCAGTGCCGCGGAAAAATCGCCGTGCAGCACGCTGTAGGCCATCCGGAGCCCGCCGCAGCCCGGGCAGTCGATCCCGAAAAGCAGCTTGGTCGGGCACACCGGAAGCGGGCCGCCTGGGGTGGTCGGATCGCCGAACCACACCGCGACGCAGGCGAGGCCGATGCCGCCCGCCGCGGCCGCCGGGCCCGCGAGAGCCCTTGCCACCGCACGGGTTCCGCGCGCCGACTGTCCGGTGTAGACGGTGCTCAATGCCACCAGAGCACGTTCCCGGCCACCGCCAGCACGATGATCGCGACGAGCACGTACAGCCCGATCAGGATGGCGATGCTGAGCGCCGACCACATCGCCCACTTGCGCGCCTCGTCCGCCGCGCGGTGCGCTTCGGCCGCGTATCCCTGGTACCACAAGGTGTTCACCTGGCTGGCCTTGACGATCGCGACGATCCCCAGCGGGAGACAGCAGAACACCGTCGCCAGGATCGCCCACACCAGGTTGCTGTCCGGCGGCGGCGGATACTGCGGCGGGTAACCGTACGACGGCGGGTACGGGCCCTGCGGCGGATACGGGCCGGTCATGCGGTCCCCCTGGACAAATCGGATGCGGTTCGGCTCGACGTTACCCGCCCGCGCCGCCGGGCACGGCCACAACCGGTCAGAAACCCAGCCTGCGGAGCTGCTTCGGGTCCCGCTGCCAATCCTTGGCGACCTTGATGTGCAGGTCGAGGTACACCTTCGTGCCCAGCAGCCGCTCGATGTGCTTGCGCGCGGTCGCGCCGACCTCGCGCAGCCGTTCGCCCTTGTGCCCGAGGATGATCCCCTTCTGGCTGGGGCGTTCCACGTACAGCAGCGCGTGGATGTCGATGAGGTCGTCGCGGTCCTCGCGCGGCAGCATTTCCTCGACGGTCACCGCGATGGAGTGCGGCAGTTCGTCGCGGACGCCTTCGAGCGCGGCTTCGCGGATCAGCTCGGCGACGAGGGTCTGCTCGGGCTCGTCGGTGAGCTCGCCGCCCGGGTACAGCTGCGGGCCTTCGGGCAGCCGCTGCACCAGCAGGTCGGCGACCGTCTGCACCTGGAAACCGTCGACGGCGGACACCGGCACGAGGTCGGCGAACTCCATCACCTCTTGCAGCGCGACCAGCTGCTCGGCGACCTGCTCCGGCTTCACGAGGTCGGTCTTGGTGACGATGCCGATCACCGGGGTGCGCCGGGCGATCTTCTTCAGCTCGGCGGCGATGAACCGGTCGCCGGGGCCGACTTTTTCGTTGGCGGGCACGCAGAACCCGACGACGTCCACTTCGGACCAGGTCTCGTGCACGATGTCGTTGAGCCGCTGGCCGAGCAGCGTGCGCGGACGGTGCAGGCCCGGGGTGTCGATGATCACCAGCTGCGCGTCGTCGCGGTGGACGATGCCGCGGATGGCGTGCCGGGTGGTCTGCGGCTTGCTGGAGGTGATCGCGACCTTCGTGCCGACGAGCGCGTTCGTGAGCGTCGATTTGCCCGCGTTGGGGCGGCCGACGAAGCAGGCGAAACCGGAACGGTGCGGTTCGGTCACGACTGCAGCACCTCGACGACGGCGCCGGACGGGTCGGCGAAGATGATCGGCGCGGTCTTGGTCACGTCGCGGACCGCGTGCACGGACGCCTCGGCGACCAGCGCGTCCGCGGTGACCACGGCGGCGGCTTCGAGGCCTTCGGCTCCGCTGGACAGCGCGGCGGCGACGGCGGCCTGCACGGCGGTGAGCTTGAACGACGGCTGGTCGACCGTGGTCGCGGCGTAGGTGCGGCCGTCGGTGTCGCGGACCGCGGCGCCTTCGTCCGCGCCGTTGCGGGCGCGGGCCGAACGGGCCAGCGTGACCAGCTTCTGGTCCTCGGCGTCGAGGTCAGGCATGTTCGACTCTCCTGTCGTGCTCTTCGGGCTGGGGCGGGCGGGTGCGCGGGCGCGCCGACGACGGCCGGACGACCACGGAGGTGATGCGCATCCGGCCGCGGCGGTCCTTGCCCCCTTCGGCGAACAGCCGAAGACCGGCGACCTCGGCTTCGGCCCCCGGCAGCGGGACCCTACCCAGTCGCTCGGCGAGCAGCCCGCCCACGGTCTCCACGTCGTGGTCTTCGAGGTCGATGCCGAACAGTTCGCCGAGGTCGTCGACGCCGAGCCGGGACGACACGCGGACCGACCCGTCCTCGAGCTCCTCGACCTCGGGGCGTTCGTCGGCGTCGGATTCGTCGGTGATCTCGCCGACGATCTCCTCGAGGATGTCCTCGATGGTGAGCAGGCCGGCGGTGCCGCCGTACTCGTCCACCGCGATCGCCATGTGGTTGTGCGTGCGCTGCATTTCCTTGAGCAGCTCGTCGAGCCGTTTGGAGTCGGGCACGAAGCTCGCCGGGTTCATCACCGCGCCGACGACCGTGCTCGGCCCGTCCGGGCCCATGTACTCGGGCATGAGGTCTTTGATGTTGACCACGCCGACGATGTCGTCCACCGAATCGTCGATCACGGGGACCCGGGTGAAGCCGGTGCGCAGCGCGAGCGCGAGGGCCTGGCGCACGGTTTTGGTGCGTTCGATCCACACGATCTCGGTGCGCGGCACCATGACCTCGCGGGCGACGGTGTCGCCGAGTTCGAACACCGAGTGGATCATCTCGCGTTCGGAGTCCTCGACGACGCCGCGTTCCTGGGCGAGGTCGACGAGTTCGCGCAGTTCGACCTCGGAGGTGAACGGGCCTTCGCGGAAGCCGCGGCCGGGGGTGATCGCGTTGCCGAGCACGATCAGCAGCCGCGACAGCGGGCCGAGGACGGTGCCGAGGGCGCGGACCGGCCCGGCGACGATCGTGCCGACGCGGTACGGGTGCTGGCGGCCGATGGTGCGCGGGCCGACGCCGATGAGGACGTAGCTGACCACGACCATGACGACCGCGGACACCAGGATGGCGAGCCACAGCCGGTCGAACCAGGCGACGAAGGACACGGTGACCAGCACCGTGGCGGTGAGTTCGCAGGCCAGCCGGAGCAGGAGCAGCAGGTTGATGTGCCTGCGGCGTTCGGCGACGACCGCGGCGAGCTGGCGGGCTCCGACGCGGCCGTTGCGGACGAGGCCGTCGACCCGGGCTTGCGACACCGTGCCGACCGCGGCGTCCGCGGCGGCGAACACGCCCGCGAGCAGCACCAGCGTCACCGCGATGACGACCTGTGCCGGGGGGTTTCCCATCGTCGGAGCCTAGGGCGTTTCCCCGGGCCGCGGCGCGTCGAGCCCGGCGATGCCGAGCACGCGGTCGTCGACGTCGCGTTGCGCGTCGCGGGCCTGGTGCGCGGCGACCGCGGCCTGGAATTCGCCGAGGATCCGCTTCTGCAGCCCGAACATCTCGCGTTCCTCGGCGGGTTCGGCGTGGTCGTAGCCGAGGAGGTGCAGGCAGCCGTGGACGGTGAGCAGGTGCAGTTCGTCGATCAGCCGGTGGCCCGCGGTTTTCGCCTGGTCTTTCGCGAAGGCCGGGCAGAGCACGATGTCGCCGAGCAGCGCCGGGGACGAGTCGGGCGCGTCGGGGCGGCGCGAGGAGTCGAGTTCGTCCATCGGGAAGGCCATGACGTCGGTGGGCCCGGGCAGGTCCATCCAGCGTTCGTGGAGGTCTTCCATAACCTCGAGGGTGACGCACAGGATGGACAGCTCGGCGAGCGGGCTGACCTCCATTTTCTCCAGCGTGTAGCGCGCGGCGGAGACGATGGACGCCTCGTCGACGTCGACGCCGGATTCGTTGGCGATCTCGATGCTCATCGGCGGGTGCCTTTCCAGCCGCCGGTCTGCTGCTCTTGCGCGTCCTGCACGGCCTGCCACTTCTCGTACGCGTCGACGATGTCGCCGACCAGTTTGTGCCGGACGACGTCCTGGCTGGTGAGCTCGGCGAAGTGCAGGTCCTCGACGCCGCCGAGGATGTCGCGCACGACGCGGAGCCCGCTGCGCTGCCCGCCGGGGAGGTCGATCTGGGTGATGTCGCCGGTGACGACGATCTTCGCGCCGAACCCGAGGCGGGTGAGGAACATCTTCATCTGCTCGGGCGTGGTGTTCTGCGCCTCGTCGAGGATGATGAAGGCGTCGTTCAGCGTCCGGCCGCGCATGTAGGCCAGCGGTGCGATTTCGATCGTCCCCGCCTGCATCAGCCGCGGAATCGACTCCGGTTCGACCATGTCGTGCAGCGCGTCGTAGAGCGGCCGCAGGTACGGGTCGATCTTCTCGTTCAAGGTGCCCGGCAGGTACCCGAGCCGCTCGCCGGCCTCGACCGCCGGACGCGTCAGCACGATCCGCGTGACCTGCTTGGCCTGCAACGCCTGCACGGCCTTCGCCATCGCGAGATACGTCTTGCCGGTACCGGCGGGCCCGATCCCGAAAACGATCGTGTGCTTGTCGATCGCGTCGACGTACCGCTTCTGGTTCAGCGTCTTGGGCCGGATGGTCTTCCCGCGCCGCGACACGATGTTGAGGCTCAGGACCTCCGCGGGCGACGCGTCGCCGCTGGACAGCATCCCCACAGTCCGCCGCACCGTGTCGGGCCCGACCTGCTGCCCGCCGCCGGCGAGCTGCACCAGCTCGGTGAAGACCCGCTCCGCGAACGCCACATCGGCCGCGGCACCGGTCAGCGTGACCTCGTTGCCGCGCACGTGCACGTCAGCAGCCAGCAGTTCTTCGGCCACCCGCAAGTTCTCGTCCCGGGACCCCAGCAGGCTCAGCTGAGCCGCCTCCGGGATCGGGAATCGAACCTGTGCCTCGGCCGATACCCGATTGTCAGGTCGGGCGGCTCCACCCGTCTCAGTTCCGGCCACGTGGCCTCGGTCCTGCTTTCTGCGCACTTCGCAAGTCAACGTACAGGGACCCCATAGATGCTACTTGTCCCCGACACCCGCTCGCAGCCCGGTTTCAGTGCACCCCGGCCTGCGGCTTCCCGAACAACCCGAGCTGCTCCCCGCCGAGCACATGGGCATGCACATGAAACACCGTCTGCCCGGCATCGGCGTCAGTGTTGAAAACCACCCGATACCCACTGCCAGAGATCCCCTCGATCTCCGCAACCTTCCGCGCCGTCAACAACACAGCGCTCAACAACTCCGGATCCGCCTCCGCCAACTCCCCGACGTTCCGGTACCTCTTCCGAGGCACCACGAGCACATGCACCCGCGCCTGCGGATTGATGTCCCGAAACGCAAACGTGGCGTCGTCCTGATACACCACATCCGCCGGAATCTCCCCAGCAATAATCCGCTCGAACAACGTCTCCGCCGCATCGCTCATACGCGACACCCTACAAACCCCCACTCGCCAAGGCGACGAACACACGCCACGCAACCACCCCACTCGCCAAGGCGACGAACGCACGACACGCAACCACCGCACCGTGGGGGTCCGGGGGGCTCGGCCCCCCGGGAGTAATGGCGGAACCAGCGGCGGCGAAGGATCGCCGCCAGGCGATACGAAGACGCCGCGGCGCGGTGGAGCCTGGGGGTCGCTCCACCGCCGCCGCGGCTCCGCCGGACCGAGGGGGGAGGTGCCCGGCGGGGTATGGGTTCGCGTACTCAAGGGTAATGCCCGCGTGGGGGCGGGCTGAAACCCTTGTGTTCCCACGTTGCGAAGCAGAGTAGCTGGCGGGGCTGCGGCGCGCCATCACCTGGTGCGGATGTTTAGGGGTTCTGCCGGGTTTCGCGGGCGCCGGGCGGTCAGTGCCAGCGGCCGGTGAGGACGCCCAGTGCGCCTAGTGCGACGGCGGCCGCGGTGGAGGTGCGGAGGACGGTCGGGCCGAGGCGGACCGTGGTGGCTCCGGCTTGTTCGAGGGCGGCGAGTTCGTCGTCGGTGATGCCGCCTTCGGGGCCGACGACGAGGAGGAGGTCGCCGCCGTCGGGGAGGTCGAGGTCGGTGAGTTTGCTGGTGACGCCGGATTCGAGGACGAGCGTCGCGGACATCGTCGCGGCCAGTTGTGCGAGCTCGCGGGTACCGACTGGTTCCGCGACGGCGGGCACGTGAGCGCGGCGGGCTTGTTTGGCCGCCGAGCGGGCGGTGGCGCGCCAGCGGGCGAGGGCTTTCTCGCCGCGGGGTCCGTCGTCCCAGCGGGCGACGCTGCGGGCGGCGCGCCAGGGCACGATCGCGTCCGCGCCGGCTTCGGTGGCCAGTTCGACGGCCAATTCCCCGCGGTCGCCCTTGGCGAGGGCCTGGGCGACGTGGACGCGCAGCGCGGGCGGTTCTTCTTGCCAGCGCTCGAGAACCGTGAGCGTGACCGAGGCCGCCCGGCCCGCTTCGACGGCGTCCACGGCGCAGCGGGCCATCGCGCCGGCGCCGTCGGAGAGCACGAGCTGCTCCCCCACGCGCAGCCGGCGCACGGTGGCCGCGTGCCGGGCTTCCTCGCCGTCGAGCAGCGCCCGCCCTTCGGCGGGCACCGCCGGGGCGAGGAAGACCGGCAGTGTGGTGTCCGGCACAGTCAGCGGTTCTTCGCGCGGAGCTTGGAGAACAGGCCGCCGTGCTTGCTGCCGTTGGCGGCAAGCGTCGGGACCTCTTCGCCGCGCTGCTGGGCCAGGTCGACGAGCAGGTCGCGCTGGGCCTCGTCGAGCTTGGTCGGCACCACGACGTCGATGTGCACGTGCAGGTCGCCGCGGCCGTCGACGCGGCCGGACGAGCGCAGCCGCGGCATGCCCTTGCCGGTGAGCACCAGTTCGGTGTTGGGCTGGGTGCCGGGCTCGATGTCGAGTTCGTAGTCGCCGTCGACCAGGGTGGCGATCGGGACCGTCGCGCCGAGCGCCGCGGTGGTCATCGGGATGCGGAAGTTGCAGTGCAGGTCGTTGCCCTCGCGGACGAACACCTCGTGCGGGGCCTCGTCGATCTCGACGTAGAGGTCGCCCGCCGGGCCGCCGCCGGGGCCGACCTCGCCCTGGCCGGACAGCCGGATCCGCATGCCGTCGCCGACGCCGGGCGGGATCTTCGCGGTGACGCCGCGCCGCGACCGGATCCGGCCGTCGCCGCCGCACTGGCGGCACGGGTCGGGGATGACCTCGCCGAAGCCGCGGCACACCGGGCACGGGCGCGCGGTGACGACCTGGCCGAGGAACGACCGCTGCACGGACTGGACCTCGCCGGCCCCGCCGCAGGTGTCGCAGGTCTTGGTGCTGGTGCCCTCGGCGGTGCCCGCGCCGCGGCACAGGTCGCAGACGATCGCGGTGTCGACGGTGATCTCGCGGTCGACACCGGTCGCGCACTCCTCGAGGGTGAGGCCGAGCCGGATCAGCGCGTCGGAGCCGGGCTGCACGCGGCTGCGCGGCCCGCGGCCCCGTCCGCCGCCTCCGCCCGCGGCGCCGAAGAAGGCGTCCATGATGTCGCCGAGCCCGCCGAAGCCCGCGAACGGGTCGCCGCCGCCTCCGCCGCGGCCGCCCCCGTCCATCGGGTCGCCGCCGAGGTCGACGATCTTGCGCTTCTGCGGATCGGAGAGCACCTCGTACGCGGTGGTCACCTCGCCGAAGCGGTGCTGGGCGTCCTCCGACGGGTTCACGTCGGGGTGCAGCTCACGGGCCAGCTTGCGGTACGCGCGCTTGATCTCCTGATCGCTCGCGTTCTTGGCCACCCCGAGGATCCCGTAGTAGTCCCTCGCCACGTTGCTCTGCCTTCTCCTTCGTGTTCCGCCACGTCCCCGGCCTGCCGCCGGTCAGCGGCCGGACAGGATCTGCCCCACGTAGTTGGCGACCGCTCGGACCGCCGCGATCGTGCCGGGGTAGTCCATCCTGGTCGGCCCGACGACGCCCATCCCCCCGAGCAGCATGTCGTCCCGGCCGTAGCCGATGGACACGACCGAGGTGCTGCGCATCTGCTCGTCCTCATTTTCCTCACCGATGAGCACGGTGACCGCACCGGGGTTGCGGGCGGCGGCGAGCAGCTTCAGCACCACCACCTGTTCCTCGAGCGCTTCGAGCACCTGGCGCAGCGACCCGGGGAAGTCCGCGACGTTGCGGGTGAGGTTGCCGGTGCCGCCGAGCACGATCCGCTCTTCCGGGTGCTCGACCAGCGATTCGACCAGTGTGGTGCAGATCCGGGTGAGGTGGTCGCGCAGGTCCGGCGGAGCGGCCTCGGGCAGCTCCGCCACGTTCGCCGCCGCGTCGGCCAGCCGCCGCCCGGCGAGCGCGCCGTTGAGCACGGTGCGCAGGCGCAGCACGGTCTCCTCGGTGACCACGTCGCCGAGGTCGACGGTGCGCTGGTCGACCCGGCCGGAGTCGGTGATCAGCACGAGCATGAGCCGCGCGGGCGTGAGCGGGACCACCTCGAGGTGGCGCGCCACGGTGTTGGTGAGCATCGGGTACTGCACCACCGCGACCTGGCGGGTGAGCTGCGCGAGCAGCCGGACCGACCGGCGCAGCACGTCGTCGAGGTCGGTGCCGGAGTCGAGGAAGCTGGTGATCGCGCGCCGCTCGGCGGCCGACAGCGGCTTGATCTCCGAAAGCCGGTCGACGAACAGCCGGTACCCCTTGTCGGTCGGGATCCGGCCCGCGCTGGTGTGCGGCTGGGCGATGTACCCCTCTTCTTCCAGGGCGGCCATGTCGTTGCGCACGGTGGCACTGGAAACGCCGAGGTTGTGCCGCTCGACGATCGTCTTCGACCCGACCGGCTCCTGGTTCGAGACATAGTCGGCGACGATCGCGCGCAGCACCTCGAAGCGACGCTCGTCCGTGTTCGCCACCGGCACCTCCTTCGCGGTCCTCCTGCTACTCACAACGAGTTTACGGACCCGGCGGTGCCCGGCGCGCCCTCCGGTCCGGGCGAGCGGGAGTAAAAGGCTGGCAAACAATTTTTAATAGCGACGAACCGGGCAACTCGGAACTTCGCTTGCACGGGGAACCGGAACCCGGTTTTCTGCCTCGGAAAGACTATGAACCACTCGATCCGAAAGCAGTGGCCGACATGAACGCACTTTCTCCCGAAATCGCCGAAATCCGGCAGCGGGCCGCGGAGGCCCAGGAACGGCTGAAGCACGTGTCGGCGACCGCGACGAGCCAGGACGGCGCGGTCACCGCGACCGTCAACACCGCCGGTGCGCTGCAGGAACTCCAGTTCGGCTCCCGCGCGGACGAGATGCCGCGCGCCGCCCTCGCGGCCGCTGTCCTGGCCACCGCCCGGCGCGCCCAGGCCCAGGCGGCGCAGCAGCTGACCGCGATCATGGCACCGGTGATCGGCGAGAACAGCGACGCGATGAAATTCCTCGAAGAACAGATCCCGGAACCGGAAGTTCCGGAGGAAACGGCCCCGCCCGCGCCGCCGCAGCCGCAATTTTTCGACGCGCAGGACGATTCCGCGCCTCCCGCCGCTCCGCCGTCCCGTCCCGCGCGCCCGGCCCGCCCGGCACCGGACCCGACGGACGACGACGACTACTACGGCGGCGGCTCGTTCCTGGGGAGGAACTGATGGCAGACGGATCGAAGGTCGACCTCCCGGCGCTGCGCGCGCACAAGGGCGAGGTCGAGGACATCGCGGCCGGGGTGCACACCGCGGCGCAGGCGACCGAGTCCGGACAGTCCCTCGGCGACGACGCGTTCGGCCTCGTCGGCCAGGTGTTCGCGGCGCCGCTGCAGATCTGGATGTCGGTCGCGACCTCCTTCGTCCAGGACGTCGCGGACACCGCCGACGACATCGCGGACCGCCTGCAGCAGGCGCACGATCACTACGACAACCACGAGAAGCAGACCGTCGGGCACATCAACGGTCTCGGCAAGGAGCTGCCGGAATGACCGAAACACAGGAGAACCCGCTGGTCGCGAAGTCGGAATCGCCGAGCGGCCTGACCACGAACATGGGGTCGTCCTCGAACGAGCTGGACAACCTCAACGCCCAGACCGCCGGCGCCGGCATCGTCAACGACGGCGCCGCGACGCTCACCGACCTCCGGCACGGCGACTGGGGCAACTTCGGCGTCGACGTGGTCACCGACGGCCTCGACCTGCTCGGTGCGGCGATGGACCCGCTCGGCACGCTGGCCAGCGCCGGCGTCGGCTGGCTGATCGAGCACATCAGCTTCCTCAAGGAGGGCCTCGACCAGCTCGCGGGCAACCCGGAGGCCGTCACCGCCAAGGCAGTGACCTGGTCGAACATCTCGAAGCAGCTCAACGAGAGCGCGGACCAGTACACACAGGCGGCGAGCAAGGTCGCCCCCGGCTTTCAGGGACAAGGCGGCGAGGCCTACCAGGCCAAGGCGAAGGAGTACATCGGCTACCTCAAAGGCGCGGCCACTCAGGCGAGTGCCGCGTCCACCGGGATGAACGTCGCCGCCGCCCTGGTAGGCACGGAACGCGGACTGATCCGCGACATGATCTCGTCGTTCGTGGGCGAGCTGATCGTCAAGGGCATCGCCGCGTTGGCGTCGTCGTGGTGCACCTTCGGCGGCACGGTCGCCGCGTTCATCGCCGACACCGTCGTCGAGGGCGGGATCCTGGCGGAGAAGATCGGCACCCGGATCGCGAAGGTCGTGGAGAAGCTGGACAAGCTCGCGGAGAGCGCGGGCAAGTCCAAGGCCGCGATCGAGCAGGCGGCGAACGCACTGCGGAAGGCAGGCAAGGCCGCGGGCAAGGTCACGGACAAGAGCGTCGACATCGCCGCCGGTCTCGAGAAGAAGGCAGGCGATCTCAAGGAGGCGGGCAGGGCCGAGAGCGCCGCGGAAAAGGCCGATCGGTGGACCGACAACGCCAAAAAGAAGGTGCCGGGACGCGAACACTTCGAACACGCCGGCGACACGTACTCCGAGGACGGGCGCAAGTTCTTCAAGCTCCAGGAATGGGAGAAGGGGGAGGGCCGGCCGCCGTTTACGATGGCCGACGGCGCGGGGCTCGGCACCGAAGCCCGGAGGCAGGAGAACGAGCAGTACGACCGGTACTCCGAAGGATCCGAAGCCTATGAAAAGGAGCACGAGAAGGCAGAGGGCGGCGGCGAAGGCGGCACCGGAGAGTGAGCAGCGAAACCGTGCAGGCGGCCGCCGACCAGGCCAACCGGGAAGGACGCCTGCATCCGTCCCAGCGGACGATGATCCTCAACGCGGGCTTCTCGATGGCGGTCGTGTGGATCATCCTGTTCGTCGCCGCCGCGATCATGGCTCCGATCGGGATCGGAGTGAGCGCCGACCAGGTGCGGGGCCTGGACCAGTTGCACGCCGACGCCGGTCTGCCGCCGGTGTCGTACTGGTCGCTGAACTGGCAGGTGTATCTGCTGACGGTGTTCTTCCTCGCGCTCGCCGTGTTCCCCGCCCGGCTCATCTGGCGGCGGGTGGCGGAGGTGCGCAGCGGCAAACTCGACGTGGTGCCCGGCTGGACGCACGACTACGGGCACGTCACCAAGATCCCGCCGCGCGGGCAGCACGCGATGTACCTCTACGAGATGACCGACCGGATGACGTTCACGTATCTCGTCGTGCACGGCAAGACCTACCGGCTCGATTACGACATGCGGCAGCGAGTGCTCGGCAACCGCACGAACGCCGCGATTCTGACCCCGCGCAGCAAGATCCTGGTCAACGTGGTCGCCGCGTGACCGCGAAAGCCGATCCCGGCGAGGTCGCCGCCGCCAACCTCGCCGGAAGACTGCACCCGAGCCAGCGCGGGGTGGTCTTTGACGCCCTCTTCTGGGCGGTCTGGGTGTTCACCGCGGCGATAGGCGCAGTCGGGGTCGTGGGAGTGGTCAATTCCGGGTTCACTGCCTCCGCGCTGGTCGCGGTCGCGGTCGCTGTGGCGGCGATCGCGGGCGCGGTCCGGTTCAGCGTGCGGCGCTGCGCCGAGTTCCGCGAGCCCCTGACCGTGATCACCGGACCGGCACACGACTTCGGCTCCGGCCCGATCACCGACGACTACCCGATCGGCCTCAAGCACACCCCGCGCGGGCCTGGCCAGACCGAGCGGTGGCAGTTGCGCGCGGGCGGGCGCACGTATCCCGTCCAGCGCGCGCGGCGGGATCGCATGGTCGCGGAGCGGATCACCGCCGTCTGCGTGCTGGGCAACGGGCGGTGGCTGGTGAACATCGTGCTCGACGGCGGAGCCCGATGAAACCGGACGCCGTCGCGACCGCGAACTTGGCCGGGCGGCTGCACCCGTCCCAGCGGTCCCTGCTGGTCGGCGGATGGTTCCGATTCCAGCTCGGACTGGCCGCCGCGCTGATCGTGTTCGCGGTCGTCCTGCCGCTGACCACGAACGTCCTCGACGGGCCGCACCGCGCGCAGACTCTCGGCGCGGCGCCGTTCGTGCTCCTCCTCATCGTGGCCTTGCTGGTCAGCTGCCTCCGCAGCTACCAGAACCTCAGCCGCCCGCTGACCGTCATCACCGGCTGGACCCACAACTTCGAACAGGACGGCCAGTCCCACGCCTACCCGATCTGCGTGCGGCACTACTTCGCCCGCACCTCGCAATGGGAGATGAACGCGGGCGGCACCACTTACCGGCTCACCGAACGGCAATTCGAAGCCCTCCAGCCGAACCGGAACAACACCGTCTGCGTGATCCCGCGCAGCAAGATCGTGGTCAACATCCTTCCGGCGTGAGCGGAGAACAGGTGCGGGAAGAGACTGTGCAGGCGGCCGCCGACCAGGCCAACCGGGAAGGGCGCCTGCATCCGTCCCAGCGGAACATGGTGCTGGACGGCAACTTCTGGACGCTCGTCCTGGTGCTGCTCGTCCTCGTCGCGCTGGCGGTCCTGACTCCGATCTGGTTCGGCATCAGCCCCGCCATGATCCAGGCCACCAACAACATCAACGCCTACTTCGGCAAGCCGCTGGTGTCCTACTGGTCGAAGAACGCGTCCCTGTACGTGATGTCGCTCGTCTTCCTGGTGCTCGCGGTGTATCCCGGGCGCGCGATCCGACGGCGGCTGGCGGACTGGCGCGAGGGCAAGGTCACCGTGGTCCCTGGCCTGACGCACGATTTCGGGCACGTGCAGCACCGGCCGTCCGGCGTCCTGCCCCCGATGTACCTCTACGAGATCACGGAACGGATCGCCTTCACCTACCTCGTCGTGAACGGAAAGAGCTATCGGCTCGATCCCGATCTGAAGAGCCGGGTGCTCGGCGGCCGCACCAACGGTGCGATCTTCACCCCGCGCAGCAAATTGCTGGTCAATGTGGTCGCCGCGTGACCGCGAAGGCCGATCCCGGCGAGGTCGCCGCCGCCAATCTCGCTGGGAGGCTGCACCCGAGCCAGCGCGGGGAGGCGCTCGGCTGCTTCTTCTGGGCGGTCTGGGTGTTCGTCGCGATCGAGGTGGCGATCGCGGTCGTCGCGGTCGCCAAATCCGGCTTCACCGCGTCCGCGTTGGTGGCGGTGGCGGTCGCCCTGGTCGTCCTCGTGCTGGCAGTCCGGTTCGGGCGGCGGCAGTTCGCCGACTGCCGCGCGCCGCTGACGGTCGTGCCCGGGCCGGTGCACGATTTCGGCGCCGGTCCGATCACCGACGACTATCCGGTCGGGTTCAAGCACACCCCGCGCGGCCCGGGCACCACCGAAAAATGGCAGCTCCGCGTGGGCGGCCGCACTCATTCGGTCAATCCGGCCCGTGGCAAACGGCTGGCGGACGAGCGAGTCGTCGCGGTGTGCCTGCTCGGGAACAGCGGCACGGTGGCGAGCATCGTCGGCGAAAACGGCGTGTGGTGAGCCCGGGTCACGAGTTCTTCGGGAACCCCAGATTCACCCCCGCGTGCGAGGTGTCCGGCCACCGCGATGTGACCACCTTTGTCCGCGTGAAGAAGTGGAATCCCTCTGGTCCGTAGGCGTGCGTGTCGCCGAACAGGGAGTCCTTCCAGCCGCCGAACGAGTAGTAGCCGACGGGCACCGGGATGGGGACGTTGACGCCTACCATGCCTACCTCGACCTCGTTCTGGAAGCGGCGCGCGGCGCGTCCGTCGCCGGTGAAGATGGCGGTTCCGTTGCCGTACGGGTTGGCATTGATGAGCGCCAGCGCGTCGTCGAAGCTCGTCGTTCGGGCGACGGACAGGACGGGGCCGAAGATTTCGTCGGTGTACACCGCCATACTGGGCGTGACGCGGTCGAAAAGCGTGGGGCCGAGCCAGAATCCGTCGTTCTCTCCGTCTGCCTCCACGCCCCGGCCGTCCATCACGAGTTCCGCGCCTTCGGCCACTCCGGTGTCCACATAGGACGCAACTCGCTCGTGGTGCGCCCTGGTCACCAGCGGGCCCATCTCCGACGACGGTTTGCGGCCGTCCCCGACGCGCAGTTTCCGCATCCGGTCCACTATTTTGGCCACCAGTTCGTCCGCGATCGGCTCGACGGCGACCACTACCGAAACCGCCATGCACCGTTCGCCCGCCGAGCCGAAACCGGCGGACACGGCGGCGTCCGCGGCCAGGTCGAGGTCGGCGTCCGGCAGTACGACCATGTGGTTCTTCGCCCCGCCCAGCGCCTGGACGCGCTTTCCGTGGCTGGTGCCGGTTTCGTAGACGTAGCGGGCGATCGGGGTCGAGCCGACGAAGGAGATCGCCTTGACGTCCGGGTGCGCGAGAAGTCCGTCGACCGCGACTTTGTCGCCCTGCAGCACGTTGAACGCGCCGGACGGCAGGCCCGCTTCGGCAAGCAGCTCCGCGATGAACAGCGCCGCGGACGGGTCCTTCTCACTCGGTTTGAGCACGACGGTGTTGCCGCACGCCAGCGCGTTCGGCACGAACCAGAGCGGCACCATCGCCGGGAAGTTGAACGGCGAGATCACGCCGACCACGCCGAGCGGCTGAGCGATCGAGTACACGTCGACGCCGGTGGAGGCGTTCTCGCTGAACCCGCCCTTGAGCATTTGCGCCGCGCCGCACGCGTATTCGACGTTCTCGATCGCGCGCGCGACCTCGCCCGCAGCGTCCGATTCGACCTTGCCGTGCTCGCTCGTCACGATCTTCGCCAGCTCGTGTTTGCGCGCCTGGAGCAGCTCGCGGAAGGCGAACAGCACCCGCGTGCGCCCGGCGAGCGACGTTCCCCGCCAGCCCGGCAAGGCGGCGGTCGCGGCGGCTACCGCCTGGTCCACCTCGGCCGGCCCCGCGAAGTCCACCTGCGCGCTGACCTGGCCGGTCGCCGGGTCGTACACGTCGCCGGTGCGTCCGGTGCCGACGACCGGCTTGCCGTCGATCCAATGGCTGATGCGGTCGGTCACGACGTCCGCTCCTTCCGGTCGGGTGCCCCCGAGTCTCCGGGCGAGACGGGCGGGTCCGCCATCGACAACGTGTACGGACTACCCCTCTCCGCCGTACAGTCTGTGCCCTGCCGGCCAGCAAGGGGGACCGATGTACCCGACCGTCGCCGAGGCGCTCGCGTTGCCGGTGCTGCGCCAAGGGTGTCCGCGCGTGGTCGCGGGCAGCACCGGGCTCGAACGGCGGGTGCGCTGGGCGCACGCGGCCGAGGTCGCCGACATCGCGCACCTGCTGCGCGGCGGAGAACTCGTGCTCACTACGGGGGTCGCGCTCCCGGACGACGACGCGACGCTGACCCGGTACGTCGCCGATCTCGCCGAGGTGGGCGTCGCGGGCCTGGTGGTCGAGCTGGTGCGGCACTGGAACGACCGGCTGCCGCGTGCCCTGGTCACGGCGGCTGAGCAGCGCGGATTGCCGCTCGTGACGCTGTCCCGCGAGACGCGCTACGTCGCGGTGACCGAGGCAGTGAACGGGATGATCGTGGACGCGCAGCTCGCTGAGCTGCGGGCGGCGGAGCGGGTGCACGAGACGTTCACGTCATTGACCGTCGCGGGAGCTGAGCCCGCCGCGGTGCTGGCCGAGGTGGCGCGATTGACCGAGCAGCCGGTCGTGCTGGAGACGCTGGAACACGAAGTCCTCGCCTACGACACGGCGGGCACGGATCCGGGCGAATTGCTGATCGGCTGGCCGGCTCGGTCGCGAGTGGTGCAGGTCGGCGAGCGCACCGGGTACCACTCGGCGGCGGGCTGGCTGGTCACCGTGGTCGGCGCGCGGGGCCACGACTGGGGTCGGCTGGTGCTCGTGTGCGCCGAGCCGCCACCGCATCGGTACCAGGTGGTCGCCGAACGGGCCGCGTCGGCGCTCGCGGTGCACCGGCTCGTCGCGCGCGACTCCGACACCCTCGAACGGCAAGCGCACCGCGCGGTGTTGACCGAGTTGCTGAATTCGCCAGCGCCGACCGCGGAGATCCTCGCGCGCTCTTCTGCGCTCGCCGTGCCGCTGACCGGACGACAGCTGGTCGGCCTGGCGGTACGGCCACGCATCACTGCGACTACGCGCCACACGCTGTCTACGCCGCCACTGTTGCGCGAGCTAGCCGAAGCGACCGCGCTCGCCACACGCCGGGCGAAGGTGTCCGCGCTGGTTTCGACGGACGAGACTGCCGTACGCGCGCTTCTCGCACTCTCGCCGGAAGCCAATGCTGACGCCGTCCTTCAGCGCCTAGCCACCGACATCCACGACGCGCGCGCTTCCGCGCCGGCCGCGCTCGGCGTAGGCACGACTGTCACCGGACCCGCTGAGGCACAACGCACTTTGGTCGAAGCCGCACACGTCGCTGCCGCCGCCCTCGACGAGGATGACGGACAACCGTTGCACCGTCTCAAGGACGTTCGACTACGCGGTCTCCTGCACCTTCTCGCCGACGACGAGCGCGTACACGCCTTCGCCGCGCGAGAGCTGGGCCCGCTCCTCGAACGCGACGCTGCGTCGGGCAGTCGCCTCGTCCCGGCTCTGCGGCACTACTGCGCACACGGCGGCAACAAGTCCGCCGCGGCCGTCGCCGCCCACACCTCGCGGACGGCGTACTACCAGCAACTCGCCCGCATCGAACAGGTGCTGGGAGTGCGACTGGAAGATCCGGAGTCGATGTTGTCGCTGTACGTGGCATTGCTCGCGCACGACCTCGGCACCGCCACCCGTCCGAGCGAGGAAAACCCACCCGGACGAGGAGCACAGTGATCGGGTTCGCGGTGCCGATATCCCTCGTATGGTGTTCTCTTCCTTCGCTCCGGTCGCAGCGGCCGTGATCGGGTTCGGCGGCCTGGCCGCACCGCACGTCCCGGAGTCCGTGCTGCAGCTGACCGTGCACGAGACCTCCGGGCGCGTCACGAGCGCGTCCCTCACCTGCGACCCCACCGGCGGCACGCACCGCCACCGCGACACCGCCTGCGCGACCCTCACCGCGGTCGACGGCGATTTCGCCCGCATCACCCCGCACCGGCAGAAGTGCACGATGATCTACTCCCCCGTGGACGTCACCGCGCTGGGCAGCTGGCACGGCACCCGGGTCACGTACCGGGCGACGTACCCGAACAAGTGCGCGGCGGACAGCCAGTCGAACGGGGTCTTCGCGCTGTAGGTCCCGGCGGCGATCGGTTCCGGCGGCCCCGGAATCGGTTGCCGCGGCGGGAAATTCGGTGGGACGCCGACACTGTCCTCCGTAGGCTGCGTCGTCGTGATGACCCCGACGACCCTGCGCGAGCTGTACTTCGCGGTGCACGAATACACCGGCTCGGCAGTGTTCTCCGACGTGCTGTCCCCGTGGCTCGGCGAGCATGCCGCCGACGCGCGCGAGATGCTGGCTCCGCTGGCGGTCTGCGGAGAATGGCAGCGGACGGAATACGTCTGGGGCGATCTGCTCGAGCAAGCGTATGCGCTCCACCGGATCAGCGATCTCCTGCTGCTGGGCTTCCAGTCCGGCCTCCCGGACGGTGCCGCAACGCCGTGGGCGCACCGATTGCACCTGCCCGACCACGAAGTGCGCGTCACCGCGGACGAGTACGTCGGCTTTTTCTCCGCGCTGGGCATGCGACGGGTGGAAGTCGCCCGGTTCGATCCGTTTTTCCACGAGATCGCGGCCGTCGACCAGAGCGACGACCCGGACGAGCCGATCGAGCTCGTCGGCGAACAGTGGCCGTGCCTCATGCTCGGCGAACTGCTGTTCGGCCGGGCCGGGGTCGTCGTGCGGGCCGGGGAACGGCACGCGACCGCGGGGATCGCGGACCGGTCGGCGCTGGAGGATTCGTTCCTCCGCCGCCATCGGCCAACCAGCGACGGATCGCTCGGCTGGGGGCACAATTCGCAGTGGAAGACCGATTTCCGCCGCGACTACCTGACCGCGGACGCCTACCGGTTCAACGTCGACGCGAACGCGGACATCGACGGGGAAAGCCCGTTCGGAGACGCGGACCTGACCCCGGCGGAGCGCCGCGACCTGGTGCGCCATCGCTGCGCGGTGCGCCGCTCCGAGCACCTGCCGGATGCCGAAAACCCCGACGAGAACCCCCTGGTCGACTGGCGGCTGACGGTGCCCCGGAGCTGACCCGTCATTCGCACGGGGCCTGGGCCCGGAGGATCTCCCGGGCCTGGGAACGGCTCAGGTTCCAGGCAGGCCAAGAATCATCGGGCAGCGCACGGGCGATCGGGCGCAGCAGGCACGCCGCGTCGGGACGGCGTTCCGCCACGACCGGGGCCACGTCGGCGGAGAACTGGCGCAGGTAGCGGAGGTCGAGCGGCTTGCCCTGCGCCGCCCGGTCCAGGTTGGCGGTCGTGATCGCCGATTCCGGGTTCGCCGCGGCCAATCCCAGCAGCGCCAGCGCAGCGGTCGCGATCGCCGCGCGGGGCAGCCAGTTCGCGCGAAGTGTGCCCAGCGTCGCCCCGATCAGGACGAACACCACGCCCAGCCAGATCTCGCACACCTCCACCAGCAGCCGCAGCACGGTGAATCCGTAGGCCTGCTGGTAGGTCCACATGCGACTCAATGCGGACAGCACCACGACCAGGATCAGCACGGTCAGCGCGCCGAGCAGTGCCCGCAACACCGTCCGGTCGGCGCGGGTGGCTTTCGGGGCCCAGCGCAGGGCCGCGGCGACGATGCCGAGGGTCAGCACGGTGCAGGCGCAGAGTTGCCAGAAACCGCCGCGTGCGTAGTCCGCCGAGGTGAGGCCGTCGGTGCGGAGGACGTAGTCCGTGCCGCCGAAAAGGGCGGTCGCTTGCACGCCGACGTACGCGGTGAACAGGACCGACAAGGTGCCCAGCGAGGACGTCCAGGACAGCCGGTCGCCGACCGTGGTCGTCCGGTTTTCCCTAGTGGGCAAGGGATCCGCGGAGATCAGGAAGACCGCTGCCATCGCCGCGAAACCCACTCCGAACACCAGCGCGGCTTGGACGGCCGAGCCGGGACGCACCTCCGGGACGAGGCCGCCGACGAACTCCGCGAAGCGAGGGTCCGAGGTGATCAGCAACGGCAGGAACACCACCAGGACCAGCCCGGACAGCAGAACCGCGCCGAGGGCCCGCCCCGGTCGCCGACCGGACCGGGGGCTCCGGCGCAGCAGCCACGGCACCGCGCGGAACGCTTCGAGCGGGACGGCCAGCACGTCGTACGTCGTGCCGTGCACAGTCCGCTTCCCGACGACGGCAAGCGACGCCGCGACTGCCGCCGCGAGTCCGCACAAGACGAACAACCATTCGGCCGCGCGCAGGGCTCCCACCGCGAGCAGCGCGATCGCCAGCAGTGCCCAACCCGCCTGCCCCCAACGCCTCGCTTTTCCTTCTCCTGCCCCGGACAGCCGCGCGCACGCTAAGAGCACCACGGCCGCGACCAGCAACGCCAGCACCCAGCCGATGCCGGGCCGGTCCACCGGCACGACGACCGCCGCCACGACCGCGACCGCCAGCGCGGCCACCTTCGCCCCGACGGGGACCCCGGCTTCGGCCCGCTCGAACAACGGCCTCGGCCCCGGCTGCCGGACGATGCGCACCGCCCACGGCGGAACGGCGTGCGCGGGGTGATTCTGGACCTGCTCGGACATGGAACCTCTCTTCGCGATAGCAAATCACAGTGGGTACGGCGGGCGCGGATTCTCACCTGCCGATACACGCGCCTCGGCGGTACGTGAGGGGAACCCTGCGGGAATCAGATTCCGTGCGGGGAACCCTCACTCACCTCAGCGGGAGCGCGGCCAGCAGCTCAAGCGGGCAGGGTCACCCGGATCCGGCATCCGGGCCCGCCGCCAGCAGCAAGACCTCCGCTAGGCACCGGATCGACCACCGCGACGGTCCCCCCGTGCAGTTCCACCACCCACCGCGCGATCGCCAAGCCCAGCCCGGTCCCGCCGCCGCCAGCGCGTTCTCCCCGGGTGAACCGTTCGAACACCCGTTCCCGGTCGGCTTCCGGAATCCCCGGCCCCTGGTCGTGCACCTCGATCCGCGCCTCCCCGGGCTCGACCCGCGCCAGCACCGCCACCTCTCCCCCGGCCGGGCCGTGCCGCGCGGCGTTCTCCAGCAGGTTCAGCACCACCTGGTAGATCCGTTCCCGGTCGGCGGGCACCGTCGCGCCGGACGGGGTCACCGAGATCGCGAACCGGACGCCCCGGCCTGCCGCCGCGGCCATGGCTTCCGCCTCCGCGGCGACCTCGGCGAGCAGGTCTTCGAGATCGACCTGCGAACGGTCCAGCGGCAGCGTTCCGGCGTCGATCTGCGACAGGTCCAGCAGTTCGGTGACCAGCCGCCCCAGGCGTTCGGTCTGGTGCAACGCCGTGCGGAGCGTCGCGGGATCCGGCGAAGCGACGCCGTCCACGAGGTTCTCCAGCACGGCGTTCAGCGCGGTGATCGGCGTCCGGAGTTCGTGCGACACGTTCGCGACCAGTTCGCGGCGCTGCCGGTCCGCGGTGGACAGGTCGGCGGCCATCTGGTTGAACGCCGCGGCCAGCGAGCCGACCTCGTCGCGGGCGGTGGCGCGGATCCGGCGGGTGTAATCGCCCTTCGCCATCGCCCGCGCGGCCGCCGTCATCTCGCGCAGCGGCCTGGTCATGCCGTGCGCCAGGATCTGCGACGTCAGCAGCGCGATCACCACCGCGGTCACCGTCGTCCGCGGCGGCAGCCAGCCGATCTGGTAGCGGAAGAACGCGAACGCGATCCCGCCGGACGCGACCATCAGGATCGCCAGTTTCAGCTTGATCGACCGGATCCGGTCCAGCGGTCTCGGCAGGAAATCGACGGCCTTCGCGACGAACGGCTTCACGCGGGAACCTCCAGCGCGTACCCGACCCCGTGCACCGTCCGGATCAGGTCGGCCCCGAGCTTCCTCCGCAGCGCCTTGATGTGGCTGTCCACCGCCCGGGTGCCGGCTCCGGTCGCGTGCACGTCCCAGTCCCACACCTCGCTCAGCAGCCGTTCCCTCGGCTGCACCGCGCGCGGACGGCGCGCGAAATGCACCAGGAGGTCGAATTCGATCGGCGTCAGCTGGGCGGGTTCGCCCCCTCGGCGAACCCGCCGTTCCGCGATGTCGATCTCCAGATCCCCCAGCACGATCCGTTCCTCCGCCGCCGCCGAGGACCGCTCCACCCGCCGCAGCAGCGCCTGGATCCGCGCGGACAGCACGCGCATCGAGAACGGCTTCGTGAGGTAGTCGTCCGCGCCGACGCCGAGCCCCACCAGCAGGTCGGTCTCGTCGGCGCGCGCGGTGAGCATGAGCACCGGCACCGGACGGCGCGCCTGGATCCGGCGGCACACCTCGAGACCGTCGAAACCGGGCAGCATCACGTCGAGAACCACCAGGTCGGGACTAGTCGCCGCCTCGGCGTCGACCGCCGCGGGGCCGTCGTGCGCGACCGTCACGGAGAACCCTTCCGCGCTCAGCCGGGCATCGATCGACGCGGCGATGGTGAGGTCGTCCTCGACGACCAGCACCCGTCTTCCCCCGTTGTCCATGCCGCCGACTTTAAGCAATCCCCGTGGAGGCCATCCGGGTGAGATGTGGAGATCCGGTGGAGATGTTTCCGCCGTTTTGCCCGGACGTCACGAGCGGGTTGTGACGTACGTCATGCATCCCGGCGCGGTTCGGCGCAATCGACAGACTGCGCCAAGGGCGGCCGAACAGTGAACAGTCTGTCTCTGCCCCCGGCCCCCGCCCGGCGCGCAGGATTCCGCAATGGAGCCGACGACACGTGAGCACAGCCGGGTGGACCTCGGCGACGTGCGGGCGCTGCGAGGCAGCCGGTTCTTCAACGACGAACTGGCCCCGGTCCTGGTCGAGAAGCGGACCTGGACGACCTACAACTATTTCGCGCTCTGGATGGGGATGGCGCACAACATCCCCTCGTACGCACTGGCCGCGTCGCTCATCGCGCTCGGCATGAACTGGCTGCAGGCGCTGATCACGATCACCATCGGCAACCTGATCGTGCTCGCGCCGATGCTGCTCAACAGCCACGCCGGCACCAAATACGGCATCCCGTTCCCGGTGTTCGCCCGCGCGTTCTACGGCCTGCGCGGCGCGAATCTCGCCGCGTTGCTGCGCGCGTTCATCGCCTGCGGCTGGTTCGGCATCCAGACCTGGGTGGGCGGCGAGGCGATCTACGTGATCGTCGGGCGGCTCGCCGGGTCCGGCTGGCGCGATTCGGCGGTGATCGCCGGGCAGCACTGGACGATGTGGCTGTCGTTCGCGGTGTTCTGGCTGCTGCAGATGCTGATCATCTGGCGCGGCATGGAGGCGGTCCGCAAGTTCGAGAACTGGACCGCGCCGCTGGTGTCGGTCGGGTTCCTGATCCTGCTCGGCTACGTGCTGGTGAAGGCGGGCGGGCTCGGCCCGATCCTGCACGACAGCGGGAAGCTCGGCTGGGGGCCGGGATTCTGGAAGGTGTTCGCGCCGTCGCTGATGGCGATGATCGCGTTCTGGTCGACGCTGTCGCTGAACATGCCGGACTTCACCCGCTTCGGCGGAAGCCAGCGCAAGCAGATGCGCGGCCAGATCCTCGGGCTGCCGACGACGATGACGTTCATCGCGATCGTCGCCATCCTCACCACGTCCGGCGGGCACGTGCTCTACGGGCAGGACATCTGGGACCCGGCGCAGCTGGCGGACAAGTTCTCCAGCCCGGTCGTGGTGGTCGTCGCGCTGGTCGCGCTGGTGCTGGCGACGATTTCGGCCAACCTGGCGGCGAACGTCGTCAGCCCGTCCTACGATTTCTCCAACGCCTTCCCGAAGCGGATCACCTTCGCGCTCGGCGGCCTGATCACCGGCGTGATCGGCGTCCTGATCCAGCCGTGGCGGCTGTACTCCGACCCGGACATCTACATTTTCGCCTGGCTCGGCTTCTACGGCGGTCTGCTCGGCGCGGTCGCCGGGGTGCTCGTCGCCGGGTACTGGGTGGTCAAGCGGACCCGGTTGAAGCTGGCCGACCTGTACCTGCCGAGCGGGCAGTACTGGTTCACCGCGGGCTGGCACTGGCGCGCGCTCGTCGCGACGCTGATCGGCGCGGTGCTCGCGGTCGGCGGCGCCTACGGCGGTCCGTTCCCGGCGGACGGGCTCATTCCGTTCCTGAAACCTTTGTACGACTACAACTGGGCAATGGGATTTGTCGGCGCCTTCGTCGCCTACATCCTGTTCAGCCTTCCTTTGAACGCGCACCGGAACGAGGAGGAAACCAGTGTCTGACACGGTCCGAGCCGGCTTGATCCAGCAGCGGTGGACAGGCGACAAGGAGTCGATGATCGCGAACGCGGTCGACGCCATCGGCAAGGCGGCTTCGCAAGGCGCACAGGTGGTGTGCTTGCAGGAACTGTTCTACGGCCCGTATTTCTGCCAGGTGCAGGACGCGGATTTCTATTCCTACACCGAAGCGATCCCGGACGGCCCCACCACGAAGGTCATGCAGGAGGTCGCCGAACGACATGGCGTGGTGCTCGTAGTTCCGATGTATGAACAGGAACAGCCGGGCGTCTACTACAACACCGCGGCGGTGATCGACGCCGACGGGAAATACCTCGGAATGCACCGCAAGAACCACATTCCGCAGGTGAAGGGCTTCTGGGAGAAGTTCTACTTCAAGCCGGGCAACCTCGGCTACCCGGTCTTCGACACCGCGGTCGGCCGGATCGGCGTGTACATCTGCTATGAACGGCACTTCCCCGAAGGCTGGCGCGCGCTCGGGCTGGCCGGGGCGCAGATCGTGTTCAACCCGTCGGCGACGAGCCGCGGACTGTCGGAGTACCTGTGGCGGCTGGAGCAGCCGGCGGCCGCGGTGGCGAACGAGTACTACGTGGGCACGATCAACCGGGTCGGCGTGGAACCGCTGGGCGACAACGACTTCTACGGCCAATCGTACTTTGTGGACCCACGCGGCCAGCTCGTCGGCGAGGCGGCTTCGGACACCGAAGAGGAGATCGTGGTCCGCGACCTCGACATGGGGCGGCTCGCCGAGGTCCGCGATCTGTGGCAGTTCTACCGCGACCGCCGCCCGGACAGCTACGGCCCGCTCGCGGAGGCCTGATGACCACCCTCATCCAAGGCGGGCAAGTCGTTTCGCCGTCCGGCGCGGTCGCCGCCGACGTGCTGGTGGACGGCGAAACCATCGCGGCGGTCGGCGCACCCGGCACGCTGACCGGCGACGAAACGATCGACGCGACCGGCAAGTACGTGCTGCCCGGCGGGATCGACGCGCACACGCACATGGAAATGCCGTTCGGCGGCACACATTCGGTCGATTCCTTCGAGACCGGCACCATCGCCGCCGCGTGGGGCGGGACCACGACGATCATCGACTTCGCCGTGCAGGCCAAAGGCACGTCCCTGCTGTCCACACTGGACAAATGGCATGCCAAAGCGGACGGCAACTGCGCGATCGACTACGGGTTCCACATGATCGTGTCGGACGTCAACGACTCCTCGCTCAAAGAAATGCGGGCGTGCGTCGACGGCGGGGTCGGCAGTTTCAAGATGTTCATGGCCTACCCCGGCGTTTTCTATTCCACCGACGGGGAAATCCTGCGCGCCATGCAGCAGGCGCGCGAGATCGGCGCGACGATCATGATGCACGCGGAAAACGGCATCGCGATCGACGAACTGGCCGCGCAGGCGGTCGCCGCCGGGCACACCGACCCGGTGCAGCACGGCCTGACCCGGCCGCCCGAACTGGAAGGCGAGGCGACCTCGCGAGCGATCCGGCTCGCCCAGGTGACCGGATCCCCGCTGTACATCGTGCATCTGTCGGCCGCACAGGCGCTCGCCGCGGTCGCCGAGGCGCGGGACAACGGGCAGAACGTCTTCGCCGAGACCTGTCCGCAGTATCTGTATTTGTCCATTGAGGACTTGGCGAAACCCGATTTCGAGGGTGCCAAGTTCGTCGCTTCGCCGCCGCTGCGGGAGAAATCGCACCAGGCGGACCTGTGGCGCGGGCTGCGCACGAACGACCTCTCCGTGGTGTCCACGGACCATTGCCCGTTCTGCTTCAAGGACCAGAAAGAACTGGGGCGCGGCGATTTCCGGGCGATCCCGAACGGGATGCCGGGCGTCGAACACCGGATGGACCTGCTGCACCAGGGTGTGGTCGCGGGCGAGATCTCGCTGGGCCGCTGGGTCGAGACGTGCTCGGCGACGCCCGCGCGGATGTTCGGGCTGTACCCGCGCAAGGGCGTGATCGCGGCGGGTTCGGACGCGGACATCGTGGTGTACGACCCTTCCGCGCCGCAGACGCTGTCCGCGGCGACCCATCACATGAACGTGGACTACTCGGCGTACGAAGGGTTTTCGCTCACCGGGAAGGTCCACACTGTCCTGTCGCGCGGTCGTGTCGTGGTCTCTCCGGACGGTTTCCACGGGAGCCCTGGGCACGGCAAGTTCTTGTCCCGCGAACTCAATCAGTATCTGAATTGAGGGTTTCCTGATGGATTTCGGGATCGTGCTGCAGACCGACCCGCCCGCGGCGGAGGTCGTGCGGATGATGAAGGCCGCCGAGGACGCCGGGTTCCGGTACGGCTGGACGTTCGACTCGTGCGTGCTGTGGCAGGAACCGTTCGTGATCTACTCGCGGATCCTCGAAGCGACGTCCGCGCTGGTCGTGGGCCCGATGGTGACCAGCCCGGGCACGCGGGACTGGTCGGTGATGGCGTCGACCTTCGCGACGCTCAACGACATGTTCGGCAACCGCACGGTGTGCGGCATCGGCCGCGGCGACTCCGCGCACCGGGTGGTCGGCCGTCCGCCGTCCACTTTGGCCACCGTGCGGGAATGCATGCGCGTGGTGAAGGATCTCGCCGAGGGCCGCGAGGTCACGATGAACGACACCGCGGTCCGGATCCCGTGGATTCGCGGCGGACGGCTGGAAATGTGGATGGCCGGGTACGGCCCGAAGGCGTTGCGGACCGTCGGCGAACACGCGGACGGTTTCATCCTGCAATGCGCCGACCCGGCCATCGCCCGCTGGACGATCGGCGCGGTCCGGGACGCCGCCCGGGCGGCCGGGCGCGATCCGGGCGGGATCACGATCTGCGTCGCGGCCCCGGCGTACGTCGGCGAAGACCTGGCGCACCAACGGGAACAGCTCCGCTGGTTCGGCGGAATGGTCGGCAACCACGTCGCGGACCTGGTGGCCCGGTACGGCTCGTCCGGCCCGGTGCCGCACGAGCTGACCGACTACATCCGCGAGCGCGAAGGCTACGACTACTCCCACCACGGCCGCGCCGGAAACCCGTCGACCGCGTTCGTGCCGGACGAGATCGTCGACCGGTTCTGCCTGCTCGGCCCGGCCTCGGCGCACATCGCGCGGCTGGAGGAACTGGCGGAGCTGGGGGTGGACCAGTTCGCGCTGTACCTGATGCACGACGAGCGGGAGGAGACGATGGCCGCGTACGGGGCGCAGGTGATTCCTAAGCTGACCGCCTGATCAGTCCAGCATCGCCTGGTACACCAACTGCCGCAGCTGCTGCCGGATCGGATGGGTCGACGACGGCAGCAGCTGCGTGTAGAACGCGACCGTCAGGTCCTCGTCCGGATCCACCCAGAACGCCGTCGACGCGGCCCCGCCCCACGCGTATTCGCCGGGCGTGGCAAGGGTTTTCGCCTTCACCGAGTCGATCAGGACCGAGAAGCCCAGCCCGAAGCCGTACCCGTCGAAAGGCATCTCCGCGAACAGCGGGCGCCCGTACGCCTCCAGGTCCACATGGCCTGGCAGGTGGTTGGCCGTCATGAGATCCACCGTGCGCGGGCTCAGCACCCGCACGCCGTCGAGTTCGCCGCGGCGCAGCAGCATCTGTGTGAAGCGGTGGTAGTCCGCCGCCGTCGAGACCAGGCCGCCGCCGCCCGAAAGGCACGTCGGACGCGACGTGCCCACCGCGCCGAAGGCGTCGTTGCGGACCAGCTTCTTCGTTCCCGGCGCGGGCAGGTACAACGCCGCCAGCCGGTCGGTGTCCGAAGTCCAGAACCCGGTGTCTTCCATGCCCAGCGGGCCGAAGATCCGTTCGGCGAACACCTCGTCGAGCGGCTTGCCCGCGAGCACCTCGACCAGCCGGCCGAGGACGTCGCTCGCCACCGAGTAGTTCCATTCCGCGCCCGGCTGGAACACGAGCGGGAACCGCGCCCACGCCTTGGTGCATTCCGCCAGGTCCAGCCCGGGCGGCGTGCCCCATTCGTACCCGCCTGCCCGGTAGACCGCGTCGACCGGGTGCGTGTGGTGGAAGCCGTAGGTGAGGCCCGCGGTGTGCGAAAGCAGGTGCCACAGCCGGATCGGTTCGGTCGCCGGCTCGGTGACCGGAGCCAGCGCCGAACCCTTCGCGTATACCCGCGGCTCGGCGAATTCGGGCAGCCACCGGGAAATCGGGTCGGTGAGGTCGATCAGGCCCTCCTCGACGAACGTCATCGCCGCCACCGAGGTGACCGGCTTCGTCATCGAGAAGATCCGCCAGATCGTGTCGGTCTCGACCGGGACGCCCGCCTCGACGTCGCGCGAGCCCTGCGACGCGACGTGCACGATCCGGCCGTGCCTGCTCACCACCGCGAGGAAGCCCGGCAGCAAGCCGTCGTCGACGTACCGGGCGAAATGCCGGTCGATCCGCTGCAGTCGTGCCCCGTCGAAACCCGCGTCGGCCGGATCGGCCTCCACCTTCACCTCGGTCGCCATGGCGGCGACCTTACGCCGGACTGGCCGCTTTCCGCTCCGCCGCCTTTTCCTCGCGCCAGGCCTCGTCGTTCTTGCCCTCGCGCCAGTATCCGGACAGTGACACCGCGTCCCGCGCGACGCCGCGCTCGTCGAACAGGTACCGCCGCAACTCCCGCACGAACCCGGCCTCGCCGTGGACGAACGCGTGCACGTCCTCGTCCGGCCACGGCAGCGCCTTCACCGCGGCGACCAGATCGTCGGACGCCGAGCGGTGCAGCCACGTGACCTGCGCGTCGGCCTTGGTCGCGAGCGGCTGGTGCTCCGATTTGTCCGCCACGAGCAGGAACACGTGCGCCCGCGCCCCCGCCGGCAGCGCCTCCAGCGCGGCGGCGATGGCGGGCACCGCCGATTCGTCGCCCACCAGCAGATGCCAGCCGGCGTCGGCGCGCGGCGCGTACGCCCCGCCCGGACCGGCCAGCAGCAGCTCGTCGCCCGGCTGTGCGCGCTGCGCCCACGGCCCGGCGAGTCCCTCGTCGCCGTGCACGACGAAGTCGAGCACCAGTTCGCCCGCGGCCTCGTCGTACGAGCGGACGGTGTACGTGCGCAGCCGCGGAGCGTGCTCGCGCGGCAGTTCTTCGCGGATCCGGTTCAGGTCGAACGGCTCCGGATACTCCACCCCGGCCACCTTGAAGATCACCTTCACGTACGCGTCGGTGAACTCGTTCGGGCGGAAATCCTTGAGCCCCTCGCCGCCGGCCACGATCCGGATCATGTGCGGCGTGAGGTGCTCCTTGCGCAGCACCTCCAGCCGCACCGCGGTCCTCCCCTTGCGCGCCGGACCTTCGGCCATCGAACACCCCTGTTTCAGTAAGGTTTACCTAAGTCGCGGCTCCCACGGTACGCGCCTTCACCCGTTCCGCCCAGTGCCGCCGTCCCCGAGTCCGGCGAGCGTCGCCCGGAATCCGGCGCTGACCCGATCCCGGAACCCGAGGAAGAACCGGTTCGCCAGCAGCACCGCCCACCACTGCCCGGTCGCGGCGTTCCGGACGCGGTGCGTGACGCGGGCTCCGGCCGGGTCGTCGGCGACCTCGTACTCGCCGCGATACCACCAGCCGCCTTGCGCGGCCAGGAACCGGCGATCGCGATCCGCTTCCAGCTTCATCGAGCAATCCGCCGCGGTCAACCGCTTTTCCAGCCGCGCGAACACCTCCGCGGGCGCGGCCGAGACGACTCCGGAGACCTCGACGATCGTTCTCACGCTTCCCACGGCTTCGACACCCGCGTGTTCTGGAACGCGGTGATCCGCCACCCGTCGTCGCCCCGCACCAGGACGTAGGTCAGCGTGCTTTCACGGCCTTCCGCCACCGGGTCGTCGCCTCCGGTCAGCGACGAACCGCCGCCGGTCACGATGACCGCGACGTCGTCCCGCAGGAAACGCACCCGCGGTTCGCCGAAGCCGGTGAGCTTCGAGCCTTTCAGCGGCCCCTGGAACAGCTCCCGGTGCGCGTCCGCGATCGCCTGGCGACCCTCGGACCGGAACCCGAAAAACGTCACGTAATCGGCGTCTTCGGTGAACAGGTTCCCGTAGGCGGTGGCGTCGCCGCTGTTCCACGCGTCGGCGAGGCGGGCGAGGACGGACAGGACTTCTTCGCGCTGCGACATGCTGATACTCCTTAACGAACGTCGTTCGTGTACGAGGTCCAGTTGTACTCACGAACACCGTTCGCGTCAAGCGCGGAGGTCGTCTAGGCTTCGGGAATGACCGCACCGCCCCCGCCCTGGCGCCGGACGCCGAGCCCGCGCCGGCGCGCCGCGAAGCAGATGCTGTCGCAGGAACTGATCGTGAAAACCGCGCTCGAAATCCTCGCCGCCGAGGGCATCGACGCCGTCTCGATGCGCCGGGTCGCGCAGCAGCTGGAGACCGGGCCCGCGTCGCTTTACGCGTACGTGGCCAACAAAGAGGAACTGGACGAGCTGATGCTCGACGCGGCGCTGAGCGAGGTGCCGTGCCCCGAACCGGATCCGCAGCGGTGGACCGAACAGGTCAAAGAGCAGGTTCGGCACCAGATCCGGGCGATGATGGCGTATCCGGGCATCGCGAAGGTCGCGTGGCAGACGCCGATCCCGGTGACGCCGAATTCGTTGCGGCAGGGCGAAATCATGCTTCAGCTGCTGCGCGCGGGCGGCCTGGATCTGCGGCAGGCGGTGTTCGCCGGCGACGCGTTGAGCACGTACACCAAGGCATTCGCCTACGAAGCGAGCGGCTGGACGTTCGGCGATTACGACCCGGAGAAAATGAGCGAACGCGAGCGGCAGATGGCCGACTACATGCGGTCGCTGCCGGCGAGCGCGTTCCCGAACCTGTTGCAGGCCGGGGAATTCTTCACCGCGGACACCAGCCAGGCCCGGCTCGAATTCGCCTTGGAGGCGTTCGTGGCCGGGCTGGCGGCGATGGTCAGAAAGTAAGCACGATCTTTCCGCGCGCGTGTCCCTGTTCCAGCTCGCGGTAGGCGGCTTGGACCTCCGCGAGCGGGTACGTCGCGGCGATCGGGACCTCGAGCAATCCCTTGTCCGCCAAGGCAACGAGGTCGCGCATGACCTCGGCGCTCGCGCCGGCGATATTGCCCTCGGTCTTCACCCGGTACTTCTCCGCGGCGTCGAAGTCGACCACCGTGTCGATCCGGCCGGGGTAAACGCCGAGCCGCAAGGCCAGTTCGACGTAACCGTCGCCGTAGGTGTCGATGAACGCGTCCACCCGGTCGCCGGTCAGCTCGCGGAGCCGCTCTTCGAGCCCTTCGCCGTACGCGATCGGGACGATCTCGTGCTCGCGCAACCACTCGTGGTTCGCTTCGCCGGCAATGCCGATGACGGTCGCGCCGGTGAGCTTCGCCAGTTGCACGGCGAGCGAGCCGACCCCTCCGGCGGCTCCGGACACGACGATCGTCTCGCCCTCGCGCGGGCACACCGCGCCGACCGCGGCGTACGCGGTCGTTCCGGCCACGAACAAGCCGCCCGCGACCTCCCACGACAGCCCGTCCGGCTTCGGGACGAGATGCTCCGCCGGGACGAGCACGTACTCGGCGTGGCTGGAGCGGGTGTGCACGAAGCCGACGACCTCGTCCCCCACCTGGATTTCTTCGACGTCCGGGCCCAGTTCGGCCACCACTCCGGCCAGGTCGCTGCCCTGCCCGGACGGGAAGGTGGACGGCCAGCGCTCGGCCAGCGCACCCACCCGGATCTTCGTTTCCCCCGGATTGATCCCCGCGGCCCGGACCCGCACGAGCACCTGTCCGGATTCCGGCGCCGGCCGGGGCACTTCGGCCAGCTGCAGCACTTCGATCCCGCCGTGTTCGCCGTATCTGACCGCCTGCGGCATACGCGTCTCCCTCGCTCGTATGGTTAGTCCAACAAACGATCGGACGATTTTATGCCCGGCGGGCGGAAATTCAGCCGGCGAGCCTCCGGACCACGGCGTCCGCGAGCAGGCGGCCGCGATCCGTGAGCACCGCGCGACCCCGACTGTCCAAATCGGACTGTTCGAGCAAGCCCTCCGCGGCGGCCGCCCGGGCCTCCTTCGCTCCGGCCTCGTCGAGCGCGGACAGCGCCAGTCCGTCGGAGATCCGAAGCTCCAGCATGATCCGCTCCAGGTGCTGATCCTCCGGGGTGAGCACCTCGCGGTCGGCTTCCGGGCTCTGTCCCTCCGCGAGGAGGCTGGAGTACTTCGCCGGATGCTTGACGTTCCACCACCGCACGCCGCCGACGTGGCTGTGCGCGCCCGGTCCGGCACCCCACCAGTCGCCGCCCTGCCAGTAGCCGAGGTTGTGGCGGCACCGAGCCGCCTCGCCTGTCGCCCAGTTCGACACCTCGTACCAGGTCAGGCCCGCGCCGGCGAGGACGGAGTCGATCATCTCGTAGTAGCTGGCCAGCGTGTCGTCGTCCGGTGCGGGCAGTTCGCCGCGCCGCACCCGGCGGGCCAGCGCCGTGCCGTCCTCCACGATGAGCGCGTACGCCGACACGTGGTCGACGCCCGCCGAAAGCACCGCGTCGAGCGACGCGCGCAGGTCTTCGACGCGCTCCCCCGGCGTGCCGTAAATAAGGTCGAGATTCACGTGCTCGAACCCGGCGGCCCGGGCCTCGCGCGCGGCGTCGACCGGACGGCCGGGCGTGTGCACGCGGTCGAGCACCTTCAGCACGTGCCGGGCGGCGGACTGCATGCCCAGCGAAACCCGGGTGTAACCCGCGTCACGGATGCCCGCGAAGAACTCGGGCGAAGTGGACTCCGGGTTCGATTCGGTCGTCACCTCCGCGCCCGGCGCGAGCCCGAACACCGACCGGACGCCGTCGAGCACCTCGGCCAGCCCGTCCGCGCCGAGCATGGACGGGGTCCCGCCGCCGACGAACACCGTTTCGGCCTGCGGTGCGTTGCCGAGGATCTCCGCGCCGAGCTCCAGCTCGCGGCGCAGCGCGTCCAGCCACGAGCGCGGCGAGGCGGCGGAGCCGAGTTCGCCCGCGGTGTAGGTGTTGAAGTCGCAGTAACCGCAGCGGGTCGCGCAGAACGGCACGTGGACGTACACGCCGAACGGACGGGTGCCGAGGCCCGCGAGCGCGGTCTCGGGCAGTCCGGCGGAAGGACGGTGGGTGTCGGGAACAGGCACGACGTCCATTCTCCCCCGCCGCGCCCGGGTCCCCGCGCGCCCCTGCGCCACCCGGCGGAAAGTTCGGCCGCCGAACGATGCAACGCCGGGCGCGTGCTCCGCCGCCAAGCCGCCGATACCGTCTCACCAAGAGTCCGAAAGACGGGAAAGACCTGGCAGATCGCCCGCCCCAGGCACATCCGGGACGGTTTCGCACCGCTGGAGTGAGCCTTCTCCCACGATCCGGACGCCCTTGGACGACGTTCGGCCCGCGTGGCAATCTGAGCCGGTGAGTCCTGCCGGTGTCCTTCTCGTGGCGCGCCGCCACGTCGACCTTCTCCGGGTCGCGAGCGCGCTCTGCCGGCCTGTTCGCTGACTCCCGCGCCAAGCCTGCCCAGCCCACCACCTGGACCACCGGCCCGCTGCCGCCCGCGCCGACGCCGCGGCGGAGCCGCCTCGACAACCCCGCCCGGAGGATCTCCATGTCCGCACCCCCGCGTGAAACGCCCGCGAAGGGCCGCACGCCTCGGACGCGCCAGAAGCGCGGCGAGGGCCAGTGGGCGCTCGGCTACCGGGAGCCGCTGAACCCGAACGAGCAGTCGAAGAAGGACGACAACCCGCTCAACGTCCGCGCGCGGATCGAGAACATCTACGCGCACCGGGGCTTCGACGCGATCGACCCGGGCGACCTGCGCGGCCGGTTCCGCTGGTTCGGCCTCTACACCCAGCGCAAGCCCGGCATCGACGGCGGCCGCACCGCGCAGCTGGAGCCGGAGGAGCTGGAAGACAAGTACCTGATGATGCGCGTCCGCACCGACGGCGGCGCGCTCACCACCGAGCAGCTGCGGGTGCTCGGCGAGCTGTCGCAGAAGCACGCGCGCGACACCGCGGACATCACCGACCGGCAGAACATCCAGTACCACTGGATCGGGATCGAGGACGTGCCCGCGATCTGGTCGCGGCTCGAGTCGGTCGGCCTGACCACCACCGAGGCCTGCGGCGACAGCCCGCGCGGCATGCTCGGTTCGCCGGTCGCCGGGATCGCCGAGGACGAGGTGCTCGACGCCTCGCCCGCGCTCGAGGAGATCCGCCGCCGCTACATCGGCGACCCGCGGTTTTCGAACCTGCCGCGGAAGTTCAAGACCGCGATCTCCGGGCTGCCGGACATCGTGCACGAGATCAACGACATCTCCTTCGTCGGCGTCGACCACCCCGAGCACGGCCCCGGCCTCGACCTGTGGATCGGCGGCGGGCTGTCCACGAACCCGATGCTCGCCCAGCGGCTCGGCGTGTGGGTCCCGCTGGACGAGGCGGCCGACGTCTGGGAAGGCGTCGTCTCCATCTTCCGCGACTACGGCTACCGGCGGCTCCGTTCGCGGGCGCGGCTGAAGTTCCTGGTCAAGGACTGGGGTCCGGAAAAATTCCGGGAAGTTCTCGAAACGCAGTACCTGAAGCGGAAGCTGATCGACGGACCGGCGGTGCAGAACCCGGCCGTCCCGGTCGACCACGTCGGCGTGCACAAGCAGAAGGACGGCAAGTTCTACCTCGGCGCCGCGCCGATCGCCGGCCGGGTGTCGGGCAGCACGCTGCTCGCGGTCGCCGACGCGGCCGAGCGCGCCGGGTCGCGCCGGGTGCGGCTGACCCCGCTGCAGAAGCTGGTCGTGCTCGACGTGCCGGAGGCGGAAGTCCCGGCGCTGCAAGCGGAACTGGCCGAACTGGGCCTGCAGACCAAGCCGTCGCCGTGGCGGCGCAGCGTGATGGCGTGCACCGGGCTGGAGTTCTGCAAGCTCGCGATCGTCGAGACGAAGGTGCGCGCGCAGCAGCTGGTCGCGGATCTGGAGAAGTCGCTCGCCGACATCAACGCGCAGCTCGAAACGCCGGTGACGGTGCACCTCAACGGCTGCCCCAACTCCTGCGCCCGCGTGCAGACCGCGGACATCGGGCTCAAGGGCCAGATCGTCACCGACGCCGACGGCAACCAGGTCGAGGGCTTCCAGGTGCACCTCGGCGGCGGGCTCGGCGCCGACGCCGGGTTCGGCCGGAAGCTGCGCGGCCACAAGGTCACCGCGGGCGAACTGGTCGAGTACGTGGAACGCGTGGTGCGCGCGTACGTCGCGGGCCGCGAACCGGGCGAACGCTTTCCGCAGTGGGTGCTGCGGGCGGACGAAGGGGTGCTGCAGTGACCGCGGTGGCGGACTACCGGGCGCTGGCCGAGCGCGCCGAAAAGGAACTGGCCGACGCGACCGCCGAAGAGGCGCTGCGCTGGACGGCCGACACCTTCGGCGACGACTTCATCGTGGCGTCGAACATGCAGGACGCGGTCCTGATCGACCTCGCCACGAAGGTCAAGCCCGCGGTGGACGTGCTGTTCCTGGAGACCGGCTACCACTTCGCCGAAACCCTCGGGGTGCGCGACGCGGTGCAGACGGTGTACCCGGACGTGCGGATCGTCAACGCGCAGGCCGAGCAGAGCGTCGCCGAACAGGACGCGGAGTACGGGCCGAAACTGCACGAACGCGACCCCGGCCAGTGCTGTTTCCTGCGCAAGGTCGTGCCGCTGCGGCAGACGCTCGGCAAGTACTCGGCGTGGGTCACCGGCGTGCGCCGGGTGGACGCGCCGACCCGCGCGAACACGCCGATCGTCACCTGGGACGAGCGCAACGGCCTGGTGAAGATCAACCCGATCGCGGCGTGGACCGACGACGAGTTCAACGGCTATCTGCACGAGAACGGCATCCTGGAGAACCCGCTGGTGTCGATCGGCTACCTGTCGATCGGCTGCGCGCCCTGCACGGCGAAGGTCGAGCCGGGCCAGGATCCGCGCAGCGGCCGGTGGGCCGGGCAGTCGAAGACCGAGTGCGGATTGCACGGCTGAGAGAGGACGCATGACGACTTTGGAACCGGCGGCCGACGCGGCCGTCGACAACCTGGCCGCCCTTGAGTCCGAGGCCATCCACATCTTCCGCGAGGTCGCGGGCGAGTTCGACCGGCCGGTGATCCTGTTCTCCGGCGGCAAGGACTCGACGCTGATGCTGCACCTGGCGATCAAGGCCTTCTGGCCCGCGCCGGTGCCGTTCCCGCTGCTGCACGTGGACACCGGGCACAACTTCGACGAGGTCCTGGAGTTCCGCGACCGCGTCGTCGAAAAGCACGGCCTGCGCCTGGTCGTCGCGAAGGTCCAGGACTGGATCGACGACGGACGGCTCGAGGAACGCGCCGACGGCCTGCGCAACCCGCTGCAGACCACGCCGCTGCTCGAGACCATCGCGGAGAACAAGTTCGACGCGGTCTTCGGCGGCGGCCGCCGCGACGAGGAGCGGGCGCGGGCGAAGGAGCGGATCTTCAGCCTGCGCAACGCTTTCGGCCAGTGGGAGCCGCGCCGGCAGCGGCCCGAGCTGTGGAACCTCTACAACGGGCGGCACCGTCCGGGCGAGCAGGTCCGCGTGTTCCCGCTGTCCAACTGGACCGAGGCCGACGTGTGGAACTACATCGCGCGGGAAAAGGTCGAGCTGCCCTCGATTTACTACGCCCACCAGCGCGCGGTCTACCAGCGCGACGGCATGTGGCTCAGCGAGGGCCCGTGGGGCGGGCCGCGTCCCGGCGAGGACGTGCGCGAGCTGAGCGTGCGCTACCGGACCGTCGGCGACGGTTCGTGCACCGGCGCGATCGAATCCACGGCGTCCACTGTGGAGGAAGTGATCGCCGAGGTCCAGGCTTCGCGGCTCACCGAACGCGGCGCCACCCGCGCCGACGACCGGATGTCCGAAGCGGCCATGGAAGACCGCAAACGGGAGGGCTACTTCTGATGTCGAGCCTGCTGAGGCTGGCCACCGCGGGCAGCGTGGACGACGGCAAGTCCACGCTGGTCGGGCGGCTGCTGTACGACACCAAGTCCGTCCTCGCCGACCAGCTCGACGCGGTCACCCGCGCGTCTGTCGACAAAGGACTGTCCACTCCGGACCTGTCGCTGCTCGTCGACGGCCTGCGCTCGGAGCGCGAACAGGGCATCACGATCGACGTCGCGTACCGGTACTTCGCGACGCCGAAGCGGTCGTTCGTGCTCGCCGACACCCCGGGGCACGTGCAGTACACGCGCAACACGGTCACCGGCGCGTCCACCGCGCAGCTCGCGGTGCTGCTGGTCGACGCGCGCAACGGCGTGGTCGAGCAGACCCGGCGGCACGCGGCCGTGCTCGCGCTGCTCGGCGTGCCGCAGCTGGTGCTGGCGGTGAACAAGATCGACCTCGTCGACTACGACGAGAACACCTTCAGCGTCATCGCCAAGGAGTTCACCGCGCACGCGGAATCCCTCGGCTACGACTCGGCGTCCGTCGTCACCATCCCGGTTTCCGCGCTGGTCGGCGACAATGTCGCGACCCGGTCCGAGCGGACCCCGTGGTACGACGGGCCGTCGCTGCTGGAGCACCTCGAAAACGTGCCGGTGGCACCGGATCCGCACGATTCGGCGCTGCGGTTCCCGGTGCAGTACGTGATCCGCCCGCGCACCGCCGAGTATCCGGACTACCGCGGCTACGCCGGTCAGATCGCCGCCGGAACGGTGCGTCCGGGCGACGAGATCGTCGTGCAGCCGCAGGGTATCCGCAGCCGGGTCGAGCGGATCGACACCGCGGACGGGCCGTTGGAAGAAGCAGGCGCCGGCACCTCGGTGACCCTGCTGCTCTCCGACGACATCGACATCAGCCGCGGCGACCTGATCGCTGCGGCCGACGCGTCGCCGGAGGTCACGGACGAGATCACCGGCACGCTGTGCTGGCTGTCGTCGAAGCCGCTCAAGACCGGCGCGCGGGTGCTGATCAAGCACGGCGCCCGGACCGTGCAGGGGCTCGCCACCGAGTTGCACGCCCGGTTCGACGAGCAGACCCTGTCCAGTGTGGACTCTCCGGCAAGCCTGGAGCTCAACGACATCGGCAGCGTCAGCCTGCAGCTGGCCGAGCCGCTGCCGGTGGACGACTACGGCGTGAGCCCGCGCACCGGCGCGTTCCTGGTGATCGACCCGAAGGACGGCGACACGCTCGCCGCCGGTCTCGTCGGCGAGCGGTTCTCGTGACGCCGCCCCTGGTCGCCGTCGCGCACGGCAGTCGCGATCCCCGCTCCGCCGCGACGGTGCGGGCGCTGGTCGACGTCGTCCGTGCGCAGGCGCCGGGGCTGGACGTGCACGAGTCGTTCCTCGACCTGTCGGAGCCGCGGGTCACCGACGTGCTCCGCGGGCTTTACGCACAGGGGCACCGCTCCGCGGTCGTCGTGCCGTTGTTGCTGGGCAGCGCTTTTCACGCCCGGGTCGACCTGCCCGCGCTGGTCGACGAGGTGACCGCGGACTGCCCCGGGTTCCGGATCCGGGTGTCGGACGTGCTCGGCGCCGACCCGGCTCTCGAAGCCGTCGCCCTCGACCGGCTCGCCGGAGCCCGCCGCCGCGGCGGAACCGGGGTGCTGCTGAGCGCGGTCGGCTCCTCGAACCCCGAGGCCAACGCGGTCGTCGCCGGAGTGGCCGCACGCTGGGAAAAGCGGCTCGGCCTGCCGGTCAGCGAGGCGTTCGCCAGCGCGACCCAGCCGGACATCCCGGCCGCCGCGGCCCGGCTGCGCGACCGCGGCGCGCGGCATCTCGTGGTGGCGTCGTGGTTCCTGGCCCCCGGCCTGCTGCCGGACCGGATCGCGGCGCTGGCCCGCGAGGCCGACCCGGGCGCGTTCATCGCCGAGCCGCTCGCGGACGACCCGCGCGTGGCGGACGTGGTGATCGGCCGGTACGCCGCCGCGATTTCCGGGCTGCTGCGCACCGCCGCCTGACCTTCACACCGGGCAATCCACCCCGGTCGCCCGCAGCGAGGCCTCCCACAACCGCTTCTGCAGGTCGGCGTCGTGCGAGCGCGCGCTGGACTTGACCAGCTCCGGGTAGCCGCGGATCTCGAAAAGCCCGCCGGGGCCGTAATACTCGCCGTTGCGCGCGCCGGGATCGGTCGCCGCCCGCAGCGTCGGCAACGCACCCATCGCGGGCGTCCGCCCGAACAGCCGCGCGATCGCCAGGTTCGCGCCCCGGAAGACGGACGACGAGTGCCGGAAAATCTCGGTAGTCGCCCCGCCGGGATGCGCGGCCAGCGAGACGGTTTCGGTGCCCTGCAAGCGTTTCGCGAGTTCGTAGGCGAACAGCAGATTGGCCAGTTTCGACGCCGGATACCCGCCCGCCGCACGCAAGTCTTCCGGGTCGATCCGGCCGAACCGGTGCCCGATGCTGCTGACCGTCACCACCCGCGAGCCCGGCACTTCCAGCATCCGGTCGAGCAGCAGCGCGGTCCACGCGAAGTGGCCGAGGTGGTTCACCCCGAACTGCATCTCGAACCCGTCCGCGGTCCGGCCGGGCGCGTTGGTGACGCCCGCGTTGTTGATCAGCAGGTCGATCCGGTCGTGCCGGACGCGCAGCTCGTCGGCCGCCTCCCGCACGGAGTCCAGCGACGCCAGGTCCAGCCGGACGACCTGGGTTTCCCGGCCGATCCGGCTCGCCGCGTCGTGTGCTTTTTGCAGGTCCCGGCAGGCCAGCACGACGCTAGCCCCGTGCTCAGCCAATGCGCGGGCCGTGGCGAAGCCGAGGCCGGTGTTCGCTCCGGTGACCACCGCGACGCGTCCGCTCGCCAACCTGAACAACTCGTTCATGTTGTATAGTGAACCATCAGTTCACCTTTACCGGCAAGGAGCGAGCAGTGCGGGCAGACGCGGCACGAAACCGGGCAGCGATCCTCGCGGCCGCGCGACGATTGCTGGTGACTCGCGGACCCGAAGCCGGAATGGACGAGATCGCCGCCGAAGCCGGGGTCGCCGTCGGCACCCTCTACCGGCATTTCCCCACCAAACAGGACCTGGTGCGGGAGATCGCCGAAGACCTCGGCGCCGCGATCGCCGACGTGCTCGACAACGCCGCCGCCCGCGTCGCCGCCGAGCAGACCACCGCGGCCGACGAGCTTCTCGGCCTGATCCGCCGCGTCGTCGTCGACCTCAGCGAAGAACGCCTTCTCCGCACCGCACTCTCGAACCTGTCGCCCGAGCCGCTGCAAGCGATGCGCCAGCACGCCACCCGCGCGATCGAATCCCTGATCACCGCCGCCCACCGGGACCACGCCTTGCGCCCGGGAATCTCCGCCGACGACGTCGGGTTGCTCCTCGCCACCTCGCCGGGCGCGGACGTTCCGGAGCCCGGCCGGCAGCGCTGGGTCGAACTGGCCTGGCTCGCCCTGTCGGACCACCGTCGGTAGGCCCGAACGGCCGATCAGCCCACTGTTACCGCCACAAGGTGAGCAGTATTCACATTTTTCGTCACCGTGCGCTGCTGTGAACGGTCAATCCTTGACGCGCTACTTAACTTGCCGGTAACTCTCTAATCGCTGCGCAGCTTTCTCTCTCCCCCGTGAAACCCGCAGGTAGGAGCACACAGATGAAAGCACCTCACTTTTACCGACTGGCTGCGCTGACGGCGGCCGCCGCCCTTCCGCTCGCGCTGGCGGCCCCGGCGTCCGCCGCGACCGCCATCAATTTCGACTGCCAGGCCGACGCGCCGGTGGTCGGCCCGCAGCAGGTGTCGCTGACCCAGAACGCCGACGTCACCGCACCCGCGACGGTCGCGCCCGGCGGCGCGTTCGACGTCGTCATCGACCCCGCGCCCAACACCGTCCCGAGCGACGTCGGCGGCAACAAGGTCAAGAACATCAACACCTTCGCGCTGAAGTTCCCCGTCCCGGCCAACTCGACCTACGTCAGCGCCGACCTCGCCGGCGGCTCCGGCCTCGGCGACACCGCGCCGACGATCAGCGTGGCCGACGGCGTCGCGACGCTGAGCTTCCCCGGCCCGATCGCCGGCGGTTCGACCTTCGAACTGCCGACCATCACCGCACACCTCAAGGCAGGCGACTCCGGCACGATCGAGACGAAACTGTCCGGCACCAGCTACAGCGACCCCGGCCTGACCTTCAAGGCCGTGGCGAGCAGCATCATCGGCGACGTGACCGCGCCGACGGCGTGCTTCCCCAACCCGAGCCCGGTTTTCACCACCACGACCATCGGCTGACCCGGACCGCGGCCACCCGCTGCGCCCGGGTGGCCGCGACCGGTTCACGGCAGCAGCAGCCCCCAGTAGACCGCCCACGGCACGAACACCAGCCCCGCCGCGAGCGGCGCGATCGCCCCGCGCCGCCGGTCCGGTTTCCGTAGCCCGGCAAGGGTTACCGCCCACGCAGCCACCGTCGCGACCGCCAACACCTGCACCGCCAGCCACGGCAACGGCCGCCCGCCGATGACCGGTCCGAGATCCTCCATCCCGGACATCTGCGCCCAGCCGAGCATCCCGACGAATCCGGCGACCGTCGCCGTCCCCAGTCCGGCCAGCCACCGCGACGATCTAGTCCCCCGGCGACGCACCAGGGCAACCACCCCGCCGACCACAAACCCGGCCAGCAGCAGGGCAAGCGCAATCCCCTGCGCCGCAACAGATTCCCACCAGGCCAACGGCGGGAGCGCTTCCGACGGCCGCTGTGCGAAGGCCGCGGTCTCGACGTGCACGCCCTGCCGATCCGCCAGCCAATCCGCGACCGCTGCCGGATAGCCCGGCACGACCCGAGGCAGCCGGTCGAACCCGGCGTCGCTGGTCGCGTACATATCCGGCCCGCCCCCGGCGATGAACCGGATCGTGTGATTCGGGTGCTGCGCCAACGCTTCCGCGAAAATCCGCGAACTCTCGACCGGTACGTGGTTGATGTCGAGGTCGCCCCACAACGCCAGGATCGGCTGTTTCAGCCGTCGCAGCACCGGCACCGGGTCGTAGTCCGCCTCGGGAAACAGTCCCGCTCCGACGGCGAACCGCGTTCCCCGCACCGGCAACGCCGTCAACAGCGAACCGGAAATCCCTTGGTGGCGAAGGACATTGCCCCAGTACCACGAGGTCTGCCGGGCACCGCCCATACCGGATCCGCCGACGGTGATCACATACGAGATGTCCGCTGTCCGCGTCGCGGCGAGCGGCGCGACCCACGCGCCCTCGCTGACGCCCCAGACGCCGACCTCAGCGGCTCCCGAATGCGCCCGCAACGCGCGGACCGCCGAGACCAGATCGTCGGCCAGCACGCCGTAATCGCGCTGGGTCTTGGAATAACCGCTGGTACGCCGGTCGTACACGAGCGTCGTGACGCCGAGCCGCCTGAACATCTCGGCCTGCACGCGAAGGTTGTCCCGCGTCCGCCAGTCCGAACCGCCTTGCAGGACGATCGCGGATTTCGCCGGACCGTCCGGCCGGAATACCGTGCCGTGCAACGTGATTCCGCCCGAACCGGTGAAGCTGACGTCGCCGGACGGTGGTGCTGATACCGGCTGGGCGGTCGGCAGGACCGAGCCCAGCACGAGGATCGCGGCGGCGAGCCGCGATTTGCCCCAGGGCAGCATGAAGTGTTCTCCTTGCTTCGGGAGATCGTGCGCGTTTTCCCTTATTCCTGGGTGCCGAGTGGCCGCTCGGCACCCAGGGCCTTCCTCGGGTTCAGTCCCGGGCGGCCTCCTCTCCGCCCGGTGCCGGGAACGCGAGCATCCGCGTCTCGACCCGGCGCGCCCCCTCCGGCATCTCGTCGTCCGGCCGCTGATACCGCCGCAGCAAAGCGAGATACGCCTCGAAGAAGTCGCCCAGCTCGTCCAGGGTCACGGTGATCGCGCCGCGCGAGTACGGGATCGCGTCCGCCCACTCCCCCAGCTGCGGCCGCGCGCGCTCGAACCGTTCGTACAGTTCGGTGTCGCCCGCGAGCCACAGCCGGTGCAGCTCGCCGATCGCCGCCTTCGCCGGATCGTCCTCGGCAGGCGGCAACCGCACGTCATGCGGCACGGCACGCCACCAGCGCTCCCGCCCGCGCGCACGTTCGGGAAGCTCCTCGACGAACCCGTTCTCCGCCAGCACTCGCAGGTTGTAACTGGTCCCGCCGCTGGTCACGCCCAGCCGCTCGGCGAGCGTCGTGGAGGTCGCCGGTCCGGACGAGGCCAGCAGTTCGAGTATCCGCTGCCGCAACGGGTTCGCGAGCGCCTTGAGCGCCTTCAGATCAGCGCGACGAGGTTCTGCCATGCCCCCAAGGTAGCGGTGCACGAGTTTTGATGCACGAGTTTTCGTGCATGAACTTCACACCCGCTCCTGGACGGACGGTGTGCGAAAGTGTCAGGCATGGCTGACGAACTGGTGCACTACGAGGTGGCGGCCGGCATCGCCACGATCACCCTGGACTCCCCGCACAACCGCAACGCGCTGTCGGCGCAGCTGCGGCGGGAACTGAGCGAGTCGCTGACGAAGGCTCGCGAGGACGACTCGGTGCGCGTGGTGCAGCTGACCCACACCGGCCCGGTCTTCTGCGCGGGCATGGACTTGAAGGAGGCCCGCGGCGCCGGTTCGTCCGACCAGGGCGTGAACGAGTTCCCGCGGATCCTGGACCAGTTGTGGACGAGCCCGAAGCCGGTCGTCGCGCGGCTGGCGGGCCCGGCTCGCGCGGGCGGCATCGGCATGGTCGCCGCGTGCGACATCGCGGTCGCGGTCCCGGAAGCGACGTTCGCCTTCTCGGAGGTCCGGATCGGCGTCATCCCGGCGGTCATCAGCCTGACGGTGCTCCCGCGGCTGAACGCGCGGGCCGCGCACGAACTCTTCCTGACCGGCGACGTCTTCGACGCGAAGCGCGCGGTGGAGATCGGCCTGCTGAACGCCTGCGTCCCGGCGGAAGACCTGGACAAGACGGTCGAGGGCTACCTCAAGTCGCTGACCCTCGGCGGCCCGAAGGCCCTGGCCGCCACGAAGGAGCTGCTGGCCCGTCCGCGCCCGGCGACCCCGGCCGAAGGCTTCGCCGACATGAACGCCCTGTCCGCGGGCTTCTTCGCGAGCGAGGAAGGGCAGGAAGGCATCCAGGCCTTCGCGCAGAAGCGCAAGCCGAACTGGGTCCCGCAGGACTGACGCTGCCTGTGAGGGGAACCCCGGGGTTCCCCTCACGGCTTTTTTAAGAATCCACCAGCACCAAAGTCAGCCGATGCGCCCCGGAGCCCATCGCCCGCTGCGCGTCCGAAAGCACGCTCCGCACCGCCAGATACGCCTTGGGCTCGGCCGCCTTCAACCCGTCCGACCCGGTCCAGATCAGCACGTGCTCGCCGGCCGGCAGCCACGACAAATCCGTGAGCATGTCGTACAAGGCGTCCAGATTCCGCCCGAAATAAGACGGGAAGGAAAGCGCCTCGCCGATCGCGTCCAGCGCCGACAGTTTGTCCAGCGTCCGCGTTCCGTCGACCCGGTGCGGATAAGCCCCGCGCGCGAACGCCGCGTCCGCCGCGGCCTGCGCCGTCTCCCCGCTCACCGCGCGGGATCCACAACGACGAACGACGCGTAATGGTCGGCTGTGTAATACAACTCTTTCCCCGCCCCCGTGATCAGCCTGCGCGCCCCTCGGTCCGGGCTGCCCGGCGTTTTCACGGTGTACTCGTGGTAATAGCCGTTCTTCTCCGCGGGAAGCACCTTTTCCCGGTTCTGGAAGACGACGTCGTCATTGCGCGGATACGGGTAGGGCCCGCCCTTTTGGATCAGGTTCCACGTGTCCTTCGCCTGCGAAGGCAGCGAGGACAGCGGTTTGACCGGCAGCTTGGAGTCCGCCCCCGGCACCTTCCCGGAAGCGGCGGCGGGAGCGCCCGACGAGGACGAGGGCGCCGGCGAATCCGAGGAGCCGGCGGTTTCCTTGACGAGCCACCCGCCGAGCACCAGCACGAGGAGACCGACGAGCGCAGCGGTGATCCGCCTACGGTTGACCATGGTGTGCCAGCTTAGGAGCGGCCGGGACCGTCGTCGTCACGGGCCGTGCCGAACCAGCGGCCGAAGCGTTCGACCAGCTTGTCGATGGCCCACGCGGCGAGCAGGCACAGCGGCACGAGCACCGCCATCACCAGCACGAACTGCACGGGGAACCAGGCTTGGGCAAGCCACAGCTCGACCCCGTCCCACCAGTTGGCCAGGCCCTCGAACACGAGTGTGAGCCTACGCGCGCTCGACTGCGCCGGGTCGGGCAGGGGAGGTAGGTTGCTGCCATGTTCGCCGTATACGCGCAGGAACCCAACGCCGAGTCCCCGCTCGATTCGCTGGTCGTCGGCGAGCGGCCGGAACCCGAGGTGCCCGAAGGCTGGGTCCGGGTGCACGTCAAAGCCGCCAGCCTGAACATGCACGACCTGTGGACCTTGCGCGGCGTCGGCATCAAGCCCGACCAGTTCCCGATGATCCTCGGCTGCGACGGAGCGGGAACGCTCGACGACGGCACCGAGGTCGTGCTGCATTCGGTGATCAACGCGCCGGGCTGGCAGGGCGACGACACGCTCGACCCGAAGCGCACCCTGCTCACCGAAAAGCACCAGGGCACGTTCGCCGACCAGGTCGTGGTCCCGGCCCGCAACGCGGTGCCGAAGCCGGCCGGCCTGAGCTTCGCCGAGGGCGCGACGATGGGCACCGCGTGGCTCACCGCGTACCGGATGCTGTTCGTGAAGTCGGGTCTGCGGCCCGGCCAGACGATGCTGGTGCAGGGCGCGTCCGGCGGGGTGTCGACCGCGCTGATCGCGCTCGGCCGCGCGGCCGGGTTCCGCGTGTGGGTCACCGGGCGCACCGAGGAGAAGCGCGCGCTGGCCGAGAGCGTCGGCGCGCACCAGACGTTCGAGTCCGGCGCGCGGCTGCCCGAGCGGGTGGACGGGGTGTTCGAGACCGTCGGCAAGGCCACCTGGGGACACACTCTGAAGTCGCTGAAGCCCGGCGGCGTGGTCGTGGTGTCCGGTTCGACCAGCGGCCCCGACCCGTCGGCCGATCTGCAGCGCGTGTTCTTCCTGCAGCTGCGGGTCCTCGGCTCGACCATGGGCACCCGCGACGAGCTGGCCGACCTGCTCGCCTACCTCGATCTGAAGGGCATCAAGCCGCAGATCGGCACCGAGCTCCCCCTCACGGAGGCCCCCGCGGGATTCGCCGCGATGGCCGCCGGGGAGACCGCGGGCAAGATCGTCTTCACCCGCTGATCCTGGTCGCACCGCGCTGGCCTGGGCTTTTGTTCGTCGAACGAGCCTGGGCCAGCGCTTTTACCTGTTCTCCGGTGAATCGTCAACACCCCTGCTTCGCAATCAGATAGTGACCCCCGAAGTTCCACCAGAACTCGACCTTGGGCGGTTAACCTGGAGAACATGACCGCGACGCAGCGGCCCGCACCCGCCGACCGGGGCGGCCGGCACCCCAGCGACCCGGCGCCCGTCCGGGAGTCGTTCCGGCGCTTCGCCGGGATCCGCACGCGCGTGCTCGAGGTCGGGCCCGCCGTCGCCGAGGCGCCCGCACCGAAGCGCACGCGCCGCAAGGGTGCCGAGAAACCGCGCGCTCCGCGGCTCGTGTTGCTCCACGGGTATTGCGACAGTGCCGACACGTGGCGTCCGGTACTCGGAGAACTAGCCGCCGCGGGCATCGCCGCGATCGCCGTCGACCTTCCCGGTTTCGGCGACGCGCAGCCGCTGCGCCCCGGCCCGATGCTGCCCCAGCTCGACGCGTTCACCGCCGCGGTGGTGCGCGAGCAGGCCGTGCTCGGCCCGGTCGTGCTCGCGGGCAACTCGCTCGGCGGCACGATGAGCCTGCGCGCGGCGCAGAACCACCGGCTGCCGACCACCGGCGCGGTGTCGATCGCCGCGCCCGGTTTCGTCGACTCGTGGCTGGTGCGCACGGTCGGGCGCAATCCGCTGCCGCTGCGGCTGTATTCCTCGCTTCCGTTGCCGGTGCCGGGTTTCCTGGTCCGCGCGGTCGCCGAACAGCTCGTGCCGCGGATCCTCTACGCCGACTCGCGGCACGCGGACGCGGGCCAGGTCCGGCGGTTCACCACGCTGTTCCCCGACTACCGGGCCACCACGTCCCGGCTCGAACAGGCCCGGCAGCTCGTCGCGGAGCTGGCCGACGCCTACCGGCTCGACCAGATCAAGATCCCGCTGCTCGCGGTCGCGTGCGGCAAGGACAAGCTGGTGACGGCCGCGTCCGGGCGGAAGCTGCACACCCTGGTGCCGCACAGCAGGCTCGTCGTCCGCGAGGACTGGGGCCACTGCCCGCAGCTGGACGACCCGGCCGAGGTCGCGGAGCTGCTCGCGTTCTTCGCCGCGGGCGCGGTCCGCTCGGCCGCGCGCCCGGCGCCCACGGTCAGCGACGTCGAGGACGATTCCGCGACTGGGTGACGCAGGGCCGCCGAGATCGTCACACTATGGAGTCGGTGACAGGCGCGGCGCCTCCGGGTACGGTGCCCTGCCAGGGCCCGGAACCCGGGCTCGGCGAACCACCAGTCTGAGGAGACATCGATGTCAGCTCCGCGCGGCGGCCCTAACCTGGGCTCCGGGTCCGGGATCTTCCGGCGGAAGCCGATCGAAACCATCGAGAGCGTCGGCGAAAGCGGCCTGCAGCGCACGCTAGGCCTGCGGCAGCTGACCGCGATCGGCGTCGGCGGCATCATCGGCGCGGGCATCTTCTCGCTCGCCGGGGCTGTCGCGAACAAGACCGCGGGCCCGGCCGTGCTGATCTCGTTCCTGATCGCGGGCATCGCGAGCGCCGCGGCGGCGTTCTCCTACGCCGAGTTCGCCGGCCTCATCCCGCGCGCGGGTTCGGCCTACACCTACGGCTACGCGGTGCTCGGCGAGATCGTCGGCTGGTTCATCGGCTGGGACCTGCTGCTGGAATACACCGCGATCGTGTCCGTGGTCGCGATCGGCATTTCCGGTTATTTCAACGATTTGCTGGGCTTCCTGCACGTGTCGCTGCCGCACTGGATGTCCGGCGCACCAGGAACGGAACCGGCGGGCGTCCCGTCCGGGTCCTACAAGGTCAACCTGTTCGCGGTGCTGCTCTGCCTGCTGATCGCCTTCATTCTCAACCAGGGCATGAAAAACGCGGCGCGCTTCGAAACGCTGCTGGTGTACCTCAAGGTCGGCCTGGTGCTGCTGGTGATCGTGGTCGGCGCCTTCCACATCCAGAGCGGCAACTACAGCAACTTCTTCCCGTTCGGTCTCAGCGGTGCATTCACTGGTGCGGCAACGGTATTCTTCGCGGTCTTCGGCTATGACGCCATGTCCACCGCGGCGGAAGAGTCGCAGGACTCCCAGAAACACATGCCGAAGGCGATCATCTACTCGCTGGCGATCTCGATGGTGCTGTACGTGCTGGCCTGCCTGGTCCTGACCGGTATGGTGAAGTACACCGACATCAACCCGGAAGCGGCCTTCTCGAGCGCGTTCGCGAAGGTAGGCCTCGGCTGGCTGGGCGCGATCATCGCGGTGGGTGCCATCATCGGCATCCTGACGGTCCTGTTCACATTCCTGATGGGCGCGACCCGCGTGGGCTACTCGATGAGCCGAGACGGCCTGCTGCCGAAGTGGTTCTCGAAGACCCATCCGGTGCGCAAGGTCCCGTCCCGCATCACGTGGATCCTGGGCGGCGCTTCGGCATTGATCGCCGGCGTGCTGCCCATCGGCGAGGCCGCGGAACTGACGAACATCGGCATCCTGCTGGCTTTTGTGGTCGTGTGCATCGCGGTGATCGTGCTGCGCTACAAGCGCCCGGACCTCCCGCGCACGTTCAAGACCCCCGGCATGCCGGTGGTCCCGATCATCGGTGTGGTGTTCTCGATCTGGCTGATCACGTTCCTGAAGCCGGAAACGTGGCTGCGCTTCGCGATCTGGTTCGTGATCGGCATGGCCATCTACTTCGCCTACGGCAAACGCCACTCCGCAATGGAACGCGGCTCCGGCGACGACGAGCAGGGCGGGTTGAAGTCCACTTCGGACTGACCGCTTTCGCCTGGTTGAGCGGGTTGTGATGCGGGGGACGCCTTTTGGTGGCGTCCCCCGCGTTTCTTTTTGTGCTGCTGGTGATCTCGCTCCTGGGGCTCGTATGCTCGGGGACTCGCGCGGTGTCCGTGCACGATCGGGCATCGTTCCCGGTCTACGAGCGCACTTCGTCTCCACAGTTTTCCGCGGCTGGATCACGCATAGTTGCTCGATCTGCTTCGCCGCCGAGTCAGCCCGCGAAGGCATGACTGCTGAGGGATTCCACGGCCAGGAACTCCGACGCGCGACCGGATGACGGCAACCGCCAAGCCGTTGTGGTCCCCTGCCCTCGCCGCGGCGGGCTCTCCAACGCAACCGCGGAGCCACCGTGACCCCGGTACCCACCGCAGCAGGCACTCAACGCAACCGACCAAGCCGTCGCAGCCCCAGCCCTCGCCGCCGGAGGTCTCAGCGCAACCGGTCGAGCCGTTCCGCCGCTGCCTTTGCCTCGGTGCGCAGGCGGGCGACGATCGAGGCCGCCGAACCGTCACCGGCGAGGGGGTACGTCTGGCCAGCCCACAGCGACATCGCCTCCGGGTCACCGGCTTTGGCGGCCGCCCCGCGGACCGGCTTGCTCAGGTGGTGCAGTTGCGGGTAGGCGGCGGGGGCATCGGCGGAGAGGTCGCTCAGGACGCGGTTCACCATGCCCCGCGCCGGACGTCCGCTGAACGCGCGCGTGAACGCCGTCGGCCGGCCAGCTTCGGCGAGTGCGCGTCGCTGGGTGTCGCCGGTGCCGGCTTCCGTCGCGAGCAGGAAAGCCGTGCCCAGCTGCGCCGCCGACGCACCGGCGGCCAGCACCGCTGCCACGTCGGCGCCGTTGACCAGTCCCCCGGCGGCGACCAGGGGCAGGCTCGTCCGCGCGCCGAGCAACCGCAGCAGCGCGAGCAGGCCGTACTCCTCGCCGCCGGCCGGGTTGCCCGGGTCGTCGATGAACAGCCCTCGGTGCCCGCCGGCTTCGAAGCCCTGCACGACCAGCGCGTCGGCTCCGCGCGCGGCAGCGAGGTCGGCTTCCTCCGGGTTCGTGACGGTGACCGCGACCTTGCCGCCCGCCTCGTGGATCCGCTGCACCTCGGCGGACGTCGGCGCGCCGAAGGTGAACGACACCACCGGAACCCGGTGCCGCACGACGAGGTCGAGCTTCGCCGGGTACTCGTCGTCGTCCCAGACCGGTTCGCCGAGTTCGACTCCGTAGCGGACGGCCTCGGCGAGCAACCGTTCGCGGTGCGCGCTGAGGTCGGCCACCGACCGGCCGCCGGGGACGAACAGGTTCACGCCGAACCGGCCGCCGGTGAGGTCGGCGGTCTGCGCGATCCGGGCGTCCAGCGTCTCCGGGCTGAGGTAGCCCGCGGCGAGGAAACCGAACCCGCCCGCGTCCGTGACGGCGCCGACCAGCTGCGGAGTCGTCGGCCCGCCCGCCATCGGAGCCACGATCACCGGGAACTCGAGATCATCGAACATGTCCCCGAGCCTAGTGCCGTACCGGAAATGCGCCGGGCCGCCGCCGCGTTGCAGAAGAGCATGACGGCAACCCTGGAACAGCTCCGCGCACTGACGGTGCAGGAGAACGGCCTCGCCACCGTGGCCACGACCCGCGCCGACGGCACCGTGCACGCGTCCGTCGTGAACGCGGGCATCCTGGACGACCCGGTGACCGGCAAGCCGAGCGTAGGCTTCGTCGCCGTCGGCGGCGCACGCAAACTCGCCCTGCTGCGCCGCAACGGCCACGCGACCGTCACGTTCCGCCGAGGCTGGCGCTGGCTCTCGGTGACCGGCCCGGTCCGCCTGATCGGCCCGGACGATCCCGACCCCGCCTTCCCGGCCGACGGCCTCCCGCCGCTGCTGCGCGAGGTGTTCCGCGCCGCCACCGGCACCCACGACGACTGGGCGGAGTACGACCGCGTGATGGCCGCCGAACGCCGAGCCGCGGTGTTCGTGGAAGTGGGCAAGATCATCGGGAACGGCTGAGCACTTCTCATGACGCGCACAATGAAGCAGGCCGTCCGAACCGTTTAGCTCCTTCCGGCGAGTACCTCGGGCACGACGCGGACAGGGAACGGCCGCTGCGCTTCGAACACCTCAGCTCCCGCCGCCTTGGCGACCTGGCAGTAACTGCCGTCCTCGTCAAGTTCGAAGGCAGTCAGTTCAGGCGCCGCCGGGTCGATCACCCAGTAGCTCGGCACGCGTAGCCGTTCGTAGAGCGCCTTCTTGGTGTTCAGGTCGTGAATCGACGTGCTCGGCGACAAGACCTCGACTGCGAGAACCGGCGGCACTGGAAGATCCTTGGCGGTGAAGTCCTCGGTCCGGCCGACCAGCACATCCGGCTGAAGTTCTATCCGGTCGCCCACATGCACAGCGAACGGCGCACCGACGACGAACATGTCCTCGGGGCAGGCTGCGTAAAGCACGCCGTACAACTGATAGCCGATCGTCTGGTGTCTCAGACCTGGCGCGGGGCTCACGAGGAGCGTCCCGTCGATGAGTTCGTAGCGACGGCCGTCATCCGGCATCCCCTCGAGGTCGTGCACCGTCATGGGCCCCGACCCGGGAGGATTCTGGATTTCCGCCATAACCGTCATGGTGCTCTCCTTTCCCTGTTCGCGCCAGAGACTCCCTGTCCGCAATTGAGAACACCAGCCACCACCGACAAAAAACGGCGGCCCCGGAAACCCGGAGCCGCCGTTCACCCGAAAGTGACGCTACTTCTTGTTCTTCCCGTTGTCCTCAGTGGACAGTGCCGCGACGAACGCCTCCTGCGGCACCTCCACCCGGCCGACGGTCTTCATCCGCTTCTTGCCTTCCTTCTGCTTCTCCAGCAGTTTCCGCTTCCGCGAGATGTCGCCGCCGTAGCACTTGGCGAGCACGTCCTTGCGGATGGCGCGGATCGTTTCGCGCGCGATGATCCGCGAGCCGATCGCCGCCTGGATCGGGACCTCGAACTGCTGGCGCGGAATCAGTTCCCGCAGGCGCGTCGCCATCCGGTTTCCGTACGTGTAAGCGGCGTCCTTGTGCACGATCGCGGAGAACGCGTCCACCGTCTCGCCCTGCAGGAGGATGTCGACCTTCACCAGGTCCGCCACCTGCTCGCCGGACTCCTCGTAATCAAGCGACGCGTAGCCGCGCGTGCGTGACTTCAGCGTGTCGAAGAAGTCGAAGATGATCTCCGCCAGCGGGATCGTGTAGCGCAGCTCGACGCGGTCCTCGGACAGGTAGTCCATGCCCAGCAGGGTGCCGCGTTTCGCCTGGCACAGCTCCATGATCGTGCCCACGAACTCCGACGGCGCGAGGATGCTCACCTTCGACACCGGCTCGTGCACCTCGGCGATCTTGAGCCCGGTCGGCCAGTCCGACGGGTTCGTGACGACGACCTCGCTGCGGTCCTCCAGCACCACGCGGTACACCACGTTCGGCGCGGTCGAGATCAGGTCGAGGCCGAACTCGCGCTCCAGCCGGTCCCGGGTGATCTCCAGGTGCAGCAGGCCGAGGAAGCCGCAGCGGAAGCCGAAGCCCAGCGCGACCGACGTTTCCGGCTCGTAGGTCAGCGCGGCGTCGTTGAGCTGCAGCTTCTCCAGCGCCTCGCGCAGCTCCGGGTAGTCCGAGCCGTCCACCGGGTACAGCCCGGAGAACACCATCGGTTTCGGTTCGCGGTACCCGGCGAGCGGTTCCGTCGCGCCGTGCCGCTCGGACGTCACGGTGTCGCCGACCTTCGACTGGCGCACGTCCTTCACGCCGGTGATCAGGTAGCCGACCTCGCCGACGCCGAGTCCCTTGCTGGCCTTCGGCTCCGGCGAGATGATCCCGACCTCGAGCAGTTCGTGCGTCGCCCCGGTCGACATCATCTTGATCTTCTCGCGCGGCGTGATCTTGCCGTCCACCACGCGGATGTAGGTGACGACGCCGCGGTAGGTGTCGTAGACCGAGTCGAAGATCATCGCGCGGGCTGGCGCGTCCGCGTCGCCGACCGGCGGCGGGACCTGCCGCACGCATTCGTCGAGCAGCTCGGTCACGCCCATGCCGGTCTTCGCCGACACGCGCAGCACGTCCGAGGGCTCGCAGCCGATGATGTGCGCGATCTCCGCCGCGTACTTCTCCGGGTCCGCCGAGGGCAGGTCGATCTTGTTCAGCACCGGGATGATGTGCAGGTCGTTCTCGAGCGCGAGGTACAGATTCGCGAGCGTCTGCGCCTCGATCCCCTGCGCGGCGTCGACCAGCAGGATCGCGCCCTCGCAGGCTTCGAGCGCCCGCGAGACCTCGTAGGTGAAGTCCACGTGGCCGGGCGTGTCGATCAGGTGCAGGACGTGGTCCTTGCCGTCCACCTGCCACGGCAGCCGGACGTTCTGGGCCTTGATCGTGATGCCGCGTTCCCGCTCGATGTCCATGCGGTCGAGGTACTGCGCGCGCATGGCCCGCTCCTCGACGACGCCGGTGAGCTGCAGCATCCGGTCCGCCAGCGTCGACTTGCCGTGGTCGATGTGGGCGATGATGCAGAAGTTGCGGATCAACTCCGGCGGCGTGAAGGTGGTGTCGGCGAACGTCTTGGGCGCTGTCACTCGGGCTGTCCTCGGGATGGTGGGGGATGTCCGTACCCCATCGTCCCATGGACCTCCGGGTGCGGGTGGGGGTCATCCCCGATGCGGCCCCGCTCGTCTCGTGATGACCTCGAAGCATGAGCACTTCACCCTCCCCCTCGCCGCCCGGCCCCGGCGTGCTCGACGCCGCGCTCGACCGGGCTTTCGGCCATCCCAGCGGGCTGCTGGGCAGGCTCGGCGGCAAGCTGATGGCGATCGGCAACGCCACGACCGAGCACCGCATCGTCGACCTGGCGCGCCTCGAACCCGACGAGACCGTTCTCGTCGTCGGCCCCGGGCCCGGGGTCGGCCTCGACGCGGCGAGCAAACTCGCCGGCGAGGTGATCGGCGTCGAACCCTCCCCGCAGATGCGCGACCTCTGCACGGACCGCTGCGGCGACCGCGCCGAGGTGCGCGCGGGCAGCGCGGCCCGGACCGGCTGCGCGGACGCGTCCGCCGACGTCGTGCTGACCGTGAACAACGTCCAGTTCTGGGAGGACCGCCCGGCGGCCTTCGCCGAGCTGTTCCGCGTGCTCCGGCCGGGCGGACGGCTGCTGCTTTCGGCGCACGAGAAGTGGCTTCCGGTGACGCGGCACGAACTGGCCGACGAAGCCGCCGCAGCGGGATTCACCGACCTGCAGACCTGGACCTGGGACCCGCCCGGATTCGCCGCGCTCGCCGCCCAGCTCCGGGCCGTGAAACCGGGCTAGCGCTTGTCGCGGCGCAACGGATGGTCCTCCGGTACCTCGACGAGCACGATCCGCAGCCCGTCCGGGTCGGCGATCCACGCCTCGTCGGTGCCCCACGGCTCGCGCCGGGCTTCACGCACCGGTTCGACCCCGCGTCCGGCCAGTTCGGCCAGCGTCGCGGGGAGATCGCGGACCTGCAGGAACAGATTGACGTCCGGACCGGGCCCCTCCTCGCCCGTGCCGACCACCTCGATCGACCCGCCGCCGGCGAAAAACCGCGTGCCGCCGGGGAACTCGCGCTCGATCGCGAGGCCGAGAGCGTCGCGGTAGAACGCGGTGGACACCTCGTGGTCGCGGGGGTGGATCAGCACCCGGCTGCTCAGTACGTCCATGGTTCCTGCCTACCCGAGCGGCTCAGGCGACCGCAATCGCAGCGATCCCGGCCAGCACGACCAGCGATCCGGCGAGGCGGCGGACCGCGTTGCGCTCGCGGAGCACGAGCCAGGCGGCGACCCCGCCGAAGACGATCGACAGCTCGCGCGCCGGCGCGACCAGGCTGACCGGCGCGATCCGCAGGGCGTACAGGACCAGCAAGTAGCTGGCCGGCGAGGCGAGTCCGACGATCAGCACCTCCCGCCGGTGGTCGCGCCACAGCCGCTTGATCTCCGACCGGCCGCGCGCCGCGGTCGGCGCGAGCAGGATGCTCTGACCGATCGCGCCGCCGCCGAAGTAGACGAGCGGAGGCACGCCGAGCGACGTGACCGAGTGCGCGTCCCAGAGCGTGTAAGCGGCGATGACGACGCCGGTCGCGACGCCGTAGAACACCCCCGCGCGGCGGGCCCGGGCGTTGCCGGTGCCGCCGCCGAGGCTGATCACCAGGACGCCCGCGACGACGAGGAACGCCCCGATCAGCCCGAGCACGCCCGGCCGTTCGCCCAGGACCGTGACGGCCACGAGCACCGACACCAGCGGCCCGGTCCCGCGAGCCAGCGGGTAGACGATGGACAGGTCGCCGACCTCGTATCCGCGCTGCAGCACGATCCCGTACGCCACGTGCAGGACCGCGGTGCCCGCGGCGGCGAGCAGCCAGGTCCACTGTGGACGTTCCGGTTCGACGGCCAGCGCGACCGCGATCACCGGGAGCATCGCCGCCGCGGAGACCGTGTAGTACAGCCAGACGAACCGCGGGCCGCCGGAAACCCGTTTGGCGGCAAGGTTCCACACGGCGTGCACGACCGCGGCGACGAGGACCATGGCGAGGGCTGTGGTGTTCATCCGGACCCCTTCAGGTATTCAGCGCACGCTGAAGACCGGGTCCTCCAGGCTTTTGTCCCGTCAGATGAACGGCGGGGCTCTGTCTCCCGCCGAAGGTGCCGCTCGGACCAGGCCCGCCCGCCCTCGTTGTCTTCGCGACCCGCTCTGCGGGACCACGGGCAGGCGACGGAACCCTAGGCACTACCGGACCCCACCGTAACCGAGACGGGGCCGCGATGCCGAACGTTTACCTGCTCCGGGGCCGTCGACAACGCCGCGAACAGGGCTGTTAAGATTTTCGACTGTTGCCGTGCGGCATTCCGTCAGGGAGGAAACCCGGCAGTCCCTCGGGACTGATCCGGAGCCACACGAACGCGGCAACGACCTTCACCGAGTGAAAGAGGAACGCCTCCATGGCCAACATCAAGTCGCAGGTCAAGCGCATCACGACGAACGAGAAGGCGCGGCAGCGCAACCTGGCGATCCGGTCCTCGGTGAAGACCGCGATCCGCAAGTTCCGCGAGGCCGCCGAAGCCGGTGACAAGGACAAGGCCCTCGAACTGCAGCGCGACGCCGCTCGCAAGCTCGACAAGGCCGTCACCAAGGGCGTCATCCACGCCAACCAGGCCGCGAACAAGAAGTCGGCTCTCGCGAAGCGCGCGAACCAGCTCTGAGCGCAGTCTTTCCGGAAGGCCCGGCGGCTTCGGCTGCCGGGCCTTTTCCGTGTCCTGGGGACCGGCCTGGCTGTCCTCAAGGCGTTCCCGGAACTGGGACGTCAGCGGTCGCCCTTGGCCGCGACCACGTCGAGGACCGCGCGCTGCAGCGCGTAGTTCGCGTCGGCCGCCGCGCCCTTGACCTCGGCGTTCAGCCGCGCCACGACGCGCATCGCGGTCGCCAGGCCGTCCTGGCCCCAGCCGCGGGACTGCCCTTGCGCCTTGCGGATCTTCCACGGCGGCATGCCGAGTTCGCCCGCCATCTGGTTCGGGTTGCCGCGCCCGGCCGCGGACACGCGAGCGATCGTGCGAACCGCGTCGGCCAGCGCGTCGGCGATCAGGACGTGCGGGACGCCCAGCTGCATCGCCCACTGCAGCGACTCCATCGCGGCGGCCCGGTCGCCCGCGACGGCCTTCTCCGCCACCGCGAAGCCGGTCACGTCGGCGCGTCCGGTGTGGTAACGGCGGACCGCCCGCTCGTCGACGACTCCCCCGGTGTCGGCGACCAGCTGCGTCGCCGCCGAGGACAGTTCGCGCAGGTCCGAGCCGACCGAGTCGAGCAGTGCCATCAGGCCCGCGGCGTCGATCTTGCCGCCCGCGCGGCGCACCTCGTTGCGGACGAACGCCTCGCGCTCGGCCGGTTTGGTGAGCTTCGGGCATTCGGTGATTTCCGCGCCCGCTTTTTTCAACGCGCCCGGCAGCGCCTTGGCGGCTTTGCTCCGCCCGCCGCCGCTGTGCACGACCACGAGGACGATGCCGTCGGCAGGCGCTTTCACGTACGCGAGGACCGCGTCGGAAAGCTCCTGCGAGATGTCCTGCGCCGACTCGAGCACGATCACGCGCCCCTCGGCGAACAGCGACGGGCTCACCAGCTCGGCCAGCACAGGCGGTGTGAGATCGGACACCCGCATGCGCGTGAGGTCGGCCGTCGGGTCCGCGGCTTTGGCCGCGTCGAGGGACGCTCGCACAGCCCGTTCGATGAGCAGTTCTTCCTCGCCCGTGACGAGGTGCAGCGGCGCGGGTGCGGTGGTCACCCGGCCATCTTCTCACCCGGCCGCCGGGCCGCCCGCTCCGGTGATGTGGGCCGCCTCCGTGGCACGAGCTGATCGGGATGTCGTACGGTGTAGCCGAGGACGCGCCCACCGGCGCTCCGACAACCGAATACCGCTCATCCAGAGGGGCAGAGGGAACGGCCCGACGAAGCCCCGGCAACCGGCGTACAGCCTGTCATCCCGCGATCGCGGGGTAGCTGACGACCACGGTGCCAATTCCGGCCCGCTTCGGCGGGGCAGATGAGGAAAGGAACCTCGCGATGACTGCAGCCCTCAGCGCCACCTCCGCCAATAAGACGATCGACCTCGGTCCGGCCGTCGAACTGGTGTCGAAGGAAGAAGGGCACCGGCAGCCGCTCGCTCCGGAATTCGTCTCCGTCGACGACTTCTCGCCGCTCGAGGTCGCCTACGACTTCGGCCGCGTCCGCCGCGAGGACATCGAGTCGGGCCCGCGCAACATCTGGCGCTACAAGAAGCTCCTTCCCGTCCCCTCGACCGTCGAGGAGACCCCGAACACCGAACCCGGCTGCACCCGGCTCGTGCGCGCCGACCGGCTCGCGAAGGAGCTCGGCCTCAAGCGCGTGTGGGTCAAGGACGACACCGGCAACCCGACGCACTCGTTCAAGGACCGCGTGGTCGCCGTCGCGCTCGCGGCCGCCCGCGAGTTCGGTTTCGAGGTCCTGGCGTGTCCCTCGACCGGCAATCTGGCCAACGCGACCGCCGCCGCGGCGGCCCGCGCCGGCTGGCGGTCGGTCGTGCTGATCCCGAAGAACCTCGAACGCGCGAAGATCCTCACCACCGCGGTCTACGACGGCGACCTGATCGCCGTCGACGGCAACTACGACGACGTGAACCGGCTCGCCACCGAACTGGCCGGCGAGCACCCGAAGTGGGCGTTCGTGAACGTCAACGTCCGCCCGTACTACTCCGAGGGCTCGAAGACGCTCGCCTACGAGGTCGCCGAGCAGCTCGGCTGGCGCATCCCCGAGCAGATCGTCGTGCCGATCGCCTCCGGTTCCCAGCTCACCAAGGTGGACAAGGGTTTCCGCGAGCTGGGCCAGCTCGGTCTCGTGGACGCCAGCCCGTACAAGGTGTTCGGCGCGCAGGCCACGGGCTGCTCGCCGGTCTCCACCGCGTACCGCAACGGCCACGACGTGGTCCAGCCGGTGAAGCCGGACACCATCGCCCGTTCGCTCGCGATCGGCAACCCGGCCGACGGCCCGTACGTGCTCGACGTGGTCAACCGCACCGGCGGCGCGATCGAGGACGTCACCGACGAAGAGGTCGTCGAAGGCATTCGGCTGCTCGCGCGCACCGAAGGCATCTTCACCGAGACCGCGGGCGGCGTCACCGTGGCGACCGCGAAGAAGCTCGTCGAAACCGGCAAGCTCGACCCGGACGCGGAAACCGTCCTCCTCATCACCGGCGACGGCCTCAAGACCCTCGACGCGGTCGAGAACCACATCGGCCCGAAGGCCACCGTGCCGCCGTCCGCCGCGGCCGTCGCCAAGGCACTCGGCTACTGACGCACCGGCCCGGGGTCCGCCGCACTACCGCGGCGGACCCCGCGGCTCGCCCCGGCGCACCACCGCCGGTCCGCTTCCTCCGGGCAGAACGGCGGTGTCCCCGTCGATATCGGTCCGGGTGACCAGCACTCCCATCGTTCCGAGAACGTCCACTGTGGACTTGCTCGGATGTCCGTATCCGTTGCCCGCGCCGACACTGATCAGCGCCGTGCGCGGCCGCACCGCCGCGAGAAACTGCGGCAGCGAATACCTCGACCCGTGATGCGGCACCTTCAGGACGTCTGCCCGCAGGTCGACGCCCTCGGCAAGCAGATCCGCCTGCGCCGCCAGCTCGACGTCTCCGGTCAGCAGAACCCGGCCAGCCGCGGTGTCGGCGCGCAGGACGACCGAACTGTTGTTGATCATCGTGCCGTCCTGCAACGCCGGTGCACGGGTAGTGGCGTAGCGCGGACCGATCACCTCAAGCGACAGCCCCGGCCACTCCAGCCGCTGCCCGTCGCTCAACTGCACCAGTGGCACGCCGCGACGCCGCGCTTCGCCGGAGACCGACTGCCACGCCCACGCGGGCGCACGCCCTGGCCCTACCGCGATCGCCCCGACCGCCCGTCCGTCGAATACCGAGGCGAGACCGCCGATGTGGTCCGCGTGCAGGTGACTCAGCACAAGCAACGGCACCCGTTCGACGCCCAGCCTCCGCAGGCATTCATCGACCGGCCCTGGCTCCGGCCCGGTGTCGACGACCACGGCGCGACCAGGCTCGGCCGTGGCCAGGACGACCGCATCTCCTTGTCCGACATCGCATTCCACCATCGCCCAGCCGTCCGGCGGCCAGCCAGGCACCAAGACTTTGGCCGGCACGACTGTCAGCAGCACGACGACCAGTCCGATCGCCACTAGCAGCCGCAGCCGGCGAAACCGCGCCGCCACCACGATTGCGACCAGCAGGACCGCCGCGCACAATCCTCCCCACCAGCCTCCGGGCCACGAGAGCGCCGCGCCCGGCGCTCTCGCGCCATGCCGGGCGACGGTGATCAGCCATCGGGCTTCCGGATCCGCTAGATGGATCAGCAGATGCCCCGCACCTGGCCACCACGGGCCGACGACCGTTGCCAGCACTCCCAGCACGGTGACCGGCGCGACCACTGGTGCCGCAAGAACATTGGTCACGACCGAAACCAGGCTGACCGTGCCCGCCATTCCGGCGATGACGGGAGCGGTGACCACGAACGCGGCTAGCGGCACGGCTAGCCCTTCGGCGTAACCGGGCGGGACTCCCCGCCGTACCAACGAATCTGCCCAGCGCGGCGCGAACAGCACCAGCCCTGCCGTGGCGAGAACCGAGAGGGCGAAACCGAAATTGCCCGCCATCGTCGGATCCCACGCCACCAGTACGCACACGGCGAAGGCCAATGCGGGCAACGCTGAACCACGCCGCCCCAGAGCCAGCGCGAGCAGGCCGATGCCGCCCATGACGCCAGCCCGCACCACACTCGGTTCAGGACCCACCAGGACGAGGAATCCCACTAGGCAGGCTCCAGCCGCTGTTGCGGAAAATCTCGGACCTGCTCGGACCAATCGGCACAGCAGCAGGACAGCTCCGCCGATGATGACAAGGTTGCCACCGCTCACTGCCATCAGGTGGGTGAGTCCGGAGGCTTTGAACTCCCCTTCGACCCGTTGCGGCAATGCGCTCGTGTCGCCTAGCACCAGTCCGGGCAGGAGGCCCGCCGGTTCCTCCGGCAGGATCGCGCACAGCGAATGCAAGCTGTTCCGCAGAGCTGCGGCGGCTTGCTGCCACCACGGTGCCGGGCCGATGTCGGCCGGTGCGGCCCGCACGGAGAGGACTGCTGCGGTTAGTTCGCCGCCGCGTGCGGGCAGGAGACGACCGGACGTCGTCACCTCCTGGCCGGGCAACAGACGACTCCATTCCGCGACCGGTGCCAGCAACAGAACCCGGCCCGTCGAATCGACTGGCTGACCGTCCACTGTGGCCGTTGAGACTCGGGCGGGGATCGCCACTGACCGGGTTCCTGCCTGTTGGTCGGCGTATCCGGCTTGGTGGATCGGCCGCGGGCGCTCGCTGATCTCGACCCGCAGCGTCGCGGTGACGCCATGTGTGGCAGCGGCTCCCAACGGGTCGGATGATGCATCGTGGATCCGCAGAGCGGTTGGCACTGCGGCAATGAGCCCGACCAGCAGCAACGCTCCCCCGGCACCGAGGTATCTGGCACGGCCGCGCACTAGAAGCACTGCCGCGCCGATTACCGCTACGGCACCGATCGCTGTCGCGACCCACCAGCCGAGTTGCAGTCCGGCGAGGGTGGCCGCCCATCCGGCGACAGCAGCGGGGACGAGACGGAAATCGTGGTCACGCCGGGCCGTTTCCTCGGTTTCCAGCTTCATCCGATGGTCACCTGCTCACGGAGCTTTTGGAACTTGCTCTCGCCAATGCCGTCGACGTCGCGAAGTTGTTCCACACTCGAGAATCCGCCGTGCTGGGTGCGCCAGTCGGTGATGCGCCAGGCGGTGACCTCGCCGACGCCCGGGAGACTGTCGAGTTGTTCGGCGGTCGCGGAGTTCAGGTCGATCTTGCTGGCTGCGGCTCCTGAACCGACCGGTGCCGCTTGCGCGGCTGGAACACCGACCGCCAACTGCTCGCCGTCGGTGAGTTTGCGGGCGAGGTTCAGCGCGGTCAGGTCGACGCCTGGGTTGGCACCGCCGGCCGCGCGGAGGGCGTCGGCGACGCGGGAACCTGACGGCACGGTGACTAGCCCTGGCGAACGCACGTGCCCGACCACGCTGATTACCAGATTCTCGTTCGTCTTCGACGCGCGTGGCACCTGCGCACGGGCAGTCGGGAGCGGCGGGGCGATCTCGGCTGCGGGCGAGCGGCCGAAGATGGCCAGGCCTCCGGCAATGACGGCGGCGGCTGCCAGCAATGCCAGGGCGAAGATCATTCCCCGGCGGCCCAGGAAGCCGGGCAGGCCGGTCGAACCGGGGAGCCAGCGCCGGGTCAGGCGGTGTTCGATGTGTTCTGGCAGCCAGCTGCGGACCAGTTTGCCGCCGGGCAACGAGCTTTCCGGCGGGGGCGGGTTGTCGGCCAGTGCAGACAACCGGGCTTTGCGACCCGTGGGCCGCAAGAGCGGCGTACCGTCCGCCAGCTGGCCGCCCAATAGCGGTGCATTGTCCACAACTGCAGACAGCTCAGTGTCCGGACCCGCTGCGCGAGAGTGCCGCCTTGAGTCGACCACCGCACCGTCCATGCCTGCGGACAGGCGAGGATTCGGTTCCCCGCCGGGCACCTCCTGGCTGTCTGCAGTTGCCGACACACTCGTCCGGCTTCGCGCTGACCGGCCCGCGCGGCCGAGGGGCAGCCAGCGGCGGACCGGCCCGCTGCCGGGTCCGGCGAGGTGCGGGACCGCGGCCAGCTGGTCGGCCAGCCAGGTGAGCCTGACGTTGACGGGAGTGCCCTGGTCTCGGGCGGAGTGCTCGAACACACGATCGACGCTAGGCGTCGGCCGGTCCGACTGCGAGAGGGTTCCGCGCGATCTGTGGACAACCCTCCCCTTGGGGACAACTCGGCCGTCAGCGCAGGTGACGCGCCGGAATTTGTCGGTGCACGCGGCCATACTGGCGGGTTTGGCGTGCGGCACCGGTGATCGAAAAGCGTTCGCGTCCGGCGCGCTCGTCCGCCAGCACCCGGTCTCCGGTCTACAACCGGATGATTCCCGTTGACTGGCGAGGAAAAGCCGAGACCCGAAGCGCGGTCGAAGACCGGATGGGCGCGCTCGAACAGACCCGCGCGCGACTGCTCGCCGAGCGGTTGCGCTTCAAGTGGCGGCCACGGACTCCGGTCGCGCCGCCGCAAACCGCCTGGTCTTCCGAGAGATCCGCGGCTTGGACGGAACGCTCGACGCGCACAGCCGCGACGACCTGACCCGGATGTCCGCCCGTGCAGCGGTAATCCGGCACTACGAGGACGAATTGGCACCCTACCGCATGGCGAGTCGCCACGCTGCCCGAGCATCGCGGCAATGGCTACCTCGGCGAAATTCTCGCCGAGGGCACCAGAATTCTTGCTGCACAAGACGTTCCTCGCATCCGAACGGCGACACATCTCGGCAACGTCCCGATGGCGAACGCGTTCCGGCGCGCCGGATACCTCACCTTCGAGCGCACGATCACGATGTCTTGGCCGTGATTCGAGTGGAGGCTTGGGAACGCGCGGTCGCCCACGTCGCCACGATGGCGGCTGGTGGGCCAGCGGAACCGTCGTAGCGGGAGTTCACCGCACTCGGTGCCGAACTCGCCGAGGAACGGCGTCTCGATCCACGAATACTCGGGAAAGCCGCTGGCCACGACGAGCAAGACCTCAAACGCGTCTGGCACCTGCTCGCGCGATTCGGCAACCAGGAAACCAGCTAGGCGCGCTGCACGACCACGCCGAGCACGCCAGGTCCGGTGTGCGCGCCGATGACCGCGCCGATCTCCGACACCACGCATCCCCCGGCACACCCCGGGATCGCTTCCTCGAGCCGGTTCGCCAATTCGACAGCTCGCTCCGGCGAGGCGAGATGATGCACCGCCAATTCGACCGGTCCGGTGCCCGCTGCCTGCACGGACAACTCGACCAATCGCCCGATCGCGCGGTTCATCGTGCGCACTTTCTCGAGCGGCAGGATCCGGCCGTCGGACATGTGCAGCACCGGTTTCACCGCGAGCGCGGTGCCGAGCAACGCCGCGGCCGAGCCGATCCGGCCGCCGCGGCGCAGGTGTTCCAACGTCTCTACCACGAACAACGTCGACGACCGCTCGGCCGCTTTCGTCGCGACCTCTTCGACTTCCGCCGGGCTGGCTCCGGAAGCGGCGGCGTCCGCGGCGTGCAGGGCAGCGAATCCCAAACCCATCGCTGTGGTGCGGGAATCGACGACCCGGACCCGGTCCGAGCCGACTTCTTCCGCTGCCAGCACTGCGGCTTCCCAGGTGCCGGACAGCTCGCTCGACAGGTGCACGGACACGACCGCGTCCGCGCCAGCGTCGAGTGCGGCCCGAAACGCGGTGGCGAACTCGGCCGGGGTGGGCCGGGAAGTCGTGACGATCTTGCGCTCCCCCAGCGCTTCCGCGAGCGCGGCGGGGCCCATCTCGAGGCCGTCGAGCGAACAGACGCCTTCCACGAGGACATGCAGGGGCACCACCCGCACCGAGTGCCGCTCGGCGAAGCCTTCGGGCAGGTGCGCGGTGGAGTCCGTGACCACGGCGACCGACACGTCGTCAGCCTACGTGGCCGGAGCCGAGGTGCGGGGCAACGAGTTTCGCCATCGCGGTGCCGACTGCTTCGTGTCCGGCCCATCCCCAGTGCATGCCGTCGGGATTTCCCGCGCCGCTCAAGACATGTTCGCCAACCACGCCGGGCGTGTCGAGCAACGGCACTTCGCGGCGCGCGGCCCACGAAGCGATTGCAGCGGCTGCTTCGGCGCGTCCTGTGTGTACGCGTCCGTACGCGTCGGCGCGGTGCACTGACGGCAGCATTCCGAACACAGGCAACTCAGGCCGCAACGCGCGCAACGCTTCGACAGACTGGTCCAGATAGCTCACGGTCAGCCGCGCAGGAAGCACGCGAGGACGTCCGCGCATCACGACAGACAACCGTGGCTGCGCAGCGAGATAGGCACCGCGTACAACGCGACGCACGCCGTCGGGGCGAAGGTAGCGAAGGCCCTGACGCAAGTACGTCGGCAACGGCGACGGCAGTGTGTCCATGTGGCCGACAGCGAGCACGACAGCGTCGACGCGGCGCAGATCCGCCCACACGCGCGGGTCGCCGGTGAGAGACCACCACAGGTCGCGTGCGGTCCAGCCGATGCCTGCGACGAGATCGGCTTGTCCGGACAACGCGTTCGCGGCGACGTTGGGCCACAGGCGCGGATCGTCGGCCGCGCAAGGGCCCTCGGGGCCGTGGAAACAGAGTGAATCGCCGAAGACGAGCAGCTGCGGGCTCATCGGGTCAGCCGGTGATGCCCGCGTTGTACGCGTGCAACCGCCACTTCCCCTCGCGGTGGCCGAGATCGACCCAGTGGCAGTTCATGATCCCGCCGAGCGACGGCCAGACCTCGACCGGAAGGCCGAGCAGCTTCGCCGTCAGCGCGAGGATCAGGCCGCCGTGCGAGGCGAGCAGGACCGATTCCCCGGCACCGGAGTTCGGCTGCATCAGGTCGTCGACCACTTCGGCGGCGCGTTCGGCCACGTCGACCCGGGACTCGCCGCCCGGCGGGGCCCACGCGGCGTCGCTGCGCCACAGCTCGCGGTCGCCCGGGTAGCCCTCGTCGACCTCGGCCCCGGTCAGGCCCTGCCACTCGCCGAGGTGCGTCTCGCGCAGCCGCTTGTCGATCTGCAGCGGCACGCCGATCGCCTCGGTGAGCACCGTCGCGGTGTCGGTGGCGCGGCGCAGGTCGGACGCGATCACCAGCTCCGGCGCGAACCGCGCGAGCGCGGGCACGGCGAAGCGGGCCTGGTTCCAGCCGACCGGGGTCAGCGCCGAATCGAGGTGTCCCTGCATGCGGCCGGCGGCGTTGTAGTCCGTCTCGCCGTGCCGCCAGAGCAGCAGCCGCCGCGGGCTCACGCCTCCGGGCCGTCCGCGTCGCCGGTGTCGTCGGCGGGGACCGTGGCCAGCCCTTCGACCTCGATCCGCGGGCAGTCCTTCCACAGCCGCTCGAGGCCGTAGAACGAGCGCTCGTCCGCGTGCTGGACGTGCACGACGACGTCGACGTAGTCGAGCAGCACCCACCGGCCCTCGCGCGCGCCTTCGCGCCGCACCGGCTTGTGCCCCTCGATGCGGAGCTTCTCCTCGACGTTGTCGACGATCGCGCCGACCTGCCGCTCGTTCGCCGCGGACGCGATCACGAACGCGTCGGTGATCACGAGCTGCTCGGACACGTCCAGGACGACCACGTCGCTGGCCAGCTTGTCCGCCGCCGCGTGCGCGGCCGCCACCGCCAGGTCCCGTGCCTCGGACGTCGCTGCCACAGTGCTCCTTCAAGATTTCGGGTACGCCCGGACGAGGGTACCCGGTCAGGCCTCGGCGTCCTTGCGGTAGAGGTCCTTCTTGGCGATGTAGCGCACAACGCCGTCGGGCACGAGGTACCAGACCGGCTCGCCGCGCTCGACGCGTTCGCGGCATCCGGTGGACGAGATGGACATCGCGGTGACCTCGACCAGGCTCACCTTGCCGCTCGGCAGATGGTGCGAGTTGAGCCGGTAGCCCGGCCGGGTGACGCCGATGAAGTGCGCGAAGTCGAACAGCTCGTCGGCCTTGTGCCAGGTGAGGATCTGCTCGAGCGCGTCGGCCCCGGTGATGAAGAACAGCTCGTCGTCCGGGTATTCCTCGTGCAGGTCCCGCAGCGTGTCGACGGTGTAGGTCTGGCCGCCGCGGTCGATGTCGACCCGGCTCACCGAGAAGACCGGGTTGGACGCGGTGGCGATGACCGTCATCAGGTAGCGGTCCTCGGCGCGCGTGACGCGGCGGCCGGACTTCTGCCACGGCTGCCCGGTCGGCACGAAGATGACCTCGTCGAGCGCGAACCGCGACTGGACCTCGCTGGCCGCGACGAGGTGGCCGTGGTGCACGGGGTCGAAGGTGCCGCCCATGACCCCGATCCGGCGTGGTGACATAGCCGGTGAGCCTATACGCGCGGGCACGCGAGGGCTCCCCGTCGCGACTGCGAGCTAGGTTACTGTTGTGACATGAGTCACATAACTCTGCGTTTCCGGTCGGAAACTGTCGGTTCCGGTCCGGGCGGCTCCGGGATTGTCGGGGGCATGGGGTAGACCGGGGGACGTGGACATCACCGACACCACCCCAGACCTCCGGACCCGCGCGGAAACCCTGCTCCGGGCGCTCGCCGGGGACAACGCCGCCCTCCGGGAAGACCAGTGGACCGCCATCGAGGCACTGGTTGCACACCACCGGCGCGCGCTCGTCGTGCAGCGCACCGGCTGGGGCAAGTCGGCGGTGTACTTCCTGGCCACCGCGCTGCTGCGGGAACAGGGAGCGGGGCCGACGGTCATCGTGTCGCCGCTGCTCGCCCTGATGCGCAACCAGATCTCCGCCGCCGCCAGGGCGGGGATCCACGCGGCCACCATCAACTCGGCGAACGCGCAGGAGTGGGACCAGGTCCAGGCGTCGGTGGCCGCGGGCGAGGTGGACGTGCTGCTGGTCAGCCCGGAACGGCTCAACAACCCGGACTTCCGCGACAGCGTGCTGCCGAAGCTCACCGCCAGCGCCGGCCTGCTGGTGGTGGACGAGGCGCACTGCATTTCGGACTGGGGCCACGACTTCCGGCCGGACTACCGGCGGCTGCGCACGCTGCTGGGCGACCTGCCGGAAGGCGTGCCAGTGCTGGCCACCACCGCGACCGCGAACGACCGGGTGGCCACCGATGTCGCCGAGCAGCTCGGCATCGGCGGCGAGACGGACACGCTCGTCCTGCGCGGTCCGCTCGACCGGGAAAGCCTGCGGCTGGCCGTGGCCGAACTGCCCAGCGACGAGGCGCGGCTGGCCTGGCTCGCCGAGCACCTGGCGGAGCTGCCGGGGTCGGGCATCATCTACACGCTCACCGTCGCCGCCGCGCACGACGTCACCGCGCTGCTGTCCGACCGCGGTTATCCGGTGGCCGCCTACACCGGGAAGACCGATCCGGCCGACCGCCAGGCCGCGGAGGACGACCTCCTGGAGAACCGGGTCAAGGCGCTGGTGGCAACGTCGGCGCTCGGGATGGGGTTCGACAAGCCGGACCTCGGGTTCGTGGTGCACCTCGGCGCGCCGTCGTCGCCGATCGCCTACTACCAGCAGGTCGGGCGTGCCGGCCGCGGCGTCGAACGGGCCGAGGTGGTGCTGCTGCCCGGGCGGGAGGACAAGGCGATCTGGGCGTACTTCGGGTCGCTGGCGTTCCCGGACGAGCTGCGCGTCACGCAGGTGCTCAACGCGCTCGCGTACGCCGACCGTCCACTTTCGACAGCCGCGCTGGAGCCGTCGGTCGAGCTTTCCCGGTCCCGGCTGGAGATGGTGCTGAAAGTGCTCGATGTGGACGGTGCGGTGCGCCGGGTGCGCGGCGGCTGGGAAAGCACCGGCCAGCCGTGGGAGTACGACCGGGAGCGGTACGAACGCGTCAGCGTCGCGCGGGCGGCCGAGCAGGAGGCGATGCTCGGGTACATCCGCACCAGCGGGTGCCGGATGGAGTATCTGCGGCGGCAGCTCGACGATCCGGAGGCGGTGCCGTGCGGGCGGTGCGACAACTGCACCGGGGAGCACTGGAGCACCGCGGTGTCCGACGAGATCGCAGGTGCCACGCGGGAACGGCTGGACCGGCCCGGGGTCGAGGTCGCGCCGCGCAAACAGTGGCCGAGCGGGATGAAAGGGCTCGACGTGCCGCTGTCGGGCCGGATCAAGACGGAGGAGCAGGCCGAGCCGGGACAGGTGCTGGGCAGGCTCACGGACGTGGGCTGGGGTGGCCGGCTGCGCGAACTGCTCGGCCCGGGCGCGCCGAACGCCGAGGTCCCCGACTCGGTGTTCGACGCGTGCGTGAAGGTGCTCGCGGGATGGCAGTGGGCGCAACGTCCGGTGGCGGTGGTGGCGATCCCGTCGGCGACGCGGCCGCAACTGGTGGACAGCCTCGCACTGCGGCTGTCGGCGATCGGCAGGCTGGACTATCTGGGCGAACTGGCGTCGGCCGGACCGCCGCCGCGACAGGCGAACAGCGCCCAGCGGCTGGCGGATCTGTGGCGGGGGTTGAGCCTGCCGGAGGACGTGGCGGCGAGCATCGCGCAGACGCGCGGGCCGGTGCTGCTGGTGGACGACCTGATCGACACCGGCTGGACGATGACCCTGGCGGCGCGGCTGCTGCGCCAGGCCGGAGCGGAGGGGGTGTTGCCGTTCGCGTTGGCGACCACTGCTTGAGGTGTGCTGGGTCTGGGCGGCTGGGCGAGGTTGCTGGGGCGGCCGTGTGAGGTTGCTGGGGCGGCCGGGTCGGTTGCTGGCGGGTGCCCCCTTGTCTGCGGGGCCGGGCGATGATGGCTAGGCAGCCAGGCAGGATTGGCTTCGAGGCCAGGCGGGATTGGCTGGGATGGCCGGAGGCGGCTGCTGGCTGGCGAGTGCGGCGGGCCGGGACTAGCCGGGTGAAGTGGGCCCGCGCTCGACGAGCTGCCCGCCGCGGTTGCGAGAAGCGCGGGTCGAGGCACGACAACGCCTGCACTACCCCACGAGCCCGTGCAGCTTCCGCCATCGCACGATCCTCCGCAGCCTGCACCACCGCACGATCCCGTGCGGCGAAGGCGATCCCGCGTCACACACCGCAGTGGGACAAGCACCAACTGCCATCCTTCCCCGAGATCTACCGATCTCCGGGCATTTCTGGCAAAGTCCCGTTCCGCCCGTGCGGACGTGTGGAGGTTGCCCGATGGCCGGTTCGACGACCGAAGGCATTGCCCGGCATCGGTTGCCGGTGCGGAAGTTGTTCGCTGCCAGTGCGGGCAATGCGCTCGAGTGGTTCGACTGGACGATCTACGCGACCTTCAGCATCTACTTCGCCGGCGCGTTCTTCCCTCCTGGCAACGAAACGCTCGCGCTGATCAACACGTTCGCCACTTACGCGCTCGCGTTCTTCTTCCGGCCGCTCGGCGGCGTGCTGCTCGGACGGTTCGCCGACGTGCACGGGCGCAAGCCCGCCATGATTCTCACTATTTCGCTGATGGCGGGCGGGTCGGTCGCGATCGGGCTGCTGCCCACGTTCGCGCAGGTCGGGTGGCTGGCTCCGATTCTCCTCCTGCTCGCGCGGATCGCGCAGGGGCTTTCGCTCGGCGGCGAGGTTTCCAACGCTTCCGCGTACCTCGGCGAGGTCGCGCCCAAGGAACGTCGGGGGCGCTACTCCTCGTTCTTTTACATCTCCACCGGGTCCGCGGTCCTCATCGCCACCGTGCTCGGGTTCGTGCTCGCCCGCACGATGGACAAGGCGCACCTCAGCTCGTTCGGCTGGCGGATTCCGTTCCTGCTCGGCGGGGTGCTCGGGCTGGTCGGGCTGTGGTTGCGCCGCAGTCTCGCGGAAACCGAGCTGTACCACGAGAAAAAGGAGACCGCGCGACGCGTTGAGCGGCCGTTGCTCACCACGATCACCCAGCATCCGAAGGCAGTCGGGCAGCTCATCGGGTTCTCGATGCTCTCGACGCTGTGCTACTACACCTTCTTCAGCGCCCTCACGTCCTTCGCCGTCAAGGGGCGCGGCGCGAACGACGTCGACACCTTCCTCGCGCTTTCCATCGCGACCGCGCTCTTCGTCGTCCTCCAGTATCCGATGGGAGCCCTCGCGGACCGGCACGGGCGGCGGCCTCAGCTGCTGGTCTGGTCCGGCGCGACGGCACTCGTGATCGTCCCGCTCTCCTACCTCGTGCGGCCCGGATTTTGGAATCTGCTCATCGTGTTCTGCGTCGGCCTCGCGCTCTACACCGCGATGACCTCGCTCGCCCCGGCGATCATGAGCGAGCTCTTCCCCACCGAACTCCGCGGGCTCGGCATCGGCGCCTGGTACAACCTGACCGTCGCCGTGTTCGGCGGGACCGCGCCGCTCGTGCTCAGCGCGCTGTCCGCGGCTGGTGCTGCCACTGCCTTCTTCTGGTACGTCGCTGTCGGGGCGGCGATCGCGTTCTTCGTGATCCTCCGGATGCCCGAAACGAAGGGCAGTGAACTGCGGTAAACCCGCTCGCGCGCGGTCGGTAGGCTTCAACGATCGACTACGCGAAGGAGGGACACCGTGCGCAAGCCCGAGGTTAGTGAGGAACTGGCCCGACGCGTGGTGGCAGCGCTCCGCCGCGCGTTCGACGTCGACCTCGACCCGTCCGCGGCGCTCATCGCGGTGTCCACTCGCGACGGTGTCGACTACCAGTGCAACCTGGCGATGAGCCTCGGCAAACGGCTTGGCAAACCGCCCCGCGAGGTCGCGGCCGGGATCGTCGAGAACCTGGAGCTGGACGGGGTCGCCGACCGGCCGGAGATCGCCGGGCCGGGATTCCTGAACTTCGTGCTGCGCCGGGAATGGCTCGAGCAGCGCGTCGCCGAGCAGGCCCTCGACGACCGGCTCGGGGTGGCCGAAGCCGAGCAGCCGCGCCGGGTCGCGCTCGACTACAGCAGTCCCAACGTCGCCAAGGAAATGCACGTCGGGCATCTGCGTTCCACGGTGCTCGGCGACGCGATCAGCAGGTTGCTGCGCTTCGTCGGGCACGAGGTGCTGCCGCACAACCACCTCGGCGACTGGGGCACGCCGTTCGGCATGCTCATCGAGCATCATCTGGACGAACCGTCCGGCGACCGCAGCGACCTCAACGCGTTCTACCAGGCCGCGCGCCGGAAGTTCGACGCCGACGAGGCGTTCGCGACCCGCTCCCGCGAGCGGGTGGTGAAACTCCAGGGCGGCGACCCGGACACGCTCGCTTTCTGGCAGGAACTCGTCGACGAATCGACACGGCACTTCAACGCGGCCTACCGCAAGCTCGGCATCACGCTCACCGACGAAGACATCTACGGCGAGAGCTTTTACAACCCATACCTGGGCGAAGTCGTCGACGAACTCGAGGCCGACGGCCTCACCGAAATCAGCGACGGCGCGGTCTGCGTGTTCCCGGAAGGCTTCACCAACCGCGAGGGCGACCGTCTCCCGCTAATCGTCCGCAAGCGCGACGGCGGCTACGGCTACGCGGCCACCGACCTCGCCACCATCCGGTATTGGACCGCCGAACGCGGCGCGACCGACCTGCTGTACGTCGTCGGCACCCCGCAGGCGCAGCACTTCGCGATGATCTTCGCGGTGGCCCGTGCGGCCGGCTGGCTCGACGGCGTGCACGCCGAGCACATCGGGTTCGGCTCGATCCTCGGCGCGGACGGCAAGGTGATGCGCACCCGCGCCGGCGAGACGATCAAGCTCTCCAGCCTGCTCGACGAAGCCGTGGCGCAGGCCGCGGAAGTCGTTGCCGAGCGGAGTGAACTCAGCAAGGAAGAGCAGCAGGAAGTCGCGCGCGCGGTCGGGATCGGCGCGGTGAAGTACGCCGACCTTTCCAGCGACCGCGAACGCGACTACGTGTTCGACTGGGACCGCATGCTCGCCAAGGACGGCAACACGTCCGTCTACCTGCAGTACGCGCACGCGCGGATCGAGTCGATCCTCGCGAAAGCCGGAGAGCCTGCCGAGGACGCGCCGATCCTGCTTCAGGAGCCTGCGGAACGCGCGCTCGCGCTGACGCTGCTGCGGTTCAGCGAAGCGATCAGCGCGGCGACGTCCGCGTACGCGCCGCACAAGCTGTGTACGTACCTGTACGACACCGCCGTCACCTTCTCGCGCTTCTACGAACAGTGCCCGGTGCTGATCGCGGAAACGCCAGAGCTGCGCGCTTCGCGGGTACAGCTGGCCACGCTCACGTCGCGCACACTCGTGCAGGGCTTGGCGTTGCTCGGCATCGAAGCCCCGCGCCGCCTCTAGCACACCGTTCGAGCTAGCCGGACTGTCCGATGTGGACGAGCGCCAGCAATGTATCGGCGACCTCGTCCACGGCTTTCCCCCGCGCGGCGGACGGCAGTTCACCGCACCACGTCGGCGCCTGGCTCATCGCGGCGTGCATGCACTGCAGCACGGTGTCGACGCTGGTGACGGTGAACTCGCCGCTCGCCACGCCCTCCTCGATCAGCGCGCGGAAAAGCGCGTCGTGGCGGAGGCGGAGTTCCTTGATGCGCTCGCGTTGCGCGCTCGGCCACTCGCGCGGCATCAAGAACAGCCGCAGCGCCGCCGGATAGTCGTTGACCGCGATCGTGACGTGTTCGTGGATCAGCGCGCGCAGCCGGGCTTCCGGCGTGCCCTCGGTGCGGTCGAGCAACTGCTCCAGCCGGGCCGTCCACTCGTCGCCGAGCGTCTCGATCGCCGCTGTGCCCAGCTCGTCCTTGCTGGAGAAGTAGTAGTACAGCGAGCCCTTCGTGACGTCCAGGCGCTCGGCGACGTGCTCCAGGCTCACCGCGTCGTAGCCGCGTTCGCCGAACAGTTCGGCCGCCGCCGTCAGGATCTCCTGGATCCGCTTGCCCCGCTTGCGCCGCACGCGCTCGGACGGCGGTTTCACCGCGCCCATCCTGCTCCTCCCGGTTTTCCGCTGTCCCGGAAGCCTACCGGTTGACTGTAAGTTCAACTCTTGACTCGACAGTCAAATTTTGTCACCGTGGTCAGACGACAGACGGGAGCGAACGATGGAGTTCGAGGACATCCGGTACGAGATCGACGGTCCGGCCGCGGTCGTCACGATCGACCGGCCGGAGCGCTACAACGCCTTCCGCGGGCGGACGGTCGACGAGCTGATCAAGGCGTTCCGCTTGGCGTGGGCGGACAAGCACGTGCAGGCGGTGATCCTCACCGGCGCCGGCGAGAAAGCGTTCTGCACCGGCGGCGACGTCAAACAGCGCGCGGAGACCGGCGACTACGGCCCGACCGAGAGCGGCATGTTCGAGATCGGCAACCTGCACAAGCTCATCCGCGACATCCCGAAGCCGGTGATCGCCGCGGTCAACGGCGTCGCGGTCGGCGGCGGGCACGTGCTGCACGTCCTGTGCGACGTCACGATCGCCAGCGAGACCGCGCGGTTCGGCCAGGCCGGTCCGCGGGTCGGGTCGTTCGACGCCGGGTTCGGCTCGGCTTATCTCGCTCGGGTCGTCGGCGAGAAGAAGGCGCGCGAGATCTGGTTCTTCTGCCGCCAGTACGACGCGGCCGAGGCGGAGCGGATGGGTCTGGTCAACGCCGTCGTCCCGCCGGGCGAACTGCTCAAGACCGCCAAGGCGTGGGCCGGCGAAGCCGCCGAGAAAAGCCCGACCGCACTGCGCTTTCTCAAGCAGTCCTTCAACGCGGACACCGACCACCAGGCCGGACTGTCCAATTTGGCCATGTCCGCGCTCGACCTGTTCACTGCCTCGCCGGAAGGCTTGGAGGGTGCGCAAGCGTTTGCGGAGAAGCGCAAGCCGGACTTCGTCTCGCACGTGAACTGGCACTGACCATGGACTTCACCTTCACCGGCGACGAGGACGCTTACCGGCACGAGCTGCGCCGGTTCGCAACGAAAGTCCTTGCACCGCATTACCAATCCGACGACAAGGCGGCGAAGCTGCGACCCCAGCTCGTCGCGGACCTGGCCTCGATGGGCCTGACTGGCTTGCGCATCCCGGAACGGCACGGCGGCCAGGAGGCCAGCGCGATTGTCGCCGGGATGGCGGCCGAAGAGGTCGCGCGCGGCGACTTCAACGCGGCTTACCTGATCATCGTCAGCGCGCTGGTCAGCGACATCCTCACCCGCAACGCGACCGAGGAGCAGCAGGCCGCGTGGCTGCCGCCGATCGCGTCCGGCGAGGTCGTGCCTGCGTTCTGCATCACCGAACCCGGACACGGCACCGACGCCGCGAAGCTGGAGATGAAGGCCGAACCGGACGGCGACGGCTGGCGGCTCACCGGCGAGAAAACGTCGATCACCTTGGGCATGTCCGCCGACGTCGCGCTCGTGCTCGCCCGCACCGGCGGCCCGGGCGCTCGCGGCGTCAGTGCGTTCTGGGTCGAACTGGACGACGCGTACGTCTCGCGGGCAGCGTTCGACGACCTCGGCAGCCGGGCGATCGGCCGCGCTTCCCTGCACTTCGACGGGCTGCCCGTCCCGAAGGAAGCGTTGGTCGGCGGAGAAGGCCAGGGGTTCGTCTCCGTGATGCAAGGTTTCGACTACTCGCGCGCGATCATCGGGCTCGCCTGCCTTGGCGCAGCGCAGGTTTCGCTCGACGAGGCGTTGCAGTGGTCTCGCGACCGCGAAGCGTTCGGCAGTCCGATCGGCACCTTTCAGGGCGTCGCGTTCCCGCTCGCTGAGCAGGCGACGTACCTGCGCGGCGCCCGGCACGTCTGTTACGAGGCGTTGTGGCGCAAGGACAACGACGCCGAGCACAGCACCGAGGCCGCGATGGCGAAGTTCTGGGCGCCGAAGCTCGCCGCCGAGACCATCCACCAGTGCCTGCTGACGTTCGGGCACCTCGGGTACTCCAGCGAAAGCCCGGTCGGTCAACGGCTTCGCGACGTGATCGGCCTCGAAATCGGCGACGGCACCGCGCAGGTGTCGAAGCTCGTCATCGCGCGCAACCTGCTCGGCCGCGCCTACGCACCCTAAGGAGAGCACCATGCTCAAGGACAAAGTCGTCATCGTGACCGGCGCGGGCCAGGGCATCGGCCGAGGTATCGCCGAGAAGCTGGCCGCCGAGGGCGCGACCGTCGTGGTCAGCGACATCAACGAGACCACCGCGAAGGAAACCGCGGCCGCGATCGGCGGGATCGGCGTGAAGACCGACGTCACCTCCCCCGAATCCGTCGCCGGCGCGGTCGAGCAGGTTCGCGCGCAGTTCGGCCGGATCGACGTGCTGGTCAACAACGCCGGCTGGGACAAGGCGGGTCCGTTCGTCGAGTCCGACCGCGCCGATTGGGACCGCGTCGTGCAGATCAATCTCTACGGCGTGCTCAACACCTGCCGGGAAGTGCTGCCGGTGATGGTCGAGCAGGGTTTCGGGTCCGTGGTCAACATCGCCTCGGACGCCGGTCGCGTCGGCTCGTCGGGCGAGGCGGTGTACTCGGCGGCGAAGGGCGGCATCATCGCGTTCACGAAGTCGATCGCCCGGGAACTGGCGCGCAGCACGGTCAACGCCAACGTCGTCTGCCCTGGTCCCGCGGACACCGAACTGTTCGCCTCGCTCGGCGGCGACAACCCGAAGCTGCGCGAAGCACTGACGAAAGCCATCCCGTTCCGGCGGCTCGCGCAGCCGTCCGACATCGCGAACGTGGTCGCCTTCCTGGCCTCCGACGAGGCCGCCTACGTCACCGGCCAGACCGTCAGCGTCAGCGGCGGCCTCACCATGAGCTGACCCGGAGCCCGCCATGTTCGCGACGATCCTCGACGACGAGACGATCGAAGCCCACACCCGCGCCGGGTACTGGGCGAACCGCACCATCACCGACTATCTCGACGACGCCGCGGCGGCCGCGCCGGACAAGACCGCGTTCGTCGATTCGCAGCGCAGCGTCACGTTCGGCCAGCTCAAACAGGAGGTCGACCGGTGCGCGCTCGGGCTGCTGGAACTGGGCGTCCGGCCTGGCGACGTCGTGTCCTTCCAGCTGCCGAACCGGATCGAGTGGATCGTCGTGCACTACGCGGCGAGCCGGATCGGCGCGGTCAGCAATCCGCTCATCCCGATCTACCGGGACCGCGAGGTCGGCTTCATGGTGGCGCTCGCGAAGTCGAAAATCCTGGTGGTGCCGCGGGAATTCCGCGGTTTCGACTATCCGGCGATGGCGGAGCGGCTCCGTCCGCGGTGGCCGGACCTGGAGCACGTGCTGGTGGTCGGGTCGTCCTGGGACGAGTTCGCCGCGACCCCTTGGGAAGAGCGGCACGAGCTGCCGTCGTGGCGGCCTGATCCCAACGACGTCACCCTGCTGATCTTCACCTCCGGCACCACCGGCGAGCCCAAGGGCGTGATGCACACGCACAACACGGCCGTCGCCGCGAACAACCCGCTCCCCGACCGGCTCGGCATCACCTCCGACAGCGTCCTGCACATGGCGTCGACGCTCGCGCATCTCACCGGTTTCCTTTACGGCGCGAGGCTCGGCGTGCAGAACGGCGCGACCTGCGTGCTGCAAGACGTGTGGGATGCCGCGCGGTTCGTGGAACTGGTCGCCGAGCACGGCATCACCTACACCTCGGCCGCCACGCCGTTCCTGCACGACCTGCTGTCCGCGCCGAATCTCGCCGACCACGATCTCAGTTCCCTGCAACGGTTCTGCTGCATGGGCGCACCGATCCCCCGCGCGCTCGTACGGCAGGCGCGGCAGAAACTGCCCGGTCTCGTCGTGCTCGGCGGCTGGGGGCAGAGCGAAGACGCGCTGGTCACGCTCGGCATCCCGGGCGATCCGGACGACAAGCTGATCGACACCGACGGTTATCCGTGGCCCGGAATGCGGATCCGGACCGTCGACGCGGACGGGGCCGAACTGCCGCCGGGCGCGGAGGGCCGCCTGCAGGTCGCCGGGCCGTTCCTGTTCGTCGGCTACGCCGAACGGCTCGAACTGGCCCGCGAGAGTTTCACCGGCGAGTGGTTCGACACCGGCGACCTCGCGACCATCGACGCCGACGGCTACCTCCGCATCGCCGGCCGCACCAAGGACGTGATCATCCGCGGCGGCGAGAACATCCCGGTCGCGTATGTGGAGAACGTCCTTTACGAACATCCGGACGTCGAAGCGGTCGCGGTGGTCGCGGTCCCCGATCCGCGGCTTCAGGAACGCGCGTGCGCCTGTCTCGTGCTGAAACCCGGCGCGCACCTGGATCTGGAGAAGCTGCGCGGTTTTCTCGCCGAAAAGGGCGTCGCCAAGCAGTACTGGCCGGAGCGCGTGGAACTGTTTCCGGAACTCCCGCGGACTGCCAGCGGCAAGATCCAGAAGTTCCAGCTCCGGTCGCTGGTGGACAAGCAGAGCGGGACCGGTCCCCGGCCGGGTCAGTAGCTTCGGGCGCGAGAGAGGGGAGGATCTCGTGTCCCGCAACGATCCCGACTACGCCCGTGCCCTCGCGTTGCTGGAGGAAGCACGGTCCCGGCTGCACGGCCCGATCCGCCGCGAACGACGGCGGCTGCGGTGGGAGCGCTGGTGCAGGCGGCCGTACTACCGCTTCGAACCGGACGGCAAGAAGCCGCAGCTCGTGCATCTCGCCGGACTTCGGGTCACTCCGCTGTGGACGATCGCGGGCACCGGGGTTTCCGACGTCGACGTGCGGTATCCGGTGTCCGCCCGCCGCCGGTTCACGATCGGGTGGCGCTGGCTCGTGCGACACGACTACGACGAGTACCGGATACCGATCTCGCTGGTCGCCGACGCGAACGGCCGGGCTGTGCTGATCGCGCCGGGCGGCCGGACGTTCACCGCCGACAAAGCCGGCTGGCAAACCCTGGCTGCCCTTCTGTACACGGAGTACGCCATGCCACCGGGCGGACGCTGGTACGGCGCGGGCTGACGTCAGCCGCGCAGTTTCCGTCGCAGCGAGAGGGCCGCTCCCAGCGCGGTCATCGACGCGCGTGTCATCCCGCGGCTGAACCGGCTTTCCGTCACGAACTGCTTAGCGCTGCGGAGCGAACCACGCACTTGCGGGTACGCGCACTTCCGCATCTGCCGCTCGTAATCGGCGACCGCAGCGGTCACGTCGCCGCCATGGGAAAGGTTGCGGCACAACACTTGTGCATCGCGCAGAGCGATGTTCGCGCCGATGCCGCGGAACGGCGTCATGCTGTGCACGGCGTCACCGAGCAGGGTGACCGGGCCGGTCTCCCAGTCGCGGACCGGCACCGACGTGCGGATCGGCAGCATGCTCACCGTGCCGTCCGGCGAATCCCGCACCAGTCGGCTGAACGCCGGATGCCAGTCGCGGATCCGGTCCAGGATCAGCGAACGGAGGGCGGGAGCGTCCAGTTCGGCGAGATCGGCCGGGAAGCGTTCAGCTTTCGCACCGTAGGACCACATCACGTAGCTGCCGGTGTTGTCGAACAGCACCGGGTCGACGACCGCGGTCTCGTCGTTGACCGAAGCCGCTGGAAACTCGTGCGGCGCGGTGAACATCCCGCAGCCGGGCGGGGGCAACACGAGCGTGGGGGCCGTCGCGAGCTGCCGCGGAAGCTGCGTGCGAGCCGCTTCGGTCAGCGGAAATTTGCCGATGACAGTCCGGATTCCGGTATCCACGCGCTTCGCGTGCGGCAACAGTTGCGCACGGACGCGGGAGCTCGCACCGTCCGCGCCGACGACCAGGTCCGCCTCGGCGGTGGTGCCGTCCGCGAAGTGCAGGCTGACGCCCTTCGAATCAGTCTCGTAGCGCACGAATTCCTTGTCGTACCAGAGGATTCCGTCCAATCCGGACGACAGGACCTGGTGCATCGAAATCCGGCTGACCGAATGGTGCGCGGCGGTCGGGTCAGTGCTGGGCGGAGCGTCGAAGGCCGCCAGCTCACGCATCTTCTCGGTGACGAAGCCGAATGTGCCCTCGCTGACCCCCGTCGTGGCCAGGAACTGGTCCCACGCCGCAGGCGGGAGGCACTCGTGCAGCGCGGCGGAACCCATCGGCGCGATGTGCACGCGGTAGCCCTGCAGGCGCTCGGTTCGGGTGCGACTGCGCTCGTACACCGCCACCTCGACTCCGGCTCGCGACAGGCCGTGCGCGAGACACAACCCGCCGGTGCCGCCGCCTACCACTGCCACCTTGATCTTTTTCACGGTCATCCCCTCTCGGTCGGTCTCCATAATCATCCTCGTGGATGATTGTGTCAACCTTCAGGATGATTAATGCGTCGGTTAGGCTGCCCAGGTGTCCGAGACCACCCCGCGCCGCGCGCCGCGCCCCGGTGAGCGCCAGCGCGATCCCGAGCGCACGAAGGCCCGCATTTTCGAGGCGGCCAAGGCCGAGTTCGGCAGCAAGGGGTACGCGGCCGCGCGGGTCAGCGACATCGCGCAGCGCGCGGGGGTGAACAAGCAGCTGATCTCGTACTACTTCGGCGGCAAGGAAGGCCTGTACGCGGAGGTGGCGAGCGAACCGTTCGCCGGGTTCTCCGCGATGACCACGCCGGACCGTCCGCTCGCGGACGTGGTCGCGGATTTCGCCAGGAGCGGGCTCTCCGACCAGGACCAGGCGCGGTTGTTCCTGCGGGAGAACATGGCTGAGGGCGCCCCGAGCGAGGCGGGGGCGGAGTCGCAACGCGAGTTCCTGCAGGGGCAGCTCAAGTACATGCGGGCGCGGCAGGAGGCGGGCGACTTCCCGTCCGATGTGGACCCTCGGACGCTGCTGCTGATGCTGATGGCGGCAGCGAGCGCGCCGACGTCGCTCCCCCGGATCGCCGAGGCGCTCACCGGGGAGGATCCGTCGTCAGAGTCCTTTGTGGAGCATTACGCGGAGCAGCTCGCTCGCGTGGCTCGGCATCTCTCGGGGTCTTAGCGGCGCAGCGGTACGAGGTCGTCCGCGTGCACAACCTCCCGGCGATGCTCCACCGGGACCTCATGACTCGACCGGCCGATCAACGCAGGCAACTCCCCCGCATCGAACCCGACCACACCACGCGCCACCGGGACATCCGCCGAATCCACCAGATCGACGACATCACCGGCCTCGAAATCGCCGTCCAAACCGGTGATTCCCGCCGCCAGCAGCGACCGGCGGCGCAAGATCGCTCGCACGGCGCCGTCGTCCAAGCGGAGGCGGCCGGAGGTGTCTGCGGCGTACCCGAGCCAGAAGCGGCGGGCCGACAGGCGGGTGTCGGCGGGCGCGAACGCGGTGCCCACGTTCGCCTCGCGCAGTGCGTCTCCGGCGTCGTCGGCGGCGGCCAGCAGCACCGGGATTCCGGCGCCGGCCGCGGTGCGCGCGGCGGAAAGTTTCGAGACCATGCCGCCGGTGCCGAGGCCCGAGGACGACATGCCGACCGCGATGCCCTCCACATCGGACTCGCCGCGCACCTCGGTGATCTTGCGGGTCGCGCCGTCTCGCGGGTCGCCGTCGTACAGACCGTCCACATCGGACAGCAGGACCAGCGCGTCGGCGCCGACGAGGTGCGCCACGAGGGCAGCGAGCCGGTCGTTGTCGCCGAAGCGGATCTCTTGCGTGGCAACGGTGTCGTTCTCGTTCACGACCGGCACCGCGCCGAGCGCTAGCAGCCGGGAGAACGTGCGCTGCGCGTTGCGGTAATGCGAGCGACGGACGACATCGTCGGAAGTGAGCAGCACCTGGCCGACGGTCAGGGAGAAGCGGCCGAACGATTCCGCGTACGCGTGCGCCAGCGCGAGCTGCCCGACGCTCGCCGCGGCCTGCTGGGTGGCCAGGTCGCGCGGGCGCTTGCCCAGCTTCAACGGCGCGAGCCCGGCGCCGATCGCGCCCGAGGACACGAGGACGATCTGCGCGTCGCGGGCCACGCGGTCCGCGATGGCGTCCACCAGGGCGTCGAGCCGGGCAACGTCGAGCCCGCTGCCCGCGGTCGTCAGTGCCGAGGAACCGACCTTGACGACCAGCCGGCGGGCTTCCGCGATCTCCTGGCGCGTGCCGCTCACCGGTCGCGCTCCGCCTGCTCCTCGTCGTCCCACACGTCGTCCAGTTCGGCATCGATGGACGGGGTGGTCTCCTCGTCGACCAGGTCCTCGTCCTCGCCGGTGCCGTCGCGGCGGATCCGGCGGGCTTCCTTGCGGTCGGACGCGCTGACGCGGTCGGTGCGCTCCAGCCGGACGTCCGTGCCGCGGCCGGACAGGTGCACCGCCACACCCGGAGTGGAGGGCTGCCATTCGAACTGGATGTCGCCGATGGTGACCGGGCTGCCCGGGCGGGCGCCGTTCTTCGCCAGCGCTTCCTCGACGCCGAGCCGGTTGAGCCGGTCCGCCAGGTAGCCGACGGCCTCGTCGTTGGCGAAGTTCGTCTGCCGGATCCACCGCTCCGGGCGCGCACCGCGGACGATGAACCCGCCCTCTTCCTCCGGGTCGCGTTCGACGGTGAACCCGCTGTCGTCGATCGCGAGCGGGTGCAGCACGATCTTCTCCGGCTCCAGCACCGGCTGCGCTTCGCGATAGGTCTCGACGACCTCCGCCAGCGCGAAGGTCAGCTCCTTCAGGCCCTTGCGCGACGCGGTCGAGACCTCGAACACGCGCAGCCCGCGCGCCTCCAGGTCGGGACGCACGAACTCGGCCAGCTCGGCCGCTTCCGGGATGTCGATCTTGTTCAGCACCACCACGCGCGGGCGTTCCTCGAGCTTGCCGCCCAGCCCCGGCGTGTAGCGGGCCAGCTCCTCCTCGAGAGCGTCCACATCGGACAGCGGATCGCGGCCCGGCTCCAGCGTCGCGCAGTCGACCACGTGCACCAGCACGGCGCAGCGTTCGATGTGGCGCAGGAAGTCCAGGCCGAGCCCGCGGCCCTCGGACGCGCCCGGGATCAGGCCCGGCACGTCGGCCATCGTGAAGACCGACGACCCGGCGGTGATGACGCCGAGGTTCGGCACGAGCGTGGTGAACGGGTAGTCGGCGATCTTCGGCTTCGCCGCGGACAGCACGGAAATCAGCGACGACTTGCCCGCGGACGGGAACCCGAGCAGGCCGACGTCGGCGACCGACCGCAGCTCCAGCACGAGGTTCCGGCTCTCGCCGGGCTCGCCGAGCAGCGCGAACCCCGGTGCCTTGCGGGCCTTCGACGCGAGCGCGGCGTTGCCGAGCCCGCCGCGGCCGCCCTGCGCGGCGATGAACCGCGTGCCAGGGCTGGTGAGGTCCGCGACGAGTTCGCCGTCCTCGGTGAACACGACGGTGCCCGGCGGGACCTTCATCTCCAGGCCCTCGCCGGCGGCGCCGTTGCGGTTGCTGCCCATGCCCATTTTGCCGTTGCCGGCGCGGGCGTGCGGGCGGAAGTGGAAGTCGAGGAGGGTGTGCACGTTGGCGTCGACGACGAGGGTGACGTCACCGCCGTTGCCGCCGTTGCCGCCGTCCGGGCCGCCGAGCGGCTTGAACTTTTCGCGGTGCACCGAGGCACAGCCGTTTCCCCCGTCCCCGGCGGTCAGATGGATGACCGCGCGGTCCACGAACCGGGACGCCATGGTTCTGCCTCACTTCACGTGCGAATGTGCGAAAAAGTATCCGGACAAAAACAAACGAGGGGTGGTGCCGGAGTTATTCCGGTCCCACCCCTCGCTTGGAGGTTCTGACGCTATCGAGACCGAGAATCAGGCCTCGACTGGCACGATGTTGACCGTCTTGCGGCCGCGCTTCGAGCCGAACTCGACCGCACCGGCGGCGAGCGCGAACAGCGTGTCGTCGCCGCCACGGCCGACGTTCACGCCCGGGTGGAACTTGGTGCCCCGCTGGCGGATCAGGATCTCGCCCGCGTTCACCTCCTGGCCGCCGAAGCGCTTCACGCCCAGTCGCTGGGCGTTCGAATCACGACCGTTGCGGGAGCTGGACGCACCCTTCTTGTGAGCCATCGCTCATGCCCCTTCTTGAAAGCTTCAGTCCCGAAGATCCGAAGAACTACTTGGAGATGCCGGTGACCTCGACGCGGGTCAGCTTCTGCCGGTGACCCTGGCGCTTGTGGTAGCCGGTCTTGTTCTTGAACTTGTGGATCCGGATCTTCGGACCCTTGGTCTGCTCGACGACCTTGCCGATGACCGAGACCTTCGCCAACGCGTCGGCGTCCGTGGTGACCTCGCCACCGTCCACGAACAGCACGGCGGGAAAGGTGTGCTCGGTGCCCGGCTCGCCCTCGAGCTTCTCGACCTCGACGACGTCGCCGACGGCCACCTTGTACTGCTTGCCGCCGGTCTTGACGATCGCGTACGCCGACACGGATGTCTCCTGCATTACTCGACAATGGGTTAGGGGGCTGGCGCGGCCGGCCCGCCCGAAGACGGTCCAGGTGCTCGCGCAGCAACTCATGCTTGCGATGAGCCGTACTACAGGTTACGGGAGGCCCCGGGCGCTGCTGCACCCGGGGTACCCGTGGTGGATCAACTCTGGTCCGAAGCCTTCACCGGCGGCCCTGCCGGGCGCGAAGCTGCGCGGCGCGGACGGCGCCGGGTGCTGCGCACGGCCGGGGCCGGGACGTCGACCTCGGGTTCTTCGCCGGAGTCCGCTTCCGCGGCCTCCTTCGGGGCTTCCGCCTCCGGCGCGGCCTGGCTGGCCGCGGGCTCCGGCTGCTTCGCTTCCGGCTGCTGGACGGCGGCCGGGGCCTCCGTCTTGTCCTCGGCCTTGTCCGGCGCGGCGGCCTGCTCGACCGGCTGCTTGGCCGTCTCCTGGTCCTTCGCTTCGGCTTCTGGAGCGTGGTGCTCGTGCTTCGCCTTGGACGCGTTGGCCATGGCCTGCACCGCCGACACCACGGATTCGCGCTGCACCGGAGTCGGGGCCGGGGCGGCCTGCTCCGGCTTGGGCTCGGAGTGCTGCTCCTCGCCCTTGCCGCGGCCGCGGTTGCGCCGCGAGCTCTTGGTGTCGCCGCCGCCGTGGCTGTGGCCGTTGTGCCCGTTGCCGCCGTTGTGGCCGTTCCCGTTGCCGCCGCCGGTGCGCTGCGGTTCGGTGGACACGACGACGCCGCGGCCCTTGCAGTGCTCGCACGGCGTGGAGAACGCCTCGAGCAGCCCGGTGCCGATCTTCTTGCGCGTCATCTGCACCAGGCCGAGCGACGTGACCTCGGCCACCTGGTGCCGCGTGCGGTCCCGGCCGAGGCATTCGGTGAGCCTGCGCAGCACCAGCTCGCGGTTGGACTCGAGCACCATGTCGATGAAGTCGATGACGATGATGCCGCCGATGTCCCGCAGCCGCAGCTGGCGGACGATCTCCTCCGCCGACTCCAGGTTGTTGCGGGTCACCGTCTCCTCGAGGTTGCCGCCCGAGCCGGTGAACTTGCCGGTGTTGACGTCGATGACGGTCATCGCCTCGGTGCGGTCGATGACCAGGTAGCCGCCCGAGGGCAGCCAGACCTTGCGGTCGAGCGCCTTGGTGATCTGCTCGTCGATCCGGTGGTCGGCGAACGCGTCGCCGGTGCCGGTGTAGCGCTTGAGCCGGTCGGCGAGGTCGGGCGCGACGTGCTGGACGTAGTCGTTGATCGTGTCCCAGGACCGGCTGCCCTGGACCTCCAGCTTGACGAAGTCCTCGGTGAAGAGGTCCCGCACGACCTTGACCAGCAGGTCCGGCTCTTCGTAGAGCATGGTCGGCGCGCTGCCCTTCTTGCCGGAAGCGGCCGCCGCCTTGTCCTTGATGACGTCCCACTGCGCCTTGAGCCGGTCGACGTCGCGGCCCAGCTCCTCCTCGCCGATGCCCTCCGACGCGGTGCGGATGATGACGCCCGCGTCCTCCGGGACGATCCGCTTGAGGATGTCCTTGAGCCTGCGCCGCTCGTTCTCCGGCAGCTTGCGGGAGATGCCGGTGGCCCCGCCCGCGGGGACGTAGACGAGGAAGCGGCCGGGCAGCGAGATCTGCGTGGTGAGCCGGGCGCCCTTGTGCCCGACCGGGTCCTTGGTGACCTGCACCAGGACGCTGTCGCCGGTGGAGAGCGCCTGCTCGATCTTGCGCGCCTTGCCTTCCAGCCCGGCCGAGTCCCAGTCGACCTCGCCGGCGTAGAGCACGGCGTTGCGGCCGCGGCCGATGTCGATGAACGCGGCCTCCATGCTGGGCAGCACGTTCTGGACGCGGCCGAGGTAGACGTTGCCGACGATCGAGCCGGTGCCCGACGACGTCAGGAAGTGCTCGACCAGGACCCCGTCCTCGAGCACGGCGATCTGCGTGGAGTCGCCCTTCTCGGCGACGACCATGGTGCGCTCGACCGACTCGCGGCGGGCGAGGAACTCGGCCTCGGACAGGATCGGGGCGCGGCGGCGGCCCGCCTCGCGGCCGTCGCGGCGGCGCTGGCGCTTGGCCTCCAGCCGCGTGGAGCCGCGGACGCTGCGCACCTCGTCGCGCGCCGGGCGCTCGGCCTCGGCGGCCTTGGCCTGGCGGACGTGCGTGACGGTGTTCGGCGGGTCGTCGGTGCCGGTCGTCTCGGCCCCGTCGTCGTCCCCGCCCTTGCGACGGCGGCGACGGCGGCGGCGCTTGCTGCCGCCGTCGGACTCGGCGTCGTCGTCGGACTCCGCCTCGGCGTCGCCCGCCTCGTCCGGCTTTTCGGTCTTGCCCTTGACGTCCTTGGCGTCCTTGCCGCCGTCTTTGGCACCTTTGTCCTGCTGGTCTTCGGAGGTTTCGTCCTCGTTCTCGGACTGGGCCTCGTCGCCGCCCTTGCCCCGGCCGCGGCCGCGGCGTCCGCGACGGCGCCGGCGACGGCCGCTCGCGTCGTCGCCGTCCTCGTCGGAACGCTCGTCGCGGGCTTCGCCGGAGGTGTCTTCCTCAGCGGTTTCGGCGGTGCGGTCGGGGCGCTCGGCCTGCGCCGGAGCCTCGCCGACGCCGAACAGCGGCTCGGGCTTGCTCCGCGTCTGCTGCGCGGGCTCGGGCGGCAGAAAGACCGGCGAGGGCGCGGCGAAGACCGGCACGTGCACCGGGCCGCGGGCCGGGGTGGCCTGCTCGGTTTCCTGCTGGTCGGCCGGGATCGCGGGCGCGACGGCGCGGCGCGAGCGACGGGTCCGGGTGCGCTTCTCGCCCGATTCCTGAGCGGCTTCCGGCTCGGCGGATTCGGCCGAGAACGGGCGGGCCGACCAGCCGGGGGCGGCGGCGCTGGCTTCCGAGGCGGCTTCCGGAGCGGTGCTCTGCTCAGCGGCGGTTTCCGGCGCGGGGGTTTCCGAGGCGGTGCCCGCTGCCTGCGCGGCGGTCTCCGGCGCGGTGCCCGTCGCGTCCGCGGCGGTTTCCGGCGCGGTGCCCGTCGCCTGCGCGGCGGCGGCTTCCGGGGCGCCGGATTCGCTCGGAGCAGCGCCCTGGTCGGCGGCTTCGGAGGACGCGGGGGCCGGTGCGGCGGAGTCGTCCTGCGCGGCAGCACCCTGGGTGGCTTCCGGGGTCTCGTTCTCCTGCGAAACGCCGCCCTGGGCGGCGGCGTCCGAAGCAGCGGCCGTCTGGGCGGCATCGCCGCCCTGGGCGTCCGCGGTCGCCTGGTCGCTGGCCTGCTCGGCGGCGTCGCCGGTCTCGCCGGCGGCCTCCGCGTCGAGGATGACCGCGACGCGGTGCGCGACCTCCTTGGTCACGCTCGACTGGGCGCTGCGGGGGCTCTCCCCCAGCTCGGCGAGCTTGCCGAGCAGGTCGCGGCTGCTCAGGCCGAGCAGCTTCGCCAGCGCGTGCACGCGGATGCGCGGCGGCAGCTCGCCCAGCCTGCTGGTCGTGGGTGCGACGGTATTCCCGCCGGTCTGATCGGCGGGTGTGTCCGCGTTCGACATATGTCTCCTCCGCCCCCGGGCGCGTCAGCCGGTTCGCACCGGTGGTGACGCGGCCGCGCAGGGGCCCTTTCTGTTCCGTGCCCGCCGTGGTGGTGACCAGCGGCGGGAATCCTGCTGGCAGCCGTGCGGTCCGCCGGGTCGGCGGCCGCTCGGTTCCTGGTCTGCTCGGCGGGGTGCCGGCCTGCTCGCGACCCCCGGGCCACCCGCCACGACATCGACCTTGGCCCGGCCTCCCGGGGGCGACGCGCGTGGTGCCGGTCCGGCACTCCTCCGGGCCGCTCACGACGCGAGCGGGATGCCCGTCGGCGCAGCGGCCAACGCGAGTATCCCACACCCGGGGGGACACCCGGTGTAGTCGGTGTCCCGCGGCAGGCGCCCGGGCGTGCCGCGATCATGCGCCCGGGCGAACTTCCGCGCTTCGCTTGTCGCGCCGGGCCCGGGGTGGTTAGCGTGCGGGCTCGGGCGCTCGCGCGGGCGCCCGGCACAACCCTGCGCGCGGTGGGAGGTCCGGTGTCTGTGCTGGCGCGGCCGCTGCGGGCGGCCGTGTGCTCCTTGCTGGTCCTCGCCGGCTGCGCGGCGGTCTCCCCGGCCGCCGTCGCGAGCCCCGGATGCGCCTCGGGCGGGCGGGCGGTGCGCTACGTCGTCGCGTTCGACCGCGGGACCCCGGAATCTTCCGCCCGCCAGCAGGCGAGCGCGGGCTGCGGGCAGCTCGTCGGCTACTACCCGCAGATTTCCGTGGCGGTCGTCACGTCAGCCGATCGGGCGTTCGCGGACCGTCTCGGCCCGGAGCGGGCGTTCAGCGCGCAAGCCACCCGGACGGCCGCCGAACAGCCAGGCGCCGCCGCCCAGCCCGCTCGGGCCACACTCCCGCTCAGCGACCCGGCGCGAGTGCCGGCGACAGACCTGTCCGCCCAGCAATGGGACATGAACCTGATCGGCGCTCCGGCCGCGCACCAGGTCACCGAAGGCAGCCGCTCAGTGGTCGTCGGCGTCCTGGACTCCGGCGTCGACCCGAAACACCCCGACCTCGCCGCAGCGATCGACCCGGACGATTCGGCGGGTTGTCTCACTGGCGTCCCGGACCCGAGCCCGGCCGCGTGGCAGCCGACGACCTCCGCGCACGGCACGCACGTCGCGGGCATCATCGCCGCGGCCGACGACCGCAAGGGCATCACCGGCGTCGCGCCGGGCGTGCGGATCGCGTCGGTGAAGGTGATCGACGACCGCGGCTACGCCGATCCGGAGGCGGCGGTCTGCGGGATCATGTGGTCGGCGGCGCGGCATCTGCCGATCGCCAACAGCAGCTGGTTCGTGAACCCGTGGTCGCTGTCCTGCGTGCGCGGCAACGACCGCGGCGTGGTGCACGAGGTGCTGGCGCGAGCCGTGGAGTACGCGACTTCCCAGGGCACGCTGAACGTCGCTGCCGCGACCAACGAGGCGGTCGACCTCACGCCGTCGGGCCGCTCGGGTTCGCCGTCCGCCGCCGGGAAGTGCGAGGCGCTGCCGGCCGGGCTGCGGGACGTGGTGACGGCGTCGGCGATCAGCCCGGACCGGGTGAAGTCGAGCTACAGCTCGTACGGGCTCGGTGTGGTCGATGTCACGGCCCCGGGCGGCGACGACGACCGCTGCGTGGTTTCGACCGTTCCGGGCGGTTACGCGCCGATGTGCGGGACGTCGATGGCCGCGCCGCACGTCGCCGGGGTGCTGGCGCTGCTCAAATCGGTGCATCCCACGTGGACGGCCGCCGAGCTGCGCCGTGCGCTGGACTCCCGCGCGACGTCCATGCCGTGCCCGGACGACTACGACCTCACCGGCGACGGCGCCCAGGACGCCTACTGCTCCGGCTACGACGGATACAACGGCTTCTACGGCCATGGTCTAGTCGACGCCCGGACCGCGGTGGCGCCCGCGCAGAACGGACTGCCCAGCCCGGCCCGCTGAGCCGCGTTCAGCGTTCGGTATTCAGGTAAGCAGCAGTTTCGCGATCCTCCTTGTCGCGCCCCAGATCCCGATCGCGGCGAGCACCAGCAGGTACGCCAGATTGCCGAGCATGCTCCAGGAGAAGATGCCGGTCGCGAGCCCGCGCATCAGCTCGATCCCGTGGTAGAGCGGGAAGCAGCGGACCGCCCACTGCAGCGCCTCCGGGTAGACCGTGATCGGGAAGAACGTGGTGGAGAACAGGAACATCGGCATCAGGACGAGCTGGATGTAGTCGAATTGCGACGTCGACTTCAGGAAGCTGACCAGCGCGATGCTGATGGCCGCGAACGCGAACGACACGAGCAGCGCGGCGGGCAGGAGCAGCAGCGCCCACCACGACGTGAGCAGCCCCATGACGCCGGTGACCGCCAGGAACGCGACCGAATACAGGCCGCCGCGCATCATCGCCCACGCGATCTCGCCGAGCGCGACGTCGAGCGGGCCGACCGGGGTCGCCAGCATCGCGTCGTACGTCTTGGCGTAGCGCAGTTTGAAGAACAGGTTGTACGTGCACTCGAAGACCGCGCCGTTCATCGCCGACGACGCCAGCAGCGCGGGCGCGACGAACGCGACATAGCTCATCGGCTGCCCGTCCGGCCCCGGCACGGTGGTGACCAGTTTGCCGAAGCCGACCTGGAACGCGAGCAGGTAGAACAACGGCTCGAGCGCGCCGGACGCGAGCATCGTCCACGACCGTCCGTAGACGGTGAGCGCGCGTTCGATCAACGCGGTGGCGCGGCCGCTGTACATGCCCGCGGGCAGGACGCGGAGCAGAATTCCGCGCCGCTGCGGGAGAATCGGGGCGCTCTGCAGGTCGGTCATCACGCCACCAGCCGTCGGTAGAAGCCGCGGTGCGCGATCGTCCAGCCGATCGCCACCAGTGCTGCCAGATACGCAAGGTGCCCGAGCACCGGGAGCAGCTCCCGCCCGCCGAGCGTGGCGGCGCGGGAAAGCTCGGTGCCGTGCCACAGCGGGGAAATCCAGGCGAGCCAGCGCAGGTACGGCGGCAGCTGAGTGATCGGGAAGAACGTGCCGGAGAACAGGGTCATCGGGATGACGACGAACCGGAAGATCAGCCCGAACCGCTGTCCCTCGTCGAAGGTCCACGCCGCCAGCCCGGCGATCAGCGATCCGCACGCGAGCCCGGTGAGGACGCCGACGAGGACCACCAGCAGCGCCCCCGCGTTGTCCCAGGCGCCGAACAACCACGCGATGAGCGCGTAGACCGTGCCGGAAAGGGCGAGCCGCAGCATGGTCCAGATCTGGTGCCCGCCGAGGACCTGGCCCGGGGACACCGGCGTCGCGGTGACCGCCAGATAGTCCTTCTGCCATTTGAATCCGCTGAGGACCGGATAACTCGATTCGCTGACACCCTGCTGCGCGGCGCCGGCGACGAGCAGCGCCGGGGCGACGTACACCAGGTACGACACCCCGCCGGTCGCCGGACCGGCCTTGACCTGCGAGCCGAACCCGAGCCCCATCGCGGCGAGGAACAGCACCGGTTGCAGGCCGGTGGAGTAGAGCGTGCTGAGCCAGTGCCTGCGGTACCAGGTCCAGTAGCCCTCGACGCGCAGCCAGGCGCCGTGGAACCGGCCGACGACGCGGCCGGTGGCGGGAATGGTCATCAGTCCACCAACGTCCGGCCGGTGAGGCGGAGGAAGACGTCCTCCAGGGAACTGCGCCGGACGAGGCTCGACAGCGGGCGCAGGCCGCGTTCGTGCGCGCGCTCGAGGGTGGCCTCGCCGGTCATCGTGTAGAGCAGCACCCGGTCCGGGAGGACCTCGACGCGCTCGGCCAGCCCGTCCAGCCGGTCGGCCGCGTCCTGCTGCTCCCCCGGCGCGAACCGGAGTTCGACCACTTCCCGGGTGGAATGCCGCGCGATCAGGTCGGCGGGCGAGCCTTCCGCGGCGATCCGGCCGCCGTCCATGACTACAAGCCGGTCGCAGAGCTGTTCCGCTTCGTCCATGTAATGGGTGGTGACGATGAGCGTGGTGCCGCGGGCCTTGAGCCGGAAAAGCCGGTCCCACAACAGATGCCGTGCCTGCGGATCGAGCCCGGTGGTCGGTTCGTCGAGCAGCAGCAATTCCGGATCGTTCACCAGCGACCGGGCGATGGTGAGCCGCCGCTTCATGCCGCCGGACAGGGAATCGACCGGTTTCTCGGCACGGTCGGACAGCTGCGCGAACTCCATCAGCTCGACCGCCTTCCGCCGCACGTGGGCGCGGGAAAGGCCGAAATAGCGGCCGTAGACGTGCAGGTTCTGCCGGACGGTGAGCTCCACGTCGAGGTTGTCCTCCTGCGGCACCACGCCCAGGCGCGCGCGGATCCGCGGCCCGTCCGCGTTGGGGTCCATGCCGAGGACGCGCAGATCGCCGTCGCTGCGCGGGGACACGCACGCGATCATCCGCATCGTCGACGACTTCCCCGCGCCGTTGGGCCCGAGGAAGCCGAACGCCTCCCCTCGCCGCACCTCGACGTCGATGCCGCGGACTGCCTCGAATTCTCCGAACCGTTTGACCAGCGCCTTCGCTTGCACGAGGGCTGGTTCCGATGCCGACTCTCCCACGAGGAACGACAGTAGAGGGAGGCACCGACAATTCTCGACCGGTTTCCCCGCCGCGGGTACGGCATCCGGGTGGATCTTCGGCCGGGACGGGAAAACGACGAGCCCGCGGCCCAGCGAAAAGGCGGGCGGCCCGAAGACCGCCCCGCCCCTCAAGAAAACTCAGCGCACCGTCAACGACACCGACCGGGACACCCCGTTCACCGTCACCGAGATCTCCGCCGTCCCCGGGCGCAGCCCCCGCACCGTCCCGGTGGCCGGGTCGAACGACACTACGTCCCACGGCGCGGGCGGCCAGCTGCCGATGTGCACCCCGCGACCGCCCCAAGCCGCGCTCACCGGGTACGCCACCGGAATCGACCGGCCCTCCTGCGTCACCGCGGCGATCACCTTTCCGGTGCCGCCCCACGAAAGAGTGCCCGGCCCGGTCACCGTCAGCGCGTCGACGTTCGGGCGCGTTTCGAAGCGCACCGGCTGGCCGCGGTCCGAGGGGTCCACTCGCACCAGGGTCCAGCCGACGAAGCCGCCGTCGCCGGGGGCCGCGGCGGGGGTCTTGCCCGAGTTGCCGTTCACCAGGTACGGCACGCCGTCCGTGCGCGACAGGCCGAACACTCCCGCGTGCGAAGCCAGCGAGGCGGCCGGTTTTCCGGACTTCTCCTCGAAACCGGTCAGCCACGTCTGCAGCAGCGCGGCCTCCTTCCGGTCGCCCAGCTGCGAATTGCCGGTCGGGCTCGGGTCCTTCACCGGATGGTGCATCGCGACGACCACACCCCGCACGGAACGGTCCTTCGCCGCGTTGTCGAGTGCCTCGCGCAGCATGCGCACCTGGTCGAATCCGCCCGCGCGCAGCGAGCCGCGCGAGGAATCCATCAGGATCAGCCGCACGCCGTGGACGTCGACCACGCGGTGCGTTTCCCCGAACGCGTCCTGGAAGTTCTTCAGGCCGTTGCCGCCCTCGGCTTCGTGGTTGCCGGGCACGTAGTACCAGGGGACGCGGCCGTCCAATTCTTCGGTGATGATTTTGCGGGCCAAGACGAAGTCCGGCGCGGTGCCGCGGTCCACGAAGTCGCCGTTGATCAGCACGAGATCCGGTTTCGCGGCAACCGCCTCGCGCAGTGCCCGGCGTGCTTGGGCGACGAGCGGACCGTCCGGAGCGTCGGCGGTGAACTGGGCGTCGCTGACGACCGCGATCTTGAGGCCGCCCTTGCCGAGGGTTCCATTGGTGACCAGCGCCGGGTCCGGGACGGCCGGATCGTGCGGCACGGCCGTGGTCGGCGCGACCTCGAAGGTGAGGTCGTTGAACACCAGTCTGCCCTCGTACTGCTTGCCCGCCGCGGTTTCCACGGCATAGAACCGGGTGAGGCGCTGCCCGTCCGGCAATCCGGCGGGCACCGCGGCGGTCACGTACCGCCAGCCGGTCCAATTCACACTCAGCGCAAGGTCCACAATGGACGCGGTGTTGGCGCCGTCGCGGAGTTCCGCGCGGATCCAGGCGCCCTTGCCGTCGCCGTTGATCCACATGCCGATCTTCTGCGTGCCAGCCGGAACCGAGATCGGGTTGGCAGCGTTGACATACGCGGCGCGCGTGGCAGCCGTGCCGGTGAGGCGGTAGTCGAGCGCCAGGCCCTTGCCGCCGTTGCGTCCCTCTGCCGACGAAAGCGCGGCACCGACGACGGCCGGATACACCGTGGCAGACCAGCCGTCCGGACCGGCCAGCGGTGCCGCGACCCTAGCCTCGGTGCCCACCGAAGCCGCCAGGTGCATGGTCTTCCCGCCCGCGTGCACGGTGATCGCGGTGGCCCCGGAAGCGGTCTTCGCGGTAACTGCGAAACCCTTGCCCGACGGCTCGATCTTCACCACGGCGGGGTCGTATTCGAGCTTCACGTCCGACGGTTCGATCCAGGTGCCGTAACCGTCCGCGTCGTAGCCGTAGACCTGGAACTCGCCGCGCGCCTCCGCACCCGACAGCGCGACCTGCTTCGTGCTCGCGCCTAGGCGCACCGGCTTACCCAGCACGGTCAGCTTCGTGCGGCCGTTCACGAAGTTCTGGTGCGCGGTGACCGTCACGTCGGCTCGCGCGTCCGGGTGCAGGAAGTCGGGCTGCGCGGTGAAAACGTTCTTCGTGACCGTGCCGCGGAACGGGTTCGACGTGGTCCAGAACGGGCGCGACGCCACTGCGGCACCCGTCTCGTCGTGGCCGTTCGGCACGAGCGCGCGGCTCAGGCCGGACAGCACGCGGGTCGAGTTGTCGCCCTCCTGCGCGGGGGCAGGCGCGAAACCAGTCAGCCGTCCGCTGCCGGCCACCGTCGCGAAGCCGATGCCGTTGGGCACCAAGCGTTCCCCGCCGTCCGAAGGCGAGTTGCGCACCGACGGCGCAGCCTCTCCTTCGTTGCGCGCGAGCAGCGTCGAGGAGCCTCCGCCGTCGAGGTTGATCGCGTCGTCGGCACCGAGCCGCTTCAGCTGCCGGGCCATTTCCAGCTCCGTCATCCCACGGCTGTCGGCCTGGCGACCGTCGACCGTGACGAGCCACATCCGCTTGCCGTCAGCGGAAAAGCCGACGCCGGTACGCGGCGCGAGGGTGACGTCGTCAAGCTGCTGGAGCTGTCCGTCCTTCAGCAGGGTCTTGTTCCCGCCGACCGCGACCGCGATCTTGCCCGCGTCGGTCCGCGGCGCGTACGAAACGCCCACGCGATCACCGACGTGCAACGCCGACAACGCGTCCGCACCAGCTTCGCGACCGAGCAGCAGCGTGCTTCCCGCCGGGATCGGGCCGTCCGCGGGCTTCGGACGCACCTGCGTCACCACACCATCGCGGACCTCTACCTCGATGACCTTCTGCGCACCGGCGACCGACGTCGCGCGCGCCGAAGCACCCCAAAGCGGCGTGTAAACACCCAGAGCGTCCTTGCCGAGCACCGGGCTGTTGAAGTTCGTGGCGGGGACAGCTCGGCCGTCCGGCAGCGTGACCGACGCTTCGAGGAAGATGTCGGCGAGTTTCGCGCGTCCCTCCGCGGTGATCGCCGCGGTGGTGTTGTGCCCGGACGCGGGCGCGTTGTGCAGCTCGCCGTTGTCGATGCCGACGCCGAGCGGCGCGCCGGAGGCGTTGATGTCGAAGAAATCGCCGTTGACGCCCGCGACCGCCCCGGCGCGAGCGACCTGCTGAGACAGCGGGGTGCGCGCGGAAACGGTGCCCGGGCTGAGGTAAGTCGGCTTCAGGACCTTGCTGGTGAGGTCGACGCTCAGCGCGTCGCCGCGGATCCAGCCCTTCGGGTCGAAGCGGTCGAACTGGGTGAGGTTCAGACCAGGCGCCACCGCGTTGGTGGCGCTGCTGGTCTCGAGGCCGTCGTCGGCGGCGGGCGCCGCGGCGATCGCCGGGGCCTCCCGGGCCGAGGAGAAGGCGGAGGCGCTCTCGACCGGCGGCGGGCCGAGCGGAGCGGAGAGCGGGCCGGCATGCGCAGGCGTGGCCAGCGTCAGCACCAGCAGGGCGCTGAGCAGCACGGATCTTGATCTTTTCACCAGGTACCCCACGATCGCGAAAATGGCTCAGGTCAGCCAAATCCATCGGCGCGACCGCCGGAAGGCCCTGCGGTGAACGGGACCTGAATGGCGCAGGATTATCCGCTCAGGGGGTCATGCGCGCGGCGAGAAACTCCTTCGCGACGGCCTCGTCGCCGTCGATCTCCGGCTGCGCGTCGGTGCGCTTCCACAGCGACACCAGCAAATCCTGCGCGGGTGCCGCGACCGTGGCCACCGCTTCGCCCTCGCCCAGCTCGGGCGGTTCGCCGGGGACGACGGTCCACGTGTGCCCGGTGTCGGTGGTGCGCAACGTGATCGGCGCGGCCAGCGGAACCTCGTGCTTCCAGCGCGCGACGCGCGGCAGCATCGTGCCCAGCACCTCGAAGACGCCGTCCGCGGCGATCAGCGGATCAAGCCGGGTCGTTGCGCCGCGTGCGCCGAACAAGTCGACCAAATGCACGGAAGTTTCGTGCACCTGACGGCGGAACCAGAACGCCTTCGTCTTCTCCGCGGCGCCGAAAACCCAGCACGCGTCGGCGGGATCGGCCGCGTCGAGCGCGTCCAGCAGTTCGGCCGCGCTCTCGGCGTACCAGGGCGCGAGGTCGCCGCTCGGCGTGACGTCGAAGTCCTGCTTGCTCAGCTCTCCGGTGCGGACGATGCCGGCGGCCCACCGGTGCACGTTGCCCAGATGCGCGACGAGGTCGCGCTTGGTCCAGTCGCCGCAGTACGGGACCGGGTTGACCAGGTCGCCCTCGGCTTCCGCGGCGAAGGCCTCGGTGAGCGAGCGCAGGTGCGGCAGGTAATCGCGCGGCGGCAGCGGCAGGGCAGTCACCGGTGGAGGTTAACCGATGCGCCGAGTCCCCGGCAGCGGATTAAGCGGCCGGAAACACGAACGCCGGGCCGGGACCGCAGTCCCTGCCCGGCGTTCGCGAGGGTCAGTGCCGGTTCAGTGCCGGTTCAGCCGGTTCACAGGTCCGGGAACCACAGCTTCAGCTCGCGCTCGGCCGACTCCGGCGAGTCCGAACCGTGCACCAGGTTGTACTGGGTCTCCAGCGCGAAGTCGCCGCGCAGGGTGCCCGGGGTGGCCTTCTCGACCGGGTCGGTGCCGCCGGCGAGCTGGCGGAACGCGGCGATCGCGCGCGGGCCCTCGACGGCCAGCGCGACGAGCGGGCCGGACGTGATGAACTCCAGCAGGTCGCCGAAGAACGGGCGCTCCTTGTGCTCCGCGTAGTGCTCCTCGGCGACGGAGCGCTCGACGGTGCGCAGTTCCAGCGCGGCCAGCTTCAGGCCCTTGCGCTCGATGCGCGAAACGACCTCGCCGACGAGGCCGCGCGCGACGCCATCGGGCTTGACGAGGACCAGCGTGCGTTCAGTCACGACGGTATTTCTCCTTGTGCGGATTCGTGTTATTCGGCGCTGAGCCTATCCGACGCGCCTGCCGGGCCGGTCAGCGCCGCTGCGGCTGCAGCGTCTTGGACCACAGCGAGGCCCCGGTCGCGTCGCGCAGGTCGACCGTCAGCGCCCCGCTCGCACCGTCCACATTCACCTCGCCGAAGTGCTGGAACCCTTGCACCGGCGAGGAATTCTGCGTCTGCGGGGCGTGCACGAAGACCGCTTCCGGGCCGAACGTCGGGTCGAGCTTGTTCGGGCCGAAGGCGCCGGCGTTGAGCGGGCCGGAGACGAATTCCCAGAACGGGTCGAAGTCCTGGAACGCGGCGCGCTCGGGCGAATAATGGTGCGCGGCGGTGTAGTGCACGTCGGCGGTCAGCCACACGACATTGCGCACGCGGTGGCGCGAGATCCGGTTCAGCACCCAGGCCAGTTCGGTCTCGCGGCCGCCGGGCGCGCCGGGCAGGCCGTTGGCGACCGCCTCGATGTCCTTGCCGTCCGGCACGACGAGGCCGATCGGCATGTCCGCCTGGACGATCTTCCAGGTCGCGGTGCTGCGCCGGAGCCCGTCGGCCAGCCAGCGGGCCTGCGCGTCGCCGAGGATGTGGCCGGCCTTGGTCTGGTCCGAGGTGTTGGCGTCGCGGTAGGTGCGCATGTCGAGCACGAACACCTCGACCCGGCTGCCGTAGCGGAAGCTCCGGTAGACCCGGCCGTCGACGGCCTGGCGGCGGTCGATCGGATGCCATTCGTGGAACGCCTGGAACGCGCGCTGGGCAAGCACATCGGCGCGTTTTTCGGTGTATTCGGGGCGGTCGTTGAGGATTTCGCCCGGATACCAGTTGTTGACCACCTCGTGGTCCCACCACCTTTGACAACTAACTACACTGACAGGGCGTCTACCAGCGAGGATAGCGACGATGAGCGCACCAGCACCACGGAAGCGGCGGCGGTTCAAGAAGCAACTGAGCGAGCGGCCGCCGGTCGTCCCGTTCACGCCGGAAGACGACGCAGCAGTCTGCTACGCCCGTCAGTCGCACTTCTCCGACGAGAGCATGTCCAGCGAAGTGCAGGTCAGGGACACCCACCGGTGGACCAGCGCGTACGACGTGCCAGTCGTCGCGACTGTGGAGGATCTGCACGTCTCCGGCGACCTGGAGCCCCACAAGCGGGACGGGCTCAGGCTCTGGCTATCGGATGCACCACCTCAGCCGTGGAAGACCCTGGTCGTGCCCAAGCTGGACCGGCTCGTGCGCAACGTCATGGACGCACTCACCCTGCTGGAGTGGCTCCGGGCACGTGGCAAGCGCCTGATCTGCATCGCCGAGGGCATCGACTCCAGCAACTCGATGTCCGAGTTCATGATCACCTTGATCGCCGCGTTCGCCCGCATGGAACGCGAACGCATGAGGGAGCGCTTCCGCTCGGCGAAGGCGGCCCTCAAGGAGGCTGGTCGCTGGGGCGGCGAGGGCCATATCTACGGCTCCATGCCGGTCGAGTTGCCCGGCGGCGGCTGGGTCCTTGGAATCGACCAGTATGCCGTCAAGATCCTTCACCAGCTGTCCAAGAAGGCTCGGTCGGGCGACGGCCTTACCGACATGTCTCGGTGGCTGAACAAGAACAACATCGTCACGCCGAGGGACCGTCAACTTCAGCTGGGGGCCGAGCGACGCGGGCAAGATCCCACCACGGTCGAGCTGAAGGGCTACAAGTGGCAGTCGAACACTCTCGGCCGCCTGCTGACGGATCCAGCGCTAGTGGAGTTCGGCATCTTTGAGCCCGCGGAGCAGGCAGAGATCGTCGCCCGGCTTGCGGAGAAGTCACGCCGCAAGACGCGTGGCAGCAATCAGCCGTACGAGTTCTCTGGCATCTTGGTTTGCCCGGAGTGTCACGAGAACCTTTGGCATCGCCTCACCTGCGTCAAGCGGAAAGGCAAGGACGGTGCCCCGGTCGAGTACCTATACAGGCACTGGCAATGCCCATCCCGAAAGCACGGACCGGCGATGAAGGCTGAAGAAGTCGAGCCGTTGGCCACGCAGGCTTTTTACAAGATCTTCGCCATGGTTCCGGTCCGCGAGCGCATCATCCTGCCGCCGACCAACCACGCCAACCAGATAGCGAAGCTGGAACGGGAGTACGGCAAGTTGATGTCCGAGGTCGCGCGGGCCAAGTCTACGGCGGACCGGCGTCGGATCATGGATGATGGAGACAAGATTCTGTCCGACATCGATACTCTCCGGGCACTTCCGGCCGATCCCGGGGGTGTGCAATGGGTGCCAACTGACCGGACTTGGCAGCAAGAACTAGAGGGGATGACACCGGAGGACCGGCGGCTCAGGTGGCTTGAACTGGGCTTCTCGTTCGCGGTCCAGAAACGCAGCGACGGCACATGGTCTGCTGGGTGGCGACTGCCGGACGGCTGGCGAGAGGCCATGCCCGAAGTATCCAAATGGCTCGACCAGGCCATCGAGGGCCAACAAACACTCGATATACCCCCCCTGCTCCGCTCAATCTGACAAACCTCGACCAATCGTATTAGGAAGCCTAATGCTAGAGCGACTGAACCCCTCGTCGATCCGCAGCAACAGAAGGCGAGAGGCACCCCTATTTGCGAGTCGATCTCAACTTCGAGAGATGAAAGTACTTATCGACGCGGACCTTCTAGAGAGCTTAGTTACACCAACGGTTACGCCAGCATTAATACTAGCAGGACTGCTTTCCCATCCGATGATATCTTTATACCGATACGCAGACGATGGCCCTCCACCCGAAATCAAAGCTCGCAAATACGGCGATTGGACCACAGCCTACGAAGGCTGGGCGACACTCGGCCCCGAGGAACCCGAAATGGGAGGCCGACTCGCTACGTGCGCCAGCGGGGATTCTGTTCTTAACTGCGGGATCCTACCCAGAGACTTTATCCACCTTGCACAGATCGCCGATCCAAGCATCTATGAAGAACTGGGCACCGATAATGCAGCCGCACAACGCGAAGCTGACGCCATTGCCGCACAGGTTGCATCGTCGATAGATGCCGACCTGTTTATCACTGGCAGAAAGCTTCTTCACGAGGGGCATGAAGCCTTCACCCGCGACATTACTGTCCTAAGCCCCGAGAAGGCGTTACCAGTGGTGTCGCTTTACCTCCGAACTCAAGGCGAGTTCATCACTTACCGCTCACCGGATTCGAGGTCGACGTTCCGATCCAACAAATGGTCTTTCACTTGGGTTGGCGCGCGGGAATTGCTCCCCGCCAGCTGGAAATGGTTCAGCTCTTGCGTTGCAGAATCACAGAGCAGGCGAGACGACACGCTTCTCTACCTAGGTCAATCATCCATTCAGCGAGTGCAACGCGCCCTCATTGCAAGAGACACCGTCCACTCGGTTATCAACCAGCCGCAGGACAACAATACCGCAGACGAGATCCTGTCCAATCTCGATGTCATCTTTGTCCTCTTGATGGGAGCACTTGATGCGACCGCACGCGTTGCTCACATAACCCTCGAACTCCCCAGCTCAAAGAACCGGATACGCAAGGCTGGCTGGCACGTTACAGACTGGCTAAATACCGTTCGCGCAGCCGACCAGAGCCTTGCAAATATCGTAGCAGAAGGCACACCTGAACAAAATCTCATCACAATTATTCGACTACTCAGAAATTCGGTTCACGGCGAGGCTTCACAGTCACTGGCAGTCTCCAATAGCGGAAGTCGGACCGAAACAATGTTCAGCCTCCCTAGCGCGGACATGGCTGAACTAATAACAGCAATGGAAGCCCTGGGTGGCACGGAAAAATGGGGTGTCAAGGAGATGATACCCGGCCGAATGCATGCCGCTCCACACATCCTACTTGAAGCAATTCTGCCTCCGGCAATCAGTCTCTTAGATTCAATAATGATGCAAACTCCAGTAGAGCGCCTACCTAGTTATAATGCCAGCGAAGTAACCCTCGCCCCTCCTAGCAACGATCCACTTTCCCCCTTCAGCGAAAACAACAGGAAAAGTATTCGATGGCAATTAGGACTCTAGGCGGACGACCATTCCTTAGCAGTATAGATTTCCACCTCTTAAATCCCCTGACAAGAAGCGCTTCTCTGAAACAGAGAAGCGGAACCGCGTCTGCTTTCTGACCTTGTGCGGCCTAACAGAGGAAGAACTCAAAGTATGGTTAGACTGTCGAACGGAGCAGGCAGCCTAGAACATCCCCCGCACAGAGAAGGCCCAGTCATAACATCCGGCTAGACTGAGCATATGCAAGCACCCTGGTGGACCACGATTGCAGCCGCGGCAGCGGGCGGAATCATCGCACTACTGGCAACAATTCTCACTTCAGGCATGAACGCTCTCACCTCCCGACGTCGGCAGCGTCTGGAATTAGCACACACACGAAGCTTGGAACGCGAGAAACTACTCTACGATCAGCGGATTGAACTTTATCTAAACATAATAGAGGAGATGTTTCAGGTTGACAACAAGCTGAGAGAACTCCGACGGGACTGCACAGCCCTTAACTCAATATACTTGACCACTGAACTAAAAGAACTGGCACACTCTGTACAATCAGATGCAGCAAACCTGAGTGGCAAGCTGAGCAAAATCATCATTTTAAGCGACAGAGAAGTCGTAGACGCTTTTATGGATTTCTGCTCAAGTATCGAGTCCGAGGCGGAATCTTTAATAAAAGGCGATCTTCGCGCAGACCTCGAATCCGACGATTCAGAGCCTCCCGGAAAGCGCCGCCTAATTCCAAAGCGAGCAAGAGCGTACGACGATCTCATTGAGTCTATCCGACGAGAAGTTGGATCAAGGACCGACTACCTGGACGGACGACAGCCTGCCTACTACACCATCGCGTAGTCATACACGAAACGTCGAGGAATCCAATTTTCGCAAATCGGGAGCCCTTCCAAGATTAGAGGAAGGGCTCCCGGCTCGCGGTCATTGGATCAGCGAATCACATGCTGCATTGATCCGAGCGGCCACCTCCTCAAGGTCTGCGCCGTCAACAGCAATCCAATGCTCGCCGTCTGGCCCGGCGGTAAGTCTCGCCATTGCTCGCCGCTCGTCAAACGGCTCGCCAGCCTCGGCAGGATGGTCCCGTCGGCGTGACGGTCCCCGGTCCGCAGCCCCTTGGGTGCTTCCGTTGGAGGTGCTCGGCCGTCGACGCCGGAATCGAGTGGATTTCGACCGGCACTTAAGGCCATCTGCATCATTGGCTCGATCACGTTCGTTGGAGGCACCCGACCCATGCTGATCGTCGTCGCCCCTGCCTTGTCTGGCCTCCGCCTCGCAATCGTCAATGTGACCATGTCCTTGGCCTTTCAAGTAGTGGTTCGCGGAGATATGCCGTACGTCGGTCGAGTGATCCGGCAGGACTGTCACCGTCCCTCGGCTGGCTCAGAGGGATCTCGGCGCGCCCCTGAACCAACGGTGTTCGGGTCCGGTTCCGGGGCTAGCTGGCGGCAGGTCCCTAGCCTCCCTGAATCGGATTCCCGCTGTTCGGCGCGGGGACTTTGGTGCAGGGACTCACCAGGGACAACTCCCTGGCCCCCTGCTAGCTCCCTGTTGTTCCGATCTCGGTCGGCAAACGCTGAAGCGACATCCTCCGCCCGGACCACCTTGTTCCCATCCGACTTGGCGGGCGCGATTCCGAACACGGCGAGCGCGGCCGTGAGGTCTCGGAAGGTCCACCCGTCGTACTCGCCGGGGTTGCGTCGAGCCAGTCGAGTCAAGACCACCTGCGTCCGGACCCGACGCTCTCCTTCCAGCACAGCGTCGATATCGGCTAAGTGGTCGACGGCAGGTGCCGCTTCGATCTCCGACTGCGCAGTTGATTCGACCGTCCGGCCCGCCTCTTCGATCACCGCCACGGCGCGGGCAATCACCGAGGTCACCTCATCGACCCCGTCTTCAAACGGCACGTAGAACGTACGGACCAGTTCGAACGTCTCATCAGTGATGCCGACAGCGACACAGGTTCCGCGGTCAGTGTTAATCCGCAGCTCAGTCGCGCGGACGCCAGCTGCGTACTTCCCGGAACCCAACAGGCCGTCATTGGCGACCTGATCGGCTACCGAGAACGCCACTCCGCACGAAACGTTGCGAGTGATTTCCCGAGGGATGCTGTCCTTTGTAGGCGACTGAGTGGCCAGCAGCAGCACGATGCCGTACTTGCGCCCACGCTTGATGAGCCGAACGGCCAGCTCCGCGGCCTTCTTGCCAAACTTCGGGTGCTGGAACAGTTCATGACACTCATCGATCCCGCACACCAACGGATGCAGTCCAAGCCCGCGTTTGTCCGCCAGCTTGCGCGAAACCTTCGGCGGACGGCCCGGCTGCTCCCCGAGGACCTTCCCGCGTCGCTCCATTTCAGTTAGCAAGTCCGCCAACGCCTGCGTAGCCGCCTCGGCCACGCTGTCGTCCATGCCCATCCGGTATCGGGAGAGCCTCGGTCGGAACGGCTCGAAGTCGGGAGACTCCCCCATCACGAACGCCCACAGTTCGGCCGTGGGATCGAGCGCCGCACCGAGCAGCAATGTCCGCAGCGCCGCTGACTTCCCTTGCCCCGGACGGCCTCCAATCAGCCAGTTGACCCCGAGCAACGGCGCGTTGATCACCAGGCCGCGTTGAGACAGTCCGAACGGGACGCCCTCGAAAACGTCAACTTGTCCCTCATGGACCAGTGGCCAGGCCCCGGCGCCACCCCCCAGAACGCCCTTGTCAGCGATCCACAGGTCGAGGATTCCGTCCTCATCGCCCTTGGTAGGCCAGGTTTCCAATGATGCCCGCCCGAGGTTTGCCGCCAATTTGGACCGGCGCGCGGCCACCATGTCCGCAGTGACTCCAAGCGGCAATCTGACCTGCGCGAACGTGCCGTCACCGTCTTTGCGGGCCGCCACGGTGTAGACCAGCTCGCCGCCGTCGCGATAGAACCGGTCCAGCGGGCTGATTCCCAGGTGCGCCAACGCCTTCGAGATCATCCGCTCGTCGATCCATGAATCGGCGTCGTCCCGATCAGGCCGCACCAGCCAGCCGGCACCCGGAGTCCGGTCCCGGCCTTCAAACGCCGCCGCCACAACCGCCACCAGCGGAAGCAGGACCAGCAGAAGCGGCACAACCGTTGCGAATGCCGACCGTACGGCTTCCGCTCCTGTGTAGACATTCGCCAGCCACGGCCACATGTCCGCTCGATCCATCACCGAGTCGAGCAGCCACAACGCCGCCGCCACAGGTGCGGCGACACGCAGTGTGATCGCCAACCGGCGGAGCACGATTCCGAGCTTGGCCCACCGCGCAGTGGCGTCCGACCGGATCAGCTCCTGCGCGGCACGCCGTGCTTCGGCATCCCCCGCCAGCCGGGCGCGACGGGCGTCCGCTCGCAGGTCGGAGTAGGTCGCCCAACCCCAGAACTTGACCAGCCAGCGCCAGTTGCCGCGGAGTACGAACCACACCAGCCGGGCAACATCCTGCGGAATCTTCCTTAGCCGGTAAGCGGCCACTGACCGAGCCCTCACGAGCGGACCGGACCGCCAGACCCACGCTGCCCAGTAGGCGCAGCGTTGCCACAGGTTGCCGAAGGATGGGGCTGTCACAAGGCTCGGTTTGGGCAACGTGTCATCGATCAACTCCCCATCGAGTACCGGGCCGACGTGTTCGACACCTCGACCGCCGTTCCGGGCCAACTCGGTGCTTTCGCGTTTCTCCCGGCTTGGATCAGTCATCGGCCTGCACCCCCTCGCCGATTTCGGCAGTCAAGGCCGAAGCAAGCCGCGAGGACAGACCGCGGGAGCACCCTGTCGTCTCCCGCACCCATGCCGGAGTGATCGTTACCTCGGGAGTCCACGCGTTCCGGGCATCGGTCAGGTAGTCGGCGAAGAGCTTCCGTCCGGCAGCTCGGTGCCCGGGCTGCGTCGCCGAGTCATGGACCGGGACCACCGGTTCATGAACGCCTGCCCGCTCGGTGGCGTTCATGAACGCCACCGTCACCGCCGAGGTGAGTTTGTCCCGTAGGTCAGTGACTGCCTCAGCGGCTACGAACACGACCAACGGCGGTACCGAGTGCAACACCACTCCCGCTGGCGAACCGGCCGCCCACGACGACCAGGTGTTCATGACGTAGGTCGCGGCCAGCGTCAGCCACTTCGCCGCCCTCACCCACGCCCCAGTGCGGACCTGGTACCGAGCGGTCACCTGCTCCGCACGCAGGATCGCCAGCAGGACGAGGCACACAGTCGGGTCAAGCAGCCACGCCGTCAACCACGGCAGTGACCCGAATGCGGCGCCGGCCGCGGCGAACCATTGGACATTGGCCGTGGTGAACGCCAAGCCGAGCACGATCCCGGTCCAGCACAGACGATCCACCTGCGCCCGGACGCGCTCCACCCGCAGCGCCACGACATCGGGATGGGTCTGCCAGCGGCGGACGCCGGCCGCCTCGGCGGCGTCCTCGGCCAGCCGCCGAGCACGCCCCGGCACCGTTGTGACTTTCCGAGTCTCGATGGTCATCGGCGACCACCACCCCGGCGGTGCGTGGTGGTGTCCAGCGAGGTGACTGTCAGGACGCGGGTCAGGACATAGGCCGCGATGAGGTCCGGTGTCCCGAGGACCACCAGTACCAATACCGGGTTGTGCACATGAGTGATCACCAGCCACTGAACGCCCATGAACGCCACGGCACTGAACAGGACTCGCCCTGCGAGCGAGACCACGCGGGAACCTTCGCGAGCAGCATCGGCAGCCCGCCGCGCCTTCCGCATTCCGTACCGCCACACCGCGAAAAGGGCAATCAGTGCCCCGGCCCCGACCAGAATCTGTGTGGACGTCAGATTGAGCGTCATCACGCCTCACCGCCTTCGCGGCGGTGAAGCCACACCGGATACAGGGCACGCCGGTCTGTATCCGGCAATGCACCCCACACCCCGAGCGTGACCGGCCCTCCCGTACGAAGGTCCAGTTCCCGGCACTCGTCGATCACCGGGCAACCCGCACACATGCGGAAAGCCAATTCCCGGTCCGGCGTAGCTTCGCCGGACAGTCGCGGCATGTCTGCCCGGTCGAACGCCCAGAAGCACAGGCCGTCACGGGCTACCACTTCGCTCAGGACTTCGTCCGGAACCTCGACGTATCGGTCAAGCTGAGCGGCCATCTCTGTGTAGTCGTAATCGGTCATCGCGCACCGCCGTTGAGCACGCGCCGGAGTTCGGCGGCGGAGATGACGAGCCGGGAGCGTCGACGCTCCGTGCGGAGCGTGCCGACCCGGATTGCGCGATGTAGCTCGTCGCGGTCGATGCCGAGAATCCACGCGGCATCGGCCAAGGAGTAGAACGCCGGTCGACCGGCGTCAGGAAAGTTCTTAGGCATTAGTTGAGTCCCTTTAAGTCAAGAACGATGATTTAGTCGCAAATTGTGCGCTGATTTAGTCGCATCAGAGCACGCAAATAGTCCGAATGCGCGACGCGGTGTCGATCTCGACCCCGCGGTTTCCGTTAAGCGCTAATGTCGGCGCTGAGGCGGACCACGGAGGAATGGGTGTCGGAAGACTGGGCGGCGGTCGCGAAGACCATCAACGAGCGCGTCCACGCGCTCGGATGGAAACAACGCGAACTGGCTGAACGCTCGCAGGTCTCCCAGGCGATCGTCCGCGAAATTCAGAACCACACTGTGGAGCGCAAGCGCAGCGACCGGACGCTGGAAGCACTGGCCCTGGCACTCGGCTTGCACCCCCAACACCTGATCGCTGTCTTGCACGGCCGCATCCCGCCCGCACCAGGCCAGCCACGCGAAGACATGGAAGATGCTGTATCGGCGCGGCTTGCCGTCATCGAGCGTCGGCTGTCCGACATCACCGACGAACTGGCGGCACTGCGCGTGGATATCGCCGACGCATTGAGTCGGCCGGACAGGCAGTAGGGGTGCCATGCCCAGGCACGTCGAATGCCTAGGCGGCCGGGAGACCGGTTCGGTTCCGTCTGCGTTCATGCCTCAAGAAAACGGCATCGACACGCGTTTTCGCAGGTGGCTGAAGTTAACTGCGGCCCCATTAACCGCAATTAACTGTGCAGGTCAGAGCGGTTATCAGTGGTGGGCTCCGGATGGCTGAAACAAGGCTTCAGGCGGTTCGCCGAACCCTCGGGTACAAGGCCGATGACGTCATCAAGATGCTGCTTCGCCGCGCCGACTCACTCGCCGTTCCTGTCATGTCGGCGACGAGCCTCAAAACAAAGTTGTCGCGATGGGAGAACGGGCGCGAAGCGGTCAGCCAGCCATACCGGCGGCTCTTCCGAGACGTCTACGGACGCACCAATGAGGAACTTGGCTTCCCGGACGAAGAGACGAACGATGAGGCGGAAGAGCTGATCTCCCGCCTCGCTCTGGCTCGATCCGTCGACGCGGAGACAGTCGAGATCTTCAAACGCCAAGTCGACCAGGCGCGGCATGTCGACCGCCGGTTCGGCGGCGTGGCACTGCTCGACCAGTTACGCAGCAATATCGGACAGCTGCAAAGTCTTCTCAACTTCAGCACGATGCACGGACAACGCGAGGCGCTGGCCGGCGTTCTCACTGAGGCATCCGCGCTCGCCGGGTGGGAAGCGCTTGACCGCAACGCCATTCGGCAGGCATGGGAGCACCACGAGACAGCTAAGGCAGCCGCACGCGAAGCTGGCTCGCCAATCCTGCTGGCGCACTCGACTGCGCAGCAGGCATTCATCTTGATCGACCTCGGCGAGATCGAGCCCGCGGTTGGACAACTCGGCGAAGCACGCGCGATCGCGGAGCGCACCGCGCCACCCGTGTTGCGCGCGTGGATGGCGGCAGCACACGGAGAAGGGCTTGCGGCAGCGGGTCAACGGGACGATGCACTGCGGGCCTTCGATTCGGCGGACACGCACTTGCCCACCGATCCCGTTGATCCGGCGCTGCCGTTTCTGTTCCTCGGCGGCGCTCACCTTGACCGCTGGCGCAGCCATGCCCTGAGCAGGCTCGGCGAAGACGACGCGATCCAGCAACTCGCCGACGCACTGCCCCGCCTGCCACCAGACTTCATCCGGGCCAAGACAGGCATGTTGGTTGACCTGGCTTTCGCGCACGCAGCGGCAGGCAATCGAGACGCAGCGCTCGATCACGCACGCCAGGCACGACGGCTCGCCGCGCAGATCAGGTCGGACCGCCAGCTACGCCGTCTCAGCGGACTGATTCTGCCCGGCAGTGCCGCCGCCATTGCGTGACGCGATGTAGTACAGCAACGGAACCAACGCACCCGCGCCGAGGATTTCCTTGCGCAGAGCCAGTTCCGGAATCTTGGCAAGCGGAACCCATTCCAGGCGACCGACTTCCTCAGTGTCGGTAGGCTCGCCGACCTTCTCGGCGTCGCGCCACAAGTAGACATCGGTCGGTGCCGTCACTTGACCTGGTAGAGGCTCGAAGCCGATCAGATGCTCGGCCTCGCCGAGAGGCTGATAGCCGCTTTCCTCACGAATCTCACGAGCAGCCGTTGCGGCGGGGTCTTCGCCTTCCTCCACCAGGCCGCCGAGCAGTTCGTATCCCCACTGGTCGGTGGCGAACCGATAGCGCCAAAGCATGAGGACCTGGTCCTGGTCGTTCACGATCAGACCGATCGCGATGGGGGCCAGGTGCACGACGTGGTACTCCCAGCGCTCCCCGTTCGGTGCTTGAACGTCGGTCAGCCCGAGGCGCACCCACTTGTTGTCGTAGACGGTCCGTTCGCCAAAGGTCTCCCAGGACCCAACCTCGTCAGTCACCCCGGGAGCCTAGCGCGATTCGATGCGGGCCTTAAGCCGCTCAAGCCGCCGAAGCTGGCGGGCCGAGCCGATGTCCGCGGCAAGTGTCTGGGCACGGCGGAGGTGCGCGTGGGCTTGCTCATGCTCGCGCATCGCTACGAACGCAATCGCCAGGTCAACCCGCAACGCGGTTTCGGCACGCACAAACGTCGGGTCGAGACGGCTAAGCGCGTCAGTCAGGACGTCAATCGCTTCTGGCTCGCCAATTCTGGCCAGCGCGTGGCCACGCCAGCGCCCAAGGTGCACCGCGTCCAACGCGAGGTACGGCCCGGCGTCTTGTTCGCCCTCGTCCGCCAGCAGCGAGGCAGCCTGATCGAATGCCCGCAAGCTCGCCGAACGCTGACCGTCGGCCGCCAGCACTTCGCCTTGGGCGGCAGCCAGCCACGACCTGAGCAGCCTGTTCGTACTCCGGTCCGCGTCCCGCCGTACGGTCTCCATCAAGTCGACCGCCACCGCTGAATCGCCAATATCCAGCAGCACGAACGCCTGGCCCGCGCGCGTGTGCGCCTCGAACGCCCGGCCTGCCGGTTCTTTGGCGGCTGCCGTGCCACTTGCGTAGTGCTGCCACGCCTGCGCAGCGTTGCCCAGGTCGAGCGCCTGCCACCCGGCGAGCGTCCGCAGCTCCGACAGCAAGGCCGCCAGCGCCTCACGGTTAGTCGGCATGACGCTGTGCCCCATCAGCTTGCCGACCTGATCGATCTTCGCGACGACCTCATCGTGCGCGAGGATCGCGCCCAACTGCCGGTCAAGCCGACGCGTGACGTTGAGCTGACCTCGCAAGAGATCAAGGACGGTGTTGTCAACCCGAGCGGACGCACGGAGAAGCGCTCGGAACTCACGGTCGTCGTCAGTGACTTTCCGGGAATCCCGAGGCGGGGCGAGCAACTCGTCAATCCCGACGCCGAAGATCCTCTCCAGCAGTCGCGCGGTGGCGGGCTGCGGTCGGCCTAGCGCCTTGCCGCTGTCTCCGCGCCCCGAGGCCAGTCGCTTCACGTGCCGAGCACTGAGCGTGCCTGGTTCTCCGCAGTCCTTCGCGAAGTTCGTCGCGAAGGCGGAGAACTCGTCGTAAGTCTCATGTCGCCCGCGGATGAGCTGTTCGAGCAGAGTCCGCGAAGTGCGCGGCTCCTGCCCGTCGCTCATGCTGCGCTCCCTGTCCCGTGGCCCTGGCGCGGCACCGCCGTGGCCCCCCAATGGCCTTTCGATGAAATCAGTCTAACTGCGACGCTGATGTCAGCGCATCTATTGGCGTCGGCCGGTCCATTGCGACCACGAGAGGCCGGGTTGCATCGGGAGGTTTCTCATGGGCTGGTGGATCAGCTTCGACGACACAGAGGTCGTCACTGATCCGGAGACTGGCGCAGTCATCTGCGAGGACCAGACTGTCCGGATCTTCGCCGAGTCCATGCTGAGCCACATCGAGCGAGGCGTCACGGTTGAGGCGCTCACCGAGCGGACCGGGCTCGATGAATTCCTGATCCGCGTCGCGCTCGACGTCGCACGGGAGCATCGGTGTCAGGCTGGCACCGGCGAGATCAACCCGGCGCACAGGCACGCTGAATGAAGCAACGCCACAACCGCAGCGGCGGCTGCCGAGCACGCTCCGCACTCCTCGGCGTGGAACTACGCGCCGCACGCGAAGAGAAGCAGTACGGCGTGCGCGAACTGGCACGGCGAATCGGCGTGAATCCGGCGCAACTCAACAGTTGGGAATCGGCCCTGCGGAGCCCAGACATGATGGACATCGCCGGAATCCTCGGCGCGCTCGGCGTAGTCGGCGAGCGGAAAGAACGCATCTTGGCGGTCGCCAGACTGGCCGAGTCCGAAGCTATTGTGCTAGGCCAGGCAGACAAACCGCATCACATTGAGGCCGCGGAGGCATGCGCTCGCATGGCGCGCAGCATTGTCGACTGGCACCCGTTCCTAATTCCGGACATCGTGCGCACCCGCGCTTACGCCGAAGCTGCGCTCCACCTCAGCGCGTTCCCTCGCGAGGCCGTAACGGAGGACCTGCTGAACACTCGGGCGCTGGCCGCCATCGGTCATCTTCACGTGAACGCAGACGTCGCTATCTTCATCGGCGAGCGTGCGATCACGCACACCATCGGCAACCCGCTCCTAGCCTTGCAGCAATTGCGGTCTCTGCTCTTAATGACTGAGCCACAGCGCGCGCCGAACGTCACGATCAACATCGTGCCCAGCCACAACGGCGGAACGGAGCAGGCGTTTACCCGCTACTACACCCACGCCGGGCCGATCACCTACGTCTCGCAGGGGTTTTGCGGCTCGTTCACACTGGACCACCAGGAACTGCACGGTGCGGTCATAGATCAGCTCGCCGCTACTGCCTGCAACCCCCGGGAGTCAGCGATCCTGATCGAAGAGCACATTCAGCGACTTGATCACGAACTTACGGACGGGGACTGAATTCCCTGCGCACACACCAAGGACGCTACGTGAACAAATCATGAGCCTGTAAACAAACTTGGCCCGAAGCTTAAATGGTGATCAAACGTATTACGTCACGTCGTACGAGAGATTAAGTCAGGACTCCATTCGTCATGGCAAATTAGTCAATATGACCTGACTTGAAGGAACCATAAAAACACTACGAGACACGGGCTCCAAAAGAGCAAGCTGTCCACTAGAAGACCCAAGCAATAACATTTGTCTAATTTTTCCATCCCTGCCGGTGACTGACTTAAGAGACAACGGAATCCGGGCTGAGTCAACGTATTCCACAGAGTATCGCTTCGGCCTCAGGTCACCCACAACGCGCAACTCCAGCCACGTCGCAGGTGCTGAAAAATCAGCCCGGTCGGCGGACCCATAGGTCGCCGCCAAAGAGTACAAGAAGTAGTAGATAGAGACCGCAATAGATATACCCACAAGCGCAATATTTCGCCGAACCGAGCGCTCGGACACAGTTCGCGATAGCTTCCCCAAGCGGCCTGCGACCCATTTAGACCTATCCGCAATCCACCTAGATCTCGCAAAACTTCTGTTCAAACGTTTGACGCGTCGCAGATTTGACTTACCCTTTCTCGTTAATTTAAGTGCAGCCTTCCGCACTTCTTCAAGCGTCCTTCTTCTCTTGATAATTTCTGACCAGAGCTCTTTGCGAGATATCAAAACCCCGTTCTGATCAGTCCGCAAGTCAGAATTAAAGAAGCTTCGCACTGTTAGTCGCGCACTTAGGCGCACAATCCTGGAAAGATCCGCGCGGGCAGCCTCTATTTCCGCAACACTTTCTCGCAGCTCATCACTTGTGCGACGTATTTCTACTTCCAAGTCACGCAGTCTTCGCATATTTCGCACAGCGGCGTCAATGGTCGCCGCCGCAAGTTTTGCACCGTCACTTATCGCGCGATATACAGACGTCGCACATACGGCGAGCGTGGTTGCAAATACTAGAATTGGCGTAAGAGAAAGCATTCTTTGCGCCGCATTTAGTGGACTTATTCCCACCTGCGACGGATCCAGATCGAACGCTTTAAAATACTGATACGCTATAACATACGAAAAGAACTCAACTATCAGCACGGTGAGCGAAATGCCAGCGATAACTTTAGCGACGACGCCCTCTCGCGGCGGTTTCGCACTACGTGCGGAGTTCGCGACTTTAGGCGCAATTGGACGCGCACGAACAACTTTCGATCGTGGTAGTCTGGAAACCATTTGACCCTCCCGCCTCAGGTCGCGTTACTCTTTCACCGCGATCCACCAATCATGCGGGTGCCAAAAGTTGAGCTGACTGCTCGCCCAGCTACTCGCGCACACAGTTTACAGCCCGCGAATGCAGCAGGTGCAGACGGCTTCGCGCGCGACGGCGCGCGCATCTACAAAGTTCGACTGCATGCACAAATGATCACCGCTATCGGAACACTCGATGTGTAAAGGCTGGTGCGGCGCACATATTGGTTCGCCAGGTCGCTGTGCGAAGGCTCCGACGCTGCGCTCCCGCCCGACACCGACGTCGGGCACCCACAGCAGGTGCTAGTATTGTTAGTTGACGTACTTCGTGGTCGTCCCACTGGACGTAAGCGGGCACCTCGGCGGCGAACCGCCGGAAATTGGCGTCGAGCCGGTTGTAGGCGTGCTGGCCGCGGTATTCGTCGAGGGTTTCGGCGACCTTCGACTTCTCCGGCGTCACGATGTTGTGCCAGGTGCCCCCGCCGCCGGGGAGCGTGACGGTTTCGGTGAGCGGGCCGTCGGCGTACACCGTGTCGCCGCTGTGCAGGAAGAGGTCCGGGCGGCGGTCGGCCATCGCGGAGAAGATCGTCATGCCGCCGAGGCCTGGGTTGATGCCGTAGTTCTGGCCGACGACGTCGCCGCTCCACAGGATCCGCGTGTTCGCGCGGCCGACCGGCGCGGTGGCGAACCGGCCGGCGACCGGCTCGCTCGCACTGCGGCCGTCGAGGTCCACGGCGGTGACGCGGTAGTGGTATTCGGTGCCCGGGGCCAGTCCGGCGACGCGCACCTTGCCGGTGCCGCCGGTGGCGGGCGTGACGAACGGGCCGGGCACGCGGCGGGCGTGCCGGAACGACGGGTCGCGCGCGACCTCGACCATCAGCCGCGCCGGCCGGTCGGCCCGCGACCACACGATGCCGGAGCTGGCGGTCACGTCCCCGGACGCGACGCCGTGGGCGAGCACCGGACGGTCGCGGCGGACGAGCGGGGCGGCCGAGGCGGAGCCGGGCAGCAGCAGCCCGCCTGCCGCGGCGAGCGCGGGGACGGCGATCCCGGCTTTGAGCACCGAGCGCCGGGAAGGGGTCGTTTCGGTCATGGCGGCCGTTCTATCCGGCGACCACGGCCAAGCGGCCAACTCGGGCTGACCGCCGGGTGAACGGCTCACCCGGCAGGAGGAAGCTCACAGCCGGCCGTCACGCTCGGTGTGCTTCCCGAACCATCTCGTGCTCGCACTCGCTCGGTCCGGACAGCGGACGCTCCACGAACCCGTGCCGTTCGTACAGCGCCATGGCGTGCGCGTTGCCGCCCGCGACGCGCAACGCCAGCTCGCCCGCCCCGCGCCCTTCGCTCCAGCGCACGACGGCCCGGACGAGCGCGTCCCCGACTCCCCTGCCGCGCGCCGGCGGGGCGACCCACATCGACAGCAGCTCGGCTTTGTCGCCGCGCTCGGAAAGATGCCCGCTGACCATCCCGGCCGGAACGCCGTCGAGGTCGGCCAGGACGTTGAGCGACACGTCGCGCAGCCGAGCCCGCCAGCGCGGTTCGGCGTCGCCTTCGCCCTGCCAGTCCGCGAGTGTCGAGCTGAACGCTCCCGGGTCCTCGCGCAGCGCCGCCAGCCGGAGGGCACGCCACTCCGCCCAGTTGTCCACGCTCAGCTCGCGCACCACGATCACACTTGCACCGTCGCCGTGGCGGCCCGGCCGTTACATCGGAATAGGGTGAAACCATGCGCATCGACCGGCTCGACCACCTCGTCCTCACCGTCGCCGACCTCGGTGCGACGGTCGATTTCTACACGCGCGTCCTCGGCATGACCGAGGTGACGTTCGGGGCCGGCCGCAAGGCACTGGCGTTCGGCGCCAGCAAGATCAACCTGCACGAGGCCGGGCACGAGTTCGAGCCGAGGGCGGACCGGCCGACGCCGGGCAGCGCGGACCTGTGCCTGATCACGGCCGATTCGCTGGAACAGGTCGTCGAGGACCTCGCGACGCACGGGGTGCCGGTCGAGGAGGGCCCGGTCGACCGCACGGGCGCGACCGGGCCGATTCGCAGCGTGTACTTCCGCGACCCGGACCGGAACCTGATCGAGGTCAGCGTCTACCGCTGAGCCGCACCTCGCGGGAGCGCGGCGGCGGAGAGCGCGGGGCTCAAGCCTGCGGCTGCTGCTGGCTCGGCAACGTGCCCGCCGCCATCCGGCGCGCGACGTCGCGGCGCAGCCACAGGAACCACACGAACGCGGCCAGGAAGATGACGCCGATGATCGCGATCGCGGGCTGGGTGATCCCGATCCCGATGATCGCCAGCTGCAGCAGCAGGATCACCGGCACCGCCCAGACGTGCTTGAGCATCCCGCACAGCACGATCAGCACCACGGCCAGCGCGATGACCGTCCAGCCGGTGAAGCTCGTGATGCCGCCGCCGAGCTTGGCGACCACCGGCAGCGCGAGCGCGACGGTGATCGCTTCCATGATCAAGGTGCCCGCCATGACGCCGCGGAAGCCCTTCATCGGGTCCTTCGCGGGCGGCTTCACCGGCGGCTGGGGCGTTTCCGGGGTCTCGCTCACGCTGGCTCCTTCCCGAACAGCGTCCGCGCGTCGCCCGCGGTGACCACGGAGCCGGTCACCAGCACGCCGCCGCCCGCGAGCGGTTCCTCCGGGTCGTCGTTCTGCTCCACGAGGCCGATCGCGGTCTCGATCGCGGTCTCCAAGTCCGGTTCGGCGAGCACGCGGTCCTCGCCGAAGATCGACGCGGCCAGTTCCGCCAGGTCCTCGACCGGCAGCGACCGCGGCGACGAACTGCGCGTGACCACGACGTCGGAGACCACCGGTTCCAGCGCGTCGAGGATGCCGCGCGCGTCCTTGTCGGACAGCACGCCGACGACCGCGACGAGCCGGCGGAAGTTGAACTCGTCGGTGATCGTCGTGGCGAGCGCCCGCGCGCCCATCGGGTTGTGCGCCGCGTCGACCAGCACCGCCGGGGCGGCCCGCACGCGTTCGAGCCTGCCCGGGTTCTCGACCTCGGCGAACGCCTCGCGCACCGCCTCGATCACGAGCTGCTTGTCTTTGCCCGCCCCGAAAAACGCCTCGACCGCGGCCAGCGCGAGGGCCGCGTTCGCCGCCTGGTGCGCGCCGTGCAGCGGCAGGAAGATCTCGTCGTAGACGCCGCCGAGGCCCTGCAGCTTCAGCATTTGCCCGCCGACCGCGACCTCGCGTTCGAGCACGCCGAACTCGCTGCCCGCGCGTGCCACCGCGGCGTCGACCTCGACCGTGCGTTTCAGCAGGACGTTCAGCACCTCGGGGTCCTGCTCGCCGATCACCGCGACCGACCCGGGCTTGATGATCCCGGCCTTCTCCGCGGCCGCGTCGACCGCGGTCGGGCCGAGGTATTCGGTGTGGTCCAGCCCGATCGGCGTGATGACCGCGACCTGGGCGTCGGCGACGTTCGTCGCGTCCCACGCGCCGCCCATGCCCGCCTCGAGCACCGCGGCCTCGACCGGTGCGTCGGAGAACGCCGCGAACGCCATCCCGGTGAGCACCTCGAACTTGCTCATCGGCACGCCGTCCTCGCTCGCACCGTCCACCATCGCCACGTACGGCGCGATGTCCTGGTACAGCTCGGCGTAGCGGGCGGCGGAGATCGGCCGTCCGTCGAGCGCGATCCGCTCGGTGACCAGCTGCAGGTGCGGGCTGGTGTAGCGGCCCGAGCGCAGGCCCATCCGGGTCAGCAGCGAATCGACCATCCGCGCGACCGAGCCCTTGCCGTTCGTGCCCGCGACGTGCACCACCGGGTAGCCGTGGTTGGGCTCGCCGAGCAGCGTCATCAGCGCCTGGATCCGGGCGAGCGACGGTTCGAGCTTCGTCTCCGGCCAGCGCTGGTTCAGCTCGGCCTCGGCGGCCATCAGGTCGCGGCGGGCCTCCGGGCCGTTCTCGTCGCCGAACTCGGCCGGCGCGCCCTCGTCGTCGAGTTCGTGCAGCTCAGTGCCCTCTTCGACGGACAGGTCCGGGACCGGGCCGAGCGCCAGGTTGTCGCCGAGCTGGCCGATGCCGCCGATCCCGCCGCGCGCACCGCCGCCGACGGTGTAGGCCGCGTCCGGCGCGTCGAGGTCCGGCTCCAGCTCGTTCCCGGGATCGTCCTCGTCGTCGCTGTGCGCGAGCGCGCCCAGTTCGTCGACCCCCGCGAAACTGTCCGGATCGGCAAGATCCGGCCGCCGGGTCTCCTCGGGCTCCTCACCGCGCGGCACTCGTGCACTCCTTGAAGTCGCTGTCCCGGCGCGGTCGCGCGACCGGGAAGACCAGGCGAAAGGTTCGGCCTGGCACACCGTCGAGCGTACCCGGGGCCGCCTCGCGCCCAGCGCCCCCGGGGCTTCGGCGTGATCGCGCCCGCGGGGATCCGTGGCAAGGTCGGGCGCATGCCCTTCGACCACAACCATCACTACCACCCGGCCCTGCTCCGCCTCCTGCCGCCGGGCCCCGGCCGCGCCCTGGACGTCGGCTGCGGCGACGGCCGGTTCGCCCGCAAGCTGGCCGCCGCCGGTATGACCGTCGAAGGCATCGACACGTCGGCGGAAATGATCACCCGCGCGACGTCCGCCGGTTCCCCAGGACCAGGCACCGCGGAGTACCGCCGCGCAGACGTGACGACCGACCCCCTGGAACCCGAGGCGTACGCGTACATCTCCTGCCTGGCCTCCCTGCACCACGTCCCGTTCGAAACCGTCACGAGACTGCGCGACGCCCTCGTCCCCGGCGGCGTCCTCGCCGTCCTCGGCTGCGCCCGCCCGAGCCGCCCCGGCGACTACGCCCGCGAACTCGTCGCCGTCCCCGCGAACCTCGCGGCCAGGCTGATCGTCTTCGCCGGCGACCGCCTCAACGGCGGCCCGGATCCGGTCGCCAAGGCCCCGGTGCACATGAAATTCCCGCCCTTGACCGACGTCCGCCGCGACGCCGCCCGCCTGCTTCCCGGCAGCACGGTCCGCCCGCTGGTCTTCTGGCGGTACCTGCTGACCTGGCGGAAACCCGCAGATCACCCAGCAGCCGGGTGAAAAGCCGCCCCGACCACCCGATCGGCGGAGAGCGCTCGCGCCCCGCGTGCCGAAAGGTAAAGCGGGTCGACCGCTAGGGAGGACGGGTTCCGCATGCGCACCATCCGAATCGTGCTGGCCGCGATCGCGGCCATCGCACTGCTTCTGTCGACGGCAGCGGCCGCGAGCGCCGCGCCCCGGCACTACCGTCATTACGTCGCCTTGGGCGACTCGTACACGTCGGGCCCGCTCATCCCGCTGCCCAGGCTGGATCCGTTCGGCTGCTTCCGCTCGACGTCCAACTACCCGTCGATGGTCGCGGCCTCCCTGGACGTGGACCGCTTCACCGACGTCAGCTGCGGCGGCGCGAACACCTCGCACATGACCGCCCCGCAAAGCGTGCCGCTGGGCCAGAACGCCCCGCAGTTCTCCGCACTGCGCTCCGACACCGACCTGGTGACGGTCGGCATCGGCGGCAACGATTCGGGCCTGTTCGGCAAACTGGTGGACACCTGCCCGACCTTGCGCGCCTCGGACCCGACCGGAAACCCGTGCCAGAAGCACTTCACCGTCGACGGCGTGGACACGATCAAGGCGCTGCTCCCCAAGACGCAAGCAGCCATCCAGCAAGTACTGGCCGGAATCCACGCCCGCTCGCCGCACGCCAAGGTGCTGGCCATCGGCTACCCGCGCATCGCCCCCGCAGAAGGCTATTGCCCGAACGTCCTGCCCTTCGCGAACGGCGACTACGCCTGGCTCTCGAGCGTGGAAGAAGCCCTGAACGCAGCAGTGAGCAACGCAGTGGAAGCGGACGGCCAATCGTCCTATGTGGACACCTACACCCCGTCCTTCGGCCACGACGCCTGCAAAGGCCCAGGCGTAGCCTGGATCAACGGCAAAGACCTGAACCTGCTAGCCGCAGCCCCCTACCACCCTCTCTACGCAGGGATGGCAGGCGAAGCAAAAGTAATCCGCCAACAACTCCGCTAATACGCCGTGAGGGTCCCCCTGAGGGAATCTGATTCCCTCAGGGGGACCCTCACGGCCCTAAAACCGCACCGCTGCACCCAACGAGCGAGGCACCCACACCACCCCCGCACCCCGATACGAAGCCCAAATGCGGACGGCGGGTGCTTGTCAAGGCATCTTTCCCGCCTTGACAAGCACCCGCCGTCCGTCATCACAATCGGCTTCGGGGTGCCCCACGCAACCAGGGGCGCAATGTCGCCGCCAGGCGACGAGCCGCCTAAGACGCAGGCAACGCAGCCAACCGAGCCTCAATCCGCCCAATATCAGCCACCGCAGTCTCCCGCCGCACCTTGATCTTCTCGATCACGTGCTCAGGCGCCTTGGCGATAAACGCCTCATTCCCCAACTTCCCCTCAGTCTGCGCCAATTCCTTCCGCGCAGCCCCAAGGTCCTTCTCCAACCGCTTCCGCTCAGCAGCAACATCAATAGTGCCGGAAGTATCCAACTCCACAGTCACCACACCACCAGCGAGCGCAACCTCCAACGAAGCACTCACCGAGAACCCGTCCTCAGGCTCAGTAAGCCGCACCAACGACCGAATCGCCCCAGAATGCCCCTCCGGAAACGCCTCCCCGGAAAGCCGAGCAGCAACCTTCTGCCCCGGCTTCAACCCCTGATCCGCCCGGAACCGCCGAATCTCGGTGATCAGCTTCTGCACATCAGCAACCCGCGCATCAGCAACCGGATCCGCATACCCCTCAACCGCCGAAGGCCAAGCCGCGATCACCAACGACTCGCCACCCGTCAGGGCTGTCCACAGCTTCTCCGTGACAAACGGAACGAACGGGTGCAGCAACCGAAGCACAGTGTCCAGCACATGCCCCAGCACCTTCCGCGTAGCCTCGACCCGCGCGGAATCCCCTTGGTACAGCTGAACCTTCGCCAGCTCCAAGTACCAGTCACACAGCTCGTTCCACGTGAACTGGTACAGCGCATTGGCGACCTTGGCGAACTGGAAGTCCTCGAACAACCCGTCCACTTCGGACACCAGCGCCGCCAGCCGCCCGAGAATCCACCGATCCGACTCGGTCAGCTCGACAGCAGGCGGCAACGACCCCTCGACCGTCGCCCCGTTCATCATCGCGAACTTGCTGGCATTCCACAGCTTCGTGCAGAAGTTCCGCGACCCGGCAGCCCACTCGTCGGCCAGCGCCATGTCCGCACCCGGGTTGGCCCCGCGCGCGAGCGTGAACCGGGTGGCGTCCGCCCCGTAGGCGTCCATCCACTCCAGCGGGTCGATGACGTTGCCGCGCGACTTCGACATCTTCTTGCCGTTGGCGTCGCGGATCAGCCCGTGCAGGTAGACGTGGTCGAACGGCTGCCGCCCGTCCATCTCCTGCACGCCGAACATCATCATCCGGACGACCCAGAAGAACAGGATGTCGTACCCGGTCGACAGCACGCTGGTCGGATAGAACTTCGCCAGGTCCGCGGTCTCCTCCGGCCAGCCCATAGTCGACATCGGCCACAGCCCCGACGAGAACCATGTGTCGAGCACGTCCGGATCCTGCGTCCAGCCCTCGCCCGACGGCGGCTGCTCGTCCGGCCCCACGCACACGACCTCGCCGTCCGGCCCGTACCAGACCGGGATCCGGTGCCCCCACCACAGCTGGCGGGAAATCGTCCAGTCGTGCATGTTGTCGACCCAGTCGAAGTACCGCTTCTCGAGTTCGGCCGGGTGGATCTTCGTCCGCCCGTCGCGCACCGCGTCGCCCGCGGCCTGGGCCAGCTCGGCGACCTTGACCCACCACTGCAGCGACAGCCGCGGCTCCACGACCGTGTCGCAGCGGGAACAGTGCCCGACCGCGTGCACGTACGGCCGCTTCTCCGCGACGATCCGGCCCTGCTCGCGCAGCGCGGCGACCACCGCGGGACGCGCCTCGAACCGGTCGAGGCCCTCGAACGGACCGGGCACGGTGACCTCGGCGCGCTCGTTCATGACGGTCAGCATCGGCAGGTCGTGGCGGCGGCCGATCTCGAAGTCGTTCGGGTCGTGCGCCGGGGTCACCTTGACCGCGCCGGTGCCGAACTCCGGGTCGACGTGCCGGTCGGCGACCACCGGGATCTTCCGGCCGGTCAGCGGCAGTTCGATCTCGGTGCCGACCAGGTGCGTGTACCGCTCGTCGTCCGGGTGCACGGCCACCGCGGTGTCGCCGAGCATGGTCTCCGCGCGGGTGGTGGCCACGACGATCGACGCGTCGCCGTCGCCGTAGCGGATCGACACGAGTTCGCCGTCGTCGTCGCTGTGGTCGACCTCGATGTCCGACAGCGCCGTCTGGCAGCGCGGGCACCAGTTGATGATCCGCTCGGCGCGGTAGATGAGGCCGGCGTCGTAGAAGTTCTTGAACACCGTCTGGACGGCCTTGGACAGGTTCTCGTCCATGGTGAAGCGCTCGCGCGACCAGTCGACGCCGTCGCCGAGCCGCTTCATCTGGCCGAGGATCTTGCCGCCGTACTCGGCCTTCCACTCCCAGACGCGCTCGACGAACTTCTCGCGGCCCAGGTCGTGGCGCGAGAGGCCCTCGCCGGCCAGCTGGCGCTCGACGACGTTCTGCGTCGCGATGCCCGCGTGGTCCATGCCCGGCAGCCAGAGCACCTCGTAGCCCTGCATCCGGCGGCGGCGGCTCATCGCGTCCATCAGGGTGTGGTTGAGCGCGTGGCCCATGTGCAGGCTGCCGGTGACGTTCGGCGGCGGCAGTACGATCGAGAACGGCGGCTTCTCCGACGAAGCGTCAGCCGTGAAGTACCCGGCCGCTACCCAGCGGTCGTACATCGGGGCTTCCTCGGCGGCCGGGTCCCAGGCACCCGGAAGGTCGGTTTTCTGCTGCGGAGCGTTCTCGGTCACAATGGACAAGTCTACGAACCCGCCGCGGCGGGGTTACGCAGGGGGAAAGGCGGTGCGCCGATGACTCGGCCGGAGGATCCGGACGACCGGATGGAAACCCATCCGGACCTCATGGACCCGGAGTGGCGCAAGCACGCCCAGCGGGACGCGTGGCTCGGCGCCAAGAAGGACATGAAGAAGCGGCGCAAGCGCGAACGCCGCAACGCTCCGTCGCCGGTCTACGGCCGCGGCGGCGCGGCGCCCAGCCGGTTGCCCGGGATCGCGGCGATCGTCGGCCTGGTCCTGCTGCTCGCCGCGGCGGTCGTGGTGCACCAGGTTCAGCCGATCGGGGTCAACGACGAGAAGATCGGGTACATCGTCGGACTGGGCTCCCCCGCCGCGACGAGCTCTCAGCCGCTCTAGCTCGAAGTCCGTGAAGGGCTCCTTCGGGGAATCAGATTCCCTGAAGGAGCCCTTCACGTCTTTCGGGCCGAGGATGCACAGCTTGGACTCAACAGGCTAGACTGTGCTTATGTCCGATGACCCGCCCGTCCCCCCGCGCGTCGCCGAGTCCGCGGGCTGGATCCGCGGCGTCGTCGGCCAGCTGCACCGCAGGCTGCGGCAGGTCGACAACGCCGAGATCCTCACGCCGACGCAGACCGCCGTGCTCAACCGGCTGCACCGCGAAGGTCCGGGTACCCAGGCCGAGCTGGCGGCCGCGGAGCACGTCCGGCAGCAGTCCATGGCCGCGACGCTCGGCGTGCTCGACTCGCTCGGCTACCTGAACCGCACGCGCGACCCGGCCGACGGGAGGCGCGTCGTGATCTCGCTCTCCGATCTCGGCGCCAAGACCGTCATCGGCATCCGGCAGCACCGCGACGAATGGCTCGCCGCCGCGCTGACCGACGAACTGACCGAGGACGAACTCGAAACGGTCCGGCGCGCGCTGCCCTTGCTGCAGCGGATCGCCCAGCGCTGACCCCCTTAAACCCGAGGAGCACTGACGAACACCGCGACCGCCCCCGCGAAATCCCGTTTCGGCGCGCGCCTGGTGACCCCGCTGGTCGCGAGCGCCGTGCTCAATCCGATCAACTCCACGCTCATCGCCGTCGCGCTCGTCCCGATCGGACAGGCCTTCGGCGCCGGCCCGGGCCGCACGGCCTGGCTGATTTCCTCGTTGTACCTGGCCACCGCGGTCGGGCAGCCGGTCGTCGGACTGCTCGTCGACCGCTACGGCGCGCGGCGCGTGCTGCTCGGCGGCGCGTCCGTCGTGATGGTGGCCGGGATCGCCGGGATGATCCCGATCTCCGTCGAATGGCTCACTGGCGTCCGAGCGGTGCTCGGCATCGGCACCTGCGCCGGGTTCCCGGCCGCGATGGCGGTCCTGCGCCGGCGCGCCGACGAAATCGGCGAAGGCGTTCCGGCGCGGGTGTTGTCCGTGCTGGCGATGTCCGCGCAGACGGTCATGGTGATCGGCCCGACGCTCGGCGGCGTGCTGATCGCGCTCTTCGGCTGGCCGGCGATCTTCGCGGTGAACCTGCCGCTCGCCGGGATTTCCCTCGTGCTGACCCTGTTGTGGGTGCCGAAAGACACCCCGGCGGAGAAGCCGGCCGAGCGGATCGACGTCGCCGGGATCGCGCTGTTTTCCGCCGCTCTGCTGGTGTTGCTGTGCTACTTGATGGAGCCGGGCATCGGCGATCTGTGGCTGCTGGCCGTGGCGATCGTGCTCGGCGGGCTCTTCGCGAGGGTCGAACTGCGCGCCCGGAAGCCGTTCATCGACCTGCGGATGCTCGCCGCGAACGGTCCGGTCCTGCGCACGTATTTGCGGCAGGCACTGAGTTTCCTGGCGATCTACACCATCATGTTCGGCTACGTGCAGTGGCTCGAGGAGGCGCGCGGGTTCGCCGAGTCCGCTGCCGGGCTGCTGCTCCTGCCGATGTCCGGGATCGCGGTGGGCGCGGCCGCGCTGTCCGGGAAGCCCACCGGCGTCCGGCTGCGGCTGCTGCTGGTCGGCGCCGCGCTCCTGGCCGGATCCGTCGCACTGCTGTTCGTCAACGACGGCACCGCGCTGATCTGGCTGCTCGTGCTCGCGGCGCTGTTCGGCCTGGCCCAGGGGCTCACCAGCGTCGCCAACCAGACGACGCTCTACCGCGAAACCCCGGCCGAGACGATGGGCACAGCGAGCGGGCTCTTCCGGACCGCGCAATACCTCGGCGCGATAGTCGCGGCCACGGTCATCGCCCAGTGCTATGGCGGGCACGCCGACTCCGGCGGGCTGCACCGGCTGGCCGTCGTGCTGATCGTGACCAGCGGGTTGCTGCTGATCGTGACCGCGGCGGACCGCGCGCTGCTGCGGGCCGAACGCCGCGAACGGGACCGGCAGGAGGCGGTGTGACCACCCCCGTCTTGGGTTCCGCGCCGCGAAGGCGGACGATGTGCCCATGACTCGCGAAGCTCCGACTGGTGACGTGGACGAAGCCCGCCTCGAAGTGGGCAAGCCGAAAGGCTGGGCGGCCGGCATCCCGGGAGTCGCGGTTTCGCTCGCGCGCGGGGTGGAGCAGATGGGCCCGGTCCGCACCGCGCGCACGCTGCGGCTGCTGAACCAGCGGGACGGCTTCGACTGCCCGGGCTGCGCGTGGCCCGAGCCGCGGCAGGTCGACGGCGAGAAGCGCAAGATGGCGGAGTTCTGCGAAAACGGCGCGAAGGCGGTTGCCGAGGAGGCGACGAAACGCCGCGTCGGCCGGGAGTTCTTCGCCGCGCATCCGGTGTCCGAACTGAACGAGCGCACCGACTACTGGCTCGGGCAGCAGGGCCGGCTCACCGAGCCGATGGTGTTGCGCGAAGGCGGTTCGCACTACGAGCCGATCTCCTGGGACGACGCGTTCGGCCTGATCGCCGACGAGCTGCGCGGCCTGTCGAGCCCGGACGAGGCGATCTTCTACACGTCCGGCCGCACCAGCAACGAAGCCGCGTTCGTGTACCAGCTGCTGGTCCGCGCGTACGGCACGAACAACCTGCCGGACTGCTCGAACATGTGCCACGAATCGTCCGGCGCGGCGCTGTCGGCGACCACCGGCATCGGCAAGGGTTCGGTGTCGCTGGCCGACATCCACCAGGCCGACCTGATCGTGGTCGTGGGGCAGAACCCGGGCACGAACCACCCGCGGATGCTGTCCGCGCTGGAGCAGGCGAAGGGGCACGGCGCGAAGGTCATCGCGGTCAACCCGCTGCCCGAAGCCGGGCTGATGCGGTTCAAGAACCCGCAGAACGTGCGCGGCGTGGTCGGCAAGGGCACGCCGCTGGCCGACGAGTTCGCGCAGATCCGGCTCGGCGGCGACCTCGCGCTGTTCCAGGCGGTCGGGCATCTGCTGCTGCAGTGGGAGGACGCCGCGCCCGGGTCCATTGTGGACCGCGAGTTCGTCGAGAAGTCCACGCACGGCTTCGAGGACTGGGCCAAGCAGCTGCGCGAGATCGACTGGCCGGAGACCGAGAAGGCGACCGGCCTCGAACGCGCGCAGATCGAGCACATCGCGCGGATGATCGCGACGTCCGAGCGCACGATCTACTGCTGGGCGATGGGTTTGACCCAGCACAAGCACGCGGTGCCGACGATCGCCGAGGTCGTGAACCTGGCGCTGGTGCGCGGGATGATCGGCAAGCCGGGCGCGGGGCTGTGCCCGGTGCGCGGCCACTCGAACGTGCAAGGCGACCGCACCATGGGCGTGTGGGAGAAAATGCCCGAGCCGTTCATGGACGCCCTCGACCGCGAGTTCGGCATCACCGTGCCGCGCAACCACGGCTGGGACACCGTCGACTCGATCCGCGCGATGCTCGACGGACGCGGCAAGGTGTTCTTCGCGATGGGCGGCAACTTCGCCTCCGCCACGCCGGATTCGGACCGGACCGCGGAGGCGCTGCGGGCGTGCTCGCTGACCGTGCACGTGTCGACGAAGCTCAACCGTTCGCACGTCGTGCCCGGCCGCAGCGCGCTGATCCTGCCGACGCTCGGCCGCACCGAACGCGACGAGCAGGAATCCGGCCGCCAGTTCGTGACGGTCGAGGACTCGATGTCGCAGGTCCACGCCTCGCGCGGCCGCCTGGCTCCGGCGAGCGACGAACTGCTGTCCGAGGTCGCCATCGTCTGCCGCCTGGCGGAGAAGCTGCTCGGCGCCGACCACTCGGTGCCGTGGCGGTCGTTCGAGAAGAACTACGACCTGATCCGCGACCGTATCGCCGCGGTGGTGCCGGGTTGTCACGACTACAACCGCCGCGTCCGCGAACCGGACGGTTTCGTGCTGCCGCACGCGCCGCGCGACTCGCGGGAGTTCACTGGCACGGCGACCGGCAAGGGCACGTTCACCGTGTCGGAGCTGGAGTATCCGGAGGTTCCCGAGGGCCGGTTGCTGCTGCAGACGCTGCGCAGCCACGACCAGTACAACACGACGATTTACGGCCTGTCCGACCGCTACCGCGGCATCGAGGACGGCCGCCGGGTCGTGTTCGTGCACCCGGACGACCTGGCCGCGCTGGGGGTCGCGGACGGGGAGATCGTGGATCTGGTCTCGGAATGGCGAGACGGGGATCGGCGGGCGCCCAGCTTCCGAGCGGTGGCTTACCCGACGGCGCGGGGGTGCGCGGCGGCGTACTTCCCGGAGGCGAATGCGTTGGTGCCGCTGGATTCTGTGGCGGAGAAGTCGAATACGCCGGTTTCGAAGGCCGTGGTCATTCGGTTGGAGCCGCACCACCACGCGTGACCTGCTCGTGAGCGGCGATCACGGTCAGCACCGCGATCGCCGCTCACGATGCGCCCCCCTTCCGCGCGGTCGCGGATCCGACGGATCACCGGTGTGCAGCGGCCGGCTTCCCGAGGCGAATGCGTTGCTGCCGCTCGATTCCGTGATGGAAAAGCCTGGTCTCGAAGGCCGTGGCGATCCGGTTGGAACCGCACCACCCGACGCAACCGTCGGTGCCTCCACGAAGCGAGTGCGGTGGCACCACCGGATTCCGCGATCTCGTGCGCGGCGATGCCGATTAGAACCGGCATCGCCACGCACGAGGCGTCAGTCGATGCAGTTGTCACCGTCTGACGTGACGGGCGGCGGCTGGTCGCTCTTCACCGGCACACCAGCCGCGGATCCGCCGTCCGACACCCCCGGTCCTGAGTAGACCTTCCCGAGCACCACCTGGATGTGCCCTGCCGGAACGTCCGCTGATTCCTTTGTGGACAGTCCGCCCAGCTCCTTCGCCACCTCCGCGCCCTCGGCGGCGAGCGCGGCCGGGTAGCGCACGATCGACGTCCGCTGCGACGGGGCGTTGCCCGCGGCGGTCGCGGCGAATCCCTTGCCCTTCAACACATCCGCGACGCGTGCGGCCAGGCCGGAGGATCCGCCGGCGTTGGAGATCTCCACCGCTGCCTTCGGTGCGGCGGGCGGCGCGGACGACGACGGGGCGGCGCCGACCAACCCGGCCGCAAACGCTTTCACCTGCGCCGGGTCCACCTGCACCGCGGTCGCCGTGGGATGGGACTTGTCGTAGCGGTAGTCCGGGTTCATCACCGGGACCGTCGTGAACTGGATGCCGCCGCCGGACACCCCGCGCATTTTGCTGACGAAGTCCAAAATGTCCCAGGACTGGTCCAGCACCACCGAGTTCTTCACCGCGTCGATGAGGTCGCTCAGCTTGCCCGGGTCGGCGAGCGTCCCGGCCGAGAGCACCTGGTGCGCCATCGCGGCGAGGAACACCTGCTGCCGCCGCATCCGGCCGAAGTCGGTGCCGGGCAGGTTGTCGCGCTGCCGCACGAAGGCGAGCGCGGCGCCGCCGGAAAGCCGCTGTTTGCCTGCCGGGAAGTCCGCGCCCGAGTTCTCGTCCTTGGTGGCGTGCTTCAAGCACACCTCGACCCCGCCGACCGCCTTGCTGATCTCGGAGAAGCTCAGCAGGTTGACCTCGGCGTAGTGGTCGATGGTGACGCCGGTGAGGTCCTCGACCGCCTGCCGCGTCGCCTTGCGCGCCGCGGTCATCGACTCCTGCTCGATCTTGTCCTTGTCCGTCTCCCCTGCCGCGCGCAGTTTCGCGGCCTCGGCGGCCTTGCCCCGGCCGAACGCGGCGTTGATCTTGCCCTTTCCGCCGGGCATCGAGACGTACGAGTCGCGCGGGATGGAGAACGCCTTGACCTCCTGCTGCCCGTCCGGGATCCGCAGCACGATCAACGTGTCGGTGAGGTCGTCGCCGTTCGCGCCGGCGCGCAGTTCCTCCAGCACGCTCTTCGGCAGCATCTGCCCGTCCGGGCCTTTGCGCGAGTCCCGGCCGACCATCAGGATGTCCAGCGCACCGTCGGCGTGCTTTTGGCCCTCGTCCACCGATCCGCCGCCGCCGATGACGTCGCTGCGGGTGATGTCGTCGAGCGCGCTCAGGGTCGAGAACCCGTAAGCCGTGCCGGCGAACACCACCGTCGACAGCGCCCCGGCGATAACTTTTCCTGCGATCCGCACGCCCCTCTGGACGTCTGGCCGCCCCGAAATGCTGCATTCGTGACACAGCTCACAACTCAGCGCAGGTGCGAGGCTCCGTTCATGTCCAGGATCGAACCGGACGCCCACGGCGTCTCCGACGAGGCCAGGAACACCACCGCCTCGGCGATCTCCTCCGGCTCGGCGACCCGGCCGAACGGGCTCTGCTCGCGTACCTCGTCGGTGACCCGGTCCGCGACGCGCTCGGTCGCGGTGAAGCCCGGAGCCACCGAGGTGACCGAAATCCCGTGCGGCGCCAGCTGGACCGCCAGCGACTGGCCGAACGCATGCAGCGCGGCTTTGCTCGCCCCGTACGGCAGGTATTCGGGCTCGCCGCGGAACGCCCCGCGCGATCCGATGTTCACGATCCGGCCGGGCACGCCGCGGGCGATGAGGTGGCGTGCGACGTGGAACGACACGTTGGCCGCGCCGTAGAGGTTGACGTCGAGCGTGCGCTGCCACGCGTCCTGCCAGTCCGCATAGGACATTTCAGCGATCGGCGTGCGAGTGGCCGGGGTGGTGCCGACCGCGGCGTTGTTGACCAGCACGTCGACCCCGCCGAGCTGTTCCTCGGCCACGTCGGCGATCCACTGCGCGGCGTCGGGGTTGCCGAGGTCGCCGGACACGAGCACGTGCCCGGAGCCGGGCAGCGCCTCGAGCGTTTCGCGCGCGGCCTCCCGGTTGGATCCACAGTGGACAGCGACCCGGTCGCCCCGGGTGGCGAAGGCGACGGCGATGGCGCGGCCGATCCCGCGCGAGGCTCCGGTGACGAGGACGTTCATTTCGCGAACAACTGCGTCTCGTCGCGGAAAGCCTTGAACTCCAGCGCGTTCCCGGCCGGATCGTGCAGGAACATCGTCCACTGCTCCCCCGGTTCCCCGGCGAACCGCTGGTACGGCTCGATCACGAACGCGGTGCCCGCCGCGCGCAGCCGTCCGGCCAGGTCGTGGAACGTGTCGACGTCGAGCACCAGCCCGAAGTGCGGCACCGGCACGTCGTGCCCGTCGACCGGATTGCGGCCCGCTTCCGCGCGGGCTCCCGGGACCACGTGCGTGACGACCTGGTGGCCGTGGAAGTTCCAGTCGACCCACGCGTCCGCCGAGCGGCCCTCGGCCAGCCCGAGCACGCCGCCGTAGAACTCGCGGGCTTTCGGCAGATCGTCGACCGGTATGGCCAGGTGGAAGGCGGGACGGACGGCCATGAGGCACTCCTTCGGCACGGGGATCGGTCTCTCCACGTTGACTGGCAGATGTTCGAATGTCAACATTAGGACGTGGAAGTCACCCCCCTGAGGAAGGCGGCGCGCCGCGGGCTCGCCGACGAGGCCGCCGACCGGGTGCGCGAAGCGATCTTCGCCGGGCATTTCCGGCCTGGCGCGCCGTTGCGCGAAGTCGAACTGGCCGCGTCGCTGGACATCAGCCGCGGTTCAGTCCGCGAGGGCATCTCCCAGCTCGCCCGGGAAGGCTTGGTCCGGTGCGGCTGGCATCGCCCGACCACGGTGGTCGACGTGACCCCCGAGGACGTCACCGAGGTCTATTCGGTCCGCGCCGCCCTCGACCGGCTGGCCGCCGTCACCGCGCGCGCCAACGCGACCGAGACGGATCTCGCCGCCTTGGACGCGCTGGTCGCCGATCTGGCGAAGGCGGTCCGGATCAAGGCCCCCGGACCGCAGTTGCTGGCACTGGACATCGCGTTCCACGACCGCGTGTACGCCGCCGCGGGCAACGGCCGCCTCACCGAGGCGTGGCACGCGGTGCGATCGCAGGTGTTTCTCTTTCAGCTGCAACGGGTTTCGCTCGGCCATGACCATTACCGGGCCCGGGTGGTCGCCGAGCATCGCGAACTGGCGGAACTGATTCGCAACGGCGACCGGGAACGGTTGGCCCAAGTGGCCGAGGCGCACGTCCATTCAGCCCAGGAAAGCCTGCTCGCAGGACTGTGACCCGCCAGCCTGGTTCGGGGCGCGGCGGTCGGCAGGCCCGAGGAACACGCGGAAGGCCGAGTGTGGATCATCGCCCTCGGCGCTCGCCCTGGGATACCCGGTCTCCCCGCGTTTCTCCCCCGGACCACCCCGGAATCTCCACAACTCCCGGGCAGGCTGGGCCGGTGGACCTCACCAGCAGTCCGAACCGGACCAGCCAAGCCGTTCTCGGTGCGCTGCACGCCGTCTTCGCGCTCGTGGCCGCGGTCGCCGCGCTCAGCCTGTGCCTCGCGGCGGCCTTCACCGAATCCCCGCTCAACGTGGTGTACATCATCGGCGTCTTCTGCCGCCTGTACGGGATCTTCGTCTTCCCGCTCGCCGCCGCGACCGGGGCGGTCGCGAACCGTTACGTTCCCCGGCCGTACGCCAGCGTCGTCATCTGGACCACCATGCCGGTGGCCGCGGTGCTCTTCCCGCAGATCACCCTGCTCACAGGGTGGCCGTCGCTGGAGTAGCTTTCGCCCGCGCGAGCGCCTCTTCGATCTTCTTGTTGCTCGTCATGCTCATCGTCACCAAAGTCATCGACACGAGCACCCCAGCCGCCGCGACGTAAGGCACTCGCACTCCGGCCGTCGCGGCGAGCCAGCCGCCCAGTGCGGCGCCCGCCGGTGCGGCCGAAGCCGAGACCAGGCGCGAAGCCGCGGCGACCCGGCCCATCAGCCGTGCGGGCACCACGACCTGGCGCAGCGAACCGCCGAGCACCATGGTCGTCGCCATCGCGCAGCCGCACAGCGCGAACATCGCCCCGGCGAGCCACGGATCCCGGGCGAGACCGAAGACCAGGACCGCGCCGCCCTCGATCACCGCGGTGACGGTGAGCGCGGTGCCGGTGCCCAGCCATTTCTCCAGCGGCCCGGCGAGCACCATCGCGCCCACCAGTCCTCCGGCGGCTTCCACCGCGAGCAGGAAGCCGTAGCCAGCCGAATCGAGCCCCAGCGCGTCCTTCGCGAACACCACCAGAACCGCGCCGAACGCGCCGAAGGCCAGGTTTCCCACCGCGGGCCGCAAAGCGAGGCCGAGCAGCAGCCGATCCTTGACTACGTAAGCGAAACCCTCCTTCGAGTCCGCCCACACCGACCGGCCCGGCGTGCGCTCCGGCACCGGTGCCGGCGGCAGCGTCCGGATCAGCACCGCGCTGGCCACGTACGTCAGCGCGTTCACCGCGAACGGCAGCGTTCTCCCTACGGTGAAAAGGAAACTCCCGACCGGCGGCCCGGCGAACTGCCCGGCCGCGGTGGACGCTCCGCGCAGATAGCCGTTGGCGCGGCGAAGCAAGGTCTGGTCCCGCGCCAGCAAATCCGGCAGGTACGCCTGCGCGGCGGTGTCGAAGAACAGCGTGCCGGTGCCGAGCAGGAACGCGACCACGAACAGGACCGGAATGCTGAGCCAGCCGAACGCGCCGGCGGCCACCGTCGCCGCCAGCAACACTGCCCGGGCCAGGTCCGCGAGCCACATCGTGCGCCGCCGGTCCCAGCGGTCGACCAGTGCGCCGGCGAACAGCCCGGCCACCGGATACGGGGCGAGCACCGCCACCGTCACCAGGCTGACCACCAGCGGATCGCTGTCCAGCAGCAGCGCCAGCAGGGGCAGCGCCGCGGTATACGCGCCGTCGCCAAGGGAACTGACCGTCGCGGCGGTCCACAAGCGACTGAACGCGGGAGGCATTTTCGTCTTGGTCATCGGGCCGCTCCGGGGCCCGGGCGGAAGAACGCGACCGCGACGGTGGCGGCTGCCTCGTCGGCGTCGCGCGCGTCCCGCAGCTCGTCGAGCAGCCCGGCCAGCCTGCGCTCGAACTCCTCGAACTGCGTCTCGCTGATCCGCGTGTGCTGCAGCCGGACGAACCGGTGCGAGCCCTCGGGCGCGGTCGAGAGGTCGTCGAGCGCGTGCTGCAGCAGCACGTCCCGCTGGCCCGCCGCGGGTTCGGGCAGCTCGATGCTCTTGCCGACGTGCGCGTAGTAGCGCTCCAGCACGCCGCGCACCTTCCGCGTGCGCACCACGTGCACGATCCCGGCCCGTTCCAGCACCCGCATGTGGTAGCTGGAACTGCCTTTCGCGATCCCCAGCTGGTCGGCGACCTGCGTGATCGTCGCGGGCCCGTCGCGCAGCACCGCGAGCACACGGTGCCGCACGACGTTGCTCACGGCGCGCAGCTGGTCGGTCGTTTCGACATGGACAGTGTCGTGCGGCGGGACGTAGCCCGCTTGGTCATCCCCAGTCACGGGGCTAATGGTCAACGACTCTTGACCATTTGTCCAGAGCTTATTTCCGGGCAGTGCCGGTCAGCGGGACTCAGCCGCCGAACAGCCCGACCACCTTCCGGATCAGCTCGACCACGCCGTAGCCGAACGGGGCGAGCACCCACAGCCACGCGATCACCAGCAGAACGGTCCGGCCGCTGGAACGGCCCTCGGCACTCGTCATCACGCCTCGCTCCCCACCGCGGTCTGCCCGGCCGGTTCGTGGAACTTCTCCTTCACCGGGCGCACGCATTCGTTCGCGACGAACCCGACCACCAGCAGGCCGATCATGATCCAGAACGACAGCTGGTAGAGGTCCGGCCCGGTCTTGCCCGCCGCCTTCTGGCTGTCCGCGATCCCGTCCACGATGAGCGGCCCGAGCACGCCCGCCGCCGACCACGCGGTCAGCAGCCTGCCGTGGATCGCGCCGACCTGATAGGTGCCGAACAGGTCCTTGAGGTACGCCGGGAGCGTCGAGAACCCGCCGCCGTAGAAGGACAGGATCAGCATCGCGCACAGCACGAACACGAGCTTCGACCCGTTCGTGGTCAACGCGATCACGAGGTACAGCAGCGCGCCGACGCCGAGGTAGAACCGGTAGATGTTCTTGCGCCCCACCAGATCCGAGGCGGACGACCAGACGAACCGGCCCAGCATGTTGGTCAGCGAGAGCAGCGCGACGAACCCGGCGGCGGACGCGGCGCCGACCGGCGCGGAGGTGCCCTTGAAGAAGTCGGTGATCATCGGCGCGGCCTTCTCCAGGATGCCGATCCCCGCGGTCACGTTGAGGCACAAGACAATCCAGAGACACCAGAACTGCGGCGTCTTCAGCGCGTTCGCCGCCGAGACGTTCGCCGTGGAGATCATCGGCTTGGCCGCGGCCTGCTTCACCGCGCCCGCCGGACGCCAGTCGTCGGCCGGGACGCGGACGATCAGCACGCCCATCGTCATGAACACCGCGTACACGATCCCGTGGATCAGGAACGCCGTCGCGATGTCGCCGGTCGTGGGCGAGGTGCCGAGCATCGCCGACGACCACGGCGACGCGATCAGCGCGCCGCCGCCGAAGCCCATGATCGCGATCCCGGTGGCCATGCCCGGCCGGTCCGGGAACCACTTGATCAGCGGCGACACCGGCGAGATGTAGCCGATGCCGAGGCCGATCCCGCCGACCCCGCCGTAGCCGGCCACCACGAGCCAGAACTGCCCGGTCGCGACGCCGAGGGCGGCGAGCAGGAACCCGGCGGAAAAGCAGACTGTGGCGACGGTCATGGCCCAGCGCGGACCGTTTTTCTCCACCAGGGTGCCGCCGAACGCGGCGGACAGCCCCAGCATCACGATGCCGAGCTGGAACGGCAGCCCGGACTGCGTGCCGGACAGTCCGAGGGTCTTCTCCAGCGGCGTCTTGAAGACGCTCCACGCGTAGGCTTGGCCGATCGACAGGTGGATGGACAGCGCAGCGGGCGGCACGAGCCAGCGGGTCCAGCCGGGCGGTGCGACGATGCGGGAACGGGCAAGGAAGCCGGGGACAGCCATCGGCGGTCTCCTCCCAACAGTGACGAGGTGCTGGGAATGGTTTACCAGATCCTCGGCGTTGCGCCGGATGACTGTCGAATGACTTGAGAATGTCTTGTCGATGACAACAAAATTCGACGCCGAAGACGACAACCGGAACGAGTGGAGCAGGCGATGGGCAGAGTGACGGTGCGACGGCCGGTACGGCGGATCTCCGCGGCCGGCGAACGGCGCAGGCCGGACTCGCTGGCCGCCGAAGAACCGCTTGAGCTGCGGGTCGGCGGCAAGGCGCTGGCGGTGACAATGCGCACGCCCGGCCACGACGTCGAACTCGCGCACGGCTTCCTGCTCTCGGAGGGCGTGCTGGGGTCCCGTGAGGACGTGGCCGTGGCGCGCTACTGCGACGGCGTCGACGACCAAGGCCGCAATACCTACAACGTGCTCGACATCGCACTCGCCGAAGGAGTAGCTCCGCCGGACACCGGCGTCGAGCGGAACTTCTACACCACCTCGTCGTGCGGCGTCTGCGGCAAGGCCGCGCTCGACGCAGTGAAGCTGCGCAGCCGGTTCTCCCCCGGGGCGTCGGAGTTCGCGGTGAAGACCGACGTGCTCTCGCAGATGCCGGATCGGTTGCGGGAAAAGCAAAAGGTGTTCTCGTCCACCGGCGGCCTGCACGCCGCCGGACTGTTCACTTCGGACGGTGAGCTCGTCGTCGTGCGCGAGGACGTGGGACGGCACAACGCGGTGGACAAGGTGCTCGGCTGGGCCCTGCAGGCGGGCCGGATCCCGGCGCCCGATCTGGGGCTGCTGGTCTCCGGCCGCGCCTCGTTCGAGCTCGTGCAGAAGGCCGCGATGGCGGGCATCGGGCTGCTCGCCGCGGTGTCCGCGCCGTCGTCGCTCGCGGTCGAACTGGCCGAGGAGAACGGCATGACGCTGATCGGTTTCCTGCGCGGCGACAGCATGAACCTCTACACCGGGGACCAGCGTCTGCTTACCTGATCACGCTTCGGCGGGCACCCAGTTGCCGTGGAAGCCGTGCGGGACGCGGTCCGGCAGGTGGACCGCGGCGACGGTTTCGAGGGTGCCCGCGTCGAGCAGGACGAGATCGCTGCGCGCCTCGGCCGCGTCGTACACGTAGCCCATCAGCACGCCTTCGTCCTCGCCCGCGTCCGCACTGGACGGAACGAACACGAACTCCCCCGGTTCGCGGCCGGGACCGAAGCGGTGTGCATCGACCGAACCCTTGCGGAGGTCGTGTTTGTACACCGCGCCGACGCTGCGCGACCGGTCGTCGAGCGCCGTCGCGTAGCCGTACCGGTGCGGCAGGCCGACGAGACGTTCGTCCACCCGCGGGAACTCCTGGCCGTGGTCGTCGATCCGTTCCTCGACGACTTTCCCGAGCGTGAGGTCGACGGTCCACCGGTCGAGCGTCGGCTCGCCTTCGGCCGGGCCGTGCAGCGCGCGGTCGAACATCTTCGGGTGCCGGACCACGTCGAGCACGATCCGGTCGTCCTCGTCGTAGGCGTTGAGCGGGTGGAAGACGTAGCACTGGCCGACGTCGAACCAGCGGACGTCGCCGTTGTCCCCCTCGCGCGGCATCACGCCGATGCGCGCCGGGTAGTCCGGATTCCACCGGTACGGCAAGGAACTCACACCGCGGCCGGTGCGCGCGGTCAGCGGGTCGGGCACGTCGACCGGCACCGGGGCCTGGTCCGGATCGAAGGTGACCGGCAGGTCGTAGAACACGACATACCGTTCGGTGAGCGAGAAGTCGTGCATCATCGGCGCCCCGGTGACCTCGATGTCGACCGTCCGCCGCGCCCGTCCGTCGGTGCCGACCACCGAGTACTGCACCCGGTTCCCGAGCCCGAATTGGTACGAGACAGCGTGCAGTTCGCCGGTTCGCGGGTCGCGCTTCGGGTGTGCGGTGTACCCGGAGAGGGTGCCGCCGAAGTCGCAGACGCCCAGGGTGTCCAGCTCCTCGCTGAGCTCCCACTGCGGCAGCCCGCCCTCGACCAGCGCGATCGTGCGCCCGGCGTGCCCGATGACGTTGGTGTTGGCCCCGCCCTCGTCGGTGCCGACGCGGCGGCTGCGGTACCACTCGGCCCGGCCGTCGCGAAGGCGTACGCCGTGCACCATGCCGCGACCGAGGAACCAGTGGTGCGTTTCGGGATCCGGGTCGGCCGGGTTCGGCCCGTTCCGGAGATAGCGGCCGTCGAGGTAGTCGGGCAGCTGCCCGGTGACCGTCAGCCGGGTGCTCGTGTACTCGCGCTCGACCGGCGCGAAGTTGCCTTCGAGGAAGTGATTCGCCATGACCCGCTCCGTCCATAACGTGGTTATGGTCACCGGTATAACAGGGTTATGGAATACTGGCAAGCATGAGCGAGCGGACTCGGGGCGAACACGCGCGGACGCAACTGGTCGAGGCGGCGATCCGGCTGCTGGCCGACGGCGGCGCGGAAGCACTGCAGGCCCGCAAGCTGGCGGCCGAGATCGGCGCGTCCACCATGGCCGTCTACACGCACTTCGGCGGGATGTCCGCGCTCATCGAAGCCGTTGCGCGGGAAGGGTTCCGGCGGCTGATCGCGAACATGGCGACGGTCGAGCGCACCGACGACCCGGTCGCCGATCTGTACCAGCTGGCGCTCGCCTACCGCCGCACCGCGGTCGAGCACCCGGAGTTGTTCGCTCTCATGTTCCGCGAGGCGGGCGCGCACGGACAGCCGGTCGGCGAGCTGATGAAGGCCAAGGAGGACAGCGAGGCGGCGTCGTCATTCCGCGGCATGGTCGCCGCCGTCGGCCGCACCATCGACTCCGGACGGCTCCAAGGCGACCCGCTCACCGTCGCCGCACAGGTGTGGAGCGCGGTGCACGGCTATGTCACCCTCGAGTTGCTGGGCCACTTCGGCCGGGGCGACCACGGGGTGACCGAGGTGCTCGCGCCACTCTGCGTGACGCTGGTCGTCGGGCTCGGAGACCGCCCTGCCGCCGCCCGGGCGTCCGTGGGGCTGGTCACAACAACCGAGTGAAGATCTTCCGAAGGCAACGTTTCGTCCCTTCCTCACGTCTTACGCTATATGGGTGAGGGGGATCGGGTGACCGAGGAGACTGAGGGCCGAAGGCGGGTGAGCCGCCGGTCCATGCTGATCGCGGGCGCTTCGGGCCTCGGCATCGCCGGGCTCGCGGTGGGGAGCGCGACCGGCGTCGTGCCGTTCAACCAGGCCATGCAGCGGGCACTGGGCGTCACGTCGTCGACACCGGTGACGCAGCTGGGCAGCATGCGGGTGGAACGCGTCTATTCGCACGCTCGCGGCCGGGAAGTGGACCTCGTTTTCCTGCTGCCGAGCAAGAAGCCGCCGGCCGGTCTGCCGATGTCGCTGATGCTGCACGGCCTGCACGGTTCCGCCCGCTCCGCCGCGCCGAGCGGGCTGCTCAAGCAGCTGGGCAGCGACGTCGCCCGCAAAGCCGTGCCGGCGTACGGTTTCGTCGCGGTCGACGGCGGCGACAACTACTGGCACCAGGTCCGCCCTGGCGACGACCCGATGGCCATGCTGTTGGAAGAAGTCCCGCAATGGCTGCGCGCCCGCGGCTTCGGCGGCACGGACGGCCAGCCGTTCGCGTGCGCCGGAGTGTCGATGGGCGGTTTCGGAGCGCTCCTGTACGCCCGCCGCCGAGCCGAACGCCGCCAACCGCCCGCCGCGGTCGCCGCGATCGCTCCGGCGCTGATCACGTCGTGGCCGGAAATGGCGAAACGCCGCATTTTCACCGGGCTGAACGACTGGACGTCGCTGGATCCGCTGCGCCACCAGTCAGCGTTGCAGGGCATCCCGACGGCGGTTTACTGCGGCACGGAGGATCCGTTCATCACCGGAGTGCGGCGGTATATCGCGGAAACGCACCCGACGATCGGGTATACGGCGCACGGGAAGCACAGCGACACGTTCTTCCGGACGACGGTGCCGAGCATGGTGGGGTTCTTGGGGAAGCATCTGCGGCAGAAGGCGTGATCCTTCTCAGCGGAGAATCCCCAGTTCGAGGAACAGTTCCGGCGACACTGGCCCATACGCGACGTTCAGCGTGTCCAGCCGGTAGTGCCACTCCCCCGCGGCAGACACCGAACAAGCGGTAATTCCCCTGCCACCGCAGCCATTCCCCGCAGGCCAGGTGGTGCGCCGGAGGGCGACGCCAGCGGCGAGGATTCCCCGTGCGGCCTTGTTTCCAGCTTCACCCGCAGGCGATCGGGACCGCATTGCGGCGAGCCGCCTCCGCACCGCCGCGGGATTTCTTCGTCCACGAGGTGCACACCCACTGCACGACCGCATCCACCGCGCCATCCTCCACTGCGGAGGACGCCTACCGCGAGGGAATTACGAGACCCAGCGAGCCACGACCGACATCACCCAGAACCCCACCATCGCCGCCAGCGCCATCAGCAGCGACCACCGCAACTGTTGTGCCCGGGTCTCCGACGAGCGCAGGCGGCGCAGGAACAGCCACGACACCGCGAACAGCGGGATCGGCAGCAGCGGCAGCGCCGACAGCCGGGTGCCGACCGCCACCAGGCAGACCAGCGTGAACAGTGCGAGCATGATCTCGGACGCGCGGATCAGCCACGGGAAGCGCGTCAGCACGGACGCGGCGACCCGTTCGCTCAGCTCGACAATGCCGACCGGAGCGGCGGAAGGCTCGGTCTCGGCGGGTACCGCTTCGCCGGGGTCGGCAGTGTCGTCCCCCCGGGGTGCGGTCAGCGGCACGGTTGTCATCCTGTCCATTATCGCGCCCGCCGCCGACACCCGGACAGCCGACTCCTGCTAACGCCCGGCGGCCGCCGGGTCAGGCCGACTTCTCGCCGCGCTCGCTGCGGGTGCGGCGCGACGGCTGGCGAGCCACGATCGTGGGGTTGACGTTCTCCCGCACGGTCTGCTCGGTGATCACGACCTTCGCCACGTCCTCGCGGCTCGGGATGTCGTACATGACCGGCTGGAGGACTTCCTCCATGATCGCGCGCAGGCCGCGGGCGCCGGTGCCGCGGAGCACGGCCTGGTCGGCGATCGCCTCGAGCGCGGTCTTGGTGAACTCCAGCTCGACGTTGTCCATCTCGAAGAGCTTCTTGTACTGCTTCACCAGCGCGTTGCGGGGCTGCGTCAGGATCGAGACGAGCGATTCCTTGTCCAGGTGGTTCACCGTCGCCACGACCGGGAGCCGGCCGATGAACTCCGGGATCAGCCCGAACTTGATCAGGTCCTCCGGCATGGTGTCGGAGAACACGTCGCTGCCCTCGATCTCGGCCTTGGTGCGGATCTCCGCGCCGAACCCGAGGCCGCGCTTGCCGACCCGCTCGTTGATGATCTTTTCCAGCCCGGCGAACGCGCCCGCGACGATGAACAGCACGTTCGTGGTGTCGATCTGGATGAATTCCTGGTGCGGGTGCTTGCGCCCGCCCTGCGGCGGCACCGACGCGGTGGTGCCCTCGAGGATCTTCAGCAGCGCCTGCTGCACGCCCTCGCCGGACACGTCGCGGGTGATCGACGGGTTCTCGCTCTTGCGGGCGATCTTGTCGACCTCGTCGATGTAGATGATGCCGGTCTCGGCGCGCTTGACGTCGTAGTCGGCCGCCTGGATCAGCTTCAGCAGGATGTTCTCGACGTCCTCGCCGACGTAGCCCGCCTCGGTGAGCGCGGTGGCGTCGGCGATGGCGAACGGCACGTTCAGCAGCTTCGCCAGCGTCTGCGCGAGGTAGGTCTTGCCGCAGCCGGTGGGGCCGAGCATCAGGATGTTCGATTTGGCGAGCTCGACCGGCTCGTCCTTGGAGTCCTTCGGCCCGGACTTGTCGTCGGCCTGGATCCGCTTGTAGTGGTTGTACACCGCGACCGCGAGCGTCTTCTTCGCGTCGTCCTGGCCGATGATGTACTGCTCGAGGAACTCGTGGATGTCGGCGGGCTTCGGCAGCTCGTCGAGCTTCACGTCGCCGGCTTCGGCCAGCTCCTCTTCGATGATCTCGTTGCAGAGGTCGATGCACTCATCGCAGATGTAGACCCCTGGCCCGGCAATGAGCTTCTTCACCTGCTTCTGGCTCTTGCCGCAGAAAGAACACTTCAGCAGGTCGCCGCCGTCACCGATCCGTGCCATGGCCGTTGACCTCGTCCCCTCCGGTGCGCGGGGCGCACCTGCACTACTTCCTGGCGGCCCCGGGACTGCCAGGCGTTCCCGGGACCAACACGCATTGCCATCGACGGTACCCGTCCGAAGGCGCGGTCGGGAACACCCGACCCCTTCGGGCTCGTCGACGACCGACAGTAGACCAGCGGACCGGTGCGCGTCGCGGATTCGCCGCGCACCGGCCCGTCGCGGTCAGTTCGCCGAGGCCTTCCGGTACGGGAGCACCTCGTCGATCAGGCCGTAGGCCTTGGCCTCTTCGGCGGTGAGGATCTTGTCCCGCTCGATGTCGGCCTTGATCTCGTCCGGTTCCTTGTTCGTGTGCTTCGCCAGGATGACCTCCATCTGGCGGCGCACGCGCTGGATCTCGTTGGCCTGGATCTCCAGGTCCGAGACCTGCCCGTAGGTGCCCTCGGTGGCGGGCTGGTGGATCAGCACGCGCGCGTTCGGCAGCGCCATGCGCTTGCCCGGCGTGCCCGCCGCCAGCAGCACCGCGGCGGCCGAGGCGGCCTGGCCGAGGCACACGGTCGAGATGTCCGGGCGGATGTACTGCATGGTGTCGTAGATCGCCATCAGCGACGTGAACGACCCGCCCGGGCTGTTGATGTAGATGCTGATGTCGCGGTCCGGGTCCTCGTGCTCGAGGTGCAGCAGCTGGGCCATCACGTCGTTGGCCGACGCGTCGTCCACCTGCACGCCGAGGAAGATCGTCCGCTCCTCGTACAGCTTGTTGTACGGGTTGGACTCCTTCACGCCGTAGCTGGTGCGCTCGACGTAGGACGGGAGGATGTACCGCGACTGAGGAGTCTGCGGAGCCCGGAAGTCACCCGGGAGCCGGAAGTTGCTCATGATGCTCTCCTGTGTGGTGCTTCGGGGCTCAGTTGCTCGAGGTCAGGCCGCTGTCGCGGGTCAGCACGTGGTCGACGAAGCCGTAGTCCTTCGCCTCCTGCGCGGTGAACCAGCGGTCGCGGTCGCCGTCCTTGATGATCTGCTCGGTGGTCTGGCCGGTCTGCTCGGCGGTGATCTTCGCGAGCTCCTGCTTCCACTTGTTGAACAGGTCCGCCTGGATCGCGATGTCGGAGGCGGTGCCGCCGACGCCCGCGGACGGCTGGTGCATCAGGATGCGCGCGTGCGGGAGCGCGTAGCGCTTGCCGGGGGTGCCCGAGGAGAGCAGGAACTGCCCCATCGAGGCCGCCATGCCCATCGCGTAGGTCGCCACGTCCGGGCGGATCAGCTGCATGGTGTCGTAGATCGCGAACCCGGCGGTCACCGAGCCGCCCGGCGAGTTGATGTAGAACCGGATGTCCGATTCGGCGTCGTCCGCGTCGAGCAGCAGGAGCTGCGCGGTGAGCCGGTTGGCGACCTCGTCGTTGACCTCGGAGCCGAGAACGACGATGCGCTCCTGGAGCAACCGCTCGAACACCGAGTCGGTGAGGTTGAGCCCCGCGGTGCCGGTCCGCCCCTCGGGCATGTGCTGCTTCACGTCTGCCTGCCTTTTCACCGGCGGCGGGCCGGCCGGAGGGCCGCGCCGCCGCTGTCGTGTTCAGATGCTTGAGATCTTGCAACCGACCCTAACGAACTTGGGCGGTGCAGAATGCCTGACACCGCCCAAGTTCGCTCACAGCTTTACTCCGCGGGGGTCGCCGCCGCTTCTTCGGTGACCTGCGTCTCCTCGGCGGGGGCTTCCTCGTCCGCGCCGAACAGCTCGCTCAGGTCGACCTCGGACCCGGACGCGTCCTTCACCGTGGTGCCGCGCACGACGGAGGCGAGAGCCTTGCCGCGGCGGACGTCGGCGTAGATCGCGGTCAGCTGGCCGGACTGCTGGGCCCGCTGCACGTACTCGTCCGGGCTGACGCCGAAGCGCTGCGCCTGGTAGATGATCCGCTCGGTGAGCTCGCCGTCGTTGACCGACGTCTTCTCCTTGTCGGCGATGGTGTCCAGCAGCAGCTGCGTGCGGACGGCCTTCTCCGACTCCTCCTTGACCTCGGCGTTGAACTCGTCGAGGGTGCGGCCCTCGGCCTCGAGGGCCTTGGCGAACTGCGCCTCGTCGTGGTCGAACGGGTGAATCGCGTCGTGCTTGCGGTTCTCGATCTCGGCCTCGACGACCTTCTCCGGCAGCGGCACGTCGGTGCGCTCGAGGAGGATCTCGAGGACCTTGTCGCGCGCCTGGACGCCCTGCTGCATCGTCTTGACGCGGCCGAGCCGGGTGCGCAGGTCCTCGCGCAGCTCGTCGATCGTGTCGAACTCGCTCGCCAGCTGGGCGAACTCGTCGTCGGCCTCGGGCAGCTCGCGCTCCTTGACCGACTGCACGGTGACGGTGACCTCGGCGTCCTGGCCGGCGAACTCGCCCGCGACCAGCTTGGTGGTGAACACCTTGGTCTCGCCCGCGTTCGCGCCGACGATGGCCTCGTCGATGCCGTCCACGAGCTGGCCGGAGCCGATCTCGTAGGACAGGCCGGTGGTGGAGGCCTCTTCGACGGCCTTGCCGTCGACGCTGGCCGACAGGTCGATCGACACGAAGTCGCCGGTCTGGGCCGGGCGCTCGACGCCGGTCAGGGTGCCGAAGCGGGCGCGCAGCTCGTCGAGCTGCTCGGCGACCTCTTCGTCGGTGGTCTCGACGTCGTCGACGCTGATCTCGAGGCCGGCGAGGTCGGGCAGCTCGATCTCCGGCCGCACGTCGACCTCGGCGCTGAACTCCAGCACCTCGCGGTCCTCGAGCTTGGTCACCTCGAACTCGGGCTGGCCGAGCGTCCGGACCTCGCCCGCGCGGACGGCCTCGATGTACTTGGCCGGAATGGCCTCGTTGACGACCTCGTCGAGCACCGGCGCGCGGCCGATCCGGCTTTCCAGGACGCGAGCGGGGACCTTGCCGGGACGGAAACCGGGGACCCGCACCTGCTGGGCGATCTTCCGGTACGCGGCGTCGAAGTTCGGCTTGAGCTCGTCGAACGGCACCTCGACATTGATCTTCACTCGCGTCGGGCTGAGCTGCTCGACGGTGCTCTTCAAGGTCTTCTCCTCGAGCGGTAAACGATGGGGGCGGACAGTCCCTCGGGACCGCCCCGGTCACCTGCTGACCGGGATATCCGAGTCTAGGCCAGAGGGTTGACAAGACCGGCCGCGGGTCACCTGCCGCTCAGCGCGCTCCGATCCGCGCCCGTAGCGTCGGGACGTGGTTTCCGGTCAGCAGAACGAAGGTCCGGCCGCAGCGGCGGCGCGGCTCACCGGTTTGAACACGGACTCGCACGGCGCCTCGGGCACCCTCAGTGAGATCACCCTGACCGACGGCGCCCACCGCGTCGAAGCGGTAGTGAAACGCGGCCACGCCCCCGGCGCGACCCGAGCCGAAGCAGCCGGACTCCGCTGGCTCGCCGAAGCGGACGCGGTCCGGATCCCCCGGGTGCACGGCGCGGACGACACGTGGCTGGTGCTGGACCGAGTGGCGGAGAGCACGCCGTCACACGCGGAGGAGTTCGGCCGCAACCTCGCGCGCCTGCACGCAACCGGAGCCCCAGCCTTCGGCGCCCCACCCCCAGACGGCTTGACGGATGCCTGGATCGGCACCGCACCGATGCGCAACTCACCAGGCGATTCGTGGCCGGAATGGTACGCGGAAAACCGAATCCTCCCGTACGTCCGAATGGCCGCCGAGATCCTTGATACGGACGTCTTCGAACGAGCCTGCACCCGAATCCCGGCAATAGCTGGCCCACCAGAGCCTCCGGCCCGCCTGCACGGGGATCTGTGGAGCGGCAATGTCCTCTGGGACGCACACGGAGCAGTACTAATCGACCCAGCCGCACACGGCGGCCACCGGGAGACCGATCTAGCGATGCTGCACCTGTTCGGCTGCCCACAGTTAGAGCGAATCGTGGCCGCCTACAACGAGTTCGCACCACTGGCCGACGGCTATCGAGAACGAATCGCCCTGCACCAGCTCTTCCCACTCCTGGTGCACACAGTCCTGTTCGGACGCTCGTACGCCAACCAGGCAACCGCCGCCGCCCGCTCTCTGGGCTGACCTGCTGACTTCGCCGTCCGTGAGGACCGCTCCGCCCGCCGCCAGCCACCGGGATGCCGCCCCAATGCGGCATTGGGTGCGTCAGATGCACCGAATGCCACATTGGGTGCGTCCCACGCACCCAATGTGGCATTGGGGCGCTAGCCCCGCCCCAACCCAAACCGCACCGGTGCACCCAACGAGCGAGGCACCCAGCCCTCCCCCGCACCCCGATACGAAGCCTCCCTGCGGTTCGGGGGTGCTTGTCAAGGCATCTTTCCCGCCTTGACAAGCACCCCCGAACCGTCAGCACAATCAAGCTTCGGGGTGCCCCACGCCACCACTCAAAGCGATGTCGCCGCCAGGCGACGAGAAGCCCCCACAGCCCACTCACAGCGAGCACACATCGCCCCCACACCGACGAACCGCACCCTCAAGCCATGACCCCCCGCGCAAGGTTCGCCGCCGCCCGCCCGGCCCGGCAATCCCTGCGCACAAAACTGACCGTCTCCGTAGTAATCCTCCTCTCCCTTGTCTGCCTGACCATCGGCGTGATCAGCGAATTCGCCCTCCGCGCCTTCCTCATGACCCAAACCGACACCCAGCTCTCCGCAGCCACCGCCCGAGCCCTGGACTTCGCCACCCACCCCGGCCCGCCCGGCGGCGAACGCAACCCCCTCGACGCCCCAGGCCAAGGCGCAGGCACCGTCACCGCGCACTTTTCCCCAGACGGCACCAACGGCACCGGCGGCTGGCTCTCCCCCCACGGCCAACGCCTGACCCTCACCCCAGACGAACTAACAGCCCTGCAAGACCTCCCCACCAACGGCCGCCCCTACACCCGCACCATCGGCTCCCTAGGCGACTACCGCCTCACCGCGTTCCCAGTCCCCGACGGCGTAGTCATCACCGGCGTCCCTCTGGCCGCGATGCAACAAACCCTCCTGACCGTCGGCCTGATCCTCTTCGGCGTAGCCGCCGCCGGAGTAACCGGCGCAGCTTTCCTAGGCGCCTTCGCCGTCCGCCGAACCCTCCGCCCGCTGGAGCGCGTCGCGGAAACCGCCTCCCGAGTTTCCGAACTCCCCCTCGACCGAGGCGACGTCGACCTGTCCGTCCGAGTCCCCGCCGAAGACACCGACCCCCGCACCGAAGTCGGCCAGGTCGGCGCGGCGCTGAACCACATGCTCGGTCACATCTCCTCCGCCCTCGAAGCCCGGCACGCCAGCGAACTGCGCGTCCGCCGGTTCGTCGCCGACGCCAGTCACGAACTGCGCACGCCGCTCGCCGCGATCCGCGGGTACGCCGAACTCGCCGGGCGGTCCGGCAGCCACGCCCCGCCGGACGTCGCGCATTCGATGACCCGGATCGAGTCCGAAGCCGACCGCATGACGGCGCTCGTCGAAGACCTCCTCCTGCTCGCCCGCCTGGACGCGGGCCGCCCGCTGGACGTCGCCGAAGTCGACCTGACCCGCTTGGTCGCGGACGCGGTCGGCGACGCGCACGTGGCCGGTCCGCACCACGTCTGGCAGCTTGCGATGCCGGACGAACCGATCCTCGTCCTTGGCGATGTCCAACGGCTGCACCAGGTTCTGGCGAACCTGCTCGCGAACGCCCGCGTCCACACGCCGCCCGGCACCACGGTGGTCACCGCTCTCACGAGATCCGCGGACGGCAGCGCCATAGTGACCGTGACCGACGACGGCCCAGGCATCCCGCCGGAGTTGCAGCCAGCGGTCTTCGAACGCTTCGCGCGCGGGGATTCGTCACGGTCGCGGGCAGCCGGTTCGACCGGACTGGGCTTGGCGATCGCGTCGGCAGTGCTGACCGCGCACCACGGCACTATCGCGATGCGGAGCCGCCCCGGCCAGACGGAGTTCGCCGTGCGGCTGCCGATCGCGGTTCCGGCTCAGCGCACACCGCCCGTGGATGACCGCAAGTCCCACAGCGGGCACACAGGGTAGGCACATCGCGGCCCCAGGTCGTCCCGCGAGGCTGGCCGCATGACCGCAGTCGCGACCCATTCCGCCGTTCCCGCCGCGCCGGTACAGCGCTCCGAACCGAGATGGGTGCGCCCGGTCCTCGTGCTGCTGCTCGTCGCCACGGCCGCGCTGTATCTGTGGGATCTCAGCGCTTCCGGCTGGGCCAACGCGTTCTACTCCGCCGCCGCGCAAGCCGGATCGCAGAGTTGGAAGGCGTTGTTCTTCGGCTCCACCGACGCGGCCAACGGCATCACCGTGGACAAGACGCCAGCCGCGCTCTGGGTGATGAGCCTGTCCGCACGGCTGTTCGGCGTGACCGCGTGGAGCATCCTGGTGCCGCAAGCGTTAATGGGTGTCGGCTCCACGTGGCTGCTGTACGCGACTGTGCGGCGCACTTCCGGCGCGGCTGCGGGATTGCTCGCTGGCGCGGTACTCACCCTCACCCCGGCTGCGGCGCTGATTTTCCGCTTCAACAACCCAGACGCGTTGCTGGTGCTATTGCTGATCGCCGCTGCTTACTGCACCGTGCGGGCAATCGAGAAAGCCAGCCCTCGATGGCTCGTTTTCGCTGGCGTGGCAATCGGATTCGGTTTCCTCGCCAAGATGTTGCAAGCTTTCCTCGTCCTGCCAGCCTTCGCCCTCGCGTACCTCGTCGCCGCACCGATCGCCCTCGGCAAGCGTCTGCTGCATCTGCTCGCCGGACTGGGCGCGGTCGTGGTTTCGGCAGGCTGGTATCTCGCCGTCGTGGCGTTGTGGCCGGCCGCGGACCGGCCGTACATCGGCGGGTCGCAGAACAACAGCCTGCTCGAACTCACCTTGGGCTACAACGGTTTCGGCCGCATCACCGGGGACGAGACCGGCAGCGTCGGCGGAAGTCCGGGCGGCGGTTGGGGCAGCACCGGGCTGTTCCGATTGTTCGGCAGCGAGATGGCAGGCGGTATCGCGTGGCTGCTGCCCGCCGCGGTGCTCGGGCTCGGCGCTGGTCTCTGGTTCACCCGTTACGCGCCGCGCACCGACCGCAGTCGCGCTTCGCTGGTGCTCTGGGGCGGTTGGCTGATCGTGACCGCCGCGGTGTTCAGCTTCATGGGCGGGATCATCCACCCCTACTACACCGTCGCGCTCGCCCCGGCGATCGCCGCGCTCGTCGGGACCGCTGTCGTCCAGCTGTGGCGGATCCGCGGCAATCCGACCGCGGTCGGGCTTTTGAGCGGCGGTGTCGCGCTGACGACGGTAACGAGTTACCTGCTGTTGGACGGCTCTTGGCAACCGTGGCTTGCCCCGACCGTGCTCGTTCTCGGGCTTTTGGCCGCTATCGCCCTGTTTTTCGTTCAGCACTTCGGCCGGATCGCCGCGGTGCTGGGATTGGTCGTGCTGCTCACCGGAACCGGCGCGTACAGCCTCGCCACCGCGGCGACTCCGCACAGCGGCGCGATTCCTTCTGCCGGACCGAATACCCGGCAAATGTTCGGCGGAGGCGGAGGCGGACTCCTCGGCACCACCCTGCCCGGCGCGAATCTGACGGCACTGCTGCGGCAATCCGGCGACCACCGGTGGGCCGCGGCGACCGTCGGGTCCAACAACGCCGCCGGATACCAGCTCGGCAGCGGCGAACCCGTGCTCGCGGTGGGCGGATTCAACGGCACCGACCCGTATCCGACGCTCGCGCAGTTCGAGCAGTACGTCCGGCAAGGCCAGATCCGCTACTTCCTCGGCGACGGCATGACGATGCGCAGGTCCGGCAGCGGAAGCGACGCGGCCGCCCGGATCGTCCAGTGGGTGGCAGAGAACTACCGAATGACCACAGTGGACGGTGTCACCGTCTATGACCTGACTGCCTGATTCCGTGCCGTGCGGCCAAGATCACCCGAGCGGGCGTACGTCGCACAGCGCAGGCACAGGAACACCACAACGTGGCCAAAGCCCGGCGGACGACGGTGAACTCATGAACGCCACCGCCCCCTCCCGCAGCGGCGCCCCGCGGCCCGGGACGACTCCGGTCGGCCTCGGCGGCCCGCATCCCGTGCTCGACGTCGTCATCCCGGTCTACAACGAGGAAGCCGACCTCGAACCGTGCATCCGCAGACTGCGGGCGCACCTCGCCGAACGCGCCGGCTATCCGTACCGGATCACCGTCGCGGACAACGCGAGCACCGACAAAACCCTTGCCGTAGCCGAAGAACTGGCCCGCGAGTTCCCTGAAGTCGAAGTGCACCACCTCGACGAGAAGGGCCGCGGCCGCGCACTGCAAGCCGTCTGGTCCGCCTCGGACGCCGCCGTGCTGGCCTACATGGACGTGGACCTGTCCACCGACCTCGCCGCGCTGGACCCGCTCGTCGCCCCGCTGCTGTCCGGACATTCGGACGTCGCGATCGGCAGCCGCCTCGCCCGCGGCGCCCGGGTGGTCCGCGGGCCGAAGCGAGAGTTCATCTCCCGCTGCTACAACCTGATCCTCCGCGGCACGCTCGCGGCGAGATTCTCCGACGCACAATGCGGGTTCAAGGCGATCCGCGCCGACGTCGCCCGTGCGCTGCTCCCCCACGTCCGCGACACCGGCTGGTTCTTCGACACCGAACTGCTCGTGCTCGCCCAGCGCGCCGGGCTGCGGATCCACGAGGTGCCGGTGGACTGGGTCGACGACCCGGACTCGTCGGTCGACCTCATCGCGACCGCCACCGCAGACCTCAAAGGCATCGCCAGGGTCACCCGCGCGACCCTCACCGGCGAGATCCCCGTGCACCGGCTGCGCGAACAGCTCGGCCGCGAACCGATCGGCGTGGAGGCCCCCGGAGTGTCCCCGAGCCTGGTCAAACAACTCGTGCGGTTCGCCGCGGTCGGCGTCGCCAGCACCGTCGCGTACCTGCTGCTTTTCCTGCTGCTGCGGACCATGGTCGGCGCGCAGGCGGCCAACTTCACCGCGCTGCTCGTCACCGCGATCGCGAACACCGCGGTGAACCGGCGGGTGACGTTCGGCGTCCGCGGCCGGGCCGGAGCCGGGCGGCACCAGTTCGAGGGGCTCATCGTGTTCGGCCTCGGACTGGCGCTGACCAGCGGTTCCCTCGCCCTGCTCAACCACACCACCCATCCCGGGCTCGTCCTGGAGACGACCGTGCTCGTGCTGGCGAACCTCGCCGCCACGGTGCTGCGTTTCCTGCTGCTGCGGGGCTGGGTCTTCAATCCGCGCCGTACCGCTACCGAGGAGTCGTCTTGAGCACTGTCCTGTCCGCCCGGCCTGCCGTCCCGGACGCGCCGGACCGCGCGAAGCCTCGCTGGGTCCGCCCGTCGGTGTTCGGCCTCCTGGCGCTCACCGCTGTCCTGTACTTCTGGGATTTGACCGCTTCCGGGTTCGGCAACTCGTTCTACGCCGCGGCCGTGCAATCGGGCACGCAGAGCATGAAGGCGTGGCTGTTCGGCTCTCTGGATGCCGGGAACGTGATCACTGTCGACAAACCGCCTGCCGCGTTGTGGGTCGGGACGGCTTTCGCTCGTATCTTCGGGTTCTCGAGCTTCACCGTGCTCGCTCCGCAGGCGCTGATGGGCGTCGGGTCGGTCGGGTTGCTCTACCTGACTGTCCGCCGGGTTTCCGGGCCGCTGCCGGGATTGCTGGCCGGGGCGATGCTCGCGCTGACGCCGGTCGCCGCACTGATGTTCCGCTTCAACAACCCGGACGCGCTGCTCACGCTGCTGCTGATCGCGGGTGCGTACTGCACGGTGCGAGCGGTCGAGAAAGCCAGTCCTCGGTGGCTCGTTTTCGCTGGCGTGGCAATCGGTTTCGGGTTCCTGACGAAGATGATGCAGGCGTTCCTCGTACTGCCCGCGTTCGCGCTGGCTTATCTGATCGCCGCGCCGACCGGGCTCGGGAAACGGTTGCTGCACTTGGTTTACGCAGGGATCGCGGTAATCGTGTCGGCGGGCTGGTTCGTGGCGCTGGTGGAGCTCTGGCCTGCGGCTTCGCGGCCGTACATCGGCGGGTCGACCGGGAACAGCCTGCTGGAGCTGGCGCTCGGGTACAACGGGCTCGGCCGGATCTTCGGCGGGCAGGGCAACGGCGGCGGCATGGGCGGGATGGGCGGCGGCCAGGGCGGCGGGAACACCGCGTTCGGCGGCAGCTCCGGTCTCGGGCGGATGTTCGGCGCGAGCTTCGGCACGGAGGTCTCGTGGCTGCTGCCGGCCGCGCTGATCGGCCTGGCGGCCGGGCTGTGGTTCACCCGGCGGGCCGCGCGCACCGACCGGACCCGGGCGTCGCTGCTGGTCTGGGGCGGGTGGCTGCTGGTGACCGGGCTGGTGTTCAGCTTCATGAGCGGCACCGTGCACCCGTACTACGCGGTGCAGCTCGCGCCCGCGATCGCCGCGCTGGTCGCGATTTCCGGGCACGCGCTGTGGCGCGGCCGGGCGCACCCCGCGCCGCGGACGGTGCTGGGCGGGATGATCGCGGCGACCGCGGTGTGGGACTTCATCCTGCTCGACCGGACGCCGGACTGGGTGCCCGCGCTGCGCTGGGTGATCGTGGTGCTGGGGTTGCTCGTGAGCACCATCGTGGTGGTCGGGGTGCCGCGGACGCGGACCGTCTTGGTCGGCCTGGCGGCGGCGATCGTCCTGACGCTCGGGGTCGGCACCGCCGGGTACGCCGCGGAGACGGTTTCCTTGCCGCACAGCGGTTCTATCCCGACTTCGGGTCCTCGGAGCAGCGGAATGGGCGGCGGTTTCGGCGGCGGGATGGACGAGGCCAACGGTTCCGTCGGCCAACTGCTGGGCGGCACGACGACGAAGTGGGCCGCCGCGACGACCGGATCGCAGTCGGCGGCGAGCCTGGAGCTCGCGAGCGGCAAGTCGGTGATGGGCATCGGCGGCTGGGACGGCAGCGATCCGGCCCCGACGCTGGAGCAGTTCAAGCAGTACGTCGCGGCGGGCGAAGTGGCGTACTACGTGGACGGCGGCCGGGGCGGCGGTCCCGGCGGCGGGTCGAACGACATCTCCGAGTGGGTGGCCGCGAACTTCACCGCGACCACGGTCGGTGGCGAAACTGTCTACCAGCTCACCCGGTAAGTCGGGAAATCCTCAGCCTCCTCCCAGGAACGAGGCGCATTCTGGAAAGCACGGAGAGTCATCCGCCGCGAACGTCCGGGAGGTCACGATGGCCGCATACCCACGCTGGCACACCGCGAGCGAGCAGGGCCCGCGCGAGCGCAATGCCGACGCGGTGAGCGCCTACGCGGCCGCTGGGGCGCGCGGAATCACCTTCGCACTCGCCGACGGCGTCGGGGACGACCCCGGCGCCGGGCGAGCCGCCCAGGTCGCCGCCGCGGCTGCCGCACGGACTCCCGTCGAGGCCGGTCCGGTCAAGGCGGTTTTGGCCGCCCAGCAAGCAGTTCACCGGCTGGGCGGCACTGGCGACGCAGTCCTCGTGGTGGCGATGCCGTTCGCCGGCGGATACCGGATCGCGTGGGTCGGCGACGCGCGAGCGTATGCGTGGGACGGGTCGATGATCCACAAGCTGACGCGGGACCACACGATGGCGGAGTACTTCCGCTCGCGGCACCAGCCGTACTCGCCGCGGATGGAGCATCTGGTCACCACGAGCGTCCGCACGACGAAGCCCGAGGAGATCGGCACGACGGAGACGGCGAGCGGCGGCCTCCTGCTCACCAGCGACGGCGTGCACAAGGTCCTCACGCCAGCCACGATCGACGAAATCCTCGCCGACCCGGCCCGCGGCGCCTCAGCGCTGGTCGCCACCGCCATCGCCCTGGGCGGCCGAGACAACGCGACGGCGCTGTTCGTGGAAGCCCCCGACGTGGCCGCACTGGTCACGGAGAGGCTGCACACCGCCGCCTAAGCGCGCTCGCGCATGAGGGCCCGGTACTCGCGGTAGACGAGCACGATGATCACCGCGTCGAGGGCCGCGAAGAACGGCAGCGCGATGGAGTGCGTTTCGAAGGCGCGGTAAATCTCGTACACGACGAACGCCGCGAGCACGAGCATCGCGACCGGATAGGCGCGGATCCACTTGCGCGCGAGCGCCCACACGAGGGCGAGCTTGAGCAACCCGTGCGCCAGCAGGTAGATCACGGCGAACGTCTTGGTCCCCCCTCCGGCGAAATGCTCGGCAGCGGTTTCCAGATGCCGTGCCAGCGTGCCGGAGGGGTCGCCCAGCAGATCGCGGGTGATGACCGCGTTGACGAACCCCGTGACGACCGTCGCGGGGATGAACGCCAGGATCAGCGCCCCGATCAGCTGAAGGCCCCCGTCGAGGCCCTTCAGCGTGATCGCGATCTTGAACAGCCGCTCGGTGGAACGGGTGGAGGTCTCCTCGCTCATCGGTACAGGAAACCGGAAAACCCCGGGACATGCTGGGTTGACGGCCTGGTTTCGCGCGGGTGATCCGGTTTGCGTGCCCTGCTTTGACCGCTGGCCGGGGTATTCCGGTTCGTGCCCTGCTTCCGCCGCAGGCCGGGCTGTTCCGCGCCCCGATTCGGCCGCTGGCCGGGTTGCTCCGGTCCGTGCCCTGCTTCCGCCGCAGGCCGGGCTGTTCCGCGCCCCGATTCGGCCGCTGGCCGGGTTGCTCCGGTCCGTGCCCTGCTTCCGCCGCTGGCCGGGCTGTTCCGGCTCGCGCCCGCCGTGGCTCACCGGTTCCGCTGCGGTTGCGCCCCCTTCACTCGCGAAGCATGGCCGCACCGCCCTTGCTCTGGCAGTCCGCGCAGCGCGTATACCGTTTCGTGTGATCGTGCGGATCCTGCCCGAACACCGGATAACACGCGGCCCCGCACAACCCGAGATACACCGGCCCGCACCGCAGCGGACGCCGCCCGACCTGATGCGCCAGCCGAGCCGCGTTCTCCGGCGCACCCGCCTGCGGCAGCCAGCCGTGCGCGGGCAGGCTCGCCAGGACGATCTCGTTGAGGTGATCGGCCCGCCGGATCAGGGCCCGCCCGAGGTCGAGAAGGCGCTCGCCGAGATCCCGCACCGCGTCCGGTCGCGGATATCGTTCGTCGAGCGCACGGGTCAGGAACCCGAGATCCAACGCCAGGGTGGCTTGGAGGTCCCGAATCCAGGTAACCAACTCGGGGCCGGTGAGCCCTACTGCTGACGTGCGCTGCTCGGGCAGTCTGCTCCAGTGGCCGGTCATGCGCTGTCCCCAGCGAATGCCAGGCCGCCTCGTGCTCCCACTCGGTTGGATGCCCCTCGCGGTGCTGCTGCCGCGGCAGGCAACCCACATGCCGGTGCCATTCCCCAACGCGTTGCCAGCCCCGCCGCCGATGCCAGCTGTGGCGCCACCGCCTCGGGCCGTGGCGGCACCAACCGCGAGGTCCGTGTCCAGCGCTCCAGGGCAGCTTCTTCTCCCGCCAAATCCGGCCCCGCCGCGAACCGCACGCGCAAGACCGGCATCGACCTGTTCACACCAGGCACCGTTCTTCACTCGCGTGGGCCTGTCCCTCCTGGCGGAGCCATTCCTCCGCGCAGTCAGGGCACGTCGGATCGAACCAGTGGCCGCCGAGCTGTGGCACGTCGCTCCGGGCGACCGTGACTTCAGCTCCGCACAGTGCGGTGAACGTTTCCCCGGGTCGCGGCGCGAACGGCCCGTCCAGTGCGTGCCGTTTTCCTTCCGCCTGCTGCCATCTGAACACCGGACTCCTCCCCTTGTGGTGCTTGGAGTCCTATTTCCGATGTCGCCGCCGCGTAACGCAAGCCCCCGTTCCGGGTGATCATCGGAGCCGGGATTTCCCCTTGGCCACAAGGACTTTCCCCACACGCCGGGGAGCGAGCGCGGGTTACCGCCGGGTTAGGTGTCACCAGATGGTGACACCCCCGGGGAGAGCGGACGCCGCCGCGAGCGTTACGGCGCCCGTGCTGCTTCAGCGATGCGAGGCGCGGCAGCAGTCACGGGCACCGCGAGAGGGAAGGCGGCGAGCGTCCGCGCGGGCATCACCTCGCTTTCCGGAGTGCGGTCGCCGCTATGACTGCTGTCGCCAAGCGCATACGCAACCCCCGCGCGCGGGTTGTCACACGACCGTGGCGCGAATTGCCAGGATGCGGGCGCGATCACGACACGGATGGTGGGGTCGATCAGGGTGCCGGGAGCCGCGTCTGGGCCAGGGCCGTAGCGCAAGGCGGCACAGCAGCGGAGTCTGATCGGCAGGACGGACGAGGCCTGGTGGTCATGCAGCGTGGGTACGCCAGCCGGATCAAGCCACGGTGGTGCGGCTGATCAGCACGTCGAGACCCGGGCCGCTCAGATCGTCCGCCGCCGCGCGACGGCCCGCCAGCGTGAGCAGCAAAGCTTCCGCCGGGCCGCGGACTTCGACGCCCGTCCCGGACGTCCAGTCCAGGTCGGTCGCGACCGCGCGCAGACCGGTCAGTCGGCGCGACACCCCGATCGGCGGAGCGCGCAGCGACAGGTCCAGCGCCCGGCGCAACCGCGCCGCCGGGATCGTCCTCGGCTGCCCGAGCGGGCGGCGGATGTCCTGTTGATGGATCAAACCGTCGAGAAACCCGATCATCCCGCCAAATTTTCCCAGGAGCCGTCCCGGCTGCGGGTGTCGACGCATGACGCCGATCAACTCCTCCGGCGCGCGCACCCGGTATTCGGCGAGGCCGATTTCGTTGGCTCGGCTCAGCGACAGCCTCGCGCGGGCGAGCCGCTGCGTCAGCTGGCGTCCGCTCAGTTCGTCGTAGCTCACGACGTGCGCGACGACCGAGCGAACGTTCCAGCCCGCGCACAGTGTCGGCTGGTCCCACTGCTCTGGCGTGAGCGTCTCGAGGAAGTCCGCGAAGTCGGCGCGTTCCTCGCGAGCCAGGGTCCGTACGTCCATGCCCTCCCCCATCTGCGACGGACACTCACCGTAGCAGCGCACCCGTCGCGTTCGCCGGGTTGATCAAGGCGGCGAACCCCAAAGTGGACCTCGGGCCACATTCATCCGATCGGGTCGAATATGTGCGGACAGATAACACCTGGAATAGTCCGGCAGATCGCGAATACCCGTTCCGCAAACACCACGAACGGCGGCTTCGGCGAAGAATTTCCCGCCCCGGGTTAGCGCGATCGGCGACGGGCATGCAAAGATGGCATCACCGCAGGCAGGAGGGGTTAAAAGGGTGGAATATTCCATACCCGGGACGCCCGCCGCGGCCGCCGGAACCAGTTCCCCTCGGGGGCGGGCTGGGAACTGTGTTCCGGCGCTTTTCCGGCGGAGAAGAAAGGAAGCGCAATGACCGTTCCTGGCGCGGAAAATGCAGGCCAGGCATGCCGTCGGACAGAAAAACCGGACAGCCGCGACGACAGACCGTATGCCGTCGCCGTGAGTCAACGCCCCGGCCGGGTGACCGTGACGTTTCATGAACCGGGCATGCCCCAGCCAGCCCCGGTCGTACCGTCGCCGCGGCCGACTACGAGACCGGCCTACCCGTCGTGGAAGACCGCGCGGACGGCGGTCGAACTGGCCGCGCAGCGGGACGGCGGGACTCAGCCGTGGCAGCTGATCGCGCTCCTGCTGGTGCTGCTCGCCGGGGCGACCGCGATCGTCTTCGCGACTGCTGGCGTCCTGGCCGGGCTGGCCACCGCGAGCGGAGTCGCCCTCGTCCACGTCGCCGGCGCCGTGCTGCACAAGCGGCACACCGCGAACCGGGGCACCTGACCACCCTCGAAGCGGACGCCGGCGGCGGCTCAGGGCCGCCCGCGTTCTGCGCTCCCGGTGCCCGGTCGGGCAGGGCCGGGCACCGGGAGACGAGGTTGCCGTTCCGGGATTGACTCTGGGGTCGCGCCGAGTACTGGCGACGGGTGACAGCTGACGGCTCGGCAGCCGAGATCGCTGCCGCTTCGGGATTACGCGAGTTCGGCTCGCACGGGCACGGCTGCTCGACGCGGCTCCGCCCGGCTCGACGGTTGCCCGCCCCACGCTCTCGATCGCCCGCCTGGCTTGGCCCGATCCCTCGACACTGAGCGGCCAACATTGCCCCTTCGGCCTTCCGCTCCCACACGACCGGGCCGCAGAGTCCGACCCCACGATCCCGGTCCAGCAGGCCGCCCCAAGACAACCGCGCGCAGTGGCGCAAACACGACTCCGCCGAACAGCTCAGCCCCTCAACCGCCCCCGACTGTCATCAACTGCAGACACCCAACCCCCTCCACCCCGCAAAAAACCACGAAAAAAGCACCCGCCACCCCACCTCAACAACGAAATCCACAACACCAGCCCGAAATTGCACGTGCGAAAGCACCACCCAATGCACGAGAAGTGTCCATTCAGGTGAAATCCCCGCCGCACACCGCGCCATTGATCCACCAGGCCACTACCCTCAGGAATATTCCGAACACATTCCGTACTTCGCGGAATATTCCATTCACTCATCGAAAACGAGAAAACGAGGGGTTGCAGTGGACGCCTACGACCCGCACGAGCACGAGCAGCACCCGACCCACGCCCCGGCGGCCGGGCCCGCGGCGCGCTTCCCGGACCACGCCTGGCGGAAACCCGCTGCTTGCGGGCCTAATTCCGGCAACTGCGTCGAAGTGAACCTGGCCGAGCACGGGCTGGTCGGGGTGCGGGACAGCAAGATCGGCGACTCTCCCGTCCTGGTCTTCGACCGGGGCGAGTGGGCGCGGTTCGTCGAGGCCGTGCGGCGCGGGGAATTCGACGGCTGACCAGGCACGACAACGCAGCTCTGCCGAAAACGCCGGGAACCTTGCGAAAAAGGCGCCGACCCGGAGTATTGCCCGCCGGGTCGGCGCATTATCATCGGAGGTTCTCACATCGGCCCCTGGACGAAATGACGGAGCCCCTGGTGACCACCCCGATCCGGCAGCCCCCGCCGTCTCTGCGGACCCAGCGTTCCCGGCTGGGGTCCCGGATCCTCAAGTGGCGCACCGCTCGCGGGCTGACCCAGGTCGACCTCGCCGACGGGATCGGCTGCAAGCAGCCCAAGATCCAGAAGATCGAGTCCGGCAAGGCGGGCACCCGGCCCGACGACCTCGAGCGGATCATCGAGGTACTGGCCGTCCCGCCCGCCGAGGCCGATCAGCTGCGGGAGCTCAACCAGGCCAACGATCCGTCCGCGCGGCGTGCCGAGCGGAGGATGATCACGCCGCAGTGGTTCCGCGAGATCCTCGAACGCGAGCAGGCGGCGGCGGAAATCCTCAGCTGGACCGGGAATCGCATCCCGGGACTGCTCCAATCGGAGTATTACATGCTCGCGCAGTTCCAGGCCAGCCGCCAGGAGCGGGTCACCGACCGGGTCGCCGAACGCAAGGCGCGGCAACGGCTTTTCGACGCCTGCCCTGCTCCGCGGACGATCTTCATGCTGGAGTACAGCTGCATCGAGAAACTCGTCTACGGCACCAAGGCCAGCATCGCCACCGATCAGCTCGAGCACATGATCCGGATCGTCGAGACGCATCCCTTCGCCGAGGTCCGGATCCTCCCGCGCGACGCGGCCGCCTACCCGGACGAGGACTTCACCATCCTCCGCTTCGGCCATCCCGACCTGCCCGATTTCGCTTACCAGGAAAGCAAAGTCAAGCTCATCACCGTGCCGCAGGGCCAGGACGAGTTCGCCTCCTACGAGGAGTCGTGGGAAGCCCAGCTCGCCGCCACCCTGTCGCGCGACCAGTCCCTGCAGTACCTGAAGGAATGGGCGAGCCGCTGCGCGACGCCCGTCCGCTGACCCGCAGTCCCGAACGAAAGGAACAGCCACCGGTGGCCGACGAACCCTTCCCGCCTCCCGGGGTCGACCTCGACCACCCGAGCGTCGCGCGGGTGTACGACTACTACCTCGGCGGCACCACGAACTGGACGATCGACCGGGAGTTCGCCGACGAGGTGATCCGCGAGTTCCCGCTGATCCGCCCCATCGCGAAGGCCAACCGGCTGTTCCTGCACCGGCTCGTGCGCCACCTCGTCAAAAAGGGCGTGCGGCAGTTCGTCGACATCGGCTCCGGCGTGCCGACCATGGGCCACGCGCACCAGGTCGCCGACGAACTCGCGCCGGGCGAGAGCCACGTCTGCTACGTCGACTACGAACCGGTCGCCGTCGCGCATTCGGAAACCCTGCTGCGCGAGGCGGGCGACCTCGACCGGCACGCGGTGATCCACGCCGACATGCGCGACCCGGAACGGCTGTGGGAGCAGATCGCGGCGACCGGCGTGATCGACGTCGAGAAACCGCTCGCGCTGCTGCTGATCGCGGTGCTGCACGTCCAGCAGCCGCCCGCCGAGGACAGCGGCGGCACCGAGGACCTCGGGCCGTCCATCGTCGCGCGCTACCGCGATCTGCTCGCCCCGGGCTCGTTCCTCGGCATCTCGCACATCACCGACCAGGGCGTTCCCCCCGACGTGGACGCCGGGCTGGTCGAGCTGAAGCAGCTGTACGACCGGTCGAGCAGCCCGGTGATCTGGCGTTCGCGCGAGGAGATCCAGGCACTGTTCGGGTCTTTCGAGATGCTCGAACCGGGGCTCACCTGGACGCCGTCGTGGCATCCGGAGGAGTCCGGCGAGGGCGCGCCGCAGGTGGAGTTCGAGACGCCGGCGCATTCGGTGATCCTGGCCGGAGCGGCGCGCAAGCCGTAATTCGCTCGCTTCGGGCAGATGCCGCTGCGACCATCGACGCATGCGCACGAGCACTGTGGCGGACCGGATCCGCGAAGCCACCGTCTTGCTCGGGGACGGGCCGGACCGCCACCGCTTCCCCGACCCGACGGGGTGGTGGCGTGCGCCCGGACTGCTGCGCGAACTGGGTCCGGCGCTCGCCGCGCTGTTCGCCGACGAGCAGCCGAATGTCGTGCTGGGCCCCGAATCCCGCGGGTGCCTGCTGGGTCCGCTGGTCGCGGTGGAATTCGGCGCGGGCTTCGTCGAGGTGCGCAAGAACCGGTACCCGACCTGCGATTCGGACCGGTGGTTCCAGCGCACCTCCCCGCCGGATTACCAGGACCGGCACCTGCGGCTCGGCTTCCGCCGCAGTCTGCTCCAAGCGGGCGACCGTGCGCTGTTCGTGGACGACTGGATCGACACCGGCGGCCAAGCCTTCGCCGCACAAGCCCTGGTCGCCGACGCCGGGGCGACGTGGATCGGCGTCGCCGTGGTCGTCGACGGGCTGCGTCGCCACGAGCCCCGCCGGCAACTCCGCGTGCGCTCCCTCCTGCACTCGCGCGACTTCTGATCACCGGAACGCGTCGACGCTGCGGCTCGCCCAGGAAGCGAACGAGGTCGCCGGACGGCCGAGCACCTTCTCGACATCGGGGCTGCTGCGGAGCTCCTCCGGAAGCGGCTGGCCCAGGATGTCGAGCGTGCCGTCGGCGACCGGTTCCGGCATCTGCTGCACCATCTGCTCGCGTGCCTGCGCACGGTCAAGCTCGACGAATTCCAGCGGCTCGCCGAGGGCCGCGCCGAGGATCTCCGCACGCTGTCGCGGGCTCGTCGCTTCCGGTCCGGTAAGGACATAAGTCTGTCCGGCATGACCTCCCCCGGTCAGCGCGGCCGCGGCGACTTCGGCGATGTCGAGCGGGTCCACGGCCGGGAGCGCGACGTCGCCGAACGGCGAGAAAACCTTGCACTGGGCCCGAATCGTCGGGATCCACGCGAAGGTGTTGGTGGTGAACCCGCCGGGGCGAAGGACTGTCCACTCCAGACCGGAAGACCGGACAGCCTCTTCCAACGCGGCGAGCGGCGCGTGCGAAACCGCGTCCGGCCGAGTTCCCGCGGCCTGCGACGACTGCAGGACGACCCGCGAGACGCCAGCGTCGGCGGCCGCCCGCAGGACAGCTTGCCCATCGACGTGCGCGCCCGCGCCGGAGACCAGCAGATACAGCGCGTCCGCGCCCTTCAGCGCAGGGACCAGGCTGCCCGCGTCCGCCAGGTCCGCGACTATCGGGGTCACGCCGGGCCGCGACAGCGGCGGGGACGTCACGCCGCGGGAAACGGCGGTCACGGCGTGTCCGGCTTCGGTCAGAGACTCGACCAGCAGGCGGCCGACGTTGCCCGTGGCGCCGGTGACGACGATCATGACTTGCTCCTCAGCTAGGGGTCGAAAGCGACACAGCGAGGCTAAAAGCCGCCGTACAGTAGGTTCCCCAGGGAAAGTATTGGAGCCGCATGACCACCACCGCGCAGACCGGGGCCGATCCGCTCGCCGCGTGCCGGATCAGCCCGGCCGTCGACCTGCTGTTCAGCCGGTGGACGACCCCGATCCTGTGGACGCTCAGCCAATCCGGTCCGGTGCGGTTCGTAGAACTGGAACGGCGGCTCGGCGCGACTGGGAAGGTGCTCACGCAACGGCTTCGGCAGCTCGAGCGCGACGGCTTGGTGGAGCGGCGCTATTACGCCGAGGTGCCGCCGCGCGTCGAGTACGAGATCACCGAACTCGGCTGGAGCCTGTCCCCGGTGTTCGCCGCGCTCGCCGAATGGACCGACGAGCATCTGCCCGCCGTCGAGAAGGCCCGCGACGCCTACACCGGCCCGCTGCCGCGTTAACCGGCGAACTGCTCGTTCCCCAGCACGCCGAGCAACTGGATCTTCTCGAACGCCTCGCTGCGCGGCGGCGCGGTCAGCACGAGCAACGCCTGCGACTGGTCCTCGGTGAACAGCACCTGGCAGTCCACCTCGATCTCGCCGAGCTGCGGATGCACGAGCACCTTGTGGTCCTCGAACCGTTTCGCCACTTGGTGTTCTTCCCAGATTCGCGCGAACTCCGGGCTCTCGCGGGTCAACGCGCGCACCAGTTCGCCTGCTCGCGAGCGCGGCCCCATCGACCCGTGCACGACGCGCAGGTTCGCCACCAGCGCACGGCTTTGCCGGTCCCGGTCGTGCGCCGGATAGACGAGCCGCTCGTCCGGGTTGGTGAACCACCGGTAGATCTCGCTGCGCGCCAGACCCGTGTACTGCGAGCGGTCCCCGTACAACGCCTCCGCGAACCGGTTCTGCACCAGCACTTCGCCGAGGTTCGACAGGATGAGCGCGGGCGTGTCCGACAGCCGGTCGAGGACCCGCATCAGCGCGGGCGCGACGTGCGTGGCCGCGACGATCGGCGATGGTGCGTTGCGGCCCGCGAGGTGGAACAGGTAGTCGCGCTCGTCGTCGGTGAGCCGCAACGCCCTCGCCAGCGAGGCCAGCATCTGCTCGCTCGGCTGCGGTCCACGTTGCTGCTCCAGCCGCGTGTAGTAGTCGGTGGACATCGCCGCCAGCGCCGCGACCTCCTCCCGCCGCAGTCCCGCCGCCCGCCGCCGCGCGCCCGCGGGCAGCCCGACGTCCTCGGGCCGCAATCCCTCGCGACGGCTGCGGAGGAAGGCAGCCAGCTCAGCTCGATCCATGGGTCCAGTATCGGCTCGGTCCGGCGCCTCAGCCAGGGACCGCCGATCCCCCGATATGCGCTCTCTGCCGCCGCGACGCCGGCCGGCCGAAACTCAGTGGCATGAACATCACCGGAAACACCGTCTTCATCCCCGGCTCGACCAGCGGCATCGGCCTCGCTCTCGCCCTCGAACTGCGGGCGAAGGGCAACACCGTCATCGTCGGCGGGCGGCGCACCGAACTGCTCGCGCAGATCGCCGCCGAACACCCCGGTCTCGACACCGTCCAGATCGACACCACCGATCCGGCGAGCATCGAAGCCGCGGCCAAGGAGGTGCTCGCGAAGCATCCGGACCTCAACGTGCTCGTGCCGATGGCAGGCATCATGCGCGTCGAGGACTGGCACCACCCGGAGTCCTTTGTGGACAGCGCGGAAGCCACCGTGACCACCAACGTCCTCGGCCCGATCCGGCTCATCGCCGCGTTCGTCGAGCACCTGCAAACGCGTCCGGACGCCACCATCCTGACCGTTTCGTCCGGCCTCGCCTTCGCGCCGCTGAAGGCCACGCCGAGCTACAACGCGTCGAAGGCCGCGATCCACATGCTCAGCGAATCGCTGCGGCTGCAACTGGCCGACACCTCGGTGAAGGTCGTCGAGTTGGAGCCGCCGTCCGTGCGCACCGCGCTCCTGCCCGGCCAGGAGGAAAGCGAGTTCGCGATGCCGCTGGACGCCTTCGTCGCCGAGGTCATGACGCTGCTCGAAACGCAGCCGGACGCGACCGAGATCCAGGTCGAGAACGTCAAATTCCTCCGGCACGGCGAGGCCCGCGGCGACTACCACCAGGTGGTGGCGATGCTCAACGCCGCGGACCCGCACGGGAAGTGATTCACAGGTACAGCACGGCGGTGAGCACCATGCCGCCGAGCGCGACCACCCAGGTGTAGGGCAGCGTCGAGGCCATCGCCCGCTCCGGGCGCACGCCGGAGTACTGCGCGGCCCACACCGTCTGGGTGCTGGTCGGGTCGGACACGCCGAACACCTGGTTGTACGACGCCATCAGCCCGACCACGGCGGGCAGCGGGTAGATGCCGCCGGTCACCAGCACGCCCGCGACGCCCGCGCCGAGGCCGAACACGTTGAGCGGCCCGCGGAACAGGCACAGCGGCACGAGAAGCACGAAGACCACCACGAACCAGACGGCGCCGGACGGGCTGATCGCCGACACGATCGGCGTCAGCGCGTTCTTGGCGCCGGGAAGTTTCACCGCCGCGAGCAGCATCCCGATCGCGACGAACAGCGCGATCGGCGGGGCGGCGACGTCGAACGCCTTGTACAGCGAACGCAGCGCGCGGCCATTGAGCTCGCCCCATTTCGTGGTGGCGACCAGCCCGTACAGCACTCCGGCCAGCAACGACGGGACGATCGGCACCGCGAACCCGAGCGCCAGCACGATCGGCAGCAACGGCGTGAGCAGCGCGTACCAGGGCGCGTCGCCGCGCCGGACGCGTGCCTTGGGCCGGTCGAGTTTCACCGCCCACGCGTGCCGCGCGCCGCGGCGAGTCTGGACCAGGACGTAGACGATGCCGACTATCAGCGCCATCGGGAACAGTTTGATCATGATGGATTTGACGTCGGCGACCGGTGCGCCCAGCGCGTCGGAGAGGAACTGCCACACCGGAAGTTCCAGCGGCGAGCCCGCGGAAATGCCCATCAGGACGGTGCCGCCCGCGGCGACCGGGCGCACGCCGACCGCGATCATCGCCGGGATGCCGACCACCCCGGCGAGCATCGCGGCGGGGGCCGAGCCGGTGATGCTGCCGCACAGGATCGACACCGCGAACACGCCCAGCGCCACCACGGACGGCCGTTCGCCGCCGAATTCGACGATCTTGCGCACCAGCGTGCCGGCGATGCCGGTTTCGTCCATCAGCGTGCCGAGCCACGAGCCGAGCAGGACAGCGATCATCGTGGACGCCAACGCCGCGGCGCCCGTTTGCAGGACGCCGGTGAGGATGCTGTTCTTCCCCTCGGCCAGCGGCGCGCCGGCGAGCAGCGAGATGCCGATCGCGAGGAACACCAGTGCGAACGCCGTCGGCAGCACCCGGGTGAGCATCAGCACCACCCCGACCGCCATCAGGACCAGAATCGCGATACCCATGGTCAGTTCCCTCCCGCGAGTGCGGTGGTGAGCAGCAGCGGGCTGACGCTCAAGCTGCTGCGGCGGTGGGCGAAGCGGTGTGCGGCGATCTCTTCGGCCCCGGCGACGTGGCCGCGCACGCGGAACGGGCCGAGCCGGAGCGCGGTGTGGCCGAGCCGCCGGTTCAGCTCGCGGACGTCGAGGCGGTGGTGGGCTGTCTCGTGGGCGATGGCAGCCGTTCGCAACGCTTCGCGAGAGACTTGATACCCGTGCTCAGCGGCGAGTTTTGCCAGTCGGGTCAAGGAATCCGTATACACCGTGACGGTGCCTCCGTGGTGTTCGGCGACCAGGATCTCGTCGCGGCGAACCCCTCCCTCGCGCTCCACGACGTGCACGTCTTCGTCGGTTCCGGCGGCCAGTTCGTCGCCGTAGGCGAGGGCGATCGCGGCCCATTCGCGGAGCTGTTCCTCGCTGCGGTTCTCGTGGGTGGGCGTCGCGCGCAGCAGGTCGACGGCCAGGTCCAGATCGGTGTTCACCGGCGGTCCTCCAGGATCAGGACGACCGGCTCGTCCGCCGCTCGGGTCTTGACCTCGGCTCCGGCCAGCGCGACCAGCTGGTCCCGGTCGAGCACGCCGGACAGGTCCGCGATCTTCGGCCCGACCAGCAACCACACCGCAGGCGCCTGGGAGCCGCCGTCGCCGTAACGGGTGTGCTGGTCGGCCAGCGTCGCCAGGCGCGCTTGCGCGGAGCCGGCGTCAGTGTGCTCGATGACCGAGCCGGTGCCGTGCAACCGGATCACCCCCTCGCCGTCGACCACGCGCACCTGCTCGACGGGCCGGGCGAACCGTCCGAGGAATCCCGCACGCCGCGCTTTTGCGCCAAAGACGCGGTGCCGCGCGGTGCCGTCCAGTTCCCGCACTTCGCCCGGCTGGACCCCGATGCTGCGCGCGACCTCGGCCCTGATCGCTGTTTCGTCCACAGTGGAGGCTCGATCCTTGGTGCGCAGTTCGGTTGCCCCGGTGGCGACCGCACGCACCAGGTTGCGCTGCGGGTCCACCGTCACGTCCACTTCGACGCCCGCGGGGTCCGCGCCTTGGGCCACGACGGCGGATTCCGCTTCGGTGCGCACGGCGAGAATGTCCGCATTGGACGGACTCGGCACGATCCGTTCCACCGATTCCCGCACCAGCGCGAGCGCCGCACCGAGCGGGCTGATCACTTCGGCGTGCGCGGCGATCCGCCAGTCGTGGGAGGATTGCGCGCCGAGGAACGGCGTGACTGCCGCGGCTCCGCCACCGCCGCCGACGAGTGTCGGCCGGTTCAGCCGGTATTCGGCGACCAGTCCGTCCACGACCGTCCGGACCGGTTTGACCGCCTGCTCCAGCACCGTCCGCGCGGCCTCGTCGACCGTCACCCCCAGCGCCGCGGCCAGCGGTTCCATCGCCAACCGTGCCGATTCGCGCTCGGCGCGCGCATAGGCGTCATCCGGGACCACGCCGAGCGCGTTGGCCGCGCAAGTGAGCGTCAGCGCGCAGCGACGACCGCCGGACAGCTCCAGTGCGACGTAATCCGACGGGTCGTCCGGCCTCGGCGACACCGTGGCCAGCTTCGCCCCCGCCAACGCGGAAGCCGGCTCGAAACACGCGTACGGCAGCCCCGCGATGTGCGCGCTGCGGGGCCCGACCTCGGTCACCGCACGCCCGGAGAACCGGATCAGCGAGCCGCCGCCGATGCCGACCGTCCGCACGTCGAGCGCGGGCATATATGTCTCGTGCCCGCCGAGATGTGCGTGCCGCACCTGGACGCGACCACGCCGGATCACGCTGATGTCCGTGGAAGTCCCGCCTGTTTCCAGGAAAACGCCCTCGCTGAGCTTCTCCCCCATCAACGCGCCGGCCACTCCGGCGGCCGGGCCGGACAACGCTGTCAGCAACGGACGGCGACGCATCTCCGGCAGCGACATCACCCCGCCGTCACCGCGCACGACCATCAGCGGCGCAGTGATCCCGGCCCGCTGCACACTGGCCTCGACCACGTCCGCGGTGGACACCATCCGCGGCATGATCCCGGCGTTCAGCACCGCCGTCCGGGCTCGTTTGGTCAGCCCGTACAGCCCGGTGATCTCATGCGTAGCCGTCGCGAGGACTCCGCGTTCCCTCGCCGCGGCTGTCACCGCCCGCTCGCCCTCGGGATCGTCCACACTGAACGGTTCGACGGCGACGATCACCTCGGCACCCTGTTTCACCAGGTCGTCGACCGCGTCCCCAGCCGCCGAGAGGTCGGCGACCGGGGCGAACCGCACCGGCATCCGCCGCCCGGGAGCCAATTCCATTTTGCCGAGCGCAGTGAGCCGCCGGGTGGCGAACGCGTCGAAACCGGTGCCCACGCCGGCGATGCCGACGGTGGCGACGTCGCCTTCCAGCAACGCGTTCGTCGCCTGGGTGGTGCCGTGCGCGAGGAACGACACGTCCTCCGCGCCGACCTCCGCCCGCAGTTTCTCCAGCGCTTCGAGAATGCCGTGGGCGACGCCGTCGTCGTGGTCGTGGCTGGTCGGCACTTTCACCTGGCCGAGCAGTTCGAACGTCCGCGCGTCGACGGCGACGGCGTCGGTGAACGTGCCGCCGACGTCGATGCCGACGCGCACGGGACCGGGATGGAACGCCATTGTCCGCACCTCCTGAGGGAAATCGTGATCAGTAGCCGCGGACGTCGGGCCAGCGCCGTTCGACCCCGGCGCGGTCCAGCACGCGGGCGAACTCGTCGAACCGGTCCTCGCGGATTTGGTGCGGCTGCAGCCCTTCGCGCAGCGCGAACCCGGCGAGGTGGCCGGCGACCTCGCCGACGTTCCACTCCACCGGATGCAACCGGTGACAGCCGTTGGTGATGTGCGTGGTGCCGATGTTTTTGCCCGCGGGCAACAGGTTGCGCATCCGTTGCGGCAGCAATGCGCCCAGCGGCAGTTCGAACGGGACGCTCGGCACGTCGAGGTAACTGTCCCCGGCGGTCGACGGGTGAAGGTCGATCCGGTAACTGCCGACCCCGACCGAATCCTCGCGCCGCTTGCGGCCGGTCGGGCCGAGGATGTCGAGCGACACGTCCTGTTCGACGACTGTGGTGACCGCCCGGATCCGCCTCGCTTCGCGCACGTACGCGGACTTCGCCAGCCCGTCATCGGTGCCGACCACATCCGGGCGCAGCTTCAGGCCGGGGAAACCGGTGCCGCCGTCCAGCCGTGGTGCCTCGGTCTGGAGCCAATACAGCACCGACAGCGAAAGCTGTTTCGCCTCGTAGTGCGCGCGGGCCACGTCCGCGGCGGTCGTGACCCCGTCGATCTCCAGCGCGGGCCGCAGCCAGTAGTCGTTGAGCGGCCAGTTGACCAGGGTGAGGTCGGAATCGAACGCACCCGGCTGGTGCAGCTTCCTGGCGAGGATCCGCCGGAACCCCCACAGTTCCTTGTCCCCGGCGTCGGCGCTCTGGTCGGCGCTCACCGCGAGCGGATCCGTCTCCGGGTTCGGGTCGAAGGTCCGCGGCACCGGCTCCAGCGACCGGGGATCCGGGGCGAGGAACCCGAGCAGCGGGCCCGGCCAGAAGTCCGGCTGGTATTCGCTCCAGACGCCGTACAGTTCCGGCCGGTCGATCGTGTGGTCCTCGCCCGCGTGATGGGACAGCGCGAAGCAGTAGGTGATGCCCTGGAGGTTGCCCGGGTCGGCCTGCTCCGGCGCGTGCGGTTCGCCGTGCTCGGACTGCGCTTCGGCCCCGATCGCGAACTCGGTACCGGTGAGGGGCAAGAGGTCGCCGTTTTCGGTGGCGTCCAATGTGTACTCGGCGCGAACCGTCGTGCGGTTCCCGTCCGGCCCTTCGAAGGTGACCGCCTCGACACGGTCGCCGGTCACGTCCGCCGCGACCGGCCGGTGTCGCAAAAGGACAGTCAGTCGGCCGGACGAGCGATGCGGGGCCAGCATCGATTCCAGCACCGCGAGCGCGACGCGCGGCTCGTGGCACAGTTTGCTGACCCGGCCTGCCCCGGGGTTCAGGTCGGTGAGCGCGGCCGCTTCGGCGCGCAACGGGTAGTGCCGCCGGTAGTAGTCGCGCACCCCTTCGCGGAACCGGCGATACGTCGCGGTGCCGCCGAACTGTTCGATCCAGGGATTCTCGTCCGGGGGCACCGCCTGCGCGGTGAACTGGCCGCCGAGCCAGTCGGTCTCCTCGGTCAGCACGACGCGGTGTCCTGCCGACGCGGCGGCCAGCGCGGCGGCGACGCCGCCCACCCCGCCGCCCGCGACGAGGATCTCCGTGCCGAGTTCAGCCATTGCTCTGTCCTAACCGGATCGTGGTGCGCCGACGTCTTCGCCGGCCACCGGTGGGCACCACAGCAGCTGCTGCCGCGTGGTCGTCTTCTCGGTGACGAGGTCCACGAGCAGGCGCACGGCCAACCGGCCCATCTCCCGCATCGGGACCTCGAATCCGCTCGTCCCCGCCGACCCGCCGAGCACCGCGAGGGACAGGTCGTCCGGAGTGGACAGTCCGGCTTGGTCGATCGCGGCCCGCACCGCACGGTGTGCGGCACCGGTGTCGGTTCCTTCCACGACCACCGCCGTGACGCCTTCGTCAAGCCATTCCCGGATCGGAATCGGCTTTCCGTTGAGCCGGACGATCTTCGTGTCCGGAGCCGCACGCAGCACGCCGCGCTGACGGTCTTCAGAGGACGGTGCCTCGTCCGCCTCCCGGACGTACCGGATTTCCCGGTGGCCGAGGCCGATCAGCCGCTCCAGCACTTGCGCCGAGGCGGTGACGTAATCCGCGCCGATGTACGGGATCTGTCCGTCCAGCTCCGGCCGGCGTCCGATGTAGACCAACGGGAACCCGGACGCCATCAGGCGCGAAACCGGCCCCTCCGGAACGTGCCTGCCGAAAAACAGGCAGCCGTCGGCCATCCGCGTCCGGCGGATCGCCTCCTCCTGCCGCGCGTGCGGCCCGCTCGTGCCGGTGAACAGGATCAGATCCTGGCCCAGCGCCGCGGCTTCCTCCTCGACGCCGGAGAGAATCGGGTGGTACGCGTCGGCCTCGTCGGTCGGGAACGCCGTGCGGAAGGTGTACAGCCCGAGCAGATTCGCCCGCGCCGACGCGAGCCGGGTGGCCGCCGGATTCGGCACGTAGCCCAGTTCCTCGGCCACCCGCAGCACCCGGCTGCGGGTCGACTCGGCCATCCGCACGGTCCGGTTGCCCGCCAGCACGACCGAAACCGTCGCCTGGGACACCCCGGCGATGCGGGCGATGTCGGCTTGGCGCGGCATGCGGTTGCGGCCGGGCACGGGTCACCTCCGAGGAGCGCTAATGCGGATTAGGCGAGGATCTGCGCCGGGCCCGGCACCGTCAAGGCTTCCGGGAGGTTTCTGTCCTGTTTTGCCGGGGCGAGGGACTAATACGTATTAGCACCTTGACAGCGCCTCAGCGGCGCCCGAAGAGTCGCTCCGGGTAACCGCCGATGAAAGGGAGCGTCCGCATGACCGAACTTTCCCGCCGCACCGCCCTGCGCGGCGCAGCCGGAGCGAGCTTCGCACTGGCCGCGCTGCCCCTGCTCAGCACCGGAACAGCGAGCGCAGCGCCCGCCGGGTTCCCGGAGTACCGGTTCGTGCGCACCGCGTTCGACAAAAGCAAACTGCAGTACCCGCCGGCGAGGCGCGAGGTGATCTTTCCGTGCATCCGCGGCGTCTATGACAAGCTCGCCAACCCGCTCGGCCGCTATTACCTCTACTACGCCCCGCACGACGCGCCGGGCGGCATCTGCCTGTCCTATGCGGACAGTCTCGAAGGGCCGTTCGTCGAATACCCGCGCAACCCGATCGTCAAGAACGTCTGGAAGCCGCACTACGACGTGTCGCACGTGTCGTCGCCGTTCGTTCTGTGGCACGAGCAGACCCGCGAGCTGTGGCTGTATTTCCACGGCGAGAACACCACGACTCGCCTCGCGCGGTCAAAGGACGGGATCCACTTCACCTACGACAAAACGGTGCTGTCGACGTCGATGCTGCCCAAGGGCACCACCGAAACCTCCTACGCCAAGGTGTTCGAGCACGACCTGCCTTCGCGCGGCGCGAAGTACGTGATGGTGTTCATGATCAACACCACCGCCAACCACCGCAGCATCGGGTGGGGCTGGTCGGCCGACGCTCGCGATTGGACATTCTCGCAGACGCCGCTGATCCGTCCCGAAGAAGTCGGCGCGAGCAACATCGGCGCGCCGACCGTGGTGCGGCGCAACAATTCCACCTACGTCGTGTACCACGAGAACATCGAGGCCGGCGGGAACATGCTGATCACCGAGGTCGGCAACGACTTCGGCAAACGCGAGCACCTCGGCGTCTTCCACGCTCCGCTCGCGGGCGCGCCGGACAACGGCCGGTGCGCCGCCGCGTCGTTCGGCACGATGAACGGCAAGGAGTACATGTTCTACGAGGCGGGCGAACGGCTCAAGGGCGCGATCGCCATCGCCCGCGCGGTCTAGGCCAAGTACGTCGGCCTCCCCGCCACGATCGTCGCGGACACCGGCATTTCCCGCAGTTCCTTCGTGGACAGTCCACTCGGGTCGGCCGCCGTCAGGACCAGATCGGCCACGTCGCCGACCTGGACGCCGCGGCGGCCGCCCGAGGACGCGGCCAGTGCGTCGGCGAGCGGGATGGCCTGCTCGGGATGCCACGGCGGCCGCTCGTCGTCGGTCCGGCCGACCGCGGCGGCGATCCCGTCCCACGGATCGAGCGGCGCGACCGGCGCGTCCGAGCCGAGTTCCAGCCGGGCACCGGATTCGAGCAGGGCGCGGTACGCGTACGCGCGGTCGGTGCGGCCGTGCCAATGCCAGTCGGCGACGTCGCGGTCGTCGGGCTGGTGCGCGGGCTGCACACTCGCGACCAGCCCGAGCGCGGCGAACCTCGGCACGTCCTCGGGCCGCAGCAACTGCGCGTGCTCGATCCGGCCCGGGCAGCCGACCTCGGCGAACGCGTCCAGCGCGATGGTGTTGGCGTGGTCGCCGATCGCGTGCACCGCCGGGGTCAGCCCGTGCTCGTGCGCGCGGCGCAGCAACGGCACCAACTCCTCCGGCGGCAGCTCCAGCAGCCCGTTCTCGCCGGATCCCGGGTACGAATCGTGGCAGTAAGCGGTGCGGGTGTTGAGCGAACCGTCGACGAACAGCTTGAACGGGCCGACCGTGAGCAGTCCTTCGCCCGCGTCGAGCACGTCCCCGGTCCGGTGTCCTCTTTGGATGGTCTCGTCCAGCAAATACCTTGCGATCACACAGGAAACCCTCGTCGCCGGCTTTGCCGTGGCCGCCCGCCGGGTCCAATCCGTGACCGTGTCCGCGTATTCGTAGTCGACCACCGACGTCACGCCCCGCTTCGCGGCGGCAGCCAGCGCGTCGGCAACCCAAGCGTCCTGGACCTCGACCGGCGCGGTTGGCAACGCGGCCGTGGCGCTCATGCAGTCGTTCTCCAGCAGGACGCCGGTCGGATGCTCGCGGCCGATCAGCTTCAACGCGGCCGGGCTGAGCCACAACGTATGCAAATCCGCGCTGAACAACGCCACCGCGCGGCCCGGGAGCGCGCGCTGCAGCAGATCCTTGTGCGGCCGGTCCGGCCAGAGCCCGTCCCGGAACCCGACGCCGACGACGAGCTCCCCCGCCGGAGCGTCGAGCAGCTTCTCCATCAGCAATTCGACCGCGCCCACCGCGGATCGCGCACCGTCCAGCGGGATGCGCCTGCGGAATCCGGCCCACTGCACGAGGTGCGCGTGCGCGTCGACGAGCCCGGGCAGGAGCGTGCCGCCGTGCCCGTCGAGCACGCGGGCGGCGAACCCGGTCCCAGCGCCCGGTTCCTCGATTGCCGATACGACACCGTCGCGCACCCGAACGTCGGCCAGCGGCCCTTGCAACCCGACCCGGACGCGGCGGAGGAGAAGATCGTCCATGCGCCCAGCCTGCCAGCAGGCCCCGTTCGGGTGAAGCGGGAATTCTGATGCTGGGGCGGGCGTTGAAACGGGTACACGCAATGCATGGCAGCCGTCGCCCGCCGAAGGGTCAGGGCCGGTCAGGAGCGCCGCCTTCACAAGCCGCGCAGGGTTCGACTCCCTCGGTTGCCGCTTTGTTCCGCTGGACCGCGCGGGTCGGGCGGAGTTGTCTTGGTTCGCGGTGGCCGTTGCACAGCTGATCCCCTCGCAGGCTGGGCTTTGAGCGCCGACATCGTCCGCCCGGCCTGACCTGACGCAGCGGAAGCTTCGGTACTTCCGCACGGAGCGCGACCAGCTGACCCCGCTTCGCGCAGGATCTCGCATTCCGCCCGGCGAGCCGCCTCGCCCGCCCCGCAGCCGACACCCGTCGGACTCCGACCGTGAGCCGAACCCGTCCCCGCCGCGACCGAAACACTTAGCCCTTGCGCTAACCATCCCCGCCCGCAATACTTAGCCTCATGGCTCAGTATTCGACCACGCTCGACGGGGTCTTCTCCGCCCTCGCCGATCCGACCCGGCGGGCTGTCGTGCGGCGGCTCGGGGTGGGGCCGGCGAGTGTCGGGGAGCTCGCGGGCGACGCGCCGATGACGTTGCCGTCCTTCATGAAGCACGTGCGGATGCTCGAGTCGCACGGGCTGATCCGCACCGAGAAGTCCGGGCGGGTGCGGACGTGCGTCCTCAACCGCGAGCGGTTCGCGCTCGTCGAGGACTGGCTCGCCGAGCAGCGGCGCGTCTGGGCCGGGCGCACCGACCGGCTCGAGCAGTTCGTCACCAGCCAGGAGGACCAGCCGTGAACCCCGACCTCGATCTTTCCCTCGACCGCGTCATCCGCGCGCCCCGCAAACGCGTCTGGGACGCCTGGACCGACCCGGCCAGCCTCGCCCAGTGGTGGATTCCCGCCCCGCTGCGGTGCCGCGTCGAGGAACTGGACGTGCGTGCTGGGGGTGCGTTCGTCACGCGGATGAGCGAGGACGGCGACACCTTCGTCTCGCATCTCGACGCGTGCTTCCTCGTCGTCGAGGACTACGAGCGGATCGTTTTCACGAACGCCCTCGACAGCTCGTGGCGGCCGGCGAACCCGCAGCCGGTCGCGATGACGGCGGAGATCGTCCTCCGGGATCATCCGGACGGGACGGATTACCGCGTCGTCGTCCGGCACGGGGATCCGGCGGCCCGGGAACGGCACGCCGATCTCGGGTTCGCGGACGGCTGGGGCACGGTCACGGCTCAGCTCGCCCGGGTCGCGGAAAGCGAGGCCTGATGCAGATCTCCCTCACCGCGTTCGTCACGCTCGACGGCGTCAGCCAAGGGCCTGGATCGTCCACAGAGGACACCAGCGGCGAGTTCTCCCGCGGCGGCTGGTTCGTCCCGCATCTCGACCAGGCGTTCGTCCAGCGGGCGTCGGAGTGGCTGGATCTGGCAGACGGACTGCTGTTCGGCCGCCGCACCTACACGTCGTTCGCGCGGGATTGGCCCGCGGTCACGGATCCGGACGATCCGTTCGCCGAGCGGATGAACGCCCTGCCGAAGTACGTCGTGTCGAACACGCTCGAAACCGGCAATTGGGCCCCGACCACCGTGTTGCGCGGCGACCCGGCGACCGCGGTGCGCAAGCTCAAGGCGCAGCCGGGCCAGGAGCTGCAGATACACGGCAGCGCCCGGCTCGGCAACACCCTGCTGTCCGCGGGGGTCGTGGACAAGGTCCGGTTGGTCATGACGCCGACAGTGCTCGGGGCGGGACGGCTGCAGTTCCCACATCCGGTGTCGGCGACCGGGTTGCGGCTCGTCCGGCACGAAGCCACGCCCAGCGGCCTGGTGCTGCTGGAGTACGACGTCACCGGAGCAGCCGCGCTCGACGACTACGACGGAGTCACGAACCTCGCCTCATGAAAGGTGCGCGGCGGAGACCATCGCGCGGTAGACGTCGGTGTTGTCCAGCGTCCCGTCGAGGCGGTCCGAGCCGGGGCCGGTCGCGGTGACCGGGGTCGGCACGCCGCTGTGGTCGCCGCTCGTCCAGTCGACGGTCAGCGAAAGTTTGGTGCCGGGAACGGGAAACGGGCCGTCCTCGTTGCCTTCGGGCGCGCCGTCGGTGTTCTCGATGGCCAGTCCGCCGGTCTCGTGATCGCCGCCGATGATCACCAGGGTGTCCGGATGCGAGCGGGTGAAGCGCAGCACCTCGGCGACGGCCGCATCGAGCGCCCGGCCCGCGTCGAGGACGCCGTGCGCGTTGTTTTCGTGGGACATTCCGTCGATGCCTTCTTCTTCCAGGAACAGGAAGAAGCCGCGCGGGTTGGCGGAAAGCGTGTCGAGCGCCTTCTTCGCCATCACCGGCAACGCGACCTTCGGCTGGTACGCGCCCTTGCCGTCCGGGCCGTAGTCGACCATGTCCTCGTTCGCGAACAGGCCGAGCAGCCGCGGCGCGCGAGTCGCGGCGAGTTCGCTGGCGTTCCGCACGTAGGTGTAGCCGGAGCGCTTCGCCTGCTCGATCAGGTTTCCGTGCGTGCTGCGGCTTTCCTCGCCCGGCTTGTCCGGCCACGCGCCGGGATCGCCCTTCGGCAGCCACCAGTCTTCGCCGCCGCCGAGGAGGACTTCCGGACGGCTTTCGGTGATGTACTGCTTCGCGATGTCGCTCTGCAGATCCCGCGAGGGCACGTGCGACGCGAACGCGGCCGGCGACGCCCCGGTGACCTGCGCGGTGGTGACCAGTCCGGTCGACTTCCCGGCGCGTTTCGCCTGCTCGAGCACGGTCAGCAGACGGCGGCCCTGCGCGTCCTGGCCGACCGCGCCGTTGCGGGTCTTGTGCCCGGTGGCGAGCGCGGTCGCCGCCGCGGCCGAGTCGGTGACGAGTTCTTCCGGGTCGTCGGGGTCGGTGTGCACCATGCCGGTGACCGGGAGCCGGTTCATGACCAGGTCGCCCTTGCGGCCGGTCGTCGCGAGCCGGACGAACTCCCGCTGCGCCGCACCCATGCCGTCGCCCTGGATGTAGACGATGTTGCGCGCTTTCGGATGCCAGCCAGGGGAATCCGCGGCGGGACCGTCCCCGGCCATCGCGACCGCGGGCACCGCTCCGGCCACCGCGAGCACGGCCGCGGTGAGCACCATCGTCTTGCGCATCCGGATCCTCCTTTAGTTAGGAAGCTTTCCTAACATGTTTCCGGATGCGCCGCGAGAGGGTCACCTGAATGGACGTGTCCGCCGACGGTGAACAGCACGCCGCCGGGACCCGGCGCTCATTACGGTGGGTTCTCATGGAGACCGTCACGACGCGCACCGTCGAATACCCGGCCGACGGCCTCACCATGGTCGGGCGTCTCGCGCTCCCCGCGGGCACCGGTCCCCGGCCCGCGGTCCTGATCGGGCCGGAAGGCACCGGCCTCAACGACTTTCAGCGCGCACGGGCCGACGCGCTGGCCGAACTCGGTTACGTGGCCCTCGCGTTCGACATCCACGGCGGCCGCTGGTTCACCGATCCCGACGAGATGCTGGCGCGCTGCCTGCCGCTGCTCGACGACCCGGACCGGATGCGCGACATCGGCCGCGCGGCGCTCGACGTGCTGCTCGCCGAACCGCGGACCGACCCGGACCGGATCGCCGGGATCGGCTACGGCACCGGCGGCGCGATCGTGCTGGAACTCGGCCGCGCGGGCGTCGACCTGCGCGCGATCGGCACGATCAACGGCCTGGTCACCGGCCGTCCGGGCGAGGCAGCGAACATCCGCTGCCCAGTCTGGGCGGGCGTCGGCTCGGAGGACCCGATCATGCCTGCCGCGCAACGGGACGCGTTCGCCGCCGAGATGCAGGCGGCGGGCGTCGACTGGCGGCTCACCGTCTACGGCGGCGCCCAGCACGCGTTCCACCACCCGCCGATCGGCCCGGAGCAGCGGCTCCTCCCCGGCGTCGGCTATCACCCGGTGCAGGCCGAGCGAGCCTGGCGCGACGTCGTGACCCTGCTTGCCGACAACCTCGGCTAACGGGCGAGGAACGGCCCCGGGTCAGCCAAAACGCCGTGGATAGTGCGGCCCGCGGCACCCAGCGTCGCGGCGGAATCGCCGAGTGCGGACGGGCTCAGCACCGGCACCGAACCGCGGAGGCCGGTCAACCGCGTCCGCAGCACGGCCTCCGCAGCGGGAGCCAGCCAGGGAAACAGCGGCCCGAATACGCCGCCGAGCACCACGCGGTCCACATCCACGAGATTGACCGCCGACGCCAGCGCCAGACCTAGAGCCTCCCCCGCTGCCGAAACAGCTGACAACGCCGCGTCGTCGCCCGCGGCCAAGGCGGCTGCGAGAGCGTCCACTGTGGATACTCCGGCCGCGGCGAGCATTGCTTCCTGCCCGGCGTAGGTCTCCAGACAGCCCGCCGCACCGCAGCGACAGGACGGGCCGGACGGGGAAACCAGCACGTGCCCCAGTTCGCCGCCGGTGCCGCGGAACAACCGCGAGTCCACGACCAGTCCCGCGCCGATGCCGATCTCGCCGGACACGTATAGGAAATCCGCCGCCCCGGCACCGAACCACAGCTCGCCAAGCGCACCGAGATTCGCCTCGTTGTCCACCGAAACCGGGACCGGCAGCTCCAACTCGACCGGAACGTTCCGCCAGCCGAGGTTCGGCGCGCTCAGCACCACGCCGTCCCGCACCGGGCCGGACACCGCGAGCACCGCACCGGCGACCGTCAAGCCCAGCTCGCGCGCCTCGGCCAACTCCGCGGAAGCCAGTTCCCGCACCGCCTTCAGCACAGTTTCCGCTGGCACGCCGCGGTTGTCCCGCTCGATGCGAACCGACCGGCGGACCGTGCCGGTCAAGTCCAGGACGCACGCGGCGAGATAGTCCACATTGGCCTCGAGCCCCAGCGAAGCCATCCGCGCGCCGCTCAGCGAAACCTCGACCCCGGGCCGGCCGCGCTCCCCCGCGCGCACGGCGGCGGTCTCGGACAGGTAGCCCGCGTCCAGCAGCGAGCCGACCAAAGTGGACACGGTCGACTTGGTCAGCCCGGTCAGCTCCGCCAGCGCGGCGCGGGTCAGCGGACCGCCGCGGCTGATCTCGCCGAGCACCAGTTCGAGGTTCCGCGCCCGCATCGCGTCGTGCCGGACCGGTTCCATGCAGACCTCCGCTCTTGACGGCCGGGACGACCGTAGCGCAGTATTTAGTCTACAACGTGAACTAAATGAAGGGACGGGCATGGCCGACTACGCCCCCGCACCGGAGGACAAATTTTCGTTCGGACTGTGGACCGTCGGCTGGCCCGCGGCCGACCCGTTCGGCGTCGCCACGCGCCCGCCGCTCGACCCGGTCGAGAGCGTGCACCGGCTGGCCGAACTGGGCGCGTACGGCGTCACCTTCCACGACGACGACCTCCTCGCCACCGAACCGGACCGCGACACCGCGATCGCCAAGTTCAAGCGCGCTCTCGAGGAAACCGGCCTGCGCGTGCCGATGGCGACGACGAACCTGTTCAGCCACCCGGTCTTCAAGGACGGCGGCCTGACCAGCAACGACCGCGACATCCGGCGGTACGCGCTGACCAAGGTCCGGCGCAATCTCGACCTCGCCGCCGAACTCGGCGCGCAGACCTACGTGCTGTGGGGCGGCCGCGAAGGCGCGGAATCCGATGCGGCGAAAGACGTCCGCGCCGCACTCGCCCGGTACAAGGAGGGGCTCGACGTCCTCGCCGACTACGCCGTTTCGCAGGGCTACGACCTGCGGTTCGCGCTGGAGCCGAAGCCGAACGAGCCGCGCGGCGACATCCTCCTGCCGACGATCGGCCACGCGCTCGGGTTCATCTCGCAACTGGAGCGGCCCGAGCTGTTCGGGCTGAACCCGGAGGTCGGCCACGAGCAGATGGCCGGGCTGAACTTCGTGCACGGCATCGCGCAGGCGCTGTGGCAGGGCAAGCTGTTCCACCTCGACCTCAACGGCCAGCACGGCCCGAAGTACGACCAGGACCTGATCTTCGGGCACGGCGATCTCGCCAGCGCGTTCTTCCTCGTCGACCTCCTGGAGCACGGCGGCTACGACGGCCCGCGGCACTTCGACTACAAACCGCTGCGCACCGAGGATCCCGAGGACGTCTGGGTTTCCGCGGCAGCGAACATGCGCACTTACCTGATCCTGCGCGAGAAAGCCCGTGCCTTCCGCGCCGATCCGGAGGTCGCCGAAGCGCTCGCCGCGTCGCGGGTGCCGGAGCTGGCGACGCCGACGCTGTCCGAGGGCGAAACCCTGGACGATCTGGCCGCCGACGAGTTCGACGTCGAAGCGGCCGGCCGCCGCGGCTACCACTTCACCCGGCTCAACCAGCTGGCGCTGGAGCACCTGCTGGGCGTCCGGTAAATCAGGCGACGCGGGCGGCGGCGGTGTTTTACCGTTGCGGGCAACACGTTGACGGAGACGAGTAGCGCAGGGCGCCGCGAGGGACAGAGAGCTGCCGCCGGTGAGAAGGCAGCGTCGCGGCCCTGCGCGAAGACACTCCTGAGTGCGGGGAGGAAATGCCCCGCCGGCCCGGCCGCCGTCACCCGGCCAGAACGAGGCCGCCCACTCGGCGGCGAAGGTGCGGTGGCACCGCGAGTGTCCCTTCTCGCCCGCACCCCCAAGGGGTCGCCGAGTGCGCTCAGGAGAAGGAATGAGTACCCGCACCCCGGTGGCCTGCCTGCGTGACCGCGTGGGCTCCACCGTGACGATCGCCGGCTGGGTGCACCGCCGGCGCGTGCTGAAATCCGTGGCGTTCCTGGTCGTCCGCGACCGGTTCGGCACCGCGCAGGCGGTGTTCGCCGAGCCGCCGGAGGTCGCCGAGGAGACCGTCGTGCGGCTCACCGGGCAGGTGGTCGCCAATCCGCAGGCACCGCAAGGAATTGAACTGCGGGAACCGGTATTAGAAGTGCTGTCCGCGCCGGAAAAGCGGCCGCCGTTCAATCTTTATCGACCCGAAGTGGCCGCTGGTTTGCCGGTGGTGCTGGACAATGCCGCGGTCGCGTTGCGGCATCCGGTGCTGCGGCGGCGATTCGAGGTGGCCGCGGCCAGTGTCGCGGCGTTTCGGCGAGTGTTGGACAGACAGGGATTCACTGAGATTCATACGCCCAAGATCGTTGCCACCGCGACGGAATCCGGGGCGAACGTGTTCCAGCTCGACTACTTTGGCCGTCCCGCTTACCTCGCGCAGTCGCCGCAGTTCTTCAAGCAGGCCATGGTCGGCGTGTTCGAGCGGGTGTACGAGGTGGGGCCGGTTTTCCGGGCCGAACCGCATGACACCGCACGGCATCTGGCCCAGTACACGAGTCTCGACGCGGAACTGGGCTTCATCGCCGACCACCGCGACGTCATGGCGGTGCTGCGCGACGTCGTAGCGGAGATGGCCGCCGCGGCGGGACCGGACGCGCCGACGGTGCCGGAAGAGATCCCGTCGATCGATTTCGCCGCGGCGCAAGAACTTCTGGCCCGGAACACCGGCGAGGACCCGCGCGGCGAGCCGGACCTCGCGCCCGCGCACGAACGATGGCTGTGCGCGTGGGCCGAGCGGGAACACGGGTCGGAATTCCTGTTCGTGACCGGATACCCGATGGCGAAACGGCCGTTCTACACCCATCCGGACCCGGCGGACCCGGCCCGGTCGAACAGTTTCGACCTGCTCTTCCGCGGCCTGGAACTCGTGACCGGCGGCCAGCGGCTGCACCGGCACGCGGACTACCTCGCCGTGCTCGGCGAGGCGGCCGGGCAATACTCCGACTATCTCGACGCGTTCGCGTACGGCATGCCGCCGCACGGCGGGTTCGCGATCGGGCTGGAGCGCTGGGTCGCGCGCGTGCTGGGCGTGGCGAACGTGCGCGGGGCGACGCTCTTCCCCCGGGACCTGCACCGCCTGCGGCCCTGATCGCCCCTCGAAGGTGCCGCTGGCCTGGTACGCGGGGTTTTCGGTCCGTGAAGGGCTCCTTGAGGGAATCTGGCTCCCTCAAGGAGCCTTCACGGAACGTCACTGAGCAGCGAAGGTGAGCGACCCCAGCGCGGTGACCAAGGGCGCCAGCTCCGGCAGCTCCTCCGCCTCGGCGAGCGCGGCCGAAAGCGCCGTGTCGTGCGTCGGGCGGGCGGCGGCCAGCAGCTTCTGCCCGGAGGGCGTGACCTCGGTGTAGATGCCGCGCCGGTCGTCCTGGCACAGGTAGCGCGACAGCAGGCCGCGCTCCTCCAGCCGGGTGACCAGCCGGGTCGTCGCCGACTGGCTCAGCACCACCGCGTTGGCCAGCTGGCTCATCCGCAGGTGGAAGCCGTCCTGGCGGCCGAGCACGTCGAGCACCGTGTACTCGCTCACCGACAGCTCGTGCTCGCTTTCCAGCGCGCGGTTCAGCCGGTCTTCGATCCGCGCGTGCAGCGCCGCCAGCGTCCGCCAGCCTTGCGCGCGCGCCTCGACGGCGTCGTCCGACACCGACATGGTGCACCTCCTCCAGACGGCCCCGGTTGCGGGCGGCCGCGGGCCCCGAGCAGCATCGGCGCAGGTCAATGTGACTGCAAGTATTGCGCGCGCCGGTAGTACTCAGCTGCCACTGTACTCGCGAAACGCCGGGAGGTCCGCCCGGCGGCGTGACCTCGTGCGTCCTCCCCCGGACCCGGCTCAGCTTTTGTCCTCGCCCGACGGCGAGTAAGTTGTCCCCGCTACCCGGGGGAAAGGCGAGCGGCACATGACCGGCACCGGCGATGCGGACGCGGGCACGACCGCGAGACGGTTCGCGCTGGGCCGGTACGGGCCCGCTCCGCTGGTCCTGGCCGGCCGGTACGAGGTGGGCGAGCGGATCGGCGAAGGCGCGACCGCCAGCGTGCACCGCGGCGAGGACCGCGAAACCGGAGGCGAGGTCGCGGTCAAGCTGTTCCACGCCGGAGCGGTCGAACTGGGCCGCAACCGCCGGGACCAGGAGATCGCGGCGCTGCGCGCGGTGCGGCATCCGGGGTTGGTCGGGTTCGTCGACGCCGGAATCGACGAGGGGTACGCGTACCTCGTCATGGACTGCGTGCACGGGCCCAACCTGTCCGAATGGCTGTGCTCCGGGCCGCTGCCCGCCGACCGGGTGGTCGAACTGGGCGCGCAGCTGGCCGAGGCGCTCGCTCACGTCCACGCGCACGAGGTGACCCACCGCGACCTCAAACCCGCCAACATCCTCATGTCCGACGACGGCCCGCGGATCGCCGACTTCGGCGTCGCGCGCATCGTGGACGCGACCCGCGTGACCGACACCGGCGCGGTCGTCGGGACGGCGGCTTACCTCTCGCCGGAGCAGGTGCTCGGCGAGCACCCCGGCCCGGCTTCGGACGTGTACGCGCTCGGGCTCGTCCTCCTGGAATGCCTCACCGGCGTCCGCGAATACCCGGGTACGGCAGCGGAAACCGCGGTAGTGCGGCTGCATCGATCGCCGCGGGTGCCGCCGGGCACGCCGGAACCGCTTGCGAGGACTCTGCGCGCGATGACCATGCGCGATCCGGAAGAAAGACCCTCCGCGACCGCCGTGGCGCGTGCGTTGCGCGGCACGGAAACGTTGCGGCTTCCGATCAAAACGCGGTTGGCCGTCTTCTGCCGCCGCCACCGGGTCTCGCGGCGGCGCGCGGTGCTCGCGGCGGGCCTGCCGGTCGTGCTGGTCGCGGCCGGAACGCTGCTGTTCGCGTCTCCGCTTCGCCCCGGCACCGGGTCCGCGCCGGGCCCCGACCCGGCACCGGTTCCGGTTTCTCCGCCGTCGTCCGCTCCGTCCGATTCGCCGGACCAGGCTCCGCGGCATTCGCCGTCCGCGCCGCCGGTCCGTTCGACGAACGCGGCGACGCCGCCCCCGCAGACCACGACGGTTCCGCCCGGCCCGACGGCCCAGACCACGTCGGCGTCGGAAAGCCAGGCCAGCCAAACGAGTCAGCCGGGCCGGACGCCGCCGAAAACCCCGCCGGGACAGACGAGACCGCCCCGGAACACCGTCACCGGGCCGCCGAGCGACAAGATTCCACATTAGACAGACCGGACCACCCGGTCGGCTGACGCGGCGCAATTGGGTGGCGAAGTCCGTCCGGGCGCGCGATCCTGGTGGCGAGCCGGGGAGGTGGAACCGATGACCGCACACTCGCGTCGGTTCGGACGGCAGTGCCGCGAACACTTCGAGCGCCCGGAACCCGCCCGCACCGCCGAGCCGAAACCGGACACCGAGGCCGTTCCGGAACCGGAGCGAGCGCCGGAGCCGGAGACCCAGCCCGGGAAGTAGCTTTCCGGTGCCGGGCAAGGAAAACGGTGCTTACTCCGCCCGCGGCGCGGCCTCGATCGCCAGCACCGCGATGTCGTCGTGGCCGGAATTCCCGAGCCAGGCCCGCACTGCCTCGCGCAACCGGCGCACGACCTCGCGCGCCGGTTGCCCGACGCAGTCCTCCAGCACCGTGTAGAGCCGTTCGTCGCCGAACAGTTCGGTGGATTCCGTGCGGTTGCGGGCTTCGGTGACGCCGTCGGTGTAGAGCAGGCAGACGTCGCCCTCGTCCAGGTGCGTCGTCGCCTCGGCGAAGCGGGCCTGCGGCGACACGCCGACGAGCGTGCCGGGCACGCTGATCTCCTCGACCCCTCCCCCGCGCCGCAGCACGAGCGGGGCCGGATGGCCGCCGGAGGCGAGGGTGACGTCGAGCCCGGACTCGGCGGCCGCGACCGAACCGAGCACGAGCGTCGCGAACCGGTTGCTGCCGCCGGAGATCAGGAGTTCGTTGAGCAGCCGCAGCATCGTCCGGCCGTCGCGTTCGACCAGATGCAGCGCGGCCAGCGAATGCCGCACCCGGCCGGTCAGCGCGGCGGCCTCGGCGCCCTTGCCGCAGATGTCGCCGACCACCACGAACGCACTGCCGTCGTCGCGGGAAAGGACGTCGTAGAAATCGCCGCCGACGCCCAGCACCCCGCCCGCGGGTTCGTACCACAGCTCGAAATTCGCGCCCTCGACCTGCGCGGGCGGCGTCGGCAGCAACGTCGATTCGAGCCCGCGCGTGGCTTCCTCCTGGCGGGCGTAGCGCTGCGCGTTGGCCAGCGCCGTGCCGGCCGCGTCCGCGAACGCCTCGACGGCTTCGCCTTGCGAGAGGCCGAACGCGGGCTCGCCGCGCCTGCCGAGCAGCACCGCGCCCGCCATGCCGGAGCCGAACGAGACCACTGACACCTCAAGGTGCCCCTCGAACGGCTCGGCGACCGCCGCGGGCAACGCCGCGACCTCGGTCGCGGGCACCGCGCGGACCTCGGGCCGGGCGACGTCGGTGATCGCGTCGGAGACCACGGGCGCGAGCTGGGCCGGCACCCGCCGGATCCGGCCGTGGCCCGCCGCGCCGTGCTCGGTGCAGCTCCACCATTCCCAGCGGCCGCGGGTCGTCGGCAGCAGCACGAAGGCGCAATCGCCCAACGCGGACGCCGCCAGCTCGGCGATCACCCGGGCCGTGCCGTGCCGTCCGCGCGCGAGCGCCAATTTCGGACCGGCCTCGGCGAGGAACTCTTCGGGACGGCGGCGGCCGTCGTCGACCACGGTCCAGGCGCGCCAGCCGCCGGGCAGCGCGCGGATCTTGGCCGGGCGGTGGCCGACCTTGCCGGTGGTCTCGGTCACGCCGACGAGCTCGGCCGGGCCGAGCCGCTGCGCGGACGCGTTGGCCCAGCGCAGGGCGCCTTCCGGGTCCTGGAGGAACACCGGCTCCCGGACGTCGTCGAGCACCGAGCGCCAGAAACCGGCGTGCCCGGGCAGCTCGGCGCCGGGTGGCAGGGCCGACGCCGGAGCGGGCCGTGACACCATGCACGAACCTCCTGCCTCCGGGTCGACCTGACGGTCCTGGTCCTTCCAGGTTGGCACAGTGTGCGCGGGCGGACTGGGTCGAAGTGTAGGGCGAACCGTGGCAGGCTGGGTCGACGACCATGGCTGGCACACGCGTGGTGGGAAGGTCGGCAGAGATGACAGAGACTCCCCAGGCTTCCGGGAGCACCCGGAACTCCGGGGCCGCTGACCCGGATTCCGTCCCGGCGAACGAGGTCGCGGCACTGGAGCGGCTGCTCGCCGCGGTCCACGACCTCGGGGACGGCAACTTCCGGCGGCGGTTCGTGGCGCACGGCGACGGGATCACCGCCCGGCTCGCGTCGGCGTTCAACGACATCGCCGAGCGCAACCAGCGGCTCGTGACGGAACTCATGCGCGTGCGCGACGAGGTGGGCCAGGAGGGCAAGCTCACCGAACGCGTGCGCACCGAGATCGGCCCCGGCGGCTGGGCCACCGCGGTCGACACGGTCAACGGGCTGATCGAGGACGTCAGCCGCCCGGTCGTGGAGCTGGACCGGGTGCTGGGCGCGGTCGCCGAGGGCGATCTGTCGCAGCCGATGGCGCTGCAGCTGGACGGCCGTCCGCTGCGCGGGCAGTACGCCGAGCTGGCGAAGACCGTGAACGGCCTCAACGCGCAGCTGTCGCGGTTCGCCGCCGAAGTGATCCGGCTGTCCCGGGAGATCGCCGGAGAGGGCCGCCTCGGCGGTCAGGCCGAGGTCCCCGGCGTGGCCGGGACGTGGCGCGACCTCACCGACTCGGTCAACTTCCTCGCCGACAACCTCACCGAGCAGGTCCGGAACATCGCCTCGGTCACCACCGCGGTGGCCCGCGGCGACCTGACGCAGAAGATCAACGTCGACGCCCGGGGCGAGATCCTCGAGCTCAAGAACACCATCAACACGATGGTCGACCAGCTCTCGTCCTTCGCCGACGAGGTCACCCGGGTGTCGCGCGAAGTCGGTTCCGAGGGACGCCTGGGCGGCCAGGCGCGCGTGCCGGGCGTGGCGGGCACCTGGCGCGACCTCACCGACTCGGTGAACCTGATGGCGGACAACCTGACCGACCAGGTCCGCAACATCTCGCAGGTCGCCACGGCGGTCGCGGCGGGCGATCTGACGAAGAAGATCGACGTCGACGCGCGGGGCGAGATCCTGCAGCTGAAGACGACGCTGAACACGATGGTCGACCAGCTCTCGTCGTTCGCCGACGAGGTCACCCGAGTGGCCCGCGAGGTCGGCTCCGAAGGCCGGCTCGGCGGTCAGGCGGAGGTACCCGGCGCGGCCGGCACGTGGCGCGGGCTGACCGACTCGGTCAACCAGATGGCCGACAACCTGACCGACCAGGTCCGCAACATCTCGCACGTGACCACCGCGGTCGCGAAGGGCGACTTGACGCAGAAGATCACCGTGGACGCGCGGGGCGAGATCCTCGAGCTCAAGACCACGATGAACACGATGGTCGACCAGCTCTCGTCCTTCGCCGACGAGGTCACCCGAGTCGCCCGCGAGGTCGGCACCGAAGGGCAGCTGGGCGGCCAGGCCACCGTGCCCGGGGTCGCCGGCATCTGGCGCGACCTCACCGGCTCGGTGAACTTCATGGCCAACAACCTCACCGCGCAGGTCCGGAACATCGCGCAGGTCGCGACTGCGGTCGCGCGGGGCGACCTGACGAAGAAGATCGCGGTCGACGCGCGCGGCGAAATCCTCGAGCTGAAGACGACGCTGAACACGATGGTCGACCAGCTCTCGTCCTTCGCCGACGAGGTCACCCGGGTGTCGCGAGAGGTTGGCACGGAAGGAAAACTGGGCGGTCAGGCGACCGTGCCGGGCGTGGCGGGGACCTGGAAGGACCTCACCGACAACGTCAACTTCATGGCCAACAACCTCACCGACCAGGTGCGGAACATCTCCCAGGTCACCTCGGCCGTGGCGCGCGGCGATCTGACGCAGAAGATCACCGTCGACGCGCGCGGCGAGATCCTGGAGCTCAAGAACATCCTGAACACGATGGTCGACCAGCTGTCCGCCTTCGCGGACGAGGTCACCCGGGTCGCCCGCGAGGTCGGCACCGAGGGACGGCTGGGCGGCCAGGCGCGCGTTCCGGGCGTCGCGGGGATCTGGAAAGACCTCACCGACAACGTGAACGTCATGGCCGACAACCTGACCGTGCAGGTCCGGAGCATCGCCACGATGGCGAGCGCGGTGGCGAACGGCGATCTGTCGAAGAAGATCTCCATCGACGCGGCGGGCGAGGTCGCGGCGCTGGCCGGGACGCTGAACGACATGGTCGAGACGCTGCGCGCGTTCGCCGACGAGGTGACGCGGGTTGCCCGCGAGGTCGGCACGGAAGGCATCCTCGGCGGTCAGGCGCGGGTGCCCGGCGTGGCCGGGACGTGGAAGGACCTGACCGAGAACGTCAACTTCATGGCGCACAACCTGACCAGCCAGGTGCGGAACATCTCGCAGGTCACGACGGCGGTCGCGCGCGGCGACCTGTCGCGCAAGATCGACGTCGACGCCCGGGGCGAGATCCTGGAACTCAAGACGACGATGAACACGATGGTCGACCAGCTGTCCGCGTTCGCCGCGGAGGTCACCCGGGTCGCCCGGGAGGTCGGCACCGAGGGCAAGCTGGGCGGTCAGGCCGAGGTCGAAGGCGTGTCCGGCACCTGGAAGCGGCTGACCGAGAGCGTGAACCAGCTGGCGGGCAACCTGACCACGCAGGTCCGCGCGATCGGCCAGGTCGCGACAGCGGTGACCGCGGGCGATCTGACCCGGCACATCACCGTGGACGCGTCCGGCGAGCTGGCGGACCTCAAGGACAACATCAACCAGATGATCGCGAACCTCAAGGAGACCACCTCCGCGAACCGCGAACAGGACTGGCTGAAGACGAACCTGGCGCGGCTGTCCGGGCGGATGCAGGGCCACCGCGACCTCGCGTCGGTGGCGACGCTGATCCTGTCGGAGCTGGCCCCGCTGGTGAGCGCGCAGCAGGGCGCGTTCTTCATCGCGCACGACGACGAGGACGCCGGCGACCCGGACAAGCTGCTCGACTGCATCGCCGCCTACGGCCTCGCCCAGGCGCGCACCGGCCTGCGCTTCCGGCTCGGCGAATCGCTGATCGGCCAGGCCGCGGTGGACCGGCGGACGATACTGGTCAACGGCGCTCCTCCGGAGTACGCGCTGGTGTCGTCCGGGCTCGGCTCGGCGCCGCCGGTCAACGTGATCGTGCTGCCGGTGCTGTTCCAGGGCGAGGTGCTCGGCGTGCTGGAACTGGCGTCGGTCAACGAGTTCTCCGCGGTGCACCTGGACCTGCTGGAGCAGCTGCGGCACACGATCGGCGTCAACGTGAACACGATCCTGTCGAACTCGCGCACGGAAGCGCTGCTGACCGAATCGCAGCGGCTGGCCCAGGAACTGCGCGCGCGGTCCGAGCAGTTGCAGGCCCAGCAGGGCGAACTGCGCCGGTCGAACACCGAACTGGCCGAGAAGGCGGCGCTGCTGGCCCAGCAGAACCGCGACATCGAGGTCAAGAACATCGAGATCGAGCAGGCCCGCCAGGAGCTGGAGGAACGGGCCGGGCAGCTGACGGTCGCGTCGCAGTACAAGAACGAATTCATGGCGAACATGTCGCACGAGCTGCGGACTCCGCTCAACAGCGCGCTGATCCTGGCGAAACTGCTGTCGGAGAACCCGGAGGGCAACCTCACGGAGAAGCAGATCCAGTTCGCGAAGACGATCTGGGCGGCGGGTTCCGACCTGCAGCAGCTGATCAACGACATTCTGGACCTGGCGAAGGTCGAGGCCGGGAAGCTGGACCTGCAGATGTCCGACGTGACGCTGCCGGAGCTGGTGAACTACGTCGAATCGCTGTGCCGCCCGCTGACCGCGGACAAGGGCCTGGAGTTCGCCGTCATGATCGACCCGCCGGTGCCCGGCAGCGTGCACACCGACGAACACCGCCTCCAGCAGGTGCTCCGGAACCTCCTGTCGAACGCCGCGAAATTCACCGACGAGGGCGGCGTACGCCTGCACATCCGGATGGCAGACCCCGAGGAAGTCGAACAGGAATCCCTGCGCTCGGCGGCCGGGATCATCGCGTTCGGCGTCGAGGACACCGGCATCGGCATCCCCGAGGAGAAGCTGGAAGTCATCTTCGACGCCTTCCGCCAGGCGGACGGCACGACGAGCCGCAAGTACGGCGGCACCGGCCTGGGCCTGTCGATCAGCCAGCAGCTGACCGAGCTGTTGAGCGGCGAACTGCGCGTCAGCAGCGTCCCCGGCAAGGGCAGCACCTTCACGCTGTACCTGCCGGTCGGCGCCGCGAACCTGATCGCCCCGACGACCCCCGTGCGCCCGACCCCGAAGCTGCCGGTCCTGCCGAGCACCATCACCGTGGCCGAACCGAACAGCGCCCCGAAACGCTTCAACGGCGAAAAGGTCCTCATCGTCGACGACGACCTGCGCAACGTCTTCGCTCTCGCAGCGGTCCTGGAACAAGCGGGCCTGGAAGTCATCTACGCCGACACCGGCGTGGCCGGAATCCGGGCGCTGGAACGCCACGAGGACACCGCGTTGGTGCTGATGGACGTGATGATGCCGGAACTGGACGGCAACGCCACCATCGCGGCAATCCGAGCCGAAGCGGCCCACGAAGACCTGCCAGTGATCGCCGTCACAGCGAAGGCGACGGAGGAAGACCGCGAACGCACGCTGGCTTCGGGAGCGGACGACTACATCACGAAGCCGGTGGACACTGACCTGCTGCTGGACGTGATCGCCGCCCGCCTGGAGGCGGACGCGGCGTCGTCCTCGAACTCGGAAGTGCTTGGAGCGGGTGACGGGAATCGAACCCGCGTAGCTAGTTTGGAAGACTAGGGCTCTACCATTGAGCTACACCCGCAGCGCCCTCGGTGACCCGGGAGCGAAGCAAGCTTAGCGTGCCCGCTAGGGTGGGTCGTACACCCCCCGGGTACCTGGGTTCCGGAGGCCTTCATGAGGCTCCCGGACCACGGGCTTCGGGGGTGCCGGGATGTGGCGCAGCTTGGTAGCGCATCCGCTTTGGGAGCGGAGGGTCGCAGGTTCAAATCCTGTCATCCCGACCGAGAGGGGCTGGACCTGCGGGTTCAGCCCCTTTTTCGTGCCGCCGGACGCGGCGCGGGAGCTAGCACAGCGCTCAGTGACACTCCTATTTGAGGATTTTCACATGCGCACCCGAGCCCCTTTTCGTGCCGTCCGACGCGGCGATACTCCCGCTTGAGGTTTGCCACCTTCGCGCCGAGCACTGACCTCTGCTCCGCTCGCCTGGCAGGCCTTGATCGACGAGTGATCTACGCCACTCGAGGCGGAGCCAAGAGCTCTCGCACCCATCCGCGGCTGCTGCGACACGGTGCGCTCTTCCGCACCTGGCTCGCCGACCCGATCGCATGACCTGGCATCGGCACCACCGGAGCAATCGCCACGCCGCCACCGATTCAACACCACGTATCAGACGGATCGGCTTTCGCGGTGTTTCCATGCTTCAAACAGGGCAAGCGCCAGCCAGTGACCGTAGCTTCGAGCCATCTCCTCTGCCGTCACCTGCTCGAAGTCAGTGCTTCGACGAAGCGGGTCGGCCCCGCGAGCGAGAAGATAAGCCGTGAGATCGACATGCAATGGATTGCCCGTCTGCACATGACCATCACCTTCGACGTCAATGGCATGCTGCAGGAGCGTCATGCCGTTGCATTCTTCGTCGACATCGACACCTTGATCCAAAAGGTCCCGAAGAGCCGGAAGATCGCCCATCTCTACCGCAATATGTGCGGGCGTCATATACTCGACCACAACAACATCCTATCCACCACTGATGACCTCTGCTTTGATTCCCGGAAATTCTTGGGCGATCGACGAAGTAGGTCAATATTTGAGCTCGGTATCCCAACCACGCGGACATCCGTCCGAACCGACTGTGCTTCACTCTCTGGCGAGGCGAATTTTGCACGGATTCGTCTCCGAACCCCACTTCAGCTCCAGCCCGCCGGGTTCGATCCCGTCTCGTAGTCGACAGGGCTGACGTGTTCCCATTCCTTTCCTGTCGAACTCTCGTAGGCGTGTTGCGCGACGTAGAGCAGGAATTCGGCCTCTGGTCCACCGGTCCCGGTGTATGAACCGAATTTTTCCGGGTCCTCGAGAACAGATCGGTAGGCCTGTTCCCCCGCCAGCACCACCGCTGCCCGGCAGTACAGGAAGGAATCGTTGGAGAGAGGCAAACCGGTGGCGGCCGACGGCACCGCGGCGAACTCGGACCGGTCCAGGTCGTAGAGACGCTGGGCGAGGATGTCCTCGAACTTCTTGATCTCAGCTTCGTCGCGCCTGCCGAGTTCCTCTTCCAGAGGTGCGAAAGCGGCCTGATCCGTCGCCGGCGGGTCCTGCCGCACCAAGGAGACGAGTGCCCAGAACTCGTGGTTGTCCATCAGGGCCTGTTCCCTCCGGGTGAGTTGACAATGTGGCTGAGATTACCGATGCCGCCCAGTTCTTCGATCAATCCGGCTTCAACTCGCTCGCGGTCCTGCTGGGTACCGCGCACATGATCGCCAAGTGCGCACCGCAGTTCATCCACGAACGACCCGCGGCCGTTTCGACTAGGTATAGATTCGGTCGCTGCCCGAATCTACGATTACCCTCATACCACGGTCTTCCAAATCTGCACGGCGATCGAATATCCAGGCAGCGGCCTCGCCGACCACTGCGAATAGATCGGTCATTTTATTTCCAGTCCAATCACTCATCCTTGAGGCCGCCGGCCGATCAGCGCTGGATCTCAGCCAGCCATTCGAAGCCGTCGCACTTGGCGCGCAGTCGCTTGAGGCCTTGTTCCAGGCAGTCGTCGAGGCTGGCGGCTTCGGCGCGGATGAATCCCTGCCCTCCGAGGCCCGCGCCTGACATCACCAACGTCCACGGCTTGCCGCCCTCCCTCATTCTGTCGTCGTCCGCCTTGAGGATTACCGTGACGCCTGCGCGGCACAGCTTATCCATCAACTGCTCGATATCCGTCATATTCGCTCCCATCAATATTCTCTCAAGGCTGTCTAGTTATTTCCTGGGCCCCAGGAAGCGGCCACCGGACGGTGTTGTCGGGGAACGCCTAGCACCACGACGACCTCGGCTGGTTCTGCGGGGTCGTCGCCGTAGACGGATATCGCGTTCAAGTCGCGTTCCACGGGCAATTCCAAACGAAGCTGGCCGTTGGGGTCGTAGAGCACTATCGACGATCGAGCCAGCTGAATCACGCCGCGATGCACCAGCGCGAGCCCCTCCGGAATGACGGGCTCTTCGACACACGCGACAGCAACCAGCCCGCTGGCCGACTGACGAACGGGCACGTGCACTGAATCCTTGCCAGCGTGCACATTTTCGCGTGCGGGGTCCCCGCTCGAGTGGTCGTCAACACTGTCCGGGGAGGAAACCACCAGCAAGCCGAAAGAGAACCGAGCCACGCCGCCTCCGTAGTAGAGGTCGCCGTGGCTGTCGAAGTTCGAAAAGTTAGTCATTTTCACTCCCAACCTGGCCGTTGACGCAACCACTCCAGAGGAGGGAGCAGGATCGGGTACGAGGTTAGTCGGAACCCCGGCGATCGGTGCATGTCGTGAGCCCAGATGCCACGCCTTTCCGTCAGAATTTTCCGCCATTCGTTCGCGAGGCCCACTGAAGCGTTTGTGCGCACCGACACAAATCGCCCTGCCCGCCGCGAGATCCCGCGGGGGTGTAGGACACGGGGTGCGCTCCCGCATTCAGGCTGTACGTCGAGGGTGGCGTCGCCGGGCTCGTCGTTGCGATTGTCGCGATGCTCATCGCAACAGTTTCCCGCGCGCAGGCTTCCGTTCTCGCGGAATGATGTCGAGCGGCTCGTCGTCGAGACCATCGAGGACGGTCTCGACGACTGGGTTTCGCTGGATTGGCTGATCACCAACACAGCACGGGTGGTTCCCGAAGACAGCGATCGCTTCGCCAGGTTCTTCGCCGCCGTGCTCGGCTACCTGCTCCGCAGAGGACTGATGGTCGTGGGCGAGATCGGCGACACCGGCATCGAACCCTGGCCGCCCGCTGCCGTCGAAGACGACCGTGGACCGCGTCGTTCGCGACTGCCAAGCAGTCAACTGGACACCCCGGCTCGGGCTGTGCTGGCTCGCCAAGACGCCGGGCGGGGTGAGCCTCCGGCGGAGCTGGGCTCGGCGACCAGGTCGTGGTGGGGCTGATGGAGATCCAGCATGGCCCTGACAGCCTCCGATGAGATTTTAGCGCCCCACCCGTCTGTATGTCTGCGATCGACGCACAAGGGAGGCTGACATGACCCGAAAGCTGATCTTCGGCATGAACCTGACACTGGACGGCTACGTCGCCGCGACGGGAGACGACATCGGCTGGAGCGGGCCGCCGAGCGAGGAGTTGTTCCAGTGGTGGCTTGATCAGGAGCGCGCGAACAGCATGTCGCTCTACGGGAGCAAGCTGTGGGAGGCGATGAGTTCCTACTGGCCGACCGGCGACCAGCAGCCGGGCGCCACGGCGGCGGAGGTCGAGTTCGCGCGGAACTGGCGGGACACTCCGAAGGTGGTGTTCTCCTCGACGATCGACAAGGTCGGCTGGAACACCCGGCTGTTCGATGGCGACGCGGTTGCCGAGATCGCGCGGCTCAAGGCAGGCGACGGCGGGCCGATGAGCGTCGGCGGCGCGACGCTCGCCGGGGCGGCTATGCGGGCGGGGCTCGTCGACGAGTACGCGGTGGTCACCCATCCGGTTCTGGTGGGTGGCGGTACGCCGTTCTTCAGCGCGCTGGACAGCTGGGTGAACCTGAATCTCGTGGAGACGCGGACGTTTCCCGGCGGCGTCGTGCTGACCCGCTACGCGACCAGGCGGTGATCACAGGGTCGGGGCCAGGCCAAGCCATGGTTTGTCGGCGACCTCGAATCCGGTGAGTTCGGCGATCTTTCCGTCGGCGATGTGCAGGACCGCTAGGTTCAGCAGCCGGTACGCCGGATCGTCGGCGGTCCGGAGGTAGAGCGCGGCGGCGGGCATGCGGTTGACCGTCGTGGCGATGCAGCGCCAGTCGTCGTAGCGCTGGAAGAGGCCGCCGGAGACCCAGCCGTCGACGGCGTCCCGGGCCGTTGTGATCACGGTGCCGGAGTCGGGCAGCATCGCGAAGCGCAGGTCGTGGCGGAGAAGGGACATGAGGCGGTCGAGGTCGTTGCGTTCGTGGGCTTCGATATACGACTTCACCACGGCGCGCTCGCCTTGCGACAGTTCATGGGTGGCGGGGCTGCGCCAGTCCAGGCGGCGGGCGGGTAGTTGCTCGCGCATTGTCACGCGCGCCCGTTGCAGTGCGCTGGTTACCGACGCGACGGTCAGCTCAAGGGCTTCCGCAGCCTTCGGTGCCGGCCAGCCTAGGACGTCGCGCAGGGTGAGGACTGCGCGTTGCCGCGGCGGCAGGTGCTGGACGGCGACGATGAACGCCAGCTCGATCGTCTCCCGTGCGACCACCGATTCCTGCGGGTCTTCGGGGAGCATCCGGTCGGGGTATGGCTGCAGGTACGGCAGTTCGGAGCCCGCTAGGTCGGACGGCACGGGGGTGCGGTCGTTGCGCTTTTCCAGGAAATCGAGGCAGGCGTTGGTCGCGATCCGGTACAGCCAGGTTCGCAGCGCAGCACGGCCGTTGAAGGACTCCCGTTTGTTCCACGCTCGCAGGAACGTCTCCTGTGTCAGGTCCTGGGCGTCTTCGTAGTTCGCGAGCATTCGGTAGCAGTGCACTTGCAGCTCACGCCGGTGGCGCTCGGTCAGCAGCGCGAACCGCGCTGGGTCGTCGGTGTCCGGCGGGCTCATGGTCGTCGATCCTTCCACCAGGGCGAGGGGGTCACCAGAACTGACGACCGGGCGGAGGATTTCTCATCGGTCTGTGAAGGACCCCTTGCGGGAATCCCCGTCCCGCAAGGGGTCCTTCACGGCCGGTGCGCGGGATCAGTCAGTGGCGAGAGCCCGGGTGGCGGGACCGATCGCCGCCCAGCCGCCGGACTGGGCGTTCCAGCGGTAGATGCCGCCGCTGTTGATGCCGTACACGCCGTCGGCGTTGGCCGCGAACGCGTCGCCGGAGCCGCCGATGCGGGCCCAGCCGTTGCCGGTCAGCAGGTTGACGTCCTTGGTGGCCGGTTCGATGCCGAGCAGCGTGTGCGCGCCCGCGTACAGCGCGCTCTGCGCCTTGCCGACGCTCGCCCAGGCGCTGCCGCTGCCGGTCCAGTGGTACACGCCGCCGCCGTTGGCTCCGTAGATGCCGTCGTCGTTGATCGCGAAGCCGCTGCCGGAGGTGCCGATCTTGACCCAGGTGCCGGGTGCGGTCATCAGGTAGAGGTCGCCGGTGCCGGGCACGGTCCGGGCGAGCAGGTGGCCGGCGGCGTAGAACGCGGTCCCGGCGGGGCCGACCGTTTCCCAGCCGGTGCCGGTCCAGCGCAGGACGCCGCCGCCGTTGTAGCCGTAGACGCCGTCGGCGTTGACCACGAACCCGTCGCCCGGGCCGCCGATCTTCGCCCACTGGCCGGGGGTCCCGGTGTAGCGGTAGACGTCGTGAGTGTCGGCGCGGGTCGCGACCACCGCGCTTTCCCCGGCGTAGACCCGGTCGAACCCGGTGCCCAGGGTCGTCCAAGCGCTGCCGGTGCCGGAATAGGCGAGGACCGCCCCGTTGGCGTCGACGCGGTACAGGCCGTGGTGTCCCGCGACGGTGTGCGCCGTGACCCAGTCGCCGAGGTCGTCCACCCGGGCGGCACTCACTGCCGGGTTGGTCGCGGTCTCGCCGAGGCAGTTGTGCTGATACGAACCGGTGATGACGCCGGTGATCCGCCCGTCGGCAGTGAACACCGGCGCTCCGGCGTCGCCTCGGCACACGCCGCTCGTGCCGGACGCCTCGAGGGCCAGTCCGTGGTCCGGTGCGCCGGCCGCGATGGTCAGCGAAGCCGACTGCGGAGCGTCCGGGATCCATTCGGTCGCCGTGCGGCCGAACCCGGCCACCGTCACCTGCCCGCTCGACGGCGGCGGCGTCGCGGCGAGATTCCCCGCGCTGGCCCCGAGAACCGGCGCGACCAGCCGCAGCAACACGACGTCGCGGTCGGTCCGCGTCGCCACGCGGTCCACGGCGATCTGCCGGGTCGGCTTCCCGGTTTCAGTCACCGCGGCGTTCACGGCGACGGCAGGCGGCGCGCCGTCGACCAGTCCGTCGCCGGCGTGCGCCCCGGTCTTGCCGGTGAGGCACGACGCGGTCGTCAGAATCCATTGCGAGGAAACCAGGGTTCCCGTGCAGGCGTGGCCGCCGCTGGTCGCGTCACCCCCGATCGCGAGCCGGACCAGCGAGGACGCCGCGGCACCGGTGACCGGTGCACCCCCGGCCACCGCGTTCGCCGGCGCCGCGGCGGCCAGCAGCCCCGCGGCGGTCACCCCGGCGACACAGCCGGCCAAGCGCGAAGCTTTCCGGTTGAACACCATGAAGAAACCCTTTCGTTCGGACGCTGAATTCCTCCGATTACCGGCCACAGAACAGCGAGGATTTTCCGCACTCGCCGATTACGGCCGGTCCACGCCGGGGAATCCACCGCGGCACGGGAAGCCATTCCTCCGTTTGCCGCATGCCCCTCCCCCGTTTGCCGACGCGCCCCATCCCCTCACGCGCCGCAGATACCATCGCGCACATCAGGCCGCCATTACCGCAGCACGCGGTGACGTACCCCACATTCCGCGGGCTCTGGATACGTGGTTAAGATGCGGCGCTTTGTCGGCGTCCGAGCAGACAAGAATTGTCAGTTATTTCGCCGCGGCCTTTTCCGGTTCCGAATTTCCGCGCGAAGCCGAGCTCAGGCGTTGCCGTTCTCCGAGCCCCCGCCGAACTTGGCCCACACCTTGCTCGCGGTGTCCGCGACCGTCTCCCCGACGTCGGTGAAGACCTTCGTCAGCGGGTCCGCCGAGGCGGTCCAGGAATCCTTGTACGACTTCGCCGCGGACTTCAGGTCGTCCTTCCAGTCCGTGGCGGGCGCGTCGTCGTCCCGGCGCGGGTACTCGCCGGTCAGGATCGCCCGGTACTCCTCGGACGCGGCCCATTTCTGCAGCTGCGTCGCCCGGACCACGGCGAACGGGTGGGTTTCGGTCTCGACGTACTTCAGCTTCAGCAGGCTGTCCCGGATGTCTTCGCCCGACTCGTATTCCGCTCCCTGCTGGAGGAAGGACGGGATGTCGATGCGGGAAGGGTCGACGCCGCCGGCGAGCTGGATCTGCGCGCGCAGCGCGGCGGTCGGGTCCTGGCCGCAGAGCAGGCCCGCGCGGTCGCAGGACAGTTCGGCCTTGCGGTACCACTCGCTCAGCGCCGCGATGATCGCCCGGATGCCGAGCGCGCTGACCGGCGTCCAGGACATCGACATCTGGAGGTTGATCAGGCGCACCATGATCGTGCGGTAGACCGCGTGCCCGGACAGCACGTGCCCCATTTCGTGGCCGATGGCGAACCGCAGCGATTCGTGGCTCAGCCGCTCGACGAGCGCGGTGCTGATCCGGATGAACGGCTCGTCCATGCCGAGCGCGGACGCTTGCAGCCGCGGGTCCTGGTAGACGAACAGGTTCGGCACGGCGGGGAGATCGAGCGTTTCGGCGCATTCGTGGCGCAACCGGTCGAGTTCCGGATACTGCTTCGGTCCCACGCGAATCGACGACGCCAGCGCCATCAGCCGTTCGCCGCGTTCGTTGTAGAAACCGGAGACGGCCTTGATCACCTGGGCGAATCCGGGCATCGCGCGCAACGTGGCGAGCGCGCCGCGGTCCACCGGGTGTTCGTAGGCTCTCGGGCTGATTCCCGGAAAACGGACGGCGGCCCGGCGCACCGGTTCGATTTCTTCAGTCATCGCTCCCCCAATGAAGTCGTTGACAGCAGCCTACTCAACGACGATCACCGGCCGATTCCCCGGCGCTGAACTGCTGTTTCCCATTAACGAAAACGCAGTGGATCACGCAAGGAATATCCGCGTTGTCCAGACCACTGCCCGCGCCGGGCCGGCGGTCGCCGCTGTGCCCGTCCGGCGGGATCGGCCGGATTGGCTACGATTGGGCCACGACTGCGGGGGAGGCGGCGTGGCGCAAGGACCTGAAGAGCCCATCCCGGGCGTGGACCTCGACCGGCCCAGCGTGGCGCGGGTTTACGACTGGTATCTCGGCGGCACGGCCAACTGGGCCATCGACCGCGAGTTCGGCAAGATGGTCCTCTCCGCCTTCCCGGCCGGGATGTACTGCGCCCGGGCCAACCGCGCGTTCCTGCACCGCGCGGTGCGGCATCTCGTGCGCCTCGGCGTGCGCCAGTTCGTCGACATCGGGTCCGGCGTCCCGACGATGGGCAACGTCCACCAGATCGCCGACGAGGTCGCGCCGGATTCCCGCGTCGTCTACATCGACCGCGAACCCGTGGCGGTCGCGCATTCCCGGATCCTGCTGGAGCGCCACGGGGATCCCGAACGCCACGCGGTGATCCAGGGCGATCTTCGCGAACCGGACGAACTGTGGCAGTCCGTCGCGGACACCGGCGTCATCGATCCCGGCCGGCCGCTGGCGCTGCTGGTCACCGCGGTCCTGCACATCCAGCAGCCCGGCCCGGACGGGCGCGACCTCGGGCCGGAGGCCATCGCGCGGTACCGGGAAATGCTGCCCTCGGGGTCGTATCTCGTGCTGTCGCAGATCACCCACGAAGGGTTGCCCGAGGATATCGCCAGGCAGTTGCGCGCGGTGATCCAGCTGTACGACACCAATGTCAGCAAGCACGTGCTGCGCTCGAACGCGGAAATCCGCGCGTTGTTCGGCGATTTCGAGATGCTGGACCCGGGGGTCACCTGGACCGCCGCCTGGCATCCCGAGGAAAGCGGGGTCAACACGCCGGTGGTCGACTTCGCGGATCCGAGCGAGGCGGCGATGCTGGCGGGTGTCGCGCGCAAGCCCTGATCCGCGCCGAAACCGCCTCCCCTAAGCATCACGGATGCAGGTCAGCCCGTAGCAGCATGGCGTTGCGAAGGATCCCGTCCGGCGGGGCGGTCGTGCCGCCGTCCGTGGTCACGTAGAAGGCTCGCCCTTCCTGCCCCGGAACCCAGGCCGCGCTGGACGGCCCGACCAGGCGTTCGTCGAACGGCTCGCCCGCGATGTGCCGGACTTCGCTGCCGTGCCGCGGAATGAGCGGCACCCGGTCGAGCGTGTTGGCGCGATGCCTTGTCACGTAAGCGAATCCGGCCTCGTCGTCGAGGGCGAAGTCGTCGGCGTTGTCGATCGCGGCGACGAATTCCGCGCCACCCGACGGGTCTAGCGTCTCGGGGTCGACTGGCACTCGCATGAAGACTTTCTGCGCGGTGGACGTGTAGTAGAGGTAGCCGGTCCGCGCGCTGTACCGGACGCCGTTGACGCCTGGCTGCCGCGGCGGGGCGATCTCGGCGTCCGGGTCGTCGGCCATGGTGTCGTGGGCCAGCCAGACCCGGGCCTGCCCACTACGAGCGTCGGCATCGAGGTCGACGCGCCAGATCAGCCCGGCGAAGCAGTCGGCGACGGCCAGCACTCCACTGCCGAGCAGGCAGCTGCCGTTGAGTGCGCGCACCCGGTCGTCGAAGGTGAAGACGACCTCCGGGACGACCGGTTCGCCGGGCGCCCAGCCGGTGAGGTCGAGCCGCACCAGATGCGATTCGTGGGTGGTGTAGCCCTCGGTCAGGCTGAGCACGAAGACGTCCGGCTGCACCTCGACGATCCCCGTCACGGGATGGTCGAAGCGGTGCACGAGAACGGGCCGCTGCGGCTCCGGCACGATCCACAGCTCCTGCTGCAGGAGGACGGTGACCAGCACCGAACCGTCGGAGCGGACCGCGAGGTTTTCCGGGAAGTACTTCTCGGGGAAGGACGCGACCGGAGTCAGCGTGACGTCCGGGACGGGAGTCATGGGCATGGCGGGGGTCTCCTGACGCTAAAAGAGGACGGACATCCGCTTTTCTTTTACGCTAGGCTGCCCCGGCGACGGGTGTCAAGGCGAGGAGCGGACGTTGCCGAGGGTGAGCCAGCAGTACAAGGACGACCAGCGCGGGGAAATCCTGGCGGCCGCGCGCCGCTGTTTCCTCCGCGACGGCTTCCACCGCACCTCGATGCAGGACGTCTTCACCGAGGCGGGCAAGTCCGCGGGCGCGGTTTACCGGTATTTCCCGAAGAAGGAGGACATGATCGTCGCGGTCGCCGCGCAGAACCTCGACGACGTCACCGGGGTGCTGCGCGCTGCCCTCGCCCGCGGCGGCGAGCGCGGGGTCGGCGAGGTGATGGCGGAGCTGCTGGAAGCCGTCACCGGCCTGCACCGCGACCGGGAACTGGCGAGCATGGCGGTGCTGGTCTGGTCGGAGGCCCAGCGCAATCCGGAACTCGCCGAGCGCCTCGCCGCCGCGTCGGCCGAGATGAGTGCCGAGGTGGCCGGTCTCGTGCGCAGCCACCAGGAGGCCGGGGCCTGGACCGGTGTGCCGGCCGAGGCGCTCGCGCAGGCGATTTTGGCGCTGCTGCCCGGGTTTCTCTTCAACCTGGCACTGTCCGGACCGGACGGAGTGGCCGGATTCCCGGACGCGGTCCGCACGCTGTTGCCGCAGTGAACCCCGCTTGACGCCCGGCGAGTTTGCATCTGCCGCGGAGAACGAGTGAGATGCCCTGATGCTCAACCCGTCCGAAGTCGCCCCGGTTCCCTGGCGCAACGGCGCAGGCACCACCCGCGAACTCGCCGCCGACGCCGATCCCTCCCGATGGCGGATCAGCGTCGCGGACCTCCTCGAAGACGCGCCGTTCTCGTCTTTCCCCGGAATCGACCGGCTTTTCACCGCTCTCGGGCCGCTCCGGCTGACCGTCAACGGGACCACGACCGACCTCGAGCGCGGCGACCAGCTCCGGTTCGCCGGGGAGGACACGGTCAGCGTCACCCTCGATCAGCCGACCCGCGCGCTCAACGTGATGACCCGGCGCGGGCTGTACCGAGCGGAAGTCGTCCTTCGCTCCCCCGCGGAGAACGGCCCGGACGGCGCGGTCGCGTCGGTCGACCTCGGCGAGCAAATCGCCGATATTTTCCTCACCACGCTGGCATGATGCAGCGATGACCAGCACTGCCCGGCGCATGTTCGAGCTCCTGGAGCCGATCTGCCTCGTCACCTTCTTCGCCGACGAGTGCAACGAAGAACTGGCCGCACTCGGCCACCGCACCTATTGGGACGGATACTTCGCCAGCCGCGCCGCGCCGCTGGGGCGGGTGCCGGCGGAGGTCGTCCACGCGGCGTTCTACAACTTCGCCGAAGGCGAGGCCGCGCGGCACATCCCGAGCGCGTGGGAGACGATCCCGCCCGAGGCTTCCGTCGCCGCGCGGGAACGAGGCAGCGCCGCGTCGGTGCGCCGGATCCTCGGCGACGAACTCGCCGGTTCCCCGGGTCTGGTGCGCGCCGCCGACCTGACCGCCAAGGCCGCGACGAGCGCGCCCACCGTGGGTCGGATGATGTACGCCGGGATGCGCACCCTGCCGATGCCGAGCGATCCGGTCGCCCGGTTGTGGCATTCCGCGACCATGCTGCGCGAGCATCGCGGGGACGGGCACATCGCCGCGCTGGTCAGCGCGCGGATCGGCGGTGCGGAGGCGCACATCCTGTCCGCGCTGGAGATGGGCATCCACCCGCCGGAGTCGTTCGGGCGCGTGCATCACCTGCCGAAGAAGCGGCTGGCCGCGATCATGGACGGCTTGCGCGAACGAGGTCTCGTCGACGCGGAGGGTCGGTTCACCGACGCGGGCCGTGAAGTGAAGCAGCGCATCGAGAGCTTGACCGACGAGCTTGCCGCCGCGCCGTACGAAGCTCTGTCGGCGGCCGAACTCGACGAGTTGATCGCCGCGCTGGAACCGATCACGGAGAAGCTGGTGGCCGCCGGATCGCGGTGACGCGGCAAGAGTCCGGCTCATTTTCGATTCATGCCCGCTCGGCAATGCTTTAGCCTCGTCCGGTGGACCGGGGAGGCTACGCGATGGCGCTGGAGTTCCGGGTGCTGGGCGAGGTCGGCGCGACCGCGGACGGCGAGGTGCTGGCGGTCGGGCACGCGCGGCAGCGGCTCGTGCTGGCCGCGTTGCTGCTCGACGCCGGGCGCGTCGTTCCGGCCGATCAGCTCGTGACCCGGGTGTGGGGCGAGCATCCGCCGTCCCGCGTCGCGAACGCGCTGCAGACCTACGTCGCCCGCCTGCGCCGGGTCCTGCATCCGCACGGCGGCGGGATCGAACGGCGGTCCGGCGGATACGTCATCCCGCTGCCCAGTCCGGACGCGCTCGATCTGCACCAGTTCACCGACCTGGTCAGCCAGGCCCGCGCGACCGCCGACGACGCCGAGGCCGCGCGGTTGTACGAACGCGCCCTCGACAGGTGGCAGGGCGACGCGTTGCTCGGGGTCGATTCGGCGTGGGCCGACAACGTCCGGCATTCCCTTGCCCGCCAGCGCACTGCCGCCGAACTCGACTACGCCGACCGGCAGCTGCGTCGCGGACAGCACGGCGCTGTCCTCGGTCTCCTCGCCCGGCGCGCGGACGAATACCCGCTGGACGAACGCATCGCCGCCGCCCTCATGCGCGCCCTGCACCACAGCGGCCGCACCGACGAAGCCCTCGCGCGCTACCAGCGCACCCGCACGATGCTCGTCGACGAACTCGGCGCCGACCCGTCGCCGCACCTGCGCGCGGTGCACGAGGAAATCCTCGCCGCCCAAACTCCCGGCCCCGCACCGCTGCGGGCGTGGGCCGCGCCGGTCCCCCAGCAACTCCCGTCCCCGCCGCCGCGATTCGCCGGTCGCGAAGACGAACTCCGGCACCTCGACACCCTCGCCGAACCACACGCCACGGTGCCCATCACCGTCCTGCACGGCGGTGGCGGAATGGGCAAAACCGCCCTCGCGCTGCACTGGGCCCACCGGCAAGCGACTGCGTTCCCGGACGGCCGCCTCTACGTCGACCTGCGCGGCTTCAGCCCGGACGGCGACCCGACCGCGCCCGACGTCGCGTTGCGGGGTTTTCTGCACGCGCTCGGCGTCACCGGCTCCGCCATCCCGGCCGAACCCGACGCGCAGACCGCGCTCTACCGCACCCTTCTCGCCGGAAAACGCGTCCTCGTCGTCCTCGACAACGCCCGCGACCCCAGCCAGATCACGCCGCTGCTGCCGGGCGAGCCGAGCTGCGCCGTCGTCGTGACCAGCCGCAACCGCATGACCAGCCTGACCACCACGCACGGCGCCACCCCGCTGGCGGTCCGGCCGCTGCCCGCGGCACACGCCCGAAGCGTCCTGATCGACCGGCTCGGCCCGGACTACCTCGACGCCGACCCCGACGCCGCCGAACAACTCGTCACCCGCTGCGCCGGTTCTCCGCTGGCACTGGGAATCCTGGCCGCCCGGGCCGCCGAACACCCCGACTTCCCGTTGGCCGCGCTGGCCGCCGAACTCACCGACGTGAGCGCGCTCGACGACGGCGATGCCAGCGTCGCCGCAGTCCTGTCGTGGTCCTTGCGCGCTCTCCCGCCGCAGCACGCCGAGGTGTTCGAACTGCTCGGCCTCGCTCCCGGACCGGACATCAGCGTCCGCGCGGCCGCCAACCTCACCGGCTTGTCCCCGAACGCCACCGCGGCGATTCTCCTTGCGCTGGAACGGGTTTCACTGGTGGAGCAGGACGCGCCCGGCCGCTACCGGATGCACGACCTGGTCCGCCTCTTCGCGAGGACCCACACCAGCCTTCCCGCCGAGGCGCGCACCGCGGCGCTGGTCCGCGTCATCGGCTACTACACCGGCACCGCGCTGGCCGGAAACCGGGTCCTGCATCCGCACGGCGTCCTCCCGCCCGGCATCGACACCGGACACGACCATCCCTATCCGCATCCGCCGGCGAGCACCGGAGAAGCTCTCGACTGGTTCGACGCGGACCACGATTGCCTTCTCGACGCCCAGCGCGTCGCCTCCGCACACAGGTGGCACGAACCCGCGTGGCAGATCGCCTTGGCGCTGACTGCCTATCACTACCGGCGTGGATTCCTGCACGAAGACCTCGAGGTCTGGCCTGTCGCGGTGCAGGCCGCCGACGCGCTCGGGACTCCGGAAACCCGCGTCCTCGCGCACCGCCGCTACGGCCTGGCTTGCGCCCGCGGGGCCCGGCACGACGACGCCCTCGCCCATCTCGCGCAAGCGCTGGACCTGGCCGACCGCGGCGAGGACCAGCGCGTCCGGGCAATCATCGAACACGACCTCGCCCAAACCTGGGAACTGCACGGCGACCAGCGCGCCGCGCTCGAGCACGCCCAGCGCTCGCTGGAGCTGTTCCGCCCGCTCGGCAATCCGGTGTGGGAAGCGCAGGCCCAGAACGGCGTCGGCTGGTATCTCACCCTCCTCGGCCAGCACGAGCAGGCCCGGCCGCACTGCGAACGCGCGCTCCAGCTTTACCGGACTGCGAACCACCCGGCGGTGGCCGACGTCCTCGACAGCCTCGCGCACATCGCCCACCACACCGGCCGCCACATCGACGCCATCGAGCACTATCGCGAAGCGCTTGCGCTGTACCGGGAATCCGGCAATACCTATCTGGAAGCCGACACCCTCGAACACCTCGGCCACACCCACCGCGCAATGGGCGACTCCGGCAAGGCGCGCTCGGTGTGGCAGCTGGCGCTCGATCTTTTCCGCGCCCAAGGCCGGTTCGCGGAGGTCAACGCGGTGGAAACGGCGCTGGCTCGGCTCGATGCCGGGAAGACCCGGTCCGCGCCGCACTGAACGTGCGTCCCCTAGCGATCGCGCCGCAGCAGCGCGCGTCCGGTGAGTTTGCGGTCCGCCGCAAGCAAATACGCTACCGGCGATTTCGCCACCTGCTGCCGCCGTGCTTTCGTCTTCCCTGCCAGATAAGGCACTAGCGTCACCGCGACCGCGGCACCCGCTACCGCCAGCTGTCCGCCCGCCGCAGCGACGCTGCCGAGTACGGTGCCCGCCGCCGCGTTGAGGTCAATCTTCTGCACCAGTGTTCCCGCGGACGCCTCGATGCCCATGCCGCGCAACGCTTTGCGGAGTTCGTCCAGCTGCGGCCGGGTCCGGGTTTCGTACAACGCACACAGATGCGCCGCCGCCACTTCCAGGTTCTCCGCTTCCGCGGCGGCTTGCAGCTCCGGGCCGAGGCTCGCCACGTGCGCCTGGAACGCGGCGAGTTCGGCCCGGTGCTTTTCCCGGAAACTGATGAGCTTGTCCGCCGGCACCCGGTCCACATGGGACGGTTCGAGCACCGTCTCGAGCGCGATCTGCAGGTAGGCGCTGGAAACGTTCTCCACCGCCGGCACCGGAACGTGCTCGTCGAACACCAGCGACACCAACCGGTCCAGCGCACCGGTCGCGTGATGCATGCGCGGGTCGTCGGTGACCGGCGACAGCGCTTCGCGGTGGCTCATCGCGTCGGCCAGCACCGCGAGGTAGATCGAGGCCAGTTCCGGGTCGAGGCCGACCCACTGTCCGTCCATCGGCACCGCGAGGCCGAGCCGGACCAGCCCGTCCCGGAGCCCGCCGGTCATTTTCGCGCCCGGGCCGCCGACCGGGACCGCCGTCAGCACCTCGACCGGCGGCGGCCCCATCACCATGTGCTGGGTGATCGGCGGCGCGTACCCTCGCCAGCCCGGCCCGCTCGGGTCTCCGTCGCACGCCCGCGGCTCGTCCAGCCCGTAGCGGTCGAGCAGGCGGCCGGGATCGGCATCGAAAATCTCGCCGAACGACTCGGCGACAACGTTCAGCACGGCGGCGCTCGGCGCGGTCTCCACCAGGAAATCAGTCTCGCCGCGGAGACGGCGGACTAGGTCCCCGTCCCGGTCCGGCGCCGCGGGCGGGCGCATCCGGGCCAGCCGGTCCCAGGTCAGCAGCGCGAGCTTGAGCCAGTTGTCGTTCTGGAAGTGCGTCCACGGGCAGTACAGGCCGAGCGACGGCATGCCTGCTCCTTCACCTGGATTCCGACATCCGGCAAGCTGGGTCCGTGCCCATGGAATCAGCGATCGACAACCACGCCAAGGCCCAGTTCGACTACTTCATCGACGAACACCGCGAAGCGCTCCAGCACTGCCTCGACGGGCTCACCGAGGAGCAGGCCCGCCGGAGGCTCGTGCCGTCGAAGACCACGCTGCTCGGGCTGGTCAAACACGTGACCTTCGTGGAGAAGGTCTGGTTCGACGAGGCCGTCACCGGGCGTTCGCGCGCCGAGATCGGGATCCCGGAAACGCCCGACGAATCATTCGTCCTCACCGACGACGACAGCATCGCGTCCATCCAGCAGGCGCACCGCGAGGCATGCGAAGCCGCCCGTGCAGCCACCGCGCCGCTCGAACTGACCGACATCCTCCCCGGCAACCGCCGCGGCCCACTGCCGCTGCGGTTCGTCTACCTGCATGTGCTGCGGGAACTCGCGCAGCACTGCGGGCACGCGGACATCCTCCGCGAGCAGATCCTCGCGGAGGACGGCGCGACGGCTACTTCTTGACCGGATAAGCCTTCGGCGAGCCGTCCTGGTCGACGCCCGCCGCGGCGTACTTGCTGACCCAGTCCGGCACGAAGCCCACCTCGGTGGACAGGTCCTTGCCGGTCTTCGCGTCGAGGACGATCGGCTGCTTTCCGTTGGTGTAGCCGTACAGCGCGCCGTGCCAGGCGACGGTCAGGCCGCCCGGCGCGACGCGGTTCGCGGCCTGGTCCGGGAGGCTCCACAGTTTGGTCCCGGCCTTCGCGTCGTACGCGGTCAGCACGCCGGAGTCGGTGCAGGCGAGCACCGACTGCTCGTCGTAAAGGCAGTCGCCGTACGAGTCGGGGCCCAGGTTCCGGGTGCCTTCCACGGAGAACTTCTCCGCGCCGGTCGCCGCGTCGAGGAACTTCAGGAAGGCGTGGCCGCTGCTGTACTCGTTGGCCTTCAGGACCACCATCGCCGGATCGGCGGGCAGGATCTCGACCGCGCTCGATTTGGCGGCGCCGACCCATTTCTGCTGGCCGGTGGCGATGTCGAGCGCGGTCGCCTGGACCATCGACTCGTTCTCGGCGACATTCGAGTCGACCCCGACGACGACGTCGCCGTTCACGCTGCCCGCGTCGTAGTCCTTGCGCACCCACAGCTGCTTCCCGGTCGCCGGGTCCAGCGCGACGGTGAGATTGCCCTCCGACTGCGCGAAGCTGGCGATCACGGCCTTGCCGGTGACCGCGACGACGTGCGTGACCGAACGGTCGCCGCTGATCCCGTACTGGTCGTCGGCGATCTTGGTGTTCGTCTGCCAGACCTTGGCCCCGGTCTGCGGATTCACCGCGATGACGGCGAGCGCGAGGTAGCCGGGCGTCGTGCCCTGCTCGGGCATCCGCAGCGGGACGGCTCCGACGGCGAGCTGGTCGGTGACGAGCGGCGGACGCGGTCCGCTCTGCTCGACGAACGGGCCCTTGTGCGCGTTCGGGTCGGCGGCCGGGCCCTCGATCCTGGTGTTCCACTTCTCGCGGCCGGTGAGGACGTCGACCGCGCTCAGCGATTCGGGGGCGATGATGTAGCCGGTGCGGTCGCGCAGCGTCATGAACTTCGACGTGACCGAGCCGCCCATGTTGGCCTGCAGCGCCGTGCGGGGCAGCGCGACGCCCTTGCTCGTGTCGAAGGCCATCGGCGGATCGGCGGTGACCGCTTCCGGCTCGGCGGAGGACGCGGGCGGCTGCCCGGCCGGTCCGGCCTGGTCGGTGGGCAGGGCCGGGGCCGCCCCGCCGCCGCACGCGGCCGTGGCTGCCAGCACCCCCAGACAGGCCGCAGTGATCACCATTCGCCGCATCGGTGTCCCCATTCTCCCGAATGACTGCTCCATCCGGAGTCGTCCGGGAATTTAGCCGACGGAACAGCCGCTTGCGCACGAAATCACGCAAATGCGCCGAGAAAGGCGCCACGGGTCCGAGCGGACCCCCGGACGGGTGACGCACACCCACCCATCCGCGCCCGGTCCGGCTGCGAATGCCTGGCATGACCTCCCGTCTGCGGTTCCTTCCGGCAGCGCTGTGCGGCGTGCTCGCCCTGGTCTCGGCGCTGGCCGCCGGGCACCTGGCCGCATCGTTCGGCAACGTCAACGCCTCGCCGTACCTCGCGGTCGGCAACGGAGCCATCGACCTGACGCCGCTGCCGCTGAAAGACTTCGCGGTGCGGACCTTCGGCACCTACGACAAGGTCGTCCTGCTCGGCGGCATGGCGGCGGTGCTGGTGGTCGTCTCCGCGGCGGCGGGGCTGCTGTCCCGGCGGAAGCCGTGGCCGGGTGTCGCGATCATTGTCGCGTTTGGACTGATCGGCGGGGTCGCGGTGGCCGCGCGGCCGGATCTGACCGCGGTCGCGTTGCTGGCTCCGCTGGCCAGTCTCGTCGTCGGGGTCGCGGTTTTCCTGCTGCTGCACCGAATCGCTGCGCGACAGCAGGCGACGGACTCGTCGCGCCGGTCGTTCTTGCTCGGCAGCGTCGGCACCGTCGTCGGGGCCGGAGTTCTCGGCGGTGCCGGGCAGGCGATCAGCGGAACGAGAGATGCCGCGGCGTCCCGGGAGGCGGTCGGGCCGCTCGTGCCGGCGGTCTCGGCTCCGCCCATTCCCGCCGACGCGGATTTCGCCAAACTCGGCACCCCGGCGTTCCTCACGCCCAACCGGAACTTCTACCGCGTCGACACCGCGTTGTCGGTTCCGCAGGTGCGCACCGAGGACTGGAGCCTGCGGATCCACGGGATGGTCGACCGGGAAATCCGGTACCGCTACCGCGATCTCCGCGACCGGCCGCTGGTCGAGCGCACGGTGACGATGACGTGCGTGTCCAACGAGGTCGGCGGCGATTATGTGTCCACTTCGAACTTCATCGGCGTCGATCTCGCGGATCTGCTGGCGGAAGCCGGGGTCCAGCCGGGCGCGGAGCAGCTGTTCTGCTCCAGTGTGGACGGTTGGACGTCCGGCACCCCGGTCGCGGCCGCGCTGGACCGTTCGCGCGGCGCGATGCTGGCGATCGGGATGAACCGCGAACCGCTGCCGCTGGAGCACGGTTTTCCCGCGCGGCTGGTCACTCCCGGGCTCTACGGGTACGTCTCGGCGGTCAAATGGGTGGTCGACATCGAGGTCACCACGTGGAAGGCCCGGCAGGCGTACTGGCTTCGCCGCGGCTGGGGCGAGCAGGCGCCGATCAAGACCGAATCCCGGATCGACACGCCCAAGGGATTCGCCACCGTTCCGGCCGGGGCGGTGCGGATCGCCGGCGTCGCCTGGGCGCAGCACACCGGGATCGCCAAGGTGGAGACCAAAGTGGACGGCGGGCCCTGGCAGCCGGCCACCTTGTCCGCCGAGGTGAACCGGAACACCTGGCGGATGTGGTGGACCCAGATTTCCGTCAAGCCCGGCACGCACCAGGTTTTCGTGCGTGCGACCGACAAATCCGGCTACACCCAGACCGAGGCCCGCGCCGGAACCGTGCCCGATGGGGCGACCGGATGGCATTCCACGACTTTTATCGCTTCCTGACCAATCCGGTGCCGGCCCGGCGCCGAATCCCTGTCGAACAATCCACTGTGAACGGAGAATTGCCGTGAAGACCCTTCGCCTCGCCGGTATCGGCGCCGCTGCCGCCCTCGCCCTCACCGCGTGCGGCACCAGCACCGACAACAACGCCTCGGGCAGCTCCCCGTCGGCGATGCCCTCGTCGATGCCGTCCTCGGCGCCGATGTCCAGCAGCGACTCCGGTGTCACCACCAACGCCGACGTGTTCGGCCCAGCCTGCTCGAAGCTGCCGCAGGGCAACGCGCCGGGTTCGCTCGACTCGATGGGCCCGCAGCCGGTCGCGTCCGCCGCCTCGACGAACCCGCTGCTCACCAAGCTGGTCGCGGCGGTCAAGGCCACCAACCTGGTCGACACCCTCAACAGCCAGCAGGCCATCACCGTCTTCGCCCCGGCCGACCCGGCGTTCAACGCGCTCGGCGACGCGAAGTTCAAGGAGCTGGCGGCCAACCCGAACCAGCTCGCGCCGATCCTGCAGTACCACGTCGTCGGCAAGCGCTACGACGCCAAGGGTCTCGAACAGGCTGGCACGGTCACCTCGCTCAACACCGCGGGCGGCCCGATCAAGATCGAGGGCTCGGGCGACAACATGACCGTCAACGGCGCGAAGATCCTGTGCGGCAACATCCCGACCAAGAACGCGACCGTGTTCGTCATCGACAAGGTCCTCACCCCGGGCACCAACAAGAACTGAAGCCACCGGGCCCGGCGCGCCTCCCCGGCGCCGGGCCCGGTTTCCCGTTCTAGCTGAGCGAAGAAGCCACGTGCAGATCGACGTTCTTGGTCTCCGGGGCCATGAACGCGCTCACGATCGCGCCCAATGCGGCGATCCCAGCGGCGATGTACATCGTGGCCGACAATCCGAGATTGGTGAGCGCCCACGGTGTCGCGAAGGTGCCGACTGCCGCGCCGATCCGGCTGATCCCGGTGCAGAGCCCCACCGCCGACGCGCGGACCTCCGTCGGGAACAGCTCGTTCGGGTAGATCCATTCCAGAATGGACGGTCCGCCGTTGAACACCGCGTACACCGCGAAGGCGAGCGCGATCAGCCACAACGCGGCGCCCGGTTGCAGACCGAGATAGAACAGTCCGGCCGCGGAAATCGCGAAGCCCCAGATCAGGACGGGACGGCGGCCGAGCCGGTCCACCAGCAGCAGCGCGGCGATATTGCCGACGAAGAAGAAGAAATTGATCAGGCCGTAGCCGAGGTGCGACAGGTTTCCGCCGCCGAGGTTGAACAGTTCGAGGATCTGCGGCCCGAAGGCGTAGATCGCGAACAACGGGACGACCGTGCACGTCCAGAAGATCGAGATGAACACGACCCGCTTGAGATATCCGCCGCGCCACAACGCGGACATCGGGGTTTTCGTTTCGGCTTCCGGGAGATCGTCCAGTGTGGCGTGCTCGCCGATCGTCGTGCGCAGCACCTCCAGCGCTTCCGCGTCGCGGCCCTTGCTGTGCAGCCAGCGCGGCGATTCCGGAATGCTGGTGCGGGCGATCACGATCAGCAGCGCGGGCACCGCCGACGACAGCAGCATCCACTTCCAGCCCTGGTCCACGTTCAGCAGGAAGAACCCGACGAACGCGGCGACGGTGGCCCCGACGAACCACATCGCGTTCAGCCCGCCGACCAGCCGCGCCCGCCACGCTTTCGGCGCGAATTCGGTGACCAGCGCGGTCGCGATCGGATAGTCCGCGCCCACCGCGATGCCGATCAGCAGCCGCAGCACGAACAGTTGCGCGGCGTCGGCGACGAAGAACTGCAGGACCGAGCACACGATGATCGCGATCAGGTCGATCGTGTACATCAGCTTCCGGCCGATCCGGTCGGTGAGCGGGCCGAACACCGCTCCCCCGATGAACACGCCGACCAGCGCGGACGCGCCGATCAGGCCGGACCACAGCGAGTCCATCTGCCACTGCGGGCCGATCTGCACCAGCGCGATGCCGATGATGCTGAGGATGTAGCCGTCCAGGAACGGCCCGCCGGACGAGTACAGCGCGAGCTTGCGGTGGAACCCGTTGAGCCGGGCCGAATCCAGGGTCGCCCGAACAGCGTTGTCCGGTGCGCGGTCAGTCTTCATGTCGGTTGGTCTCCTCGCTGCCGACCGCCGCCACGGCGTCGATCTCGATGCGTTTCGTCCCCCGGAACCCGGCGACCTGGACCGTGGTCCGCGGCGGCAGGTCGATGCCGGCGAAACGGTCGAGGTAGGCCTGGTGGTAGGCGTCGAACTCGCCGAGGTCGGCGAGGAACACCGTCAGTTTGAGCAGCGTGCGCAGGCTCCCTCCCGCGGCCCGCAAGGTGTCCTCGAGGTTGTCGAGGGCGACCCGCACCTGCTCGTCGATTCCTTCCGGGACGCTGCCGTCCCGCCGTGCCGGGACCTGCCCGCACGCCCAGATCACTCCGCCGAACACGGCGGCTCCGGCGTAGGGCCGCGGTCCGTGCGGATGCGCCACCAGCTCGCGCGAGGTCATCGGCCCTCCCGGTGGTCCGGAATCAGGAACCCGCGCGCGATCGAATACGCGAGAGTCCACAATGGAGCTTTCACGGACACGCCATGGGTGACCGCTTCGCGATTCCGCTGTTTCCGTTCCGCCGCGGTGGAAATCACCTGCGCGTCCGGCACCTCGGACAGCGGGCGGATCACCAATCCCGCGACCGGCGGACGTGGTTCAGCGGCGGCAGGAAGCCGCAGCAGATCCCCGCCGGGCGTGACGACTGTGCGGTGTCCACCGTCCGAAAGGGACAGTATCCGCCCGGCCCGTTCGGCGATGTCCAAGGCAGCCCAGTCCAGTACCGGACTGCCCGCCATTCCCGGCACGACCAACGTGCCCACCACGGCGGCCGTTTCGCAGGCGGGCACGAAAGCCTGCAGCGGACCGCGCGAAGCCGGGTCGTGCGCCACGGCGTACCCGTCGCAATGTTCCAGCCGGAGACCGACCCGTCCGGCCGGGATCCGGGCCGTCTCGATGGTCAAGGCGTCGAGCCCGGCAGCCTCGTGGATCTCCGCGGTCGCGATGACCTCGGCCAGGTAGTCCGCCTCGCCGCTGCTCAGCCCCGAAGCCCGCAAGGCACGCAGCGAAACCTCGTGGATCTCCCGGACCGAAACCCGGGTCTGCACGGTTTCGGCCGCCGAGACGCGCTCGGCCCTCGCCGCGGTCATTGCCCGGCTCCGGGGAAGACCGTGTCGAACAGCCGGAGCCAGTTGCCTCCCAGCACCTGCGCCACGACGGTTTCGTCCAGGCCCACTTCCAGCAATCCTTCGGTGAGGACCGGGAAATCGGCCGGTCCGCCGAACCAGTTCGGCCACACCGGCCACTGCGGCTCCACCGGCACCGCGGACGCGGGCCGCCACCGGCCGTTGCGCAGCCAGGCGACGTAGTCCTGCGACCAGTTCCGCGTGCAGTCGCTGCCGAGCGCGACGTGGTCCGGCCCGATCCGCTCGACCAGCCCCGCGACCATCTCGCAGAACTGCCGCCGGGTCGTCTTCTCGCCGCCGATCACGTTGGGGTACAGGCAACAGCCGAGCACTCCGCCGCGCGCGGCGAGCGCGTCGATGACATCGTCCGGCTTGTTGCGCGGCGAATCCGCGAAGGACAGCGGGTTCGCGTGCGTGATCGCGACCGGCCCGGCCGAGGCGTCGATCGCGTCGCGGCTCGTGCGGTTCCCGACGTGCGACAGGTCGACCAGCATCCCGACGCGGTTCATTTCCGCGACGATGAACCGGCCGTACGCGGTGAGCCCGGAATCGTGCTCGTCGTAGCAGGCGCCTCCGACGAGGTTCTGGATGTTGTAGGTCAGCTGCGCGATGCGCACGCCGAGCCGGTGGAAGACCTCGACCATCCGGTAGTCGTCGCCGAACGGCGAGGTGTTCTGGAAACCGAGCAGGACGGCGAGCCTGCCGTCGCGCTTCGCCTGCCGGATGTCGTCGGCGTTCCCGGCGAGGACGACCAGATCGGCGTTGTCCCGCGCGAGTTCGTACCAGTCCGCGACCGCGCGCAGCGTTTCCTGCGGGCCTTCCCAGACCGCGCAGGTCGCGTTCACCCCGGTGACGCCGCCGGCTTTCAGTTCCTCCAGGACTTTGCGGTCCCAGTTGTTGATCTGCAGTCCGTCGACGACAGTGAGGTCGCCGTGCTCCAGGGGGTCCACTCAGGACTCCTTTCCGGGCTTGCGGGTGAACAGCCAGTCGTCGTCCACTCCGGACTCGACGTCGCGCGCCCGGGGCGCGCCGGAGAACAGCGTGACGCGCAACCAGTCGGTCGACTGCGGGCTGTAGTTCTCCATGCCGTAGAGGGCGAGCTGGAATCGCTGCAGGTGCAGCGGGAGGAAATCGTCGGCGAGCAGGTTCGCGCGGACCTCGCCGTAGCGAAGCCCGGCGACCGACTGCACGCGCGCGACGATGCCGCGATGCCACGGGAATTCCAGCAGGAACTCCGCGACCGAACGGCCCGCGTCGGCACCGGCCAGGTCGTGCCGGAGGGCGTGCACGGCGCGGGCGATGTCGATCGGATGCTCCATCGATTCGCCCGGGTCCTGGCCGCGGTTGCCGCGCCGGGGTTCTTCGTTGTCCTCGGCGGAGAACCAGAACCGCGCCTGCTCGTTCGGGTCGGCGAAGTCGAACTCGCGGGTCCAGTCGTACCGGTCGGCGAGCAGGTCGCGCAGCTCGCCGCAGGACTGGGCAGGGTCGACGCGCCGTCGTTGGTCACAGGTCAGCAGGTGCTCGATCTCCGAGTCGAGCGAGTCGTCCAGTTCGACCAGGACAGTGTGCAGCACGGCCCGGGCCTCGGCGCCGAACTCCGCGGCCCGGTCGTCGAGGTCCCGCCACCGGAAGCCGCCCGCGGGGAATTCGCTGAGCAGCGAGGCGATTCCGGCGAGACGTTCAGCCAGTTCGGGGCCGGTCAGGTACGGCGCGGTCGTCAGGGTGTCGCGTTCGGCGAAGTACCGGCGGGCGCGGTCGAGCAGTTCGCTCGCCCGCCGGACCGCACCGGCGTCCGCCTCCGCGTCGAGGGCATGGGCCAGCGGGAGTTCCCGTGCCGAGCACCAGGCGTCGAGGATGTGCGGATGGTTCACCACGAACGGGACCATGCCGAGTCCGGTCGCGTTCCCGAGGCCGAGGTACCGCCGCCAGTCGCCGGAAAGCTTTGCCGCGGCGGGGTTTCGCCGGGCGGCGCAATGCTCGACCAGGTCGTAGCTGAACTCGCGCAGCAGCCACGCGGCCAGCATTTGCGCGCGGTAGGGCACCTGCAGCGGCGGAATTTCGGCAAGCCGGTCGAAGTCGGCGAGACCGAACTTTCCGTTGCTGTAGAAGGCGGTGCTGCGCAGGATGTAGCAGTTGTCGCCCATCGTGGCGCAGTCTGGCTGTTCACCGGCGGCCAGTTGAGCTGCGACGTACTCGAAGAACCGTTCGCTCCGGTTCGCCCGAGTCCACACGAGCGTCGCAGCGTCGGCGCGGCCAGCTTCCTGCCGTGGTACTTCACGGCGCAGCTCTGCCATCCGAGTGTCCGGAACTGGGCCTTCCACCAGCGCGGCAGTGACATCCCACCGCTTCGCGATCACGCGGTCAGTGCGCTCGTTTTCCTGCAGTACCGTGGAAAACACCGTGAAGTGCAGCAGAGTGCCGTCCGCGTCGATCCGGTACACCGCCTCGCCGTGACCGCTGTCGTCGAACTCCCACCGGGTGCGGGACACTGCCCAGCGTTCCCGAGCGGCCTGCCGGAGGAACGACCGCGCGAAGCTGTGCCGGGTGTAGCGGGCAGCGCCCAGTTCCGCCGGGGCGAGCGCGGTGTCCGCGGGCCGGGTCACGATTGTTCCCGGGGCGCGGACGTCCGCAGGTACGCGGTTTTGGTCCAGGTGAAGAACTCCGCGGCGGATTCGCCGTTCTGCTCGCGGGGCGCCGGGAACGACGAGTCCTTGAGACCGCCGAACGGCGCGTGCACCTCGGACCCCGTGTTCGGCGCGTTGACCTTCACGATGCCCGCGTCCAGGTCGCGCAGGCACTGCCGCACCGCGCGCTCGTCGTCGGTGAACACCGCCGCGGTGAGCCCGAACCGGGTGCCGTTCGCGAGCCGGATCGCCTCGTTCAGGTCGGCGGCGCGCAGCACGGTGGCGACCGGGCCGAACACTTCCTCCTGGCTGATCGTCAGTTCGGGCGTCCCGGCCAGCAGCGTCGGTGCGACGAACGCCCCGCCCTGCGGGCAGTCCGCGCGGGCCAGCACCGTCGCGCCTTCGTCGACCGCCTGCTGGATCGCGCCCTCGACCTCTTCCGCCGCCCGGGCGGACACCAACGGCCCGATCTCGACTCCCGGCGTCGTGCCCGAGCCGACAACGAGCCCCTTGACCCGCGCGGACAGCTCGGCGACCAGCCGGTCGTAGGCGTCCCCGACCGCGATGATCCGGCGGGCGGCCGTGCACTTCTGCCCGGTCCCGCTCATGGACGCGGTGACCAGCGCCGCGGCGGCCTGGGCCGGGTCGGCGTCGGGCAGGACGATCGCCGCGCTGTGCCCGCCGAGTTCGAGCTGCACCTTCGCCCCGCGCGGCACGACCGCGGCCAGGATCGCCCGGCCCACCGGCACCGACCCGGTGAAGGTGACGCCGGACAGCTCCGGCCGTTCCACCAGCTCAGCGCCCAGCGATCCGGGCGCGAGCAGCAGGTTGAGCACGCCGTCCGGCACCCCGGCCTCGATCAGGATCTCGGCGAACGCGACCGCCAGCGCGACCGTGTCGCTGGCCGGCTTCCACACCACGGAGTTGCCCCACAGCAGCGCGGGCGCGAGCTTCCACGCCGGGATCTGCACCGGGAAGTTCCACGGCGTGATCACGCCGACGACACCCAGCGGACGGCGCACGGTCCGCACGACCTCGTCCGGGTTGCCGGAGGGGTAGAGCACGCCGTCGGCACTGCGCGCCCGGCCCGCGTGATAGTGCAGCGTCTCGACCGAGGCAGCCACCTCGCCGCGCGACTCCGCCAGCGTCTTGCCCTGTTCGCGGGTCATCAACGCGGCCACCGATTCGGCGCGCTGGGCGAGCAGTTCCGCCGCCCGCCGCAGCACGAGACCGCGCGCGATGGTGCCCTGGCGATCCCACTCCGGCTGCGCCGCGACCGCCGCGCGCACCGCCTCGTCCAGCAGTTCCGGACCGGCCGTCCGGTACTCGGCCACGATCTGCGCGGGATCCGCCGGGTCGGCACTCCGCGCGACCGGTCCGTCGCCGGGAACCCACCGTCCCGCTACGAAGTGCTGCAACGACAATGCGTGATCCACGGGTGCTCCTCGACGTTCGCGACGGTGCTTGTCGTCCATGACGCTAAGTCGCGCGGAACACAGAGTGAAGTATCTATTGCCTACTCACTGATAAGGAACCATTATCAGCGGCGTGGAACTCCGCCAGCTTCGCTACTTCGTCGCGGTCGCCGAGGAACGCAGCTTCCGCCGCGCCGCCGAACGGCTGCACCTCGCCCAGCCCGCGCTCAGCCAGCAGATCGCGAAGCTGGAGAAGGAGCTGTCCGTGCGGCTGCTCCTGCGGACGACCCGCAGCGTCGAGCTGACCGAACCCGGCCGCGTGCTGCTGACCGAAGGCCGTCGGGTGCTCGCGGACAGCCAGCACGCCCTCACCGCGGTCGCCCACGCCGCTCGAGGCGAACTCGGAGTGCTGCGGATCGGGTTCGTCAGCTCGGCGGCGCTCGAAATCGTGCCCGCCACGGTGCTGAAAATGCGTCGGCAATGGCCGAACGTCCGATTTGAACTGACCGAATCGACCACGGACGCGCAAATCGCCGCGCTCGGGGACGGTCAGCTCGACGTCGGCATCGCCCGCGAAGTCGGCGAAGCCGCCGGACTGACCGTGCACCCACTGGGCCGCGAACGGCTGATCGTGGCCGTGTCCGAGACGCATCCGTTGGCAGACAAGGAAACCGTCGAGATGGCGGAACTGGCCGACGAGCCTTTCCTCGCCTTCCCGCGCACGCGCGTCTCGCGGCTGCACGACCACATCGAGACGCTGTGCCTGCGCGCCGGATTCCGGATGCGCGTGGTCCAGGAAGCCGTCCAATTCCCGACCATGCTCGGCCTCGTCGCCGCCGACACCGGCATCGCGATCGTGCCAAACGCCTTACGCGCCTTGCAGCTCCCCGGACTGCGCTACCTCACCCTCACCGACCCCGGCGCGTTCTCCACCGTCTCGGCGATCTCGCGCACCGACCACGAGAACAACCCCGTGGTCGACCGTTTCCTCAGCGTCGCACGTGCCGGATGATGACGCGGTGGACTTCGAACCGCTGCGCCCGCGCGCCGGATCCCGGACGCGCGTGCGCCGCCGACACCGGCATCGCGATCGTGCCGAACGCTTTGCGCGCCTTGCAGCTGCCCGGACTGCGCTACCTCACCCTCACCGACCCCGGCGCGTTCTCCACCGTCTCAGCGATCTCGCGCACCGACCACGAGAACAACCCCGTGGTCGACCGTTTCCTCAGCGTCGCACGTGCCGGATGATGACGCGGTGGACTTCGAATCGCACCGCGGCGAACTGACCGCTTACTGCTACCGGATGGCCGGCTCGTTCCACGAGGCCGAGGATCTGGTGCAGGAAACGCTGCTGCGCGCGTGGAAAGCCCGCGACCGGTACGACCCGGCCCGCGCTTCGGTCCGGACCTGGCTGTACCGGATCGCGACGAACGTCTGCCTGACCGCGTTGGAAGGCCGGGCCCGGCGTCCGTTGCCCTCCGGTCTCGGCGCCGCCAGCGACGATCCGGGCGCGCCGCTGCAACCGGCGATGGACATCCCGTGGCTGCAGCCGTTCCCCGACGCCCGCTGCGATGCCGACACCCGCGCCGGACTGCGGCTGGCGTGGGTCGCCGCGACCCAGGTCCTCCCGGCGCGGCAACGGGCGGTCGTCGTGCTCCGGTCGGTGCTCGAATTCAGCGCGGCCGAGGTCGCCACCCAGTTGGAGACGACCGTTCCGGCGGTCAACAGCGCACTGCAACGCGCCCGCGCCGCGCTCGCCGACGCGGGCGCGATGGACGAGATCGCCGAACCGGACGACGCGGAAACCCAGGCCGTGATCGACCGGTACGCGCAAGCCTTCGAGGCCGCCGACGTCGAGGCGCTCGTCCGGCTGCTCACCGACGACGCGATCCTGGAAATGCCGCCGGTCCCGCTCTGGTTCCGCGGCAGCGACGACTACGGCCGGTTCATGCACCGGGTCTTCGAAATGCGCGGCGTCGGCTGGACCGTCCGCGGCCTCACCGCCAACGGGCAGCCCGCGCTCGCCGCCTACACCCCCGACGGCCAGTTGCACACTCTCCAGGTCTTCACCGTGGTCGGCGGGCGGATTTCGCACAACGCCGTGTTCGCCGATCCGCGCGTTTTCCAGGCGTTCGACCTGCCGGCGAAGATTTTTTGAGATTCGCCGATGAGTTCGGCCGGGGCCGCCGGTAAGTACTGGCGACACCGATTGAAGGGATCTCCGCCATGAGCGTCATCGTCATCGCCTTCACCACCCTCGACGGCATCTCGTCCGACCCGGACGCCTCCTCCGGCGCCCCGGACGCCGGCTGGGCTTTCCGGCACGGCCCGGAGTCCGTCGCGGGCGACAAATTCCGCCTCGGCGCCACGCTGGACGACGGGGTCCTGCTGCTCGGGCGCAAGACCTGGGAGCTGTTCTCGCACCTGTGGCCGCACCGCGACGACCCGTTCTCGCAGCGGATGAACGCAGTGCCCAAGCTGGTCGCCACCAGCACGCTGGCCGACACCAGCGCGTGGCAGAACTCGTCGGTCCTCGACGGCGACCTGGTCGACGCGGTGAAACGGGAAGAGCGGGACGTCGTCGTCACCGGCAGCCTGAGCGTGGTGCACACGCTGATGGCTGCGGACCTCGTCGACGAGTACCGGCTGCTGACCTTCCCCACCATTTTGGGCCACGGCACCCGCCTTTTCCCGGACGGCACCGGACCCGCGCACCTGGAATGCGTGTCGGTGGAGCGCGTTGGCGCGGCGACGCTTTCGCGGTATGTGCGGGAAAATTCGGTGGAGGGTTCCGAGCAGTAGGCCCTAGCGTCGGGGCAATGTTGCTGGTTGTCTCGGGCGCGTCCTGCGTCGGCAAAACCACCGCTCGCGTGCACGCGCGGCCTCTGCTCGGCGACACGTACGAGACCGCCGAACTGAGCACGCTGGGCCCGATCCCGGCCGTGCCGACCGTCGCGTGGCGGCAGGAGCAGGTGGAAATCGCGGTGCAGCGCGCGATCGCGCTCGAAGCCGAAGGCAGGCACCTGCTGCTGGCCGGCGATCCGATACCGGTCGGCGAAGCACTGGCGGCGCCGAGCGCGGACCGGATCGACATCGCCGGCTGCCTGCTCGACCTCAGCGACGACGCCCACCTGGCTCGGCTCGCCCGCCGCGGCGAGCCGAGCCCCGCGAACCAAGCATTCGCGGCGTGGCTGCGCGCGCACGCTCACAACCCGGGTCATCTCCCGGAAGCTGTCACGACGGACGCCTGGCCGGAGATGCGCTGGGACCGCTGGGTCGGGCGCGTGCCGGGTCCGGACTGGGCGATGACCGTGATCGACACGTCCTCCCTCGGCCCGGCGGAGGTCGGCGAGGCGGTCGCGGACTGGTGCCGCCGCGCCGTGGCGGGCGAGGCTCCGGTTTTCCGCTCCGGCTGGTTCGCCCGCTGACTGTCCGCGAACCCAGGTCGTCGCTCAGTCCGCGTAGCCGTGCTGATGCGCGTAACGCACCGCCTGCGCCCGGGTCCCGCAGCCGGTCTTCGCGAAGATCCGGTTCACATGCGTCTTCACCGTCGCCTCGCTGACCTGCAGTTCCCGCGCGATCTCCCGGTTCCCCCGGCCCGCCGCGACCAGCTTCAGCACGTCCACCTCGCGCGCGGTCAGTCCGTCCTCCGGCGGTGCGGCCGGGCGCCGGGCCGCGGCCAGCAACGTCCGCTGCACCGACAGGTCCATCACGGTCTGCCCGGCCGCCGCCGCGTGAATGGCGCGGCCGATCTCGTCGCCGTTCGCCGCCTTCGTCACGTAGCCGACCGCGCCCGCGTCCAGTGCGCGCACGATCGACGCGCTGTCCGCGTAGGTCGTGAGCACCACGACCCGGGTGCCCGGCAGGTCCGCGATGATCCGCCGGGTCGCCGCCGCGCCGTCGCAGCGCGGGAGGTCCAGGTCCATCAGCACGACGTCCGGCTGCAGCCGCAGGGTCTCCTCGATCGCCGCGATCCCGTCGCCCGCCTGTCCGACGACCTCGATCTCCGGCAGCAACCCGACCAGCAGCACCAGCCCCTCCCGCACCGCGGGCTGGTCCTCGGCCACGAGCACGCGCACGATCGTCATGCCGGGATCCTCACCGACAATCGCCAGCCCGCGCCATGCGGGCCCGCGGTCACCTCGCCGCCGACCAGCTCCGCTCGCTCGCGCAGACCGGTCAGCCCGTATCCGGCACCGGGCAGGCCGCTGCCGGACCCCGTCCGGTTGACGACCGTCATCGTCACCTCGCTGTCCAGATAGGACAGTTCGACCGACACCGGCGCGCCCGCCGCGTGCTTGCGCGCATTGGACAGTCCTTCTTGGACAGTGCGGTACAGCAGCAGGGTGACGTCCGCGGGGAGTTCGCGCGGTTCGCCGGTCACCTGGATCGACGCGTTGTCCGGCAGCGAGCCGAACAACTCCGGCAACGCCATCGGATCGCCGCGCAACGCGTGCACCGCCCGCCGAGTCTCGATCAGTCCTTCCTGCGCCAGCTGCCCGGCCTTCCGCACGCACGCGGCGAGTTTTTCGTCCGGGGACGGCAACTCGGCCACCAACCGCGCCGCGGCCTGCAAATGCAGCGAAAGCGCCGAGAGCGAATGCGCCTGGATGTCGTGGACCTCCCGGGCGAGCCGGGCGCGTTCCTCCAGCGTCGCGCCCCGGGCGACGGCCTCCTGGGTGAGCCGCGTCTGGTCCAGCAGGTCCCTGGCCTGCCGAGCCTGCACCCGGTACTGCCGCCGGTTGAGCCCGAGCAGCACCACCACGGCCACCGCGAGCGCGTTCCCCGCCACGAGCTCGCCCGGCTGCCCGGCGAGGTATCCGCCGACGGCGGCTGCGACCCCCACGACCGCAGCCACCGTGATGATCTCCGCCGGGGTGATCGCCGCCAGCGAGGACAGCACGAGCAAGGACAGGCAGACCAGCGACGGTCCGGTGAGACTCGGGTCCGCGACCGCCACGACCGTGCCGAACAGCGCGGCCAGCGAAAGCAGCACGACCGCCGCCCGCGGCCAGCGAAGGTCCAGCGCCCCGAACGCCAGGCCGCTCGCGACGGAAGCGGCCAGTGGCGCCCACTCCCACTCCGCCGGGGGCTGCGCGGTGACGAGAATCGCGACGAACGCGACCGGCGTGAGCAGCCGCATCAGGACCAGCGGCAGCCGAGTCATCGCATTCCCTCCCCTTGGGCTTCTTCGCAGCTCAGCGTAGTCAGGCCCGCACCGGCTGCCCATCGCGGACGGCTTCGAGCTGCCGGGACCGCCACAGCACCCCGCCGGCCCGCACCGCGACCATCGCCAGCGCCATCAGCACGAAGAACAGGCCGACACCGTCCTTGTCCAGATGCGCGCTGACCAGGAATTCGCCGACCTTCACCGCGAACGGGCGCACGTTCTCCACCGCCCACACGAACACCAGCCGCCCGCCCAGCACGGCGAGCCAGATCAGCAGGTACGGCCAGCCCGCCCAGGTCTGCACGCGCCCGGTGTCCGGGCTGCGCTCCACCCGCGTGGTCGCGATCAGCCCCACGCCGGCGACTCCGCCGACGACAGCCCCGACCAGGCCGGCCGTCAGGTTCGGCGCGGTGAGCGAGATCCCGCCGGTGAAGTACAGGACCCCGATGACGGTGCACGAAACGAACGGCATGATGCCCATGACCAGGTTGTGCCGATGGCGGCCCACCTGGGTGAAAAGAACGAGGGCGAGCAGGATCCCGCCCATGATGAGAGCGTCAGTCATCACGGCCTTCTTCTGGAGTAAGGCGGGCCGGAACACCCGCGTTCCCGACGCTAGGGAGCGGAGCCCGCCGAATCGTCCAACCATCGACCGAATCCGGGTGGACGTGACGTACACCCGGAATGCCGGGCCCGGCCGGCCCCCGCCGGTACACTGTGGAGCGTCAGCGGCCGAAGACGGCTGGGCGCGACCAAAAGCCGTGGAGCCTCACGAACGATGATTACCGCACTGCTGGTCCTCTCGACCGCGGTTCTGCTGCGCGCGCTCGCGGCCAAACGGCTCGACCGGTGGAACATCGCCGCTCCCGTGCTGATGGTGCTGTGCGGGGCCGCGACCGCGTTGTTCGCGAGTCCGGCGAAACTGCTCGAGGTCTTCGACACCGAAATCGCGCAGCACGTCGCCGAACTCATTCTCGCGATGCTGCTTTTCGTCGACGCCACCGAGGTGCGCGGCGGCCGGCTGTGGGGACACGCGCCGGGCCTCGTCGCGCGGGTGCTGTTCTTCGCGCTGCCGCTGAGCCTCGGCCTGGCCATGCTGGCCGGCTGGGCGTTCTTCCCGGGTCTGTCGTGGCCGTTGCTGCTGATCGTCGCGTGCATCGTCATCCCGAGCGATTTCGCGGCCGCCGAACGCGTCGTGCGGGACCGAACTCTCACGCCGCAAGTGCGCAGCGTGCTGAATGTCGAAAGCGGTTACAACGACGGATTGGTCTCGCCGCTGTTCCTTTTCGCACTCATTCTCGCGCGCAGCGACAATACGGCCAATACCGGCGGGAAAGCGCTCGCGACCGCTTTGCCGTTCGCGATCAAAGCCATTGTCGCCGGAGCCGTCGTCGGCACGGCGATCGGCATCCTGCTGTTCCTCGCCGTCCGCGCCGGCTGGACTTCCGGACAGGGACGGCGCATCGCCCTCCTCACGACTCCCCTGCTGACCTACGCGGCGACAGTCGCCATCGACGGCAACGGATTCGTCGCCTGTTTCGTCAGCGGGATCGCCTTCCGCTACGTCTACCGCGCCTTCGCCGCACGGCACCTCCGCATCTCGGACAGCCACGCCCGCGAGCACTTCGCCCGGCCGTCGGAGGACCTGCAACTGCTCGAAGAGGTCACCGGGATCCTGACCATGGCGATGTGGTTCGTCGTCGGCGGCGCCGCGGTCGTCGTGGTGTCCTTCGGCATCGCGTGGCAGCCGGTCGTGTTCTGCCTGCTCGCGCTGACCGTCCTGCGGATCGTGCCGGTGATGCTGTCGCTGAGCCGGACCCGGATGCCGCACCGGGACCGGTTCCTCGTCGGCGCGCTCGGCCCGCGCGGCACGACGTCGGTCGTGTTCGGGCTGCTGGCGATCAACGGCCTGACCGGCGAGGAGAGCGACCTCGTCCTGACCCTGACTGTGGTCTGCGTCCTCGGCAGCGTCGCCCTGCACGGGCTCGGCTCGACGCCGCTCATCACCCGCCTGATGACCCCGCGGACGCACCGTCAGTCTCAGTAGGAAGTACGCACAGTGACCATTTGGCAGACTGAGAATCCCTAGGCAGTACACAGGTTTCGCGGAAATTCTCCCCCGCGCGGGTGGTCTCTGGACGATTCATGTAGCGTTCCGTGACCGCCGACAGAGTAAGGGTCAAGCGCGACGCACCACGTCGCAGTTCCGCGCAGAGGACCCCAGCTCATGTCCGCACCCACGCTCGCCGAACCACGAACCGGACGGCACCGTTCCGGCAGCGTGCGCGTCGTCGCCGTCATCCCCGCGCACGACGAAGAAGCCCAGATCGCGCACACCGTCGCCGCGCTGCGCGGACAGGACCGGAGCGTCGACGAGGTTTTCGTCGTCACCGACAACTGCACTGACAACACCGCCGCCGTGGCTTCGATCGCCGGCGCCCGGGTGCGACCGTCCACAAACAACACGCACAAGAAGGCCGGCGCCCTCAACCAGCTGCTCGCCTGGCTGCTGCCGCGCCTGGACGAGGACGACGTAATCCTCGTCCAGGACGCCGATTCCACTTTGGACCCGCAGTTCGTCAGCACCGCACTGCACCACCTCGACCACGGATACGGCGGCGTAGGCGGAGTCTTCCGCGGCGGACCGGGCGGCGGTTTCGTCGGACACCTCCAGCGCAACGAATACGCCCGCTACGCCCGCGACGTGCACCGGCTGCGCGGAAAATGCCTGGTGCTGACCGGAACCGCGGCGATGTTCCGGGTCCGCACCCTCCGCGAAGTCGCTGACGCCCGGCTAGCCGGGCAGTTGCCCGCAGGCGACGGCCGCGGCGGGATCTACGACACCACCGTGCTCACCGAGGACAACGAACTCACTTTCGCCCTGCTGCACCTCGGTCACCGGGTGATCTCGCCCAGCGCGTGCACGCTGGAAACCGAGGTCATGACGAGCTGGAGTGCACTGTGGACACAACGCCTGCGGTGGAAGCGCGGCGCGGTGGAGAACTGTGTCCAATATGGACTGACCCGCGTCACGTGGCGGTACTGGGGCAGACAGCTGATGACGATCGCGGGCGTGCTGGTCAGCGGGATCTACCTGACCGCCCTCGCGATCGCCCTGTTCCGCGGCGGCCTGCACCTCAACCCGTGGTGGCTCGGCATCTCGGCGATCTTCGTAGTGGAGCGGGTAGTGACCGTGCGCTACCGCGGCTGGCGCCGGATGCTGCTCGCCGCGTCGATGTACGAGCTGGTGCTCGACTATTTCCTGCAAGCCTGCCATCTCAAGGCATACGCGGACGCGCTCCTGCGCACCCGCAAGAACTGGTGAACACCCGGACGGAAGAGAGAACCCCATGTACCAGAAAATCGGCGCGGCCTCGGCCGCGGGAATGACCGGCGGACTCGCGTTCACCGGAGTGAACGTCCTGTGGCTTCTGCTGGCGGGATTCGCTTTGCTGGCAGCGGGAACAGCCATGCTGCGGATCCTGCCGAAGGTCCGCAACCAAGACCGATGACCGGCCGCGGACAGCGATTTCCGTTCCGCGTGCACCAGGCCGCGCTGGGCGAGCATGTCGCCGCGATCTGGGGCTGGGACGACGAAACCCAGCGCCGCTACCACGACCACGCCTTCGCACCCGGCCCGCGATACCAAGGCCGAGGAATCGGCGGCGGCTGCTCCGCTGGCTGATCGGCGTCGCGGCGGATCCTGCCGAAAGCCCGCAACCAGGACCGGTGACCGCGCTACCCTGAACACATGCCAGGCAAGATCGGCCTGCGTCCGACAACGCCCGCGGACAGCGATTTCTGCTTCCGCGTCCACCGGGCCGCGCTGGGCGAGTACGTCGCCGCAATCTGGGGCTGGGACGACCAAACCCAGCGCCGCTACCACGACCGCGCCTTCTCCCCCGGCACATGGCAGGTGATCACGATCGACGGCGCAGACGCCGGCCTGCTCGCGGTCGAGTACCGGCCGACGGAGATCTGGCTCGGCCGGATCGAACTCGACCCGCGCTACCAAAGCCAAGGAATCGGCGGGCGGCTGCTCCGCTGGCTGATCGACGTCGCGGCGGAGCGGAAACAGCCGCTGGTACTCGAAGTCCTAGACGTCAACCCCCGGGCACTCGCGTTCTGTCTGCGGCACGGTTTCCGCGAAACCGGCAGGCGCGGACGGAAAATCCTCCTGGCCCGAAACCCGGACCAGGAGGATTGACCGAGCGGTCCGGCCTCAGCCCGCGTCCGTCACCGTCCCCGTGACGTCCACGTCCGGGCCGGATTCCTTCGGCTCGCCCGTCACCTGCAGCAGCACGTGCTTCGCCGGGTCCGCCCCGTCATGCCGCACAGTCGGGATCGTCAGCTCACCGCTCGTCTTGCCCGCCGGGATCTGCACCACTGCCGTCAATCCGGTCTCCGACAACGGCTGCTTCTTCGCCGGATCGAGGCCGTGCTCGATCAGCCACTCCGGATCGACGTCGGAGGTCATCAGTTCCGGCCGGTTCTTCGGCGCCTTCACCTGCCCGAGCACGCTGACGTCCGAATCGGCCACTGTGGACAGCCGGACCGGCCACGTCAGCGCACTGCCCTCCACCGCAGTCACCTCGGACTGCCCGACGCTGATCTTCGGAGCCGGGTCGTCGTTCTCGACGTTCAGCGAGCCCTCCGCCGACCCGATCACCGTGCCGCGGGTGGCCTGCACCTCGGCCAGCATCCGGTACGGCCAGCTCCACCGGGTGTTCCCGGCGACCGTCACGGGCAGGTCGAGCGTGTGCTGTCCCGGCGCGAGCGTGACCGCTTGATAGGTCCACTTCACTGACATCGGCGAGACCGTGTCCGCCCGGAAGACGCGCAGCGAACCGCCGCCGTCGCCGGTCACGGTGACCGGGATCTGGTATGTCTTCGAGCCGGAACCGCCTTCCTTGACCGTCATCGAACCGAGGTCGATCCGGGTCAGCGGAGCCGGGTTCGGGTCGGGCAGGCCGGGACGCCAGGCGTACGCGTCCAGCAGCCACGCCTCGCCGCCCGCTGTCCGCGGCGTCAGCTCCAGGCTGGCCACCTCCAGGTGCGGCGGCAGCGGGACCCGGACTTCCTGGCCCCAGAACGATTTCGTGCGTTCGTTCCCGGCCAGTCCGGCCACCGTCACCGCACCCAGTTTTGTGCGTTTCCCCCGCGTGTCGAAGACCGCGACGTCGAACGACTCGGCCGGGACGTTCTCCGGCGCGATGAGCCGCATCGCCAGCGCCCGCGCACCGTTCGGCGAAACCGGTTGCGGCAGCTGGATTTTCGCCGGTGCCCCGGCCGTCGCGGAGCGCACGTGCACGGCGGTCCGCGACGGATCGGGAGCGTCGTCCAGCCCGACGAAGTGCGGCGATTTGGACGCGCCGGAGTCGACGAGGCACCGCCGGTCCGGACCCACTTGCTGGCAGACGTCGCCGCTCCCGGTGACCTTGGTCGACGAATCCGGGACCAGCACCGGAGTCCGCGCGCCGCCGAGAGCGTGGGACAGCACGTGCGCCGGATCGGCGGACGGCGCGCGCACGCCGGAACCGTCCAGCAGCGGCTCCATGCGCAGATCGTGCTTCTGGAACAGATGCGCCGCAGCGGCGACATAGGTCGCGCCGACCGCTCGCTGCTGCGCGTCCGTCAGCCGCGCGGGCATGCCGGGCGAGCAGTACGGATCCGGCTGCGGAGAAAAGAAATCGTCCTGCGCCGGAGCCACCGCGACGCCGGGCGTCCATTCCGAGTTGAAGTAGTTGTGGTTGGCGCCCGAGATGTACAGCGCGCTGTGCAGAGCCGTGCCCTGGCTGACGCCGCGCGTACCGTCGACGTATTGCTGCCCTTGAAGACTCGAAACGTCGCCGTCGCAGGAGGGCAGGAAGGTGACCGACGGGACGTCCGGCACCGGGTTGAACCCGAACACGGTCGGCGCGATGAGCACGTCGCCGCGGATCTTCCACCGGACCGGCCCGGAGAACCCGGTGTCGCCCGGCGGCGGATACAGGCTGTCCATCGCCGCGCGGTTGACGCCCTCGCCGCCGCGGGAATGCCCCACCAGCACCACATTCGACAGATCCGCGGCCGGCGAATCCCGGACGATCTGCGGTGCGGTCGCGCGGTCACTGCCGGACCAGTCCGCCCAGTGCGCCAGGTGCAGCCGGACCAGCGACGACCGGGCCTGCGCGCCGCCGTCCTGGGCCGCGTGGTCGAGCGCGTTGATCGCGTCGGCCGAAACGGACACTGTCACGAATCCCTGCGACGCCAGCAATTCCTGGGTCTGCAGGTAGCCGCGGTAGCTCGGGATCGGCAGCATCCCGGCCTTGCACGGCCAGGCCGTCGAGTAGTCGCCCGGATCGGCCGGGTGGTAGCAGGGCTGGTGACGGCCGTGCAGGAACACCACCAGCGGCCGGTTCCCCGGCGCGTGCCGGGGCGCGACGACCAGGCCCTGCATCTCGATCGGCCCGTCCAGCCCCGGCAGCCGCACCGGGTCGAGCGAATACTCGCCCTTGACCGTCGAGAACTGCCCGGGTTTACCGGGATCCACCGCATTAGCGGGCAGCTCGGGCAGCGGCACCGCGGCCGGTTGCTTCGCCGTCGCGCGAGGCGGATTGGTCAGCGAACGGCCGCCGACGCGCACCTCCAGCCCGCGCAGATCGCGGATCCCGCCGGCTGGCAGCGAGAACGTCCGCAGGTCGGCCTGCGGCTGGGCTCGGCCGAGCAGCTTGCCGCCGGACCAGAACTCCACCGCACCGTCGCCGAACAGCGGTTTCGGCGCGGTCCAGAGCAACTGGCCGTCGGCGACGCGCCACTCGGGCGAAGCTGCCGGACTCGCCGCTGCCGACGGCGCCAAGGTGACTGCCAAGACGGCGGCTGCCGCGATGGGGACAAATTTACGCAGAAGGACCTTCACTGGGTACTCCCTCCCCGATGATCTTTCCTTTCTACCGGGAAAGCAGCCCGCCGTGCCAGAACGGCGACGAGGGTCCTGTGCACTCAACACCGACGACCCGTGCACCGTCCGGGCCTGGAAGCCTTGCTGCGCCAAGCGTTCAGGCCCGCATAGCCGTCTCAGCCCATTCCTCGAAGCTGGTCAGCGGAATCCCGAGTTCCCGCGCGAACTCGGGCCGCGCCGGTTGCCCGAGCGCGTTCAGCATCGCGTGGGAGAAGCCCATCGGCGGCATCCCCGCGGCGAGCGCCTCCTCGACGGTCATGTCCGGCACCGACAACGGCACGCCCAGCACCCGGGACAGGATCGGCGCGATCTCGGCCATCGACCGGTAGTCGCTCGCCAGTTCCAGTTCGACCCGGTGGAACCGCTCCGGTTCCGCGATCGCCGCCGCGGCCGCCCGGCCGATGTCGCGCGTCGCGGCCAGCGACAGCCGGGTTTCCGGACGCAGGATCGTCACCAGCCCGCCCTCGATGCCGCGCGGGAAGACGTACTGCGTGGACGGCAGGAAGTTCTCCATGAAGAACCCCGGCTTGAGCAGGGTCCATCGCGGGAATTCCGCCGCCCGGAGCCGATCCTGGATCGCTGCCTTCGCCTCCATCGCCGGTGCCAGGAACGCCCAGCGCTCGTCGGCCAGTTCCGGCGATCCCGCGCCGCTCACCGAGGTGTGCACGAACTGCGGCACGCCCGCGTCTTTCGCCGCCTCGAGGAGATTCACCGCCGGGGTCACCTCCCCGGCGAAATCCGGCTCGGCCCCGCTCATGTCCGGCATCTGCACGCTGAACACCGCCCGCACGCCCTTCACCGCCCGGGCCAGCCCGTCCCGATCGAGCAAATCCCCGACGACGAGCTCCGCGCCCGCCGCTTCGACCGCCTTCGCCCGGTCCGCCGCCGGATCCCGGACCAGCGCGCGGACGGGAACGCCCGCCGCCAGCAGCTCGCGCGCCGTCGCGCCGCCCTGCCGTCCCGTCGCGCCGACGACCAGTACCGGTGCTGCCTCACTCATGATTCTCCCTGGGAACGCTAAGTGGCGGGGCCCGCCATTTCGTGTCCGCTACGATACGGCGGGGCCCGCCACTTAGCAAACCCGGAGGTCACGCCATGCCCGGCCAGCAGCGCGCGGACGCGCGGCGCAACTACGCGCGGATTCTCGAGGTGGCCGAGGCGGAGGTCGCTGCGCACGGGGCGAACGCGTCGCTGGAGCAGATCGCGCGCACCGCCGGGGTCGGCTCCGCGACCGTGCGACGGCACTTCCCCACCCGGCACGCACTACTAGAAGCCGTTTCGCAGGAACGGATCGCGCTGCTAGCCGCGCGTGCTCAAGAACTAGTGGGGGAAGCCGACAGCCGCCGCGCACTCCTGGAATGGCTGGACGACGTGGTCAGCTACTGCGTGACCGCGCGCGGCCTCGCCGCCGCCCTCGCGTACGACGTGCCGGATCCGACGCACGGAAACTCCTGCTCGATGACGCTGGAGGAATCCGCGGCGCCGCTAGTGGCCCGCGCCGCTCGCGACGGGGCTGTCTCGCCGGAGGTGACGGTCGGCGACCTGATCGCGTTGATCGTCGGCATCACGCTCACGACCGAACGCCATCCGGAACCGGCCGCCGAAGCCAGCCGGCTGTTCCGGATCGCGGTGGCGGGAATCAGCCCGCAGCCGGGTCGAGGCTGACGGCAAGCCGCTCCGCGACCGAGCGCGGCTCGCGGCCGAGAAGCTCCGCCAGCAGGGTGCCGGACTCGACGAAATAGCCAGCGCGGGAAGCCTGGTACCAGGTCAGCATCAGCCGCGCCAGCTGTTCCGGGACGCCGACCGCGACCTGGTCGGCAACCCACCGTTCGTCTTCCACGACAACACGTTTGACGCTACGACCGGTGAGCCGCGAAGCGATCCCGGCGAAGTCGTCGAAGGTGACCGCGGCCGGAGCGGCGAGCGTGACAGGGCCGTCGATGACGCGGGTGCCAGCGAGGACAACCGCAGTGGCCTCGGCGATGTCCGCACGGTCGGTGTACGGGACGGGCCCGTCTGCCGGTTGCGCGATCTCGCCGGTCCGCTGCCACGGGCCGAGCACCTGGTCAAGCGGGCCGTAGGCGCCGTTGCGCAGTGCGGTCCAGGCGACTCCGGAGTCGGCGAGGATCGCTTCGGTGGCGATGTGGATGTCCGACGGCCTGTACGGGTTTCCGGGGACAGCTCCGTGCTGGCTCGTGTAGACGATCCGCCGGACCCCGGCCGCCACAGCTGCGTCGACGGCGCCTCGGTGCAGGCTGACCAGGTCGGCGGCCGGATCGTTGCCGGACACCAGAAGGACCTGCTCCGCACCGGCGAACGCGTCGCGCAGCGCGGCCGGATCCTCGTAGGAACCCTGTCGCACGCGCACCCCACGGTCGGCGAAGTGCTGCGCCTTCGCGGGATCCCGGACACTGACGCCGACCTGGTCGGCGGGTACGCGCTTGAGGAGGTGCTCGACGGTGGTGCCGCCCAGCCCGCCGGTAGCGCCGGTGACAACGATCATTTCTGCCCCTAGATCTAAGTTGACCCCACTGGTCAACTTCTCCTCTCCCGACTTTAGGTAAGCTGACCAAGCGAGTCAACTTACGCCGCGAGGCGACAGCGAGAGGGAGGGCGAAGTGCCTTCGGAGTCCGGGCTGCGCGCCGACGCCAGGCGCAATTCCGAGCAGATCCGCGCCGCCGCGATCGGCGCCTTCCAAGGCCGCGGCCTCACGGTCCCGTTGGAGGAGGTCGCGCGAGCGGCGGGGGTCAGCAAGGCCACGATCTTCAACCGGTTCGGCGGCCGGATCGGGCTCATCGAGGCGGTGATCGAAGAGGTCGTCGCGGCGGAACTGTTCGCCGTCATCGATCGCACGCGGGCCATCGACGACGCCAGCGAGCGGATCGCCTCCTACCTCACCGAACTGCGCGACCTCCAGTACCGCCAGCCCGCCGTCAACGACGTCCTGTTGCAGATCTATCCGCACTCGCCGCAGCTCATGGAGATCTGCCGGGTCGGAAGCGAGGCGAACGAAGAACTGGTCGCGGCGGCGCGGGCCGCGGGCGCGGTGCGGCCGGAGTTCACCGCAGGCGATCTCCACGCGCTCGTCGTCGACAACGCCCTCGCCCTCAAGCACGGCGAACGGCCTGCCCGGGACGCCTACGACCGGCGCACCGCCTACCTGCTGGACGGAATCCGCCGGTAACTAGGGCCGCCCCGCCACCGCGTCCACCCCGGCGAGCAGCAGCTCCAGCCCGAACTGGAACCGCTCCTCGAAATCGAGCATCGATTCCACCGGCCCCGCCTCCAGGTGCACGTACTTCCGCGCCCCCAGCACGCTCTTCAGCACCTCGACCTCGTCGCCGGTCGCGCCCTGCTCCTCGAGCGTTTCGCCGAGCACGAAGCAGAAAACCGCGCTCGTCGCCCAGATCGCGTGCTTGCGCGGCAGCCCGGACGCCAGCAGGCCGCCGAGCAGACTGTCCACGAAGGTCAGATTGCTGCGCTTCGCCGCGTAGTTCCCGCCGACGATCCGCGCCCCGTCCCGATGCGCGAGCAGCGCCGTGCGCAATCCGGCGGCCATGCTCCGCACGCGGCTCTTCCAGTCGCCGTCCCCGGCGGGCAGCTTCGCCACCGCGCCGGCGAGGATCGCCTCGGCCATCTCGTCGATCAGCGCGTCCTTGCCGTCGAACAGGCGGTAGATCGCGGGCAGGTGCAGCCCCATCCGGTCGGCCAGCTGGCGCATGGTGAGGGCCTCCAGCCCGCCCGCGTCGACCAGGTCCAGCGCCTCGGCCACCGCCCGCTCGGCGCGCGTCGCGGCGATTCCCGCCCGTTTCGTGTCGGTTGACATGTTAACGATGTTACCAATACTCTCGGCGAGGCGCGGAGTAACAACGTTAACAAAGGGAGGGAAGCCGATGACCTCGAACGCCGGAACCGCCGGGCAGCTGGACGTCTTCGTCCGGCAGCTGCGCTGGGAAGCCGACGGCGTCGTCTCGCTGGACCTGGCGGCCGCCACCGGGAAACCGCTGCCGAACTGGGAGCCCGGCGCGCACATCGACCTCGTGCTGCCGAACGGCGTCGAACGGCAGTACTCGCTCTGCGGTCCGCCCGGCGAACGCGCGTACTACCGGATCGGCGTCCGCCGGGAACGCGCGAGCCGCGGCGGATCGGAATACGTGCACGCGTTTCTCCGCCCCGGCCAGCGCGTCGCGATCAAGGGCCCGCGGAACAATTTCGGCTTCCACGCCGCCCAGTCGTACGTCTTCGTGGCCGGCGGCATCGGCATCACCCCGATCCTGCCGATGGTCCGCACCGCGGCGGCCAAGGGCGCCGACTGGCAGCTGTACTTCGGCGGCCGCACCAGCACGTCGATGCCGTTCCTCGACGAACTCCGCGGCTACGGCGAGCGCGTGCACTGCCATCCGTCGGACACCATCGGCCGGATTTCGTTGTCCGCACTGGAAAATCCCGTCGAAGCCGGGGCGAAGGTCTACGCCTGCGGACCGGCTTCGCTGCTGTCCGATTTGGACACCGCGGCCGAGAACTGGCCCGCCGAAGCACTGCGCCTGGAACGCTTCAAAGCCCCGCAGGCTCCGCCCGCGGAGAACAAGCCGATCGAGGTCGAATGCGCGGCCTCGAAGAAGACCGTGTCCGTCGCCGCCGACGAAAGCATTGTCAGCGCACTGGAAAAGGCCGGCATCCGCCCGGTGACCTCGTGCCGGTCCGGAATCTGCGGCTCGTGCGAGACCAAGGTGCTCGACGGCGTCCCCGACCACCGCGACGGCATCCTTTCCCCGAGCGAACAAGCGGCAGGCGACCGGATGTTCGTCTGCGTGTCCCGCGCCCGCACCCCACGCCTCGTCCTCGACCTGTGACGGGAGAGCCCATGACCACCGCAGCCGACGCGTACAGCCCGATCACCATGGCGCGCATCCGGGAGATCATCGGTTTCCCGGACCAGTTCATCGCCGAGAAAAAGGAACCGCAGCTCGGCGAATTCGCCATGCGGTTCATCGCGCACAGCCCGTTCTTCTGCGCCGCCACCTTCGGCGCGGACGGCCTGATGGACGTCAGCCCGAAAGGCGACCCGCCCGGTTCGGTGCGGGTCCTCGACCCGTGGACGCTCGCCATCCCCGACCGTCCCGGCAACAAGCTCGCCGACACCTTCGAGAACGTCACCGCCACCTCGTCGATCGGGCTCGTGTTCTTCGTGCCCGGCCTGCGCGAGGTGATCCGCGTCAACGGCGACGCCTTCGTCACCGACGATCCGGAACTGCTGAGCATGCTCAGCGCGGACAACAAACCCGCGGTCCTCGCGACGGTCGTCCGCGTGCGCGAAGTGTTCGGTCAGTGCGGAAAAGCTGTCATCCGGGCGAAATTGTGGGAGGGCGACACTCGCGGCCTCGCCGAGGCAGCGACCCTCGGCGGCGATTTCTACACCCTCTCCATCGCCGAACAGGCGCAGAAAATCAACAACAGCCTCGGCGACCTCGTGAACGGCGGCCTGTACGACGTGGTCGACGAAAACTACCGGACCGAGCTGTTCTAGAAACTCCGTTGCTCCCACCGCGAAGCGTTGCCTAGTATCCGTTTTGTGCGATCCCGACCGGCCTTTCCCACCGACGACACCATCACCCGCGTACTCGCCGAACAGTGGCAGCCCGTCTCCGAGATCGCTTACCTGCCTTGGGGTTTCGGCGCGCACCACTGGCGCGCCGACTCCCTGTTCGTCACGCTGGACCAGCTCGAACCCCGGCACACCGCGGCGTCGCTGGAAAGCACCTACGCGAGCGCCGCCGAACTGGCCGCCGCCGGGCTGGAGTTCGTCTGCGCCCCGGTGCCGACGCGGTCCGGCCGGTTCACCGTCGACACCGGAGCCGGTGCGCTCAGCGTCACCCCGATGCTGGACGGCCGCAGCCCCGCGGAAGACGAGGTCGACAAACCGGCAATCCTCGCCGCGCTCGACGCCCTGCACCGCACCCCGCCGCCCGCCGGACTGCGCGAGTGGGCACCAAAGGTCGGCCCCGGCTTCGCCGACGAACTGCGCGCCCGCACGGCCGAACCCTGGACGTCCGGCCCGCTGGCCGAAGAAGCCCGCACCGCCCTCGCGTCCCGCGGCGACGCGATCAAACGCTGGAACGACCGCTACCTCGAACTGGCCGCTTTTGCCGCCTCCCGGCGCGGCTCCTGGGTCCCAACCCACGGCGAACCCCACCACGGCAACCAGGTCGCCACGCCTGAGGGCCTGCGCCTGGTCGACTGGGAAACCCTCGCCGTCGCCCCGCGCGAACGCGACTACGCCGACCTGCCCGGCACCCCGGGTCTGGACCCCGCAATGCTGGAACTGTTCGCCCTCGACTGGCGGCTCTCCGAACTGCGCGAGTACGCGGACTGGTTTTCCGCGCCACACACCGGGAACGAGGACGACGTCATCGCGTGGGAAGGGTTGCGCGAGGAACTGGGCCTCGCCTGACCGAGGTCCCGGCAGCTGTTCTCCTTGGCAGTCACGGCGTTTCGGGTGATGAGGCCGACCGCTCTGCCGACGGTATTGCGCAGTGCCAGCCCGTGCCGAGTCCGCGGAACGAGCAGCGCGGCGACAAGGTTGACGCGCCGATGCTTCGGGTCCACCTGCCGCCGGTGTTTCGCCTCGTAGACCTGAAAAGCCCGGGCATGATCGCCAGGATGCGCGGCGAGCGCTTCGGCCAGCGTCTGCGCACCGGTCACGGTCGTAGCCGGGCACCCGCCCGCCGCGGAAGGTGAACGTCGCGAGCGGCTTTCCCCTAGACGGATGGACAGTGAGCATCCGGCCAGGCGCGGTCGACCTGCTGACCGCGGAGCGCCGCGGCGCCTGACCCAGCGGCCGTCGTTCACCGACCCGCCCTGATCACCGGACGCGGACAACGAGATCCGGCTGCCGGAACCCTCCGGCGTCGACCCAGCGTCCGCCGTCGAGGCGACCGGTGGCGGCCACCCGGTCGAGCTGGCCGGGCGAGCAAAACCTGCGGCCGTCCCCGCCCCCGACGATCTCCCCGGTGTCCGCGAACAGGTGGATCTGCCGCGTGAGCGTCCATTCGCAGCGCACGACCGGCCGACGCAAGACAGCTTCGAACCAGTTCGCCGCCCGCGTCGCCAGGTCTTCCGGCCCGCCGGTCGCGGCGAACGCCAGCTTGGTCGGCTCGTCCGGCAGGGTGAACAACTGGTTGTGCACCTCGTCGCCGCGCAGGGTCCGGCCGTCCAGATGCACCCCGAGGGTCATGAGCACGCAGTGCGCGACCGGATCGGACAGGTCCAGGGAAGCGATCAGCGGAAGCTCCGCGTCGGGCGGATCCACTCGGCTGTCGAGCGGGCTCGCGCGCCAATGAGCCGCGCGAATCCGCAGCGCCTCGACAAAGCGGCGCTCAGTCTCGCCGAGCTCGCCGTCGTATTCGAACCATTCGTCCGCCACATCCGGAAGCATGCCAGCGCAACGACTAGGTATCCAGCAATTCCGGCACGAAAATCTCCTCCACCTTCATCAGCCTCTTCGACAATCCCTGTTCGAAGTGCCACCGCAGGAAAGCCTCCACCGACCGCCGGTTCTTCTCAATTCCGTACGGCCACCAATCCTCCCCGAACAACCGGCGGTTCTCGTCGTACAACGCACTGAACCACGGCACCATCCCGGCATCGCCCATGTGATTGAAAATGCGCCCCCGCCGGTAATCCGCCATCGCGACTTCCTTCGCGTCGACAAACCCCCGATACAGCCGCTCCGCCAGACCCGGATTCTCCGCCAGCAGATCCCGCCGGACGACCACCGCATGCATGATCGGCCGGATTCCGGTCCGCCGGTAATACTCGCGTTCCACCGGCACGTAATCCGGGAACAACTGCGCCACCTCCGGCGAATCCTCCCGGATGCCGCGCGGCGGATCCGCGGTAATGAACGCGTCGATCTCCCCGCTCTCCAGCATCGGCCCGAGCGCTTTCCCCGCCGGAGCCTGCCGCACCTCCACTTCCGCGGGGTGCAGTCGCGGAACGAAATCGAACCACTCCATCGGCCAGTCGAATCCGCCGATCACCCACCGGCTCTGTTCCGGCCGCACGCCGTACTCGTCGGACAGCATGCCTTTCGCGACGACGCCCGCGTCGTGCCCGTACGTCGCGAACTCGCCGATCGTCTTGCCGATCAAATCGCGCGGCTCCCGGATGCCGCTGCGCGCGTTGACGTAGATCGCCGAATGCCGGAACTGCCGGTTCGGGAACACCGGCAGCGCAACGAACGGCGGATCCGGCAGGTCCAGGGTGCGCAGATAGAACGTGAGCCCCAGTTCGGCGACAGCGAACTCCCTGCCCCGCACCATCCGCTCGAACAGGTCCGAGACGATGTCGGCAGTGTGCAGGGTCGCGTCGACGCCCTCGAAGCGGACCCGGCCGTCGAACAGCGGGCGGGTGTTGTCGTAGCGGTACAGGCCGAAGTCCAGCCGCAGGTCAGTCATGACGTGCTCCTCTCCGTCCGGTCTCATACTAAACGCGTTTACTATCTTCGGGCAACCGCTACGATGCCTCCCGATGGACAAGGACGCGCTCGCCGAACTCTTCGCCACCGCCTCGCTCGGCGCCCCCGAGAACGCGGTGGGATTCGTCATGTGGCGCGTCGTGCACCGCTACGTCCGCGAGGTCGACCAGGCCCTCGCCCCGCTCGACCTGACGCACCTGCAGTTCCAGACGCTCGCGCTCGCCGGCTGGCTCAACCGCACCGGCGGCCCGGTGACCCAGTCCGGGCTCGCGACGTCCGGCGACATCCACCCGATGCAGGTGTCGCAGATCCTGAAAACGCTGGAGCGCAAGGGATTCGTCGCCCGCGCGCGCAGCGCCGAGGACGTCCGCGCCAAACGCGTCGAGGTCACCGACTCCGGCGGAGCCGCCCTGCGCGCCGCGATGCCGCTCGTGATCGAGGTGCAGCACCGGATCTTCGGCGACGAGGGGCTGCCCGGCGGAAGCCTGCTGAACACCTTGCTGCGCCTGGACAATTCCTGACCGAGGCCCTTGCCGGGCTGCTACGGTGGAAGCGCACCTGTCTCGGGGAGGGACGATGCCGGGAGCTTTCACCGACCGCAAAGCACAAGAACGCTACTTCGCCGTCTACGCGCGAGTCCTGCGAGAATGGCCGGTTCCGTCCGAGGAACTGGACATCCCGACGAAGTTCGGCCCCACGCGCGTCCGGCGCAGCGGTCCCGGGCACGGCACGCCGATCGTGCTGCTGCACGGCATCATGGGCTCGTCCCTGTCCTGGTACCCGCACCTCGCCGAACTGGCCGCCCGTCATCCGGTCTACGCCGTCGATTCGATCGGCGAACCGGGCCACTCGGTCGAGACCGTCTCCGTCAGCACCGACGACGACCTCGCCGCATGGCTTTCTGAACTCCTCGCCGCGCTCGGCCAGGAAAAGGCGTACCTGGCCGGGGTTTCGCGCGGCGGGTACCTGGCGCTGAACCTCGCGACCCGTTCCGCCGACCGGATCGCGGGCGTCATCGGCCTGGAACCGGCCGGCTTCGCGGAGATCAGCGTCCCGAAGTTCCTCCTGTGGAGTTTCCGGGAGATCTTCCGCTGGCTCCTGCCCGCCGCGATCCAGCGCCGGATCGTCGCCGGCGATCCGACCGTGCGGCGCACCTTGCGGCCCTTGCTGTTCGCCAGCCTGAAGTACAAGGCGCACCTGCCGCCGCAGCACGTCTTCACCGACGACGAACTCCGCGCGATCGAAGTCCCCGTCCGCCTGGTCCTCGGCGAACGCAGCCATATCCATCGCGCGTCCGAAGTCGCCGCCCGGGTCGCGAAGCTGAATCCCCGCATCAGCACGGAAATCGTGCCGAGAACGACGCACGCGCTAACGCTTCAGCAGCCCGACCTCATCACCACACACGTTCTCGACTTCGCCGAAACAGACCCAGCCTGACGTCAAACCTGCCGCGCCGTCGCCATCGCCCGCTCCGTCTCCCAGAACGCCCGCATCGAAACGACCAACCCGTCCTCGTTCACCCGATACACGAACACCCCGTCGGTGTCGACGCGATAGCCACCAGGCAAGTACGTCGTGATCGTGCCGACGTTCGCGACCTCTGAACCCGCCGCGTGCGAATCGCGGATCACGAACTCGAACTTCTCGACGTTCCCGATCGTCTTGTCCCAGAACGCGGAAAGGCCGTCGGGGCCGTGGTGGCCCTTGCCCTCCTCGTCGAACATCGACGGGCCGACCGGGTCCTCGACGACCGCGTCCGGGGCGAACAGCGCGAGCCAGCCGTCCTTGTCCCCCGCGGTCGCCGCCGTCATCGACTTGAACGCCGCTTCCCGCGCGGGCGGCTGCTTCGCCGCGGGGTCCCAGCAGACCTCGACTCCCATGTCACTCCTCGATTTTCGCGATGATCTCGTCGCCGAACTTGCGGATCGCGTCGACCTTCGGGCCGAGGTCCGCGTCGAATCTGTGGCCCTCGAACACCCACGGCATGGTGATCGCGTCAGTGACGCCCGCCTCGGCCTGTTCGCGGAACCCGTCGAGCCCGAACCGGTCGACGCACACCGCCTGGAACTCGAACGGGTCGTCGGCGCGCCCGCGCTCGGCGAGCAGGCCCTTGAGCTTGCCGATGGTGTCGCGCAGCTGGTCGAGCGTCATCATCGCGGACGACCAGCCGTCCGCCACGCGCGCGGCCCGGCGCAGCGCGACGTCGGTGTGCCCGCCGATGTAGAACGGCACGCGCGACGGCGGCGCCGGGCTCATCTTGAGCTTGTCGAAGTCGAAGAACTCGCCGTGGAACTCGACCATGTCGCCGCTGAGGATCAGCCGCAGCACCTCGATGGCCTCGTCGAACCGTTTGCCGCGCCGCTGATACGGCGCGCCGCACCATGCGAATTCCTCCGGCGACCAGCCGATCCCCAGCCCGAGGCCGAACCGCCCGCCGGTCAGCGCGGCGACCGAGTTGACCTGCCGGGCGAGCAGCACCGGATTGCGCGAGCCGAGTTTCAGCACCGACGTGTAGAACCGGATCCGCTCGGTCACCGCGCCCATCGAGGCGGTCGCGACCAGCGGATCCGCCCAGGGCGTGTTCTCGTCCCAGAACCGGCTGCCGTCGGGCGTGTAGGGATAGTCGGCGGACACTTTCTCGGAGTAGAAGAGCGAATCGGGCAGCACGATCGAGGAGAACCCGGCCTCCTCGGCGGCGCGGGCCAGCCCGGTCAGCTGGTCGAGCGGGCTCATCGCGATCGACAAGGAGAACTTCATGCCGCGGACTATAACGTGTTCTAGTTTTGTCGGCCACCGCCCGATCGGCGGCGCCGCCGGGAACTCTCCGCGCACGGTCCGCGTTGTCCGTTTCAGGGACGGCTGCCCGGCCGTCGCGTCAGATCGAGACACGGAGTGACCCATGGGCACCGCGATCCTCCTGATCGTGCTGGTCGTCGTCATCGTCGGAGGCGGGTTGTACCTGGCCAGGAAGCAGGCCGCGGCCAAGCAGAGCCAGCTCGAGGACGCCAAGGCCGACGCGCGCCGCCTCGTCGAACGCCTCGGCGGCCAGGTCCTCAACATCACCGGCACCGACACCGCCTCCCAGCAGGCGATGGCCGACGCGAGCGAGCGCTACAACGCCGCCGGTTCGCAGCTGGAGCAGGCCAAGACGGTCGAACAGGCCCGGCTGGTGAAGGAAACCGCCGTCGAGGGCCTGTACTACGTGCGCGCCGCGCGCGTGGCGATGGGCATGGACCCCGGCCCGGCGCTGCCGGACGAGGCCGAACGCGAACGCGCGGGCAAGGTCACCGAACACCGCGAGGTGGACGTCGAGGGCCAGCGCTACGCCGCCTCGCCCGACCCCGGCCAGGACACGCCGTACTACTACCCCGGCGGCCGCGTCGCGGGACGCCCGGTGCCGCAAGGCTGGTACAGCGAGCCGTGGTGGAAGCCCGCGCTCGTGGCGGGCGCGTGGGGCCTCGGCTCGATGTTCCTGTTCAGCGCCATGTTCTCCGGCATGAGCGGCATCGCCAGCGCGTCGGCCTGGGAATCCGGCTACGACGCGGGCCAGGCGGACGCCCTGGACGCCGGCGGCATGGACGGAGCGGACGGCGGCTTCGACGGCGGGGGCTTTGACGGCGGCGGATTCGACGGAAGCCAGGACTTCGGCGGAGGTTTCGACGGAGGCGGCTTCGATGGCGGCGGGTTTGACGGCGGAGGCTTCGACTTCTGACCGGTGAAACGGCGAAAGGCCCCGCGGCAGGCGTGCCGCGGGGCCTTTGTCGTTCCCGCAGGAGGAAACTGGCCGGATGCCCGACAGCGAACGGAAGAAGCAGTCGAACCTGCACCGGACCACGGTGGACGCCGTGGCGGCCTACCTCGCCGACGAGGACGCGGATACCTACAACCTCACCGACGCCGCCGTCCGCCAGGACGCGTTGCGAGCGGCGCTGTATCTGGTCGCACTGGCTGCGAGAGCGGTCACCGCCCTCGCAGAGGCGACCGGCCGCACACCGCAGGAAGCCCTGCGCTCGATCGAGCGTTGACGAACACTAAGCGGGCAGAAACACGAGAGCTGCTCTCGCTTCGAACCGCCGAACTCACGCAGGCTGACAGGTCGGACACCAATAAAGATTCCGCGCCGCCAATTCCTTCTGCGCCACCGGCGTCCCGCAAATCAAACACGGCATCCCGGCCCGCCGGTACACGTAAACCTCGCCCCCGTGCCGATCCTCGCGGGGAGCCCGCCCCATCGCCGCAGGCAAATGCTCGGGCGCGACCGTGTCGATCCGGCCGACCCGGACCCCGGCGCGCATCAGCGTCACCAGGTCCGCCCACATGTCGTCCCACAGCGCGCGGTCCAGCGACCGACCGGGGACCATCGGCGAAATCCCGTGCCGGAACAGCACTTCCGCGCGATAAACGTTCCCGACCCCGGCCAGCACAGCCTGATCCATCAGCAACGCGGCGATCGTCGTCCGCGAGCGCGAAATCCGCTCCCACGCGCGATCCGGCTTCGCGTCGCGGCGCAGCGGGTCCGGGCCGAGGCGGGCCTTGATCGCGTCGACCTGCGCCGGATCCAGCAGTTCGCACCGGGTCGGGCCGCGCAGATCGGTCCAGTGGGTGCGGCCGACGAGACGCATCCGCACCTGGCCGACCGGCTCGGTCTCCGGCAGCGGCGCTTCGCCGAAGGTGCCGTACAGACCTAAGTGGACATGGACTGTCCCCGCCGGACCGTAGTCGTGGAACAGGTGTTTCCCGTACGCCTCAGCGGAAACGAGCACCTGCCCGTCGAGTTTCTCCGCCTCCGCGGCGAACCGGCCCTGCGGACTGCTGACCGCGACCGGTCCGCCTGCGTAGCGGCGTTTGTGGAGACGGGCCAGCCGATGGAGCGTGTGCCCCTCGGGCATCAGGCCTCCGGCAGGGCGGGCGGGGTGCCGGTGCGCTCGTAGTCGAGCAGCTGCTGCACGCGCCGCGTGTGGCGTTCGGCCGGGTCCACCGGCGTGGCCAGGAACGCCTCGACGATCTCGGTCGCCTGCTCCTCAGTGTGCATCCGGGCGCCGACGCCCAGCACCTGGGCGTGGTTGTGCTGCCGGGTCAGCTGCGCGGTTTCGACGCTCCAGCCGAGCCCGGCGCGGATGCCCGGCACCTTGTTCGCGGCGATCTGCTCGCCGTTGCCGGACCCGCCGATGACGATCCCGAGGCTGCCCTCGTCGGCGGCCACGCGGCGCGCGGTTTCGACGCAGAACGCCGGGTAGTCGTCGGCCGCGTCGTAGACGAACGGACCGATGTCGGTCACCTCGTGCCCCTGTTCGCCGAGGTGGCGGACAAGGTGGTTCTTCAGCTCGAAACCGGCATGGTCGGATCCCAAGTAGACACGCACAGCGGGAGTGTGCCATCTCGCCGCCGACCCGGCATGCTCCGGGGGTGGACATCGCAGCGCAGCACGGCACGGACGTGCGACTCGAATGGGGCGGCGAAGGTGTCGAAATCCTCGGCCCGGAATGCGCCGTGCTGATCATCGTCGACGTGCTTTCCTTCAGCACCACAACGGATCTCGTCGTCGGTCGCGGCGGCCGCGTGCTTCCGGTGCGGTGGCGCGACGAACGCGGGATCGCCGAGGCGCGCGGAGCGGGAGCGGTGGTCGCGGGCGAAGAGGAATGGACGCTCCGGCCGTCTTCTGTGACGGAGATCCCGTCCGGCACGCTGCTCGCCCTCCCCTCCCCCAATGGTGCGACGCTCTGCGCGGCCGCGGCGAAAACCGGCGCGCACGTATTGGCCGGTTGCCTGCGGAATGCGTCGGCGACCGCGGCGGAAGCCAGGGAAATCGCCGACGGACGGCCGATCGGCGTCATTCCCGCCGGGGAACGCTGGGGCGTCGACATGTTCGGAGAAGGCGCGGAATTCGGTCCCCTGCGGCCGTGCGTCGAGGACCAGCTGGGCGCGGGTGCGATCGTCAGCGCGCTGCCCGGCTCGTGGTCCGCCGAAGCCGCGCTCGCCGCGGCCGCCTACGCGGCCACCGATGTTCCGACAGCGCTGCGCACCTGCACCTCCGGCCGGGAACTCGCCGCGACCGGCCACGGAAACGACGTCGTTCTCGCCGCGCAGCAGGACGTCAGCGCTAGCGTGGCGAGGCTGTCGCGCGGAATCCTGGAGGGGCAATGAGCTGGACCGAGGTGGCCGACCGGGTTTTCGCCCGCCGGTACGACGAACTGGACCTCACGACCGGCCTAGTGCTCGGCCAGGAGAAGTGCCTGGTGATCGACACCCGCGGCGACGTCGACCAGGGCGCCGAATTCGCCGCCGCGGTCCGCGAGCTGACCGAACTGCCGTGGTCGGTCGTCTACACGCACGCGCATTTCGACCACGCCTTCGGCACCACGCCGTTCCTGCCCTGCGACGTCTGGGCCCACCCCGGCTGCCTGCAGGCCATGCTGAAAAACGGCGAAGCTGACAAGCAAACCTGGGCCGCGCACTACCGCAACGAAGGCAAGCCGGAGATCGCCGACGCCATCGAACGAACCGGACTCATGCCGCCGGACCGTCTGGTACCCGACCGCGCCGAACTCGACCTCGGCGGCCGCACCGTCACGCTCGTGCACCCCGGCGTCGCGCACACTGACCACGACCTGCTGGTGCACGTGCCGGACGTGGATGTCGTCTTCGCCGGAGACGTCGTGGAACACGGCCCGCACGGCTTCACCGCGTACTCGTTCGGCCCGGACGATCAACTCGACGCGTGGGCCGCGGCAATGGACGCGCTGCTCGCGCTCGAACCGCGCGTCGTCGTGCCCGGCCACGGCGACCCGGTGGACGAAGCGTTCGTCCGGACGCATCGCGACGGGTTGCTGCGGCTGCACGAGCTGAAGACCGCCAAGACGCCGATCGAGGAAGCGGTGAAAACCTCGCCGTATCCCGAAGACGTCACCAGGGCCGCGCTGGGGTGCTGATCGCGGAAGAAACGCGACCAGCACCCGCGAACGCGCGTCAGTCGAAGTTCAGGTCCCCGGTCCGGGTGCGCTTGAGCTCGAAGAAGTCCGGGTAGCTCGCCAGCGCGACCGCGCCGTCGAACACCTTCAGCGCGTCCTCGCCGCGCGGGATCGACGACAGCACCGGGCCGAAGAACGCGCTCCCGTTGACGTGGATGGTCGGCGTGCCGACGTCCATGCCGACCGGGTCCATGCCCTCGTGGTGGCTCTTGCGCAGTGCCTCGTCGTATTCGGTCGATTCGCCCGCCTCGGCGAGTTCGGCGGGCGCGCCGATCGCGGCCAGCGCCTCCTTGATGACGAGCTTGCGGTCCTCGTTGTGCTGGTTGTGGTAGCGGGTGCCGAACTCGGTGTAGAAGTCGCGCACGGCTTCCTGCCCCTGGGTCTGCGCCAGCGCGGTCGCGACGCGGACCGGAGCCCAGCCCTCGCTCAGCAGCTCCTTGTACCGCTCGGGCAGGTCTTCGCGGCCTTCGTTCAGCACCGACAGGCTCATCACCCGGAAGGTCAGGTCCAGCTCGCGGTGCTTCTCGACTTCCAGGATCCACCGCGACGAGATCCACGCGAACGGGCAGATCGGGTCGAAGTAGAAGTCCACCGTGGTGGGCTGGGACGAGTCAGTCATTTTTCACGGGCTCCTCGGCGAGGCTGCTCCCCGGCGCGCGCCGGGGACGGGGCCAACCCCCGCACTGCGAGCCAACGCGGCGGCCCCTCCGCATTGTTCCCTGGTCGCCCCTTCCCGGCCCGTCATGATTGGATGCTGAACGTCGTGCCCACCGGATCCGAAGACCAGAGGTGCCCGTGCCCGCCCCCAACCTGACGCGTGACGAAGCCAAGCAGCGCTCCGGCCTGCTGGACGTGTCGTCCTACGACATCGAGCTGGACCTGACCGACGGCAGCGGCCGTCCCGGGGAGAAGACGTTCCGCTCGACCACCACGGTGCGGTTCTCCAGCAGCCGTCCCGGCGAAGCGTCGTGGATCGACCTCGTCGCCGAAGGCGTCCGCTCCGCCGTGCTGAACGGCACTGAGCTCGACGTCAGCGGCTACGCCGAGGAAAAGGGCATCGCGCTGCCCGGCCTTGCCGCGGAGAACGAACTCGTCGTCACCGCGGACTGCCGCTACATGAACACCGGCGAGGGCCTGCACCGGTTCGTCGACCCGGTCGACGACGGCGTCTACCTCTACACCCAGTTCGAGACCGCCGACGCGAAGCGCATGTTCGCCTGCTTCGACCAGCCGGACCTCAAGTCCGTCTACCGGCTCGCGGTGCACGCCCCGCGCGACTGGAAGGTCGTGTCCAACGCGCTCGTCGAAAGCGCCGAGGACACCGAGGACGGCGCGCGCCGCACGCAGTTCGCCGAATCCGAGCGCATTTCCACCTATCTGGTGGCGCTCGTCGCCGGCCCGTACGCGGAGTGGACCGACGAGTTCCGCGACGAGCACCGCACCATCCCGCTCGGCATCTACTGCCGCGCGTCGCTCGCCGAGCACATGGACGCCGAGCGGCTGTTCGTCGAAACCAAACAGGGTTTCGCCTTCTACCACGAGAAATTCGGCACCCCGTACCCGTTCTCCAAGTACGACCAGCTGTTCGTGCCGGAGTTCAACGCGGGCGCGATGGAAAACGCCGGCGCGGTCACCTTCCTCGAGGACTACGTCTTCCGCAGCCGCGTCACCCGCTACGCCTACGAGCGCCGCGCCGAGACGCTGCTGCACGAGATGGCGCACATGTGGTTCGGCGACCTGGTCACCATGCGCTGGTGGGACGACCTGTGGCTGAACGAGTCGTTCGCGACCTTCGCGAGCGTGTTCGCCCAGGCCGAGGCGACCGAGTACAAGAACGCCTGGACCAGCTTCGCGAACATCGAGAAGTCCTGGGCCTACCGCCAGGACCAGCTGCCCTCGACGCACCCGATCGCGGCCGACATCGTCGACCTGCACGCGGTCGAGGTCAACTTCGACGGCATCACCTACGCCAAGGGCGCGAGCGTGCTGAAGCAGCTGGTGTCCTACGTGGGCATCGAGCACTTCCTCGACGGCCTCAAGGTGTACTTCGGCAAGCACGCGTGGGGCAACGCCACGCTCGCCGACCTGCTGGCGGCGCTGGAGGAAGCGTCCGGCCGCGACCTGTCGTGGTGGAGCGCGGAATGGCTGGAGACCACCGGCCTCAACTCGCTCAGCCCGCGCTACGAGATCGCGCCCGACGGCACCTTCGCGTCGTTCGCCGTCGTGCAGACCGGCGCGAAGCCGGGCGCCGGCGAACTGCGCACGCACCGCGTCGCGGTCGGCGTGTACGACGAGGACAGCGACGGCAAGATCGTCCGCACCCGCCGCGTCGAGCTGGACGTCACCGGCGAGCGCACCGAGGTGCCGGACCTGGTCGGCCAGGCCGCGGGCAAGCTCGTGCTGGTCAACGACGACGACCTGACCTACTGCCGGATGCGGCTCGACCCGGCGTCGCTGACCACGCTGATCGACCGGATCGGCGACATCACCGAATCGCTGCCGCGCACGCTGTGCTGGTCGGCCGCGTGGGAGATGACGCGCGAGGCCGAACTGAAGGCTCGCGACTTCGTGACGCTCGTGGCGCGCGGGATTCACGCCGAGAGCGAGGTCGGGGTCGTGCAGCGGTTGCTGCTGCAGGCGCAGACGGCGCTCAACTCTTATGCGGACCAGAAGTGGGCCGCGGCGGAGGGCTGGCCTGCGTTCAGCGGCCGGTTGCTGGAGCTGGCCCGGACCGCGGAGGCTGGGTCGGACCATCAGCTGGCGTTTGTGAACTCGCTGGCCGGCGGGGTGTTGAGCGAGGACATTCTCGCGGAAATCGCCGGGTGGCTGGACGGGTCCGCGCCGTTGCCGGGTCTCACTGTCGACACCGATTTGCGGTGGCGGTTGCTGCAGGCGCTGGTGGCGCACGGCAAGGCTGGTGCGGACGAGATCAATGCCGAGCAGGCGCGGGACGACACTGCGGCTGGGCGGCGGCATGCTGAGCGGTCTCGGGCGTTGCAGCCTACTGCTGAGGCTAAGGCGGATACTTGGCAGCGGGCTATTTACGACGACGAGATTCCTAATGCGGTTTCTGACGCGTTGATTTCCGGGTTCTCGCATCCGGGGCAGAAGCATTTGCTCGGGGATTATATTGAGCGGTACTTCGAGGTTATTGACGATGTCTGGGCTCGGCGGTCCAGTGAGCGGGCGCAGCCGACGGCGATTGGGTTGTATCCGTCTTGGGCGGTTGAGCCTGCGACGGTGAATGCTTCGGATGAGTGGCTTGCAGGGGATCATCCGGCGGCGTTGCGGCGGCTTGTTTCCGAGGGGCGTGCTGGGATTGTCCGGGCGTTGGCTGCTCGGGATTTTGACAGTCAGGTCTGACTTCTCGTCGCCTGGCGGCGACATCGGCTTTGGTTGCGTGGGGCACCCCGAAGCTTGATTGTGCTGACGGTTCGGGGGTGCTTGTCAAGGCGGTAGAGAGGCTGGGTGCCTCGATGGTTGGGTGCGCCGGTGCGGCTGGGTTCGCGGTTTGGGGCTAGTGGCGGTGGGGTTCACGGTGTGCGGCTAGCGCCCCAAAGTGGCATTGGGTGCGTCAGATGCACCCAATGTGGCGTTCGGTGCGTGGGATGCACCCAATGTGGCGTTGGGTGCGTTCCGGCGGCAGGTGCGATTGAGCTCGTGGGGATTGGGGCGTGCGCCCCAAAGTGGCATTGGGTGCGTCTGACGCACCCAATGTGGCGTTCGGTGCGTCCCATGCACCCAATGCGGCATTGGGGCGGCATCCGGCGGCTGGCGAGCTGGGCAGGCGGCCCGTGAAGGGCTCCTTGAGGGAATCCAAGTCCGTGAAGGAGGCCCTCACGCACGGGTGGCGGGTCGTGAGGGGAACCCTGGGGGAATCAGAGTCAATGAGGGTGGCCCTCACGAACGGCGGCACCGCCGGAGGGCAGAACGTAAAAGAGCCGTCCCGCTGAGTGCGGGACGGCTCTGGTGTGGGATGTATCAGTGCTTCGGCGCGGGGCCAGCTTGGTCGCTCAGCATGCGCAGGGCATTGACCAGACCGCCGGTCAGGTCGCCTTCCTTGAAGGACGCCACCATGCTCGCCACGGCCAGGTTCGCGCCTCGGTCGGGGAGGCGGGAGTGGGCGCGCTCGCCGGTGACGATCTCGATCGCGCGCTGGGCGGGGGAAACGCCGAGCAGCACCGCGTTCGTCGGGTCGTCGGTGGCGGCGTGCAGCTTTTCCGCGCCGGCCCGGGTGTCTTCGCCCAGGTCGCCCAGGTAGATGCTGAAGTCGAGGCCCGTTTCGCGCGTCGCGAAGGTGAGGGCCTCGTCCAGGCGGGCGAGCTGCTGCACCGTGAACGGGCTCGTCGGGGCCGCGGGCTCGTACATTTTCGCGGCGGACAGCCTGCCGCTGTTGGTGATGACCTCGCCGAAGGCCAGGTCCTTCTCCGCGACCGCGGTCTGGGTCACTTCACCACTTGCCACGAGCGCCTCCTGCGGCCGTCGAAGCGCCCGCGGGCGCCGCATTCACGTCAACCGCCGGGCCATGGCCGGCTCCTACGCCGTCCGGGTTGGCGGTCCACCACATAGCGGGGTACTCCCACGGCTGCCCCGGCCGGTACCGCGGCGTCCCCGAGAACTTCTTCCGCAAGGTCGCGGCGCCGACCACGAAGTAAATGGCCCCGGGGATGACCGCGTAGACCAGGATCGTCTCGACAACGTTCACGCCGGTGAGCGTATCGGATGCCTCCGGCAGCCACCGCGCGACACCGGCGACCGGGGGCGACCGTTCGTCGCCGCCGAGGCGCCGTCCGCCGCTTGGCCCGCGTCCGCTGGAACGTTGGGGCGAAGGGCTGCGGGCCGAAAGATGGCAACTCGCCGTACAGGCGGCCGTACCGGGCGATAGCGGCTTGTCCGAACCTTGAAATCCTCGTAGCTTTTTCACCTGTACGGGCCTTGTGCCCGCCTCCCCAGCCCCAGCCCGTCACGCACCGGTCCCAGGAGGACACCTCATGCAGAGCGTCCAGCCCCCCGCTCAGGCGATCACCGAGACCATTTCGTCACCCAGCGAGACCGGATTCGTGCCCGGAACGCGGGTCACGTCCGGCACCAGGGTTACGCGCGGCACTCGGGTCACCCGCGGAACCCGGGTCACCGCGGGCACTCGCGTGACAATGGGTACCCGGGTCACCATGGGAACTCGAGTCACCAGGGGAACCCGCGTTACGCGCGGGACCCGAGTCACGGCCGGCACTCGCGTCACGATGGGCACCCGCGTCACGCGCGGAACCCGCGTCACCCGGGGCACTCGCGTCACGGCAGGCACCCGCGTCACCTGCGGCACGCGCGTCACGATGGGCACGCGCGTCACCCGCGGCACCCGGGTCACCGCCGGAACTCGCGTCACCATGGGCACGCGGGTCACCCGCGGCACTCGCGTCACGCGCGGCACCCGGGTCACGATGGGCACGCGCGTCACCTGCCAGGCCGACTACAGCCTCGCCGCCTGAGCACCGCCAGCACCGGAACAGGGACGTCGAGCACGGTCCATCGGCTCGCCCCGGCCGCCGCACAGGCAGCCGGGGCGCCGGCGTGTCCGGGAACGGGCGGCTAGGCCGCCGACCCGAGATACGGCCGCCACAGCGGATCGGCCTCTTTGGAATGCGCCAGCAGCCGCCAGTGCGGGCCGTGCGGGGCGCGCGGCACCACGCGCAGCCGCCAGCCGATCTCCGACAGGAGCCGGTCGGCCTTGCGGTGGTTGCACTTCGCGCAGCAGGCGACGCAGTTGGTCCAGCTGTGCGGACCTCCCTTGCTGCGCGGGACGACGTGGTCGATAGTCTCCGCGCGGCCGCCGCAGTAGGCGCAGCGGTGCCGGTCGCGGTGCATCAGCCCGGCCCGGGTGAGCGGCACCTGCGCCCGATACGGCACCCGCACGTACGTGCTGAGCCGGATCACCGAGGGAACGGGCAGCGACACCGTCGCGGCGTGCAGTTCGACGCCGCCCGGATCGCCGTGGACGACCTCCGCCTTGCCGCACATGACGAGCACCACCGCGCGCCGCATGGGCACCGCGGTCAGCGGCTCGAAAGTGGCGTTGAGCAGGAGGACCCGGCGCCGCCCCCACGCCGGGGCGACCGGATCGCGGGCTCTACGCTGTCCGGGCGGACGGGATGCTCCCCCTGGACGGGTCCCCGGCCCGGACGGGACGGAGCCGCCGGATGCGGACCCTCCCGGGCAGGCACGCAGGATCGCCTCCGGCGGCAGCTCGGCCATGGCTTGGCCGGCGCCGCCGAGGGGGACGGGTTGTCGGTCTGGCACTCGACCACCTCCACCGGTGCAGGCATAGTCGACCACACATCAGGGCCCCGGCGCACGCGTGTTCTGTGACGTGTCACATACCCGCGACCCGGCGGCCACTCGCCGGCCGCCTGTGCGCCGCCGGGACAAGCAACGAGAAAGGACTTTCCCCGCCAGTGAATGCCGTGCTCAGCGCCCCACCCCGCTGCATCTCCGAATCCGGGACGTGGTGTGCCCAGGTCTATTCGGTCACGCACAACGAGTGGCTCGCCGCGTCGGCGGGCTGGCTCGTCACGAAGCCGCTGCGGATCATCCTGATCCTGGTCATCGCCTTCGTGGTGCGGTATCTCACAAGGCGGGTCATCAACCGGGTCACCACGCTCCCGGCCTCGGGCAGCGAAGGCAAGATCCCGACACTGCTGCGGCCGCTGCGCGAACGCGCGCCGGACATGCTCGGCTCGGCGGTGACCGAACGCCGCAGGCAGCGCGCCAAGACGATCGGCTCGGTGCTGAAGTCGATGGCGACGTTCCTGATCTACGGCCTCGCGTTCATCCTCGTGCTGGGCGAACTGGGCATCGACCTGGCCCCGATCATCGCCTCGGCCGGCATCGTCGGCGTCGCGCTCGGGTTCGGCGCGCAGAACCTGGTCAAGGACTTCCTTTCCGGGATGTTCATGATGATCGAGGACCAGTACGGCGTCGGCGACGTCGTGGACATCGGCGAGGCCACCGGGACCGTCGAGGCGGTCGGCCTGCGCATCACCACGCTGCGCGACCTGAAGGGCACCGTCTGGTACGTCCGCAACGGCGAGGTGCTGCGCGTCGGCAACTCGAGCCAGGGCTTCGCCTACGCCGTGGTGGACGTCCCGCTGAGCTACTCCGCGGACGTCGACAAGGCCACCGAGGTGCTCAGCGGCGCGGCCACGAAGGCGGTCGAATCGGACGCGCTCTCGGTGAACGTGCTGGAGCCGCCGGAGATGCTCGGCGTCGAACAGGTCACGCCCGAGGGAATCGTGTTGCGCCTGACGGTCAAGGTGCGACCGGGCAAGCAGTGGGCGGTGCAGCGGAAGCTGCGCGGGCAGTTGCTCGGCGCGCTGGAGGAGGCCGGTTTCGAACCGCCGCTCGGCCGGTTGCTGTCGTCCATGCAGGACAAGCAGTCGGGCGCGCCGCGCAGCTGAGGCAGGGCAAGATGGAGGTGTGTCGACTGTGAGCGAGCCGGAACCGGCGAACCTGTACGAGGCGGTGGGCGGCGAACCGACCTTCCGCCGGATCATCAAGCGGTTCTACGAGGAAGTGGCCCGCGACGAGGTGCTGCGCCCGCTCTACCCGGAGGAGGACCTCGGCCCGGCGGAGGAGCGGTTCCGGCTGTTCCTCATCCAGTACTGGGGCGGTCCGCACACCTACTCCGACCAGCGCGGCCACCCGCGGCTGCGGATGCGGCACGCGCCGTTCAAGATCGGCCCGATCGAGCGCGACGCGTGGCTGCGCTGCATCCGGATCGCGATCGACGAGGAGAACCTGCCCGAGCCGTACCTCAGCCAGCTGTGGGCGTACCTGGAAATGGCCGCGCACAGCATGATGAACAGCTTCGTCTGATGAGACGCAGGGTCGCGGGACGGCGGCCGGACCGCCTTCCGCGGCCGTCGTGGTGGTCGGACGCGGTGTTCTACGAGATCTACGTGCGGTCCTTCGCCGATTCGGGCGAGGACGGCATCGGCGACCTCGAGGGCATCCGCAGCAAGCTCGGCTACCTGGAGCTGCTGGGCGTCGACGCGCTGTGGCTGACGCCGTTCTACCCTTCGCCGATGGCCGACCACGGCTACGACGTCGCCGACCCGCGCGGCGTCGACCCGATGTTCGGCACCCTCGGCGACTTCGACGTGCTGCTCACCGAGGCGCACCGGCGCGGCATCCGGGTCACCGTGGACGTCGTGCCGAACCACACGAGCAACCGGCACGCGTGGTTCAAGTCCGCGCTGGCCGCCGGGCCGGGCAGCCCGGAGCGGGAGCGCTACCACTTCCGCGACGGCCGCGGCCCCGGCGGCGCGGAGCCGCCCAACAACTGGATCAGCGTGTTCGGCGGCCCGGCGTGGACGCGGGTGCCGGACGGGCAGTGGTACCTGCACCTGTTCGCGCCGCAGCAGCCGGACCTGAACTGGGCCAATCCGGACGTCCGCGCCGATCTGGAGCGCACCCTGCGGTTCTGGCTCGACCGGGGCGTGGACGGCTTCCGGATCGACGTCGCGCACGGGATGGCCAAACCCGCCGGGCTGCCCGACATGGACCCGGACACGCCCGCGCACGGCGGCGGAGTGCTGGGCGACCCGCGCTTCGACGACGACGGCGTGCACGAGGTGCACCAGCTGATCCGCAAGGTGCTCGACGAGTACCCGGACGCGATGGCGGTCGGCGAGATCTGGGTGCAGGACGAGGAGCGGCTGGCCCGCTACCTGCGGCCGGACGAACTTCACCTGGCGTTCAACTTCCGCCTGGTGCTCACCCACTTCGACGCGGACGCCGTGCGCACGTCGATCGAGCGGTCGCTGGCGGTGCCGCGCTCGGCGGGCGCACCGGCGACCTGGACGCTGTCCAACCACGACGTCTGGCGCGCGGCCAGCCGTTACGGCGGCGGCGCGGCCGGGGTCCGCCGGGCGCGCGCGATGGCGCTGGTGGAACTCGCCCTGCCCGGTGCGGTCTACCTGTACCAGGGCGAAGAGCTGGGCCTGCCGAACGCCGACCTGCCGCTGGAGGCGATGACCGACCCGCGCGCCCGCTCACAGGGCCCGGAATTCAGCCGCGACGGCGAACGCGTGCCGCTGCCTTGGGAGGGCACGCTCCCGCCGTACGGGTTCTCGCGCACCGCGCAGACCTGGCTGCCGATGCCCGCGGACTGGGCGTCGCTGACCGTGGAACGGCAGCTCGAGGATCCGGAATCGACGCTGTCGCTGTACCGGCGCGCGGTGGAACTGCGCAAACATCACCCGGCGTTCCGCGGCGGCGACGAACTGCAGTGGTTCGGCGCGCCCGCGGGCTGTTTCGCGTTCCGCCGCGGGCGGGGCGGGCTGATCTGCGCGCTCAACACCTCGGCCAGCTCGATCGCCCTGCCGCCGGGAGAGGTGCTGCTCACCAGCAGCCCGCTGATCGACGGCAGACTCGCCCCGGATTCGGCCGCCTGGCTCGGGTAACCCAGGTCAGACGCGCACCCGCCTCCAGCCCGAGCATGTCGAGCAATCCCCACAGGTCATCGGCATCTCGGCAGGGCGGGCAAGGTGTTCCTGAGGGTCGCCCAGATCCTGTTCGGCCGGGGCGGGCTGATCTGCGCGCTCAACACCTCGGCCAGCTCGATCGCCCTGCCGCCGGGAGAGGTGCTGCTCACCAGCAGCCCGTTGATCGACGGCAGACTCGCCCCGGATTCAGCCGCCTGGCTCGGGTAGCCCAAGCCCGGCGGCCGCCCCGGTCAGGTCAGACGCGAGCACCCGCCTCCAGACCGAGCATCGCGAGCAATCCCCGCAGGTCATCGACATCGTGCGCGTGCCCCGCGACGGTGCGGGCAGCGTGCTCCTGCTGGACGCGCAGGTCCTGTTCGGCGGACACCCGGGCACGGGCGAATTCACTGGTTTCGGCGGACAGCGGACGTCGTTCCGAGCGCATGTCGCTCCTCGTCGAGGTGGAAGGGGCCACCGGCGGCACCGCGGGGGCGGGCCCGCCGGGGACGACGCCGGCTCGAACGCCGGCGCACGATGAGACTTCTCGACGGTGCTGACGCTACTCCCCGCCTCCGACCTGCCCGCGAGCCGTCCCCGCCGCGCGCGTCGCGACGTCCACAGTGGACCCTTCGGGCGACGGCCCTGGTGAGACCGGCCCGGGCGTGCTTTACTGAAGACGGTCGTGTTTTGTGTTCGTGCGGTGGGTACGTCCCGCAGCCACGCTCGCAAGATGTAGCGGGCGTGGTGTTTCTCTTTTCGGAAGGCACACCGTCGGTTGCCAGGCCCGGATGCCGAGGTGGCATCTGTTGTGAGTCCGATGGAGATCGTTTTTATGACGCAAGGCACCGTGAAGTGGTTCAACGCCGAAAAGGGCTTCGGGTTCATCAGCCCGGACGACGGCAGCGCCGACGTCTTCGTGCACTACTCCGAGATCCAGGGCAACGGGTTCCGCAGCCTTGAGGAGAACGCGCGCGTGGAGTTCGAGGTCGGCCAGGGCCAGAAGGGCCCGCAGGCCACTGGCGTTCGCGCCATCTGAGTTTCCCCGGTGTTTCCCCTGGTGCGGAAGGCTTTCCGCACCAGGGGACCCGCGCCGAAGCGGACTTTTCCGCCCACGGCAGCCGAAACAGCTCGGCACCCCGGTGCGGCCCGGTGAGTTTTCCCGGCCGCACAAGGTCTTCCGCGTTCCGGGAACCCGGACGCGAGATCACCCGTTGACCAGGGCAGGTCGCGACTGGCCTCGAGGCCCTCCCCTGCCTGGCCAGTACGCAACGCACGGCGCACCCCCGAGGCGGCCCCCTTCCGCCTGGTCCGCGCCGCGGCATCGGCCTCGGCCCCGCAGAGCGCGGCGGCCGGACCAGCTCGAGTAGGAGCGTTACCCATCGACACCCAGAGCACCGTCCAGCGTCCCCCGAAATCGCCGCAGCCCATGCTCGCCGGCCACAAGACCGGCACCGAGGCCTTCCTGGTGAAGCTCTTCGCGGTCGTCCCCCTTCTCGCCGTCGCCGTCGCGGTCCCGCTCGCCTGGGGCTGGGGGCTGAGCTGGCTCGACGTCGGCCTCGCCGCCGCGTTCTACTGCGTCAGCGGCCTCGGCATCACCGTCGGCTTCCACCGGTACTTCACCCACGGCGCGTTCCGCGCCCGCCGCGGGCTGCGGATCGCGCTCGCCGTCGCGGGCAGCATGGCCATGCAGGGACCGGTGATCGACTGGGTCGCCGACCACCGCCGCCACCACGCCTACTCCGACCGCGACGGCGACCCGCATTCGCCGTGGCGCTTCGGCACGTCGCCCGCCGCGCTCGCGAAGGGCTTCTGGCACGCGCACATGGGCTGGCTGTTCGGCCGCGACCGGACCAACCCGCGCCGGTTCGCCCCCGACCTGCTCGACGACGCCGACCTGAAGCGGATCGACCGGCTCTTCCCGGTGCTGACCGTCGCGACGCTGCTGGGACCCGCGCTGCTGGGCGGGCTCATCACGATGACCTGGTGGGGCGCGCTCACCGCGTTCTTCTGGGCCGGGCTGGTCCGGGTCGCCGCGCTGCACCACGTAACCTGGTCGGTCAACTCGCTGTGCCACCTGATCGGCGAGCGCCCGTTCGAGGCCCGCGACCGGTCGGCGAACTTCTGGCCGCTGGCGATCGCGTCCTTCGGCGAGTCCTGGCACAACTCCCACCACGCCGACCCGACCGGGGCCCGGCACGGCGTCGGCCGCGGCCAGCTCGACATCTCCGCGCGGCTGATCTGGATGTTCGAGAAGTTCCGCTGGGCCTCGCACGTGCGCTGGCCCCGGCCCGAACGCCTCGCCCGCAAGCTCAAGGCCGCCTGAGCGTCCGGTCTCTTGTGGTCCGTGAGGGGAATCCGATTCCCTCAGGGTGGCCCTCACGGACCGCTGATCTTCGCGTCGCGGGCCCGTCAGGACCTGCGGACTCGCTCCTCGAGCCGGGTCCGCAGGTCGCCGTGACTGGACACCGCCAGCACCGGTCCCGGCTTCCCGGCCGTCTCGGCCGAGCTCACGACCTCCGCGACGAACCGCCGCACCCGTTCCGGCGCGGGCGTGACGTCGCCGCCCAGCTGGGCCACCGGCTGCGGGGATTCGGCGGGCGTCGTCTCCACCGCCACCGACCAGCCCTGCCGCATGGTCCACAACAGCATCAGATCCCGGCCGGGGAAACGCGGGGACCGGCCGCTCAGCGCGACGTACGCGGTGATCGTGTCGGTGACCTCGCACGACGTGCACTCCACCGACACTCCGACCGCGGCGGCGACCTCGCGCACGTACGCGGCCAGCGCCTGCCGCAGGACCTGCGGATCGTCGGCGGTGGGCAGGGACATCGGGCGTTCCGGACCGGACAGGAGCATGGGTCTCCTCTTCCGCCGCCGCTTCCGCTTCGCGCAGCAAGCGAACCGGGGTTTCGCCTCGCGCGAAGGCCGGCGGTCGCGATGATCGGGGTCGCACCGGATCGGGCATCCGGCAGCTGGACCGGACTCCGACTCTACCCGCTGGGACAAGCCCGCAGCCGAGATCAACCCGTCTGGCCGCCGCGGAAATCGCTCGATCGGCCGCGTCCGCAGGAGAAATCCTTGCTCGACGTGGCGATCCGCCCGGCACACTGTCCACTGAGGACAGCCGGGTTCAGCCCGATTGGCCGCCGAAATCGCCGCCGTCGGCCGACTCCGCGATCGACGTCGCCACCCACGCGGCGAACAACCCCGCCTGGACGTACGGCGCGGCCTCGCCGACCGCGCGCACCACCGACCGCGCACGCCCTGGCGCGGGTTCGGCTTCCGGCGCGGGATCGGCGTCCGCGGGCCGGTCGGTGCGCCATGGCGTCTCCTCGGGCCGGACCTCGGCGAGGAAGTCCGCGGTCGGGTCGCCGTCCGGTTCGGTCATGCGGTTCACGATGACATCGCCGGACGGCTCCCGCCAGCAGAATCGTCAGAACAGCAGCGGCAGCAACGCTTGGCGCCGCTTCAGCACCGCACCGTAACGGGCGTCGAGGCGCAGCCACGAATCAGTGGCGGTCACCCGGACCACGTCGCCGTCGATCGACGAATCGAACAGCCCCATCCCGGACAGCGCGAACAGGCACCGCATCTGGACCTTGACCTCGAGGTCTCCCCCGGTGACGGTCAGCACCGCCTGGTCCATCAGCGAGGCGGGCGGCGTGCCGTGCGGCCCGGCGTTGTCGCGGGCGAGCGCGACGCCGCGGTCGGCCAGGTCCGACACCACGTCGACCGGCAGCTCGTCGACCTTCTGCCACCGGTCGGACACCGGCAGCTCGGCGTGCCACAGCAGGTCGCGCGCCGGGCCCGGGTCCATCACCTCGCCGCCCGCGACGGCGAGCGCCGCGAGCAGTTCGTTGCCGGACACCGTGACGTCCGACGGCGTCACCGTCCCCGCCACCGCGCGGGTCGCGAGGACCTCGAACGGCGTGGCCGTCCACGCCTCGACGACGTCGTCGCCCCGGCGGCGCAGCCGGACGGCGGTCGTGCCGTCCAGCCGCACCGCGCGGGCCACGAACGCGCTGAGCGTCTCCCGGTCGCCCGGATCGGGAATCCGCAGCTCAGGCATCGGCCAGCACCCGCTTGAGGAATTCGGATTCCTCGTCGCTGAGCCGGCGCGGCCGGAGGTTGGCCGTGTCGTACGGGGCCAGCACGGTCTCGGCGGTGACCGCGACCGGATCGGTCGCGTCCGGACCGGTCCGCACGACGTACCCGAGCGTCACCGTCGAGGCCTTCAGCTCGGTGAGCGTGATCTCCACGCGCACCGAGCGGCCGGGCGCCGCGACGATCGGCGCGCGGTAGTGCACCCCGAGCTTCACGACCACGACGCCCTTCGGCAGTTCGGTGAGCCCCGCGCGCTCGGCTTCGCCGAACAGCACAGGCACCCGGGCCTCTTCGAGCAGCGTCACCACGTTCGCGTGGTTGACGTGCCCGTACACGTCCATGTCCGACCATCGCGGCTGGACGTGGGAAACGAATGTCACCGCACCGTGCTCCGGATCTGGCGCGCGGCCACGGACAGCGTCGCGAGGTCGAGCCGCCCGGAACGGGTGATCTCGTCCAGCGCCACGCGCGCCCGCGAAAGCCGCGACGCGTTGGCCTTCTCCCATTGCTCGATCTGCTCGTCGACGGACAGGTCCTGGTCGCTGTGCCGCAGTGCGTCGAGCGCGATCGCGCGCAGGGAACCGTACACGTCGTCGCGCAGCGAGAGCCGGGCGAGGGCGTGCCAGCGGTTGCCGCGTTCCAGCGCGCTGATCTCGGTGAGCATCTTGTCGATGTCCAGGTGGTCCGACAGCGCGTAGTACAGCTCGGCGGTGTCCGCCGGGGTGTGCGTCGCGTCGAGCCCGACCTGCTGCTCGGCCAGCTCCGCCACCTCGACCACGTCGAGCAGGCCGTAGCTGTGCAGCAGCAGCGCCACCCGGCGGGCGAGGTCGGCGGGCACGCCCTGGTCGACCAGCGCGGCCGCGTCCTGCTCCACCGACTCCAGCTCGCGCCCGCGCAGCAGCTCGCCCAGCTTCGGGCCGAGTTCCGCGAGCACCGGGCCGAACCGGTTGATCTCGGCCAGCGGCGCGAGCGGCTGCGGGCGGTTGGTGAGGAACCAGCGCGCGGCCCGGTCGAGCAGCCGCCGCGTCTCCAGCACCATCCCGTCCGCGACTTCGGTCGGCACCACGTTGTCCAGCGCGTCGATCTCGGCCCACAGCTTCGGCAGGTCGTAGACGTGCGTGACCACCGCGTACGCGCGCACCGCGTCGGTGGCGGTCGCGTTCATCTCCTCCATCAGGCGGTAGACGAACGAGATGCCGCCGCCGTCGACCAGCTCGTTGGTGATGAGCGTGGTGATGATCTGGCGGCGCAGCGGGTGCTGCGCGATCGCCGCGGCGAACCGCTCCCGCAGCGGGGCCGGGAAGTACTCCGGCAGCCTGCGGGTGAACACCTCGGACTCGGGCAGGTCGGAGGCGAGCAGCTCGTCCTTGAGGTCGAGCTTCACGTGCGCGAGCAGCGTCGCCAGTTCCGGCGAGGTCAGGCCCTCGCCCGCCTTCTCCAGCGCGCGGAACTGCGACGGGGTCGGCAGCGCCTCCAGCTTGCGGTCGAACGCGCCCTTCGCGACCAGCGCGGACACCTGCCGCGCGTGCACCGACACCATCGGCCCGGCGTGCGCCCGGCTGACGCCGAGCACCGCGTTCTGCCGGTAGTTGTCCGCGAGCACGAGCGAGCCGACCTCGTCGGTCATCTCGCCGAGCAGCTCGTTGCGCCGCGCGTGCTCCAGCTCGCCGCCCGCCACCAGGTGGTCCAGCAGGATCTTGATGTTGACCTCGTGGTCGGAGCAGTCGACGCCGGCCGAGTTGTCGAGCGCGTCGGTGTTGATCTTGCCGCCGGCGCGGGCGAATTCGATGCGGCCGAGCTGGGTCAGGCCCAGGTTGCCGCCCTCGCCGACGACCTTCACGCGCAGCTGGTTGCCGTTGACGCGGATCGCGTCGTTGGCCTTGTCGCCCGCCGCGGCCTGGCTTTCGCTCTCGGCCTTGACGTAGGTGCCGATGCCGCCGTTCCACAGCAGTTCGACCGGGGCCAGCAGGATCGCCTGGATCAGGTCCATCGGCGCGAGCTTCGTGACGCCCTCGTCGAGGCCGAGCGCCTCGCGGACCTGCGGGGTGATCGGGATGGTCTTGGCCGACCGCGGGTAGATCCCGCCGCCCTCGCTGATCAGCGAACGGTCGTAGTCGTCCCACGAACTGCGCGGCAGGTCGAACAGCCGCCGCCGCTCCGCGTAGGACGACGCGGCGTCCGGGTTCGGGTCGAGGAAGACGTGCATGTGGTTGAACGCCGCGACCAGCCGGATGTGCTTGGACAGCAGCATCCCGTTGCCGAAGACGTCGCCCATCATGTCGCCGATGCCGACGACCGTGAAGTCCTCGGTCTGGGTGTCCTTGCCCAGCTCGCGGAAGTGCCGCTTCACGCTCTCCCACGCGCCCTTGGCGGTGATGCCCATGGCCTTGTGGTCGTAGCCGACCGAACCGCCGGAGGCGAACGCGTCGCCCAGCCAGAAGCCGTATTGCGCCGAGACTTCGTTGGCGATGTCGGAGAACTTCGCGGTGCCCTTGTCCGCCGCGACGACCAGGTAGCTGTCGTCGGCGTCGTGGCGCACCACGTTCGGCGCGGGCACGGTCTCGCCCTCGACGCGGTTGTCGGTGAGGTCCAGCAGGCCGGAGATGAACATCCGGTAGCAGGAGATGCCCTCGGCGAGCTGGGCGTCGCGGTCGACCCCGGCGTCGCCGGTGGGCCGCGGCGGGCGCTTCACCACGAAGCCGCCCTTCGCGCCGACCGGCACGATCACCGCGTTCTTCACCGCCTGCGCCTTGACCAGGCCCAGGATTTCGGTGCGGAAGTCCTCCTGCCGGTCCGACCAGCGCAGGCCGCCGCGGGCGACCTCGCCGAACCGCAGGTGCACGCCCTCGACGCGCGGCGAGTACACGAAGATCTCGTACTTCGGGTGCGGCTCGGGCAGCTCCGGCACGCCGCTCGGGTCGAGCTTGAGCGCCAGGTACGGCCGCGGGTTCCCGTCGGCGTCGCGCACGTGGTAGTTCGTGCGCAGGGTCGCGTTGATGACCGCGAGCATCCGGCGCAGGATCCGGTCCTCGTCGAGGCTCGTGACCTCGTCGACCATCGAGGAGATCTCGGCGGTCAGCGATTCCTCGTGCGTCTTCCGGTCCACATCGGACAGTTGCGGGTCGCAGCGGGTTTCGAAGAGCCGCACCAGTTTCGTCGCGACCTCGGTGTGCTTGACGACCGTGTTCTGGATGTAGGACTGGGAGAACGGGCTGCGCGCCTGCTGCAGGTAACGCGAGTACGCCCGCAGCACCGCGGCCTGGCGCCAGGTGAGCCCGGCGCGCAGGACGAGCCCGTTGAGGCCGTCGACCTCGGCGTCGCCGCGCCACGCCGCGTGGAACGCGTCCTGGAACCGCTCGCGCACCTCGACCGCCGCCGCCTCGTCGGCTTCTTCGAGGCCCTTCTTGTCGACGCGCAGGCCGAAGTCGTAGATCCAGCTGGCCCCGCCGTCCTCGCGGAACAGCTCGTACGGCCGCTCGTCCACCACCTCGACGCCCATCGCCTGCAGCACCGGCAGCACCTTGGACAGGGTGACGCCCTCGCCGCGCAGGTAGAGCTTGAACCGCCGCTCGCCGGGTTCGGCGTCGGCGGGCAGGTAGAACGACAGCGCGAGGTCGCCCTCGTCCGCGAGGGTGTCGAGCTTGGCCAGGTCGGCCAGCGCGTCCTCGGCGGTGAAGTCTTCCTTGTACGCCTCGGGGAACACCGCGCCGAAGCGCTGGCCCCGGTCGACCGCGGACTCCTCGCCCATCATCCCGATCGGGCCGCCGTCGCCGACGCGCTCGCGGCGTTCGGCGATGATCGCCTCGACCAGCCGGTCGTCCCAGCTGCGGACAACGGTGTTCAGGCGTTCCTGGATCCGCAGGGTGTCCGGCTCGAGGGCGTTCGACGGGTCGGTGTGCACCATGAAGTGCACCTGGGCCAGCAGCGTTTCGCCGACGCGCGCGCTGTACTCCAGCTGCGTGCCTTCGAGTTCTTCCAGCAGCACTTCCTGCATCGCCAGCCGCGAGCGCGTGGTGTAGCGGTCGCGCGGGAGGTAGACGAGGCAGGAGTAGAAGCGGCCGTACGGGTCGCGGCGCAGGAACAGCCGCAGCCTGCGGCGGTCGGACAGGGTGATCGCGCCGGTGGTGGTGTAGAAGAGCGAATCGGTGTCCGCGGAGAACAGGTCCGCGCGCGGCCAGTTCTGCAGGACCTCCAGCATCCGCTGGCCGGAGAACGACTCCATCGGGAACCCGGCGCGGTGGATCACCTCGCGCACGCGCTGGCCGACCACCGGGATGTCGAGCACGTTCTCGTGCAGCGCGGTGGTGGTGAACATGCCGAGGAACCGGTGCTCGCCGGAGACCTTGCCGTGCTCGTCGAACGTCTTCACGCCGACGTAATACGGATAAACCGGACGGTGCACGGTGCTCGGCGCGCTGGCCTGGGTGAGCACGAGCAGCGACGGCGCGAGCGCGTCGACCGAGCTGTCCGGGCCCGCGGTGAGGCTGCGCGCGGCGAGGCTGTCCTGGCGCAGCACGCCCAGCCCGGACGCGAGAACCGCGCGCAGGGCGGGCTCGTCGCTGTCCGGCTGCGGGCTGTCGACCAGCTCGTACTTGCGGTAGCCGAGGAAGGTGAAATGGCCGTCGGCGAGCCAGCGCAGCAGGCGCGCGCCCTCGGTGACTTCGTCGTCGCTGGGCAGCTTCGGCGGGTGCTGCTCCAGCGTTTCCGCGAGCGAGCAGGCCGTCTGCGCCATCTTCTCGGCGTCCTCGACGACCTCGCGCACGTCGCCGAGCACCGACGTCAGCCGGTTGTCCAGCTCGCGGGCCCGCTGCGGGTCGGTGACGAGGTCGATCTCCACCAGCATCCACGATTCCGCGGACGCGCCAGCCGGCGGATCGGCCGGGTCGGCGTCGAGGTGCAGGCCCTCCAGCTCGCCGGTCAGGCCGCGGCTCACCACGACGATCGGGTGCACGATGCGCTGCACCTGCACGCCGTCGCGGGCGAACTCCGCGGTGACGCTGTCCACGAGGTAGGGCATGTCGTCGGTGACGACCTGCACGACGGTCGCGTCGCGCGTCCAGCCGTCCTCGGCGGTGGTCGGGTTCAGCAGCCGGACCGCCGGGCGCCCGGGCATGCGCTGCTTCGCCAGCTGCAGGTGCGACCGCACCGCGCCGACGAGCGCTACCGGATCGTCGCCGACGATCTCGTCGGCCGGGATGTGCCGGTAGTACAAGCGGATCAGGTCCGCGATCTCCGGCGCCTGCGCCGCGGCGGTGTCGATCAGCTCGTCCCGGATCTGCTCCGGGCTGGCTGTCGTGCGGCGGGCGGCGCCGGCTTCGGTGCCGACATCGGGCGGGGACGAAACTCCCGTCGAGCTCATTGAGCAACTCTCCAGTATGCGAGACCGAGATGCGTCCGTCACCACAACGTGCCGGACATCCCTCACCCTAATCCGCCCGGAGACGCCCCTGTGCGCGGCGGGGAAAGACTTAAGGTTCGTTTCAGGGGTCCCCGGCGCCGCGCTCGCGCGGGATCGGTTCAGCTACCGGCGGGTTCGGCACGGGCGGTTTCCGGCAAAAGGCTTGGCACGAGGCCGGAGCGCCGGTTTCGCGGCCGCGGCGGCCGCTTCGGGATCGGTTCAGTGCCCGTATCGCCCGCGGCGGGAACGGAAAAGGTTGCGTCCCTCCCCTGCGAGAATTCCCACCCGTACGGGCTAATTCTTCCGTTGCTGCGGAGGGAGCCGGGGTTTCAGGATGGGGCGCCCGCGAGGTGTCCGCAGATGGCGGACGGGGCAGCTTGTGCTGCTTCGTCGCGGCGCGTCCAACCAGTGAGTGGGAAAACCGCTTGGCGCAGCGCGGAAAACGGGACGATCTTCCGCTCCGGCGCGGAGTGCTCCCGCAGAGGTACGTGAGGGTGGCCCTCACGTACCTCTCGATGCCGGAGCCGCGGGATTCTCCGCGTCGGCGAGGTTTTCCGCCAGCAGGCTGCCCTCCCACAGCGGTCCGTGAAGGACTCCTTGAGGGAATCTGATTCCCTCAAGGAGTCCTTCACGGACCACTCGAGGTCGCGTCCGCGTGAATCGTTGTCCCGCTGCGGAATCTGCCCGGCCGGGCCAGCGTTTCCCGTGCGGTGCAAGAACTTTCCGGCGCGCGTCAGTCGCCGTTGTTGCGGTGGCGGTCCGCGGTCGCGCGGCCGTTGATCGGCTTCGGCTCGTCGTTCGGGCCGAGGCGTTTCACCAGCGCGGCCGCGCTCGCGGTGCCCGCCTGGTGTTCGGCGAGGGCGCGGGCGAGCAGTTCGGCGAGTCCGGCGTCCGGCGGCGGTTCGTCCTCCGCGATGGCTCGCGCGTAGCCCTCCGGGAACGGCTGCTCCGACGGCGTCCACGCGTCGATGTCGGACAGCGGGTCCAGCGCCGGCGGCATCCGCAGCCGCGGCAGCCAGGGCTCCTCGGCAGGCTCCGGTTCCTCCGGACGCGGCGCGGGGGCCAGCTCCGGCTTGTCCTTCGCCTTGTCCTTCGCCGCGGGTTCCGGTTCCGCCTCGGCGGATTCGGAACGTCCGGGCTCGTCGGCCCGGCGCCGTCCGCCGCCTCCGCCGCTCGCGGTGATGCCCAGCCGGTCCAGCACGGACTTCGCGGCGACCGAGCCGTGTTCGGCGTCGTGCCGGGTCTTGCGGCCGCGGGTGTCGCGGCGGGCCGCTTCCTCCTTGGCCCACTCGGCGCTTTCCCACAACGGCGCGGCGGGCTCGTCCGCGGGAGCCGGGGCGAGCGGAAGCTCCGGCAGGATGTCCGACAGATCCGGCATCCGCAGCGAGAACCGCGGTGCCTCCTCGGCCGGAGCCTGCGCTTCCGCGGCGCGCCGAGGAGTCTCGGGCCGCGTTTCAGCGGCCGCCCGCACCGGCTCCTCGGACTTCGTCTTCTCTTCCCGACGAGCGGGCGCGTCCTCCGCCGACCGACGCGCGGCAGGCGGCTTCTCCGGCCAGCGCACCGCGGTCTCCTCGGCAGGCTGCGCCGTCTCCGCCCGGCGACGACCCGGCGTGGCCTCAGCGACCTCGGCAGGCCGTGCCCCAGCGCTCTCGGCGACCTCCGCCGGACGTCCCGACGCCGCTCGCGAAGCCTCCGTCCGGCTGACCGGCTCCGCAGCCGCCCGCTTCCGCGGCGCGGGCGCGTCGGCGCTCTTCCGCCCGAACGGCCGCGCCCATCCCGGCAGCACCGGCGACTTGCGGTCCTCGGCCCGCCGCCGTCCGCCGGTCCGCGGAGCCTCCTCGGCCTCTTCCCGGATCGCCGGGAGCACCGAAGTCTGCTCGACCTCCGTCTCCGCCGCGGCCCGCCGGAACGACCACGCCGGCTTCTTCTCCCCCGCCTCGACCCACGCCGCGGCCGAAACCGGCGCCGCGGGCACCTCGACCTGCGCCGGAACGACCGGCAGCGGAGCCGCGACCGGGTCCGGCCGCTCGGCGGGGACGTCCCGGATCGCCGGCATCACCGAGGTCTCCTCGGCCGCGACCCTCGGCTCGACCTCCATCGACACCGGGCGGCCGTCGCGCGGGGCGGACGCGGCGAGGACGTCGTCGAGGTCCATCGACGCGACCGACTCGGCGCCCAGCTCGCCCGCGATCAGCCCGCACGCCTGGCGCCGGGCCCGCGCGTGCACGTGTTCCGCGGCCCGCGCGCGGTGCAGGCATCCGATGGCCTCTTCCGCGCTGCCGAACCGTTCCTCGATCTGCGCCAGCTCCAGCCACAGCCGCGCGGTGACCGCCGCGAGCCCGTGCCGGTCGGTGGCCGCGACGGCCTCCCCCACCAGTTCGGCAGCGGCGTCACCGGCGCCGGAAGGCAGGTGAATGCGCGTCGCCACCGCCAGCCGCAGCCACGCCGCGGGCGCGACCCCGGCGGCCCGGACCGGCTCCCGCAGCACGGGTTCGGCGATGTCGTAAGCCATGTCCGCGTCGCCGCGGTCGAGCAGCGTGCTGACCAGCTGCAGCACGAGCCGGATCCGGACGAGACCGCCGTCGTCGCCGGGCCGGTCCATCTTCTCCAGGAACCCGAGCCCGGTCCGCGCGGCGTCCGCGGCCGCGGTGAGGTCGCCGTGCCGGCGCCGGTGCGCCGCGGTCCCGTTGCGCAGCAACGCCCGCATCAGCAGCCGGTCGTCCGCGTCGAGCGAATCGTCGGCCACCAGCAGCCGGTCCGCCTCGACGAGCACGCGGTCCAGTTCCGCCTTCCGGCCGAACGGGGCGAGGCACCCGACGAGATGGCACAGCGCTTCCGCGCGCAGCGACGGCGGCACGTCCTCGGACAGCACCGGCCGCAGCGCGGCCAGCCCCATCAGCGGAACGCCGAGGCTGCGCGAGCACACCGCGAGGTCGACGCGCAGCCGCGCCGCCGTCGTGGCGTACCCGGCGTGCTCGGCCGCGCGCAAAGCCGCGACCGCGCGGCCGACCGTGGACGTCCGCGCCCCGGTCCGCACGCGCGCGGACACCACGAGCGCTTCCGCCCGGATCCAGTGCCCGTCCGCGCCCGCCGCCTCCGCGAGCGCGGCCGAGCGTTCGCCGAGGACCAGCGAAAGCTCGGGCGCCCGGAAGCGGAGCGATTCCGCCCGGTCGATGAGCCGACCGAGGTCGGCGAGGGTCCCGCCACTGGCAACGGCGGGCCGCCCGTCCGCGGTCGCGGACGGGCTGGGCCGGTTGTGCCTGCTGGTTTCCACTCGGGACCCCCGCGCCGGTCAGTCGCGCTTCAACTTGCGGTGGGTGACCCGGTGCGGACGAGCCGCTTCGGCGCCGAGGCGCTCGACCTTGTTCTTCTCGTAGCCCTCGAAGTTGCCCTCGAACCAGAACCACTTCGCCGGGTCCTCGTCGGTGCCTTCCCAGGCGAGGATGTGCGTCGCGACCCGGTCGAGGAACCACCGGTCGTGGGAGATCACGACGGCGCAGCCGGGGAACTGCTCGAGCGCGTTCTCCAGCGAGCCCAGCGTTTCGACGTCCAGGTCGTTCGTCGGCTCGTCCAGCAGGATCAGGTTCCCGCCCTCTTTGAGCGTCAGCGCGAGGTTGAGCCGGTTGCGCTCGCCGCCGGACAGCACGCCGGCCGGCTTCTGCTGGTCCGGGCCCTTGAAGCCGAACGCGCTCACGTAAGCGCGCGAAGGCATTTCGGTCTGCCCGACGTGGATGTAGTCGAGCTTGTCCGACACGACCTCCCACACGGTCTTCTTGGGGTCGATCCCGCCGCGGCTCTGGTCCACATAGGACAGTTTGACCGTCTCGCCGATCTTGACCGAGCCGCCGTCCGGCTCCTCGAGCCCGACGATGGTCTTGAACAGCGTGGTCTTGCCGACGCCGTTCGGGCCGATCACGCCGACGATGCCGTTGCGCGGCAGGTCGAAGGAGAGCCCGTCGATGAGCACCCGGTCGTCGAAGCCCTTGCGCAGCTTCTCGACCTCGACCACGACGCTGCCCAGCCGCGGGCCCGGCGGGATCTGGATCTCCTCGAAGTCGAGCTTGCGGTGCTTGTCCGCCTCCGCGGCCATCTCCTCGTAGCGGTCGAGCCGCGAACGGGACTTGGTCTGGCGCGCCTTGGCGTTGGACCGCACCCATTCCAGCTCGCTCTTGAGCCGCTTGGCCAGCTTGGCGTCCTTCTTGCCCTGGACCTCGAGCCGCTCGCGCTTCTTCTCCAGGTAGGTGGAGTAGTTGCCCTCGTAGCCGACGACGCGGCCGCGGTCGAGCTCCATGATCCACTCGGCGACGTTGTCCAGGAAGTACCGGTCGTGGGTGACGGCGAGGACGGCGCCCTTGTAGGTGGCCAGGAACTGCTCCAGCCACAGCACGCTTTCGGCGTCCAGGTGGTTGGTGGGCTCGTCGAGCAGCAGCAGGTCGGGCGCGGAGAGCAGCAGCTTGCACAGCGCGACGCGGCGGCGCTCGCCGCCGGAGAGGTGGGTGACCGGCTCGTCCGGCGGCGGGCAGCGCAGCGCGTCCATCGCCTGCTCGACGGTCGAGTCGAGCTCCCACGCGTCGGCGTGGTCCAGCTCCTCCTGGAGCTGGCCCATCTCCTCCATCAGCGCGTCGCTGTAGTCGGTCGCCATCAGCTCGGCGATCTCGTTGTAGCGGTCGAGCTTCTGCTTGGTCTCGCCGAGGCCCTCCTCGACGTTCTGCCGGACGGTCTTCTCCTCGTTCAGCTCCGGCTCCTGCATGAGGATGCCGACGCTCGCGCCCGGCTGCAGGAAAGCCTCGCCGTTGCTGGCCTGCTCGATCCCCGCCATGATCTTGAGAACGGTCGACTTGCCGGCGCCGTTCGGGCCCACGACGCCGATCTTGGCTCCGGGGTAGAACGCGGTGCTCACGTCGTCGAGGATCACCTTGTCCCCGACGGTCTTGCGCACCTTCTTCATGGTGTAGATGAACTCGGCCATGCCACCGATCGTAGAGTGGCTCCTCCGGCGGCCTGACGGCGGTTACCACCGCGCTACCGAGGGTCAGGTCGTCCTCACTCCGGCGATATCAAATCCGGGGAGTCATTCCGCCCGTTTGCCCTCGGCGAGGTTCTTCAGCATCGCGTTGTAGGCGGCGAGTTCTTCGCCGCCGGTGGTCTCCTCGCGCCGGTCGCGCCGCTTCGCCTCGCGCTCGTCCTGGCGGGCCCACTGCACCAGCAGCGCGATCAGCACGAGCAGCACCGGCACCTCGCCCGAAGCCCACGCGATGCCGCCGCCGAGGCGCTGGTCGGTCAGCAGGTCGCCGACCCACGGCAGCTTCAGCGCCGTGTAGAACTCGCGGCCGATCACGGTCTGCATGTTCATCAGGATCACGCCGAAGAACGCGTGGAACGGCATGGCGCCGAACATCATCCCGAGCTTCCCGATCGGCGGCAGCCGCCGCGGTGCCGGGTCGACGCCGATCACCGGCCAGTAGAAGACGTAGCCGACGAGCAGGAAGTGCGCGTTCATCGCCAGGTGCGCCCAGTGGTAGTTGAGCGCGCTGTCGAAGAGGCCGGAGAAGTACAGCGCGTAGAACGACCCGACGAAGAGCAGCAGGGCGACGATCGGGTTGGTCAGGAACCGCGAAACCGGCGAATGGACGGCGGCCAGCAGCCATTCGCGCGGTCCGGGAGGCGCTTCGCGGCCGGCTGGCGGGAGCGCGCGCAGGGCAAGCGTGACCGGGCCGCCGAGCACCAGCAGGACCGGCGCGACCATCGACATCAGCATGTGCGTGCCCATGTGCACGCTGAACATCGCGGGCGCGTACCGGCCGATGCCCGACGAGGTGGCCAGCAGGATCACCAGGCAGCCGGCGAGCCACGCGACGGTCCGGCCGACCGGCCAGGTGTCGCCGCGCTTGCGCAGCCGCCGCACGCCGGCCAGGTAGAGCCCGGCGAGAACGATCGCGAGGGTGCCGTAGATCAGATCGAACCGCCAGTCGGTGAGCAGCCGCCAGAACGTCGGCGGGCCCTGGAGGTCGTAGCCGATGAGGAGTTCGACGGTGCCCGGCTGGGTGACCGCGTCGGCCGGCGGCGGCGTGCGGGCGAGACCGGACGCGATGCCGATGGTGACGAACATGATCAGCACCTCGACGGCGGCGAGCCGCAGCAACTGGCTGCCGCCCTTGCCGTCGACGAGGTTCGCGACGCCGCGGCTGCGCTGCTGCTGGCCGAAGACGCCGAGCAGCAGCAGCGCGACGATCTTGGCGACGACGAGCAGGCCGTAGTCGGTGGTGAAGAGGTCGCCGAGGTTGATCCGGACCAGCGCGTTGACGATGCCGGACACCGCCATCACGATCCAGCAGACCAGCGCGAGCTTGGAGAACCGCTGCGCGGCGAGGCTGAGGTTCTTGCCGCGGCGCCAGCCGAGCGCGAGCACGGCGAGCAGGCCGCCGACCCACAGCGCGGCCGCGACGAGGTGGAACAGGAGGCTGTTGGTGGCCAGGTCGTGCGAACCGCCGCTGGCCGAGTGCCCGGTGACCGCGACCGGGACGAGCCCGGCGACGGACAGGAAGAACAGCACCGCCGTCCAGCCCCAGCTGAGCACCAGGCGGCAGCCGAGGGCGAGCAGGATCGCGATCAGCGCCGTCCACAGCCACGCCTTGGGCTGTTCGATCGCGCCGACGAGGCTCAGCAGGGTGTCCGGGGACAGGACGTCGCCGAACGGCTTGCCCGCGCTGTCCGCGGCGGTGAAGGCGACGGACAGGATCGAGGCGGCGAACCACACCCACGCGGCGATCCCGGCGGTGCGGACCGCGGCGTACCCCTCGGGCGCGAGCGTGCCGGATTTCTGGGGCGGCACGAGGAAAGCGGCCAGCAGCAAGGCGCCGACGCACACGACCGACGCCGCTTCGGCGAGCACCCGGACCACCGTGACGCCGTAGCGGGTGACGAGTCCCGGGTCCGGCAGCCCGGCGATGACGTAGCCCGCGCCGCCGGTGAGCGCGACGAGCCCGACCGCGACGACCGCGCCGAGCACGACTCCGACCGAAAGCAGCGGGAGCACGCTCGTCTTGCGGCCGCGGTTCGGGGCGGGTTTCGTCACAGGTTCCGAGCTCACGGTACGAGAGTAGGCCGGTCGCGCGCGCGGCGGTGCGCGGGGCGGGGCGCTCGCCGGGTTTCGCGCCGGAACGCTCGCTTGCGGTGTTTGCGCTGGTCGAGGCGGGTTGCCGGACGGAATCCGGTGCACGGCAACGCTTTCCTCTATGCTCCGCCGATGACCAGCAGCCGTCGCCGCCGCCCTACGCTGGACGACGTCGCGGAGGCGGTCGGGGTGTCGCGCGCCACTGTGTCGAACGCCTACAACCGGCCTGACCAGCTGTCGGCGCAGTTGCGGGAGCAGATTCTGCGGGTGGCGGGTGAACTCGGTTACCCCGGCCCGAACCCGACCGCCCGCAGCCTCGCCACGAGCCGCACCGGCGCGATCGCTTTCCTGCTGGATTCGTCGCTGTCGGCGGCCTTCTCCGACCCCGCGCTGTCGATCACCCTGGACGCGCTCGCGAAAACCGTGGAACCCACCGGGAACGCGCTGTTGCTGCTGCCCGGCCGCGAGGCCCAGGAAGGCCCGCCCGCGTCGCGAGTGCTGGCCGCACAAGCGGATATCGCCGTGGCGTACTCCCTCGCCGACGGCACTCCCGCGCTGGAAGCCGTGCGGACCCGGGGTTTGCCGCTGGTGGTCATCGACCAGCCGCCCCTCCCCGACACGGCCCGAGTCGGCTGCGACGACCGCGGCGGCGCTTCGTTGGCCGCCCGCCATTTAGTGGAGCTCGGCCATCGCCGCTTCGGAATCCTGGCCGCCCCGCGTCTTTCCGCGGTGACCAGCCCTTTCCACGGCACCCGCGAACGTCTCGCCGGATACCTCGACACGCTGGCCGCCGCCGGAATCACCGACGTCACCATCACCGAAGCCCCGTGGCTCTCCGCCTCGACCGCCCGCGCCGCCGCGACAGACCTGCTGACCGCCTCCCCGCGTCCGACAGCCTTGCTGTGCATGTCCGACCAGCTGGCCTTCGCCGCGATCGCCGCCGCCCACCGGCTGGGCCTGCGGGTGCCTGCCGACGTCTCGATCGCCGGCTTCGACGACACCCCGCAAGCCGCGTGGTCTGAACCACCCCTCACCACCGTGCGGCAAGACCTGGCAGGCAAGGGCCGGGTGGCCGGAGAACTGGTGATGGACCTCCTCGCCGCCGCCCCGGTTCCGCCACCTGTCGAGCTACCGGTCTCGCTGGCCGTCCGGGAAAGCACGGCCGCGATTTAGCAAGACCGCTCGGCGATCTGTGGACAACTAGGTCTCGTCCGGGTGACGCGAAACTACTTGTCCACAGACGTAGGAATGCGGGCAGACAAATCGCGGGGAACCCGCCAAGGTGGAGACATGCCCGGATTCCCGGGATACCCGCCGGCTCCTTCGCCCGGCATCGCTTCGATTGAGGGGGAGTTCCCACGATGTTCCGCCGTCTGCTGCCGTCCCTGCCGTTCCCCGGCCGCCGCTCCCGGCCCGCCGCCGCGTCCCGCCTGCCCGGGGTATTGCTGCTGGTCACCGCCGGTCTCCTGACCACTTCCGGCCTGGCCCAAGCCACCCCGGCCGTTCCGCCCGCTCCCGCCTGCGGTGCGGGCGAGTTCTGCCTGTGGGACACCGAAACCTATTCGGGCGGCGTGCAGAGTTATGACCTGCGCACGGCAAATCCGGGTGATTGCATTCCCCTGCCCGAGGGATTCCAAGGCCATTCCTTCGTCAACCGGATGACCCGCGACGTCACCATCTACCAAGGAGCAGACTGTTCTACGGAAGGCGATTTCATCACCTATCCGGGCGGTGGCACGTACGTCCCGCAGTCCCCGTTCGCGGTGCGTGCCCTGAAAGTGTGGGAATAAGCCCCGCCCTCCCGAGACCGGGCCAGGCGAACGAGGCCGCTCCAGGCCGAGTCGACTCGCAGCCTTAGTGCCGCCTGTCCCGGGGGCCGCACCCCCGAGCGGCCCCAGGCCCGTGGGCGCGCAGCCCGGAACCACTGCGCCCACGGGCCCCTCGCCTCCCGCTCCCAGCCCCCGACCCGGGGGCGGGAGGCGAGGCTCCCTGTCCTCCACCGCGGCCCATGCGGTTCGGCCCCGTTCGAGTGCAGGTCTGCCTTGCTCTGCGGGCTGGCCGCTGCTCTCAGCAGGACCCGCCTGTCGCCCGGACCTGGCAGCGACGTTCGCGCTCCGACCCGACGCCAGGATTCCCGCGCGGAACCTGACGGCAGGAGCTCGCACACCGACCTGACGTGCGCGGACGTGATGTCCGAGTTCGTGCGCCCCCGCCTGCCGGGCCGAGGTGGTCCAGCACCGTTCGAACACCCTGGAGCCCGACCGCAACCGCCGAACCGCCCAATCGCCCCCGCCCGGGTCAGACGCCTTACATCACAAGATCGCCACAGTCTGCCGAGCCGCACCGCCCGCCCCCGAACCCCGTCCCGCCGCCCCGCTCAGGAGATCCAGGTGCGCAAGCTGCACAAACCCCAGTCCAGCCGCAGCAGCGGGCCGCTCCCCCGCGCAGTGCGTACCGGAACCGTCGCACGCTGTGGCATTCCGCCCCCGAAGACCCGCAAATCCGACGAACGGAAGCTGAAACGATTCGACGGTGTCGAACGATCGAGAGATTGGCGATGACTAAGCTGCCCATGCTGGAGGTCAGCAGCTGTCAGCCACCCGGGCCCTCGTAGCTCAGCTGGATAGAGCAAGAGCCTTCTAATCTCTAGGTCGCAGGTTCGAGTCCTGCCGGGGGCACAAACGGCCTGGTCAGGGGAATCCCTGGCCAGGCCCGGCCGAAGGCCGGAAATCAGCCGGCCCATGCCTTTGCCGGACGCGGTCGAAGCGCATCCGACGTCTCCGGCAAGGCATTGCCCCGAGTCGGCACTCCCGCCCGTTCAGAAGCACCCCGCCGTCACTCGGCATCACGACGCCTCAACCAGGTCGAACCGCACTCGTGATCTTGCCCTCAGCCAGCTCACCCACGCCAGGAACCCCTATGTCCGACCGTCCCAGTCCCAGCCGGCGAACACGGAACCGAGCAGCCCGAGTTCTCTTCGAGGAAGCGCGCCGCGCCGGGCTCGTCCAGCGGCATCTCCGCAAACTCCACTACCTCGCCCGTCACCCGCGATCACTGACCGCGAGCACACCGCGACCTGCCGAGAACCTGCGCGCCGCCGAGGTGCCGGCCCAACCGACCGGAGTCCGCCGGTCACCCGGGCAACTCACCCTTGGCATCGATCTCGCTCGCCAGCCGGTAACGCCGTCGTACCGACCGTCCACAAAGACCACCGCAACGGACGAAGCCGCCTAGCCGCCAACCACATTGGGCCAGCCCGCTCCGACGACAAGAGCCAGCTTTCCCGCTCTCGCATCAGCGGAGGCGAACGCGGGTATCCGCGCTTCTCGTACCCGAAGCCGCCCAGCGCGTAACAGGGCTGGATTGGCAATCGGGCTGGTCGAATCAGCGCATCGGGGCAACCAGAAGCCGGACGCCGCCGAGCGGAAGGCGTAACCGCTGGATCCCCTCCGGCCACGACATGGACAAGACACGCTGAGCTTCCCGCCTGAGCCCGCCCAGAGGTCGAGTGACGATCACGACGCCCCCTGGAGATGTCCGATCATCGCGGTGGCGAACTTCTTCGCGATGCTGCAGGGGTCCTTCTTGTTCGAACCCATGCTGATGTTCGGCAGGACCGAGACGGCGAGCTGGTCGGTGACGCCGACCCAGAGGGTGCAGATGCCGTTCGAGCGGCTGTCCTCGGTACCGGCGAAGACGGCCGGGTAGCCGTTGACCGTGGTGGGTTCGAAGTAGGCCTGCTTGGCCTTCTGGTCGTAGATGTCGCTGATCCCGCGCTTGTTCTGCTCGATCGGCGTGTTGTTGACGAAGTTCAGGTTGCTTCCGGAGGAAGTCCAGCGGCACCCGTTCAACACGCCGGAGCTCTTCTCGCCGGGATACTTGAGACCGACCTGTGCTGCCTCCGCGGCGTTGAGCACGCTGCACGGATCGGCGAGCAAGTCCTTGGTAGGCAGAGGGGCCGGAACCTTGGGCCCCGAGCCGCCGCTGTCGGCCGGGCTGCTGGCCGGCGGCTGAGCAGTTCCTCCGGTCCCGCCGGTCTCACCGCCGCAGGCGGAGGCGGCGAGCAAGCCGATCGTGGCGACGGCAGCGGTGGCGAGTCGGACGGTGCGGTGCGGCATCTGGTGCTCAGACTCCCTTAGCCTGCTGGTTCAACGTGTCGCGATTATCTTGCCCCACCCAGCTTCAGTGCTGCGCGGTCGCGATCCGGGCTCCTTGACGACGAGGAAGTCTCCGTGATCACCATCGAGATTGTGCCCGCCCTTCACACAAGGCGCGGCCTGCCACGCCGATATCGTCGAGACCCGCCCGAGGCTGATGAGGCCGGCGGCGGTGAAGGCGCTCTGTCCGCATGCGCCGAACCTCGAAGAACCAATTCGCGGCTGACTTGTCCGCGAGCGGAGGACCCGGACCGCCGCATCGGGCGTGGCGTGCCATCTCCGCAGGCACCTCGGCCACCGGGCAGGTCCGTCCACAGTAGACGGACGTATCCGCGGTCAGCCGCCCCTGGAACACCCACAGCCGAGTGCTGCGTCCAGTACGCACGCCGACTGGTCGCCCCGCGACGCAGTCAGTGCATGGACATTCCGCCGTCGACCGCGAGCGTCGTGCCGGTGACGTAGCCGGACGCCGGTGACGCGAGGAAAAGCATCGCCGCGTCCAGTTCGTGTTGTTCTCCCATCCGGGCGAGTGGGCTCGTGGAGCGGATGAACTCCGTCAGCCCCTCGCTCGGCACTTCCGCGGTCATCTCGCTCTGGAAGTAGCCCGGCGCGAGCGCGTTGACGCGAATTCCCCTGCGGCCGGACCACTGCTGGGCCAGGTCGCGGGTCAGGCCGATGAGCCCGGCCTTGCTCGCGGCGTACGCGGCTTGCGGGACATAGGATTTGATCAGCCCCAGCACGCTGGCGACGTTCACGATGCTCGACCCCGGCCCCATCGCGCGGCCGCACGCCTGGGCCATCCAGTAGGCGCCGTTCAGGTTGACGTCGATGACCTTGCGGAACTCGTCCGGCTCTTCGCGCAGCGCGGGTACTGCGGTGCCGATGCCCGCGTTGTTGACCAGCACGTCGACCTGCCCGAACTCCGTCAACGCGGCCTCCACGAGCCGGTCGCACTGACGCGGGTCGCGCACGTCGGTCGCCACGGCCAGCGCTCGCCTGCCCCGTTCGGCCACCGCGGAGCGCGTCCGGTCGAGGAGTTCGGTCCGGCGCGCGGCGAGTACCAGGTCCGCCCCCGCGTCGGCCAGCGCGAGCGCGAATCCGGCGCCCAGCCCGGAACTCGCCCCGGTCACCACCGCGACTTTGCCGTCCAGCCGGAACAGGTCCAGTACCGACATCACGCCACTCTCCTTCGCCTTCCTCGCGACGGGCGCCGCGAGCGGCTAATGTACGTTAGCCTTACACTGACGGACAACCAACGCCCTTGATCTCACTCAGCTAACCTCAATTAGCCAGGAGGACCGCATGGCCGTCGATTTCGCGCAGGACCCCGAGGTGCTCGCTCTGGCGGACCGGACCAGGCAACTGGTCAAGGACACCGTCCTGGACGCGGAGAAAGCGTCCAGCGGCGTCCTGACCGGCGACGAGGGCGAAGCCGTGCGCGGCAAGCTGCAGCAGGCCGCCAAGGACGCCGGCGTCTTCGCGCCGCACGTCAGCGCCGAGTACGGCGGCCACGGGCTGGACATGCGCGGACGGGCCCCGGTGTTCGAGGAAGCCGGTTACTCCCTGCTCGGGCCGCTGGCGCTCAACATCGCCGCGCCGGACGAGGGCAACATGCACATGCTGGAGCGGATCGCCTCTCCGGAACAGCGGGAGCGGTACCTCCGCCCGCTGGCGACCGGTGCGGTCCGGTCGTGCTTCGCGATGACCGAACCGGCGCCGGGCGCGGGCGCGGATCCCGCCGCGCTGACCACCCACGCGGCGCGGGCGGCGGGCGGCTGGGTCCTCAACGGCCGCAAGTGGTTCATCACCGGCGCTGATGGTGCTGCTTATGCCATCTGCATGGCCCGGACGTCCGGCGCGCCCGGCGACCGCGGCGGCGCGACGATGTTCTTCGTCGACGCGGACAACCCCGGCATGCGGATGGTGCGCCACATCGAGACGCTCGACGAATCGCTGTACGGCGGGCATTGCGAACTCGTCTTCGACGACTGCTTCGTTCCGGACGACGCCGTGCTCGGCGAGGTCGACCGGGGCTTCGAGTACGCGCAGGTGCGGCTCGGCCCGGCCCGGCTCACGCATTGCATGCGGTGGCTCGGGATCGCCCGCCGGGCACAGGACATCGCACTGGAGCGCGCCAACGAACGGCGGCTGTTCGGTTCCCGACTGGCCGAACTGGGCATGGCGCAGCAGATGATCGCCGACAACGAGATCGACATCGCCGCGGCCCGCGCACTGATCCTGCAGGCGTGCTGGGAAATCGACCTGGACCAGCCGTCGGCGCAATCGGTCTCCATCGCCAAGACCTTCACCGCCGAGGCGGTGTACCGGACGGTCGACCGCGCGCTGCAGCTCTGCGGTTCGCTGGGCGTTTCCGGCGATGTGCCGCTGTCCCGGTTCCTGCGGGAGGTCCGGCCGTTCCGGATCTACGACGGCCCGTCCGAGACGCATCGCTGGGCGATCGCCAAGCGCGCGGCTAAGCAGGCGAGGACGGCCGCGGATGCCTGATTCGCCCGTCGGCCTCGACGTACCCGCGCTCGAGGCATACCTGCGACGCACAGTCCCCGGCTTCACCGGCCCGGTGGAAGCGGAACTGCTGTCCGGCGGCCGTTCCAACCTCACGTATCTGCTGCGCGCAGACGGCGTGCGATGGGTGTTGCGCCGCCCGCCGTTGGGCGGCTTGACGCCGTCCGCGCACGACATGGGTCGCGAGTACCGGGTCGTCGACGCCCTGCAGAACACCGCCGTCCCCGTCGCCCGGACGGTTGCCCTGTGCGAAGATCCAGCGGTGCTTGGTACGCCGTTCTCCATCGTGTCGCATGTGGACGGTCCGGTACTGCGCACCGCGGCCGACCTGAACCCGCTCAGCGACGCCGAACTCGCCGATATCGCGGAGACGCTGATGACGACCATGGCCCGGCTGCACGCCGTGCCCTATGCCGAGGTCGGCCTGAGCGGGCTGGGCAGGCCAGCCGGGTATCTCCGGCGTCAGGTCGACCGCTGGGCCGACCAGTGGCGACGGGTCGCGACCCGCGAACTCGACGACCTTCAGACCCTGCACGCCCGCCTCTCCGCCGCGGTGCCCGCCGAGTCCGGCGCCGCCATCGTCCATGGCGACTTCCGCATCGACAACGCCATCCTCGGCACCGGCCGCCCGGCCGAGGTACGGGCAGTCGTCGACTGGGAAATGGCCACGCTCGGCGACCCGCTCGCCGACCTGGCGCTGAGCCTCGTCTACCGCGATCCGGCGTTCGCCCCGGTCCTGCCGGGCGGCGCGGCGTCCACCGACGACCGCCTGCCGTCCTGGGAAACCCAGGCGCAGTACTACGCACGCGAATCCGGCCGCGATCTGTCCGATCTGGACTTCCACCTGGCGCTCGGATACTTCAAGATCGCGGTGATCGCCGAAGGGATCCACGCCCGGCACCTGGCCGGCCAGACCGTCGGCGACGGGTTCGACACCGTCGGACAAGCCGTCCCCGAACTGGTCGCGGCGGGCCTGCGCGCCTACCCGGCAGCATGAGCTCCGAAGAGCGGATCGACCAGATCCGGGACGCGGCACTCGCTCTGTTCGCCGAACGCGGTTACCTCGCGACGACGATGGCCGACATCGGGTCCGCCGTCGGGATCCGCGGCCCCAGCATCTACAAGCACGTGCCCTCGAAACAGCACCTGCTGGCCGAAATCATGACCGCCACGATGCGCGACCTGCAGACCGGCTTCGACCAGGCAACCGCAAGCACCGACGACGCAGTAGACCGCTTCCGCCGCGCGGTGGACGCCCATGTGCGTTTCCACGCCCGGCGACGGCTCGAAGCCTTCGTGGGAACGCGAGAAATCCGTAACCTGGAACCGGAACCGCATGACCAGGTGGTGGCACAGCGAACCCGCTACGAGAATGGATTCCGCGAACTGATCGAAGAAGGCGCCGCGGCCGGGGTGTTCCACACTCGGTCGCCGAAGCTGGCTTCTTACGCGGTTCTCGACATGGGAATGGGCATTTCCGTCTGGTACCGGGAGGACGGCGACCTCGCGGAGGACGCGCTGGCGTACGCATACGACGACCACGCACTGCGTCTCGTCGGCTACCGCCAGGCTGCGGGAGACTGACGCATCAGCGCGATCGGCACTGGTCTCAACTGCTCAATTCCTTCGATCGAGCCAGTGCCGTCCGTCTGATTCGTTTCGTGCGCCCTGAAGAAGCCAGGTACTCGAGCACCTGCTGCCGAGAGGAAGAGGTCGCGGCCCGCAGCTGCAGCCACGGCGACCAGCGCTCCATCGAAGCTGGCTCCACCTGATCACCAGGCCGCGAAACGAGCGCATCGAGCACCGACAGGTCCGCCATGCGCGCTCTCACGAACTCTTGTGAATTACCAACAGGAAGCGCGCTTGCCACCATCTCGCGAAGCGGCTCGGGAAGCTCCTCGATGCACTTCAAGGCAACCGAAACAGCGATTGCCTCGTCTGGCTCATGGCCTAGCGCTGAGATCAGTTGGTCGGCTCTGCCAGGAATCCGCAGGGCGGCGGAATATACGCGCCAGCGAGCATGGCCGCTTTCGAACGAATCCTCCTCCAGCCCGGTCTCATGCGCCAGCTTTCGCAGATCGCGCACGAAATCTTCTTCGAGCATCAGAAGCCTCCCGGAGGGCTGGGACGACGAGGGACCATACTCTCGCGGCAGCATTTCGGGAATCGGAATATTCGGACGGCCGCCGAGCATTCACACGGTCGGCGCGGAGGCGCGCCCGAGTCCGCGACGCTCAGCCAGGCCTACCATCTGGCACTGAGATCTGGCTCACAACTGGACCTGTCGCTGGACCTCGCCGTCCTCTTACCGTAGTTCTGGTATACCAAATTGCCTCCGGGACACCGCATCCGGAGCCGGGCAACCGACCCGGCCGCTGTCGTCCCGGCGGGTGCCGTCCCAGGCTTCAGGAGGTCTCATGCTCGGAAGTCGCTGGTCTCTCGTGATCGCTCTAGGCCTGCCCGGGCTGGCGATCTTCGTCGGCGTGCCGCTCTGCAGTCAGAGCACCGCCACCGTGTTCGGCATACCACTGGTGTTCGCGTGGCTGTTCGCTTGGCTGCCGCTGACGACGCTCTGTCTGTGGGCGTCGTGGCGGTTCTTCGATCGTGCGCAGTACCGGCGAGTGGAAGGCGGAGAAGAATGATCGCAGCGGTATTCGCCGTCGTCATGGCGTTGTCGATCGGGGTGGCGCTGGCCGCTCGCCGCGGCGGGACCGGCAAGGGCGCAGTCGCCACGCTGGTCGCCGGGAGGGCGTTGCCGAGCCGGTTGATCTTTTTCCTCGCTGTGGGCGAGATCTACAGCATCGGCACCATGCTCGGCTTCCCGGGCGGCATCTACGCCAAAGGCGCCTCCTACGGGATCTGGTTCATCGGCTACATCCTGGCGGGCTACGTCCTCGGCTACTTCCTCGCGCCGCTCGTGTGGCGCGCGGGCAAGGCGTACGACGCGGTCACCGTCGCCGACGTCATGTACGGCCATTACCGCAACCGGCTGCTGGAACGGCTCACCGCGGTCTCGTTCGTGCTGGCGCTGGTGCCGTGGGCGATCTTCCAGTTCATCGGGCTGCAGACGGTCCTCACCGGGCTGGGCATCCCGGTCACCCGCCTGGAGGCGATCGTCGGAGCGGGGGTCATCGCGTTCGTCTACGTCGCCGCGTCGGGCATGCGTTCGACCGCGTTCGTCGCGATCGTCAAAGACGTGTTCATGCTGCTGGGCATCATGCTCGCCGGCATCGCGGCGGTGATCGCGGCGAAGGGCGTGCCCGGAGTTTTCGCCGTGGTCGAAACGGCGCCGCGGCTGGCCACCGTCGGCGGCGCCGGGCTGGTCTTCGCGATGACCACGATTCTCATGCAGTCCTTGCAGTTCTACCTCACGCTGCCCGCGCAGTTCCTGTTCTCCGCGCGGTCCGAGGCCGGGGTGAAGAAGTCCGTGATCTGGATGCCGTTGTACATGCTGATGTACCCGTTGCTGGTCTTCGCCGCCTATTACGGCCTGCAGACCAGGCCCGGCCTGCACAACGCCGATTCGGTCTTTCTCGAGGTGACCCGCGAACTCGCGCCGGACTGGATCGTGGGCCTCGTCGCGGCGGGAGCCGGGCTGGCCGGGGTGCTGGTGCTGGCGGGCAACGCGCTGATGTTCAGCGGCGTGCTCACCCGCAACATCCTGCCGAAGCGCTCGCAAGCGGCCGCGCAGGGCAGGCTCAAGCCGATCATGGCGGCATTCCTGGTCGGCACGGCGGCGCTGACGACGTTCGCGTCCTCGATCATGCTGACGTTCCTCAACCTGGCGCTGTCGCTGACCGCGCAACTGGTGCCGGCCTGGCTCGGCGTGCTGTTCTTCCGCAAGCTGCGCGCGGTCCCGCTGGCTGTCGGGCTGATCGCGGGCTGCGTCACCGTGGCGTTCTTGTACTTCAGCAAGGCTCCGGTCGGCGGAGTCGTCAACAGCGGACTGATCGCGGCCGCGGTGAACGCGGCGGTCGCGGCTGGTTTGTCCGCCCTGTATGCGGGCAAACCGGTCGACCACGAGACCCCGATCGTCCGCCGGGCGCGCGAAATCCTTTCGCCGGCGAGGAAAACAGTCCAGCCGGTTCCGGCGAACGGCGAACGGTGAGGCAGACATGGTTCGCATCGTGACGCGTTCGGATGTCGAGGCAGTCCTCGACCTGCGCGAGGTGATCGACGCCGTCGAGGACGCGCACCGCCAGCTCGTGCTCGGCGGAGCCACCCAGCCCGGCCGCTCGTGCGCGCCGATCCCCGGCAACGACGGGCTTCTCGTCCCGATGACGGCCACAGTGGACGGTGCCGGGGGCGTCAAACTGCTGGCCGACCTGCCAGGGAATCCGGTGGCAGGCAGGCCGCGCCAGCAGTCGACGATCACCCTGCTCGACAGCGCGACCGGCCGCGCCGAAGCCCTGCTGGACGGTGCGGTCATCACCCGCTACCGCACCGCGGCGGCTTCAGCGGTAGCGACCAGAGCACTGTCCAATCCGGACAGCTCAGTGCTCGGCTTGATCGGGGCCGGTGCACTGGCGCGAGCGCACCTGGCGGCCATCTCCTGCGTCCGTCCGATCAGGACAGTGGTGGTCTGGAGCCGTAATCCCGCGACCGCACAGGCGTTCCGGGACGAGACAGCCGATTCCGGGTGCGAAATCCGCGTGGCGGACACCCCTGCCGAAGCAGTCCAGGCCGCCGACGTGGTGTGCACGCTCACCCCGTCAGTGGACCCGATCGTGCACGGAACCTGGCTGCGCGCGGGCCAGCATCTGAACGTGGTCGGCGCGCCGCCCCGCCCCCGCCACCGCGAAATCGACGCGGAATGCCTGCGGCGCGCCCGCGTCGTCGTGGACAGCAGGCATACCGCGTTGACCGAGTCGGGTGCCACGCTCACCGCGCTGCACGAGGGCGTCATCAGCAAGGAGCACCTGACAACTGAACTAGGAGAAGTGCTGGCGGGAGTCTGTCCTGGGCGCACTAGGGAAAGTGAGATCACCCTGTTCAACTCGGTAGGGGTGGCGGTCCAGGACATCGCTACGGCGGCGTTGGTATTGCGGCGCGTCGTAAGCAAAGGGCTCGGCGTCGAAATCGCACTGGACCGATGACGGCGCAGTGCGGCAACAAACTTCGCTGTCCACAACGATGATCCTCGGGCGGAACGCAGCTTGCGCCCGGGTCTCCTGGGCGCAAGACCTCCGCCTCAGTGATCGAGCAGATCGTCAATCCTCACGACCGGTGCTGAAACCGGCTCCGCCAACCGGTCGAGGACTGTCAGGAACGCCTCTTCCGACACCACCGGAACGCCGAGTTCACGCGCCTTGCGCGCCTTGCCCGACAGCGAGTCAGGGTCTGCCGCCACCACGACGCGAGTCTGCCGGCTGACGCTCCCGATTACTCTCACGCCTGCGGCTGCTGCCTGCGCGATGATCTCTTCGCGCCCCCGCGCCATGCTCCCGGTCAACACCACCTTGTCTCCTGGTCTCAGCGCCAGCCCGCCGAGTCTGCCGCCGGAAGGCGCAACGGAAGAGGCCGCCGCGCGTTCCTCGTCCAGGATTTGGTCCACCACCACGTGATCGAGCGCGAGAAGCGTCGCGACGGTGAGCAGGTCGTGTCGTTCCTCGTCGGTGACCACCTCGTCGGCCCATGCTTCCCGGGCAAGATCGCGCATATAGCTCAAATGCAGTGCGACCAATTCGTTGCGGCCCAGGCCGAGATCGTGCGCGAGGTCGACGAGCATGTCCCCCTCTGTCGAGGAGATGTCCCGGTCGAGCAGCGCCGCGTCGAGCATGGCCAGATACGCGTCGGCGACAGGTTCCTCGTCGCGCGGCATCCGCTCTACCAGCCGTGCGAGAAAATGCGGTTCCACGTGTCCTGGTTCGCTGCGCCTCACCGCAGCCGCGGTGCCAACCGGAATCCGCGGCCAGTCCCAGAACGCGGCGCCCACCTGCGCTTCGGTGAGCATCACCGCGTCCGGCGCACAGCGGATGAAGTACCCCAGCAGTTCGGCCGCTGCCAGTGCGTCGTCACGCGCGCTGTGCCAGGAACGTTCGGGCACGCCTGCCGCCGCGCAGCAGTCGGCCAGAGAGCGCCGAGAACCCAGGCGGATCCGGCCGGCCGCGCGCATTGTGCACAGGCCCGACGAGGATTCGAACGGCGTCTCGATGCCGAGGCGTTCGAACTCGGACCGAAGGTGCCTGGCGTCGAACGACCAGTTGTGCGCGACGGCGACTCGTCCGCGCAACCGCGCCACGAGATCGCCGGCCACCTCGCCGAACAACGGGGCGCGCCGCGCGTCGACGGCGCGGATGCCATGCACGTTCTGCGGGCCCAGATCACGCTCCGGATTGACCAAGGTCGACCATTCGCCGGTGATCGTGCCGTCCGGGCTGACGTGGACGACGGCGATCTCCGCGATCCGGTGCTGCCATCCGCCGGTGAGGATTCCGGTGGTCTCGGTGTCGATGACGGCGTAACCGTGCACGGCCTTCACAGCGGCAACCTCGTCGCACTCGCGACCTGCACCGCGCTCAGCCAGCTCGGCGGCAAGGGTTCCACCTCGCCGTGCGCCTCCCGCACATAACGACGGCGGTTCTTCGCCTTCTCAGTCTCAGCCCACACCGACGCCACCCACCTCAACGTCCGCGCGATCGTCAGCGCCTCCGACACGACAGGGTTCCCCTCCGCGGTGCGCACCCCGGCAATCCGCCGCAGCTCCTCGAAGCTGCCGACCTCAACGCCGTCCGACAGTTCGTGCACCCACTCCAGATCGGTAATCGCCTTGTTCCGCGCGCGTTCCTCTTCGACGGTGCCCGCGTACCTCCGCCGACGCTCGACGATCTCCCCGAACGCTTCGACCGGCGAGAATTCCTGGCGTTTCCACCAGCCGTTCCGCTCCGGAAGATCCGCCGCCGCGGTCAACTGCTCCAACCAGCCCGGCACTGTCTCCGGATACACGTCGGCGACAGCGCGGCGTTCGAGGAACGACAGAACGCGCCGTGCCGCCGAGCGAGCACCGAACACCTCCGAGACCGGCGAGACCCAGGCTCCCGTCAGCGCACCCACCGCGCTGACGTGCCACACGGCGAGCGACTCCACGCCGTTGTCTCCCCCGCCAATCGCGAGCACCGCAGCTCCGGGAACTTGGAACGCCGCAGCATCACTCGCCGCGACTTCGTCAGTCACCGCGTCCGTCATCGAACCTCCTCTTCCGACAACAACAGGTCGTCGCTGCGGCGAATCCGTTACACGGAGCAGCCCGCGCGAGAGCCGAAATGCAAGCGACACAATCGTTGCGAGCAGGCACAATCAGCCTCACTTGACGACCACGGAGGCAAGCACGTGCCCGGCCAGCTCATTCCCGACCGCTCACCCACGAAACCTGACGCGCCAAACATGCCGCGCCGTGACGTGCGGGCCAGCTTCACTGACCACACCATCACCGTCTATCAGGCGTACTCACCGCAAATCGCCGACGCGGCAGTTGAAGCGCAGACGTTCGTGGCGCCGTTCAAGCGCGAGCGGATGACCTGGATCAAACCTTCGTTCCTGTGGATTATGTACCGGGCCGGGTGGGCCGCCAAACCGGGGCAGGAACGGATCCTGGAAATCCAGCTCACCCGGGACGGCTTCGAATGGGCGCTCGCACACGCCGCCCTGAGCAGCTACGAATCCGGGACCTACGCGAGCCAGCAGCAGTGGGCTGAGCGCAAAAATGCCAGTCCGGTGCGGATTCAGTGGGATCCGGACCGATCGGTGACACTCGCGCCGCTCAACCGGCGCGCTGTCCAGATCGGGCTGTCCGGCGAGGCTGTCGACCGCTATCTCGACCAGTGGATCACCAAGATCACGGACATCACCCCGTTCGCGGAGTGGGTCCACCGCCAGGTCAGCGATGGCCGTCTCGATGCTGCGCGGGAGGAACTGCCGGTCGAGCGGGTTTATCCCGTGCCCGCGCCGATTCTCGGCCTGATCGGGGCCAGCGAGCCTCAAGTCGACGAGCCCGCGTGAAGCTGTCCGCGTTGTGGCGGGAGCAGTGGCCCCAGTGCCGTCCGCTGCCCGACGGCCTGAAGCACGCCTACCCCGACCGATGGGTGCGTTTCCACAGCCTGCCTGAATCCCAGCGCTATCCCGGCACCGACGCCGAGTACGCAATCGTGCTCGACCGCTACAACAAGGTTCTGGACGAATTGTTCGGCGGGCAGGAGGTCTGGATCGTCACGGCCGACTGGTCAGGGTCGCCTGAGCCCCCGGAGTTGTCCGGGCGACACGCGCTCTGGAATCCGGGTGCCCAGCGTTGGACGACTGTGCGCGCGAACGAGGGTGAAACCGACCCGGAATTCATCGTCTACACCCATCTCTACGCGGGCCGCCGACGTTGGCGTACGGGGCTGGTGGACCTCCTGCTCCGCGCCGTTGCCGACGAGGTCGCCGCCCACGTGATGATCGCCAGCCTGTCGTTTGACCGCGTGCACCATCCGTACGACGGAGGTGCCGACGTCCTGCTGCCCACGACCGGCGAACGCGACGAACTGAAACGTCGCCACGCCGACTGGCTTTCCGCTCACCCCTCCGGTTTCTGAGCGGCCAGCGCCGCCACCATCTGGTCGTAGACCCGGGCCGCCCGGGCGTCGAGTTCCTCCGGCGGCACATCGAGGTCCCGGGCGAACGCCGTGCGGAAGATGCAGTAGCCGAAGTAGGCGGCGGCAGTCATGGCGTGCATGACTTCTCCGTCGGCGTCGGCGGGGAGGCTGCCGTCGCTCTTGTCTCGTTCCAGGGCGCGGCGGGTGAGGTCCAGCGCCGGGAACGGGGTTAGTTCGGGGTCCTCGTCGAGGGCGAGCAGCGCTTCGAGTTTGACCAGGTCCGGCTGCCGGAGCGCCCAGTGCCACATCGCTCGCCGTCGTTCAGCGAAGGGCTGTTCCCAGTGTGTGCTCGGGTCAAGGCGGTCTTGTTCGAGCATCTGGGCGATCGCCGCGCGCAGCAGTGCCTGGCGGCTGCCGAAGTACACGTAGATCTGCCCATGGTTGACGCCCGCCTCCTTGGCGACCTCGCGGAGGTTGATTCCCGCGAGCACGCCGTCGCGGCGAAGGAGCCGCAGGGCGGCGGCGAGCAGATCGGCCTTCGTCTCCTCGCGGCTGCGCCGCCGGCGTCGGGTTGGTGCGGTGCTCGGCTGCTCGGTCACGCCGTCCCCTCGTAAGTTACTCGTCAGTACGCCTTGTTGTGCCTCGGGCCACTCTATACGGTTCGTTACCAACGTTTCGTTAATAACACTTCGTTGGGAGTTGTGGTGGAAGCAGAGCTGCCGTTGCGGGGCGTGCGGGTGCTGGACGTGGCGACGGTGCTGGCCGCGCCGGTGACGGCCACGTTCCTCGGCGATTTCGGCGCCGAGGTGGTGAAGGTGGAGGAACCGGGCCGCGGCGATTTCACTCGCGGCCGGGCCGCCGAGCGGGGCGGCCGGTCGTTGCAGTGGCTGCAGGAGGGCCGCAACAAGAAGTCGGTCACGGTGGATCTGCGCCAGCCCGCCGGACAGGACCTCGTGCGCCGGATGGTGCCGCACTTCGACGTCGTGATCACCAATTACCGCCCGCCGACGCTCGAGAAGTGGGGCCTCGACCCTGAAACGCTGCAGGCGCTCAATCCCCGCGCGGTGCTGGTGTACCTGACCGGCTACGGCTTGTCAGGCCCCTACCGCGACCGGGGCGCGTTCGACCGGATCGCCAGCGCCTTCGCCGGGTTGACCGACGTCAGCGGCGAACCCGGGCGGGCTCCGGTCCGGTCCGGCTACGCGGTGATCGACTACATGGGCGCGTACCTTTCCGCTTTCGCGGCGATGGTCGCCTTGTACGAGCGGGACGTCAACGGAGGCAACGGCCAGGTCGTGGATCTGGGCCTGTACGAGGCCGGGTTCCGCGCGGTCGAGGACGCGCTGCTCGACTTCTCGGCGAACGGCCGGGTGCGCCGTCGGATGGGCAACCGCAATCCGCACGTGGTGCCCGCCAGCGATTTCGACACCGCCGACGGACGGCGGATTTCCGTCCACGCCGGCACCGACCCGTTGTTCCGCCGGCTCGCCGCGGTGATCGGCCGGCCGGAACTGGCCGCCGATCCGCGGTTCGCCACCCGCGCCGCTCGCACCGAGCACGCCGACGAGCTGTACGCGATCATCGCCGGCTGGGTCGCCGAGCAGCCGGCGGACGAGGCGACGCGGGTGTTCAACGACGCGGGCATCCCGTCCTCGCCGATCATGACGATCGCCGACATCGCCGCGGACGTCCACTACCGCGAGCGCGGCACCATCGTCGACGTCGAGGACCCGGAGCACGGCACGGTTTCCATGGCCGCGCCGATCCCCCGGCTGAGTGCCACCCCGGGACGCATCAGCTCGCTCGGGCCCAGCCTCGGCGCGCACACCGACGACGTTCTCCGCCAGCTGCTCGACCTGCGCGACGACGACCTCGCGACCCTCCGCCGCGACGGCGTCATCTGATTCCGGCAAAGGAGCCGATCATGCCTTTCGCAGCGCCGCCGTCCCCGGATGCGCCCCGGTCGATCCGCCGCCGGGCCTGGGCGGTCACCGCGCTCATCGCGGTCTTCATGGTCATCAACTTCGCGGACAAGGCGGTGCTCGGGCTCGCCGCGGTGCCGATCATGCGCGAATTGCACCTGTCCAACAGCACCTACGGCCTGCTGGCGAGCAGTTTTTACCTGCTGTTCAGCATCACCAGTCTCGCCGCCGGACTGCTTTCCGCGAAGGTCGCCAGCCGCTGGATCCTGTTCGCGCTGGCGGTGTGCTGGGCCGTCGCGCAGGTGCCGGTGCTCGTGTTCGCCGCGGTGCCGACGCTGTTCGCCAGCCGCGTCCTGCTCGGCGCCGCCGAAGGCCCGGCGTCCGGAATGAGCATGCACGCACTGTACAAATGGTTTCCCGACGAGCGCCGCAGTTTGCCCACCGCGCTGCAGCTCACCGGCGGCTCGGCCGGCATCTTCGTCGCCGCGCCGCTGCTCACCTGGATCATCACCGATTACGGATGGCGGGCCGCGTTCGTCGTTCTCGCGGTGGTCGCCGGACTTTGGGCGCTCGTGTGGCTGCCGATCGGGCACGACGGGCCGTACGCCGCACCGACGGCGGCTGCCACGAACACCGAACCAGCACGTGTCCCGTACCGCAAATTACTGCTCAACGGCACGGTTTTCGGCGGGTTCGCCAGTGCTTTCGGCGCTTACTGGTCGCTGGCGCTCGGCTCGTCCTGGCTGCCCGCGTACCTGCAAACCGAAGCCGGATTCGGCCCGAAGACCTCGGCGACGGTGATCAGCCTGCACGCCGCGCTGAGCATCGTGCTCATCCTCACCGTCGTCCCGGCGACCGGCCGGCTCGTCCGGCGCGGGGTCTCGAGCCGGTGGGCCCGCGGTGCCACGCAAGGGATCGCGGTCGCGCTCGCCGGCGTCTGTATGGCGTTGTTCCCCCTCACGACGTCGGACGGCCTGCGCGTCGTGCTGATCATGATCGCGTTCGCGGCGGGCAGCCTCGCCTATCCTCTTGGGTACCTGACGGCAGGCGAACTCGTGCCCGTCCGGCAGCGGGGCACGGTTTTCGGGCTGGCTGTCGCGATCAGCACGCTTCCCGGGATCATCGCGCCCGCGGTCACCGGCAGCCTCATCGACCACTACGGCTATCCGGCCGCTTTCGCCGTCGGAGCCGCCATCATGGTGCTGACTGGCGCTTACGCCGCTTTCGCCATCCGACCGCAACGCGACGCCGCGCGCATCGGCCTTTCCCCAGCGTCCAACATCCGCCCAGCGACCAGCCCGGCTCAGGAGCACGCGTGACCGACCTGTCCTTCGCCACCGCGACCGAACTCGCCGCAATGATCCGCGCTCGCGAACTCTCGCCGCTCGAACTCATGCGCCACACATTGGACCGCGTGGCGTCGATCAACGGTGACCTCAACGCGGTCGTGTCGCTCGACCCCCAACGCGCGCTCGACGAGGCGACGGCGCTGACCGACCGGCTCGCGCACGGAGCCGAGCCCGGGCCGCTCGCCGGACTTCCGATCGCGGTCAAAGACCTCGAAGACGCCGAGGGTTTCCCCACCACCCGAGGGACCAAAGCTTTCCGCGACGCTCCGCCCGCCGCCTCCGACAGCGTCCACGTCGCCCGGCTGCGCGCGGCGGGGGCCATCGTGATCGGCAAGACTAACGCTCCCCCGATGGGAGCCGCGATCGCGACCCACAACGAAGCCTTTGGCATCACCCGAAACCCGTGGAATCTCGACAAGTCGCCGGGCGGTTCGAGCGGCGGGGCCGCCGCGGCCGTCTCCGCCGGACTGGTTTCCCTCGCCACGGCAGGCGACGGCGGCGGTTCCACCCGGATCCCCGCCGCGCTCTGCGGCATCGTCGGGTTCAAGCCGACCCGCGGCCGCATTCCCCACGGCCCGGCCGCGATTCCGTCCTGGACGCAGCACAGCTGTCTCACGCCGATGACCCGCACGGTGCGCGACGCCGCGCTGCACCTGGATCTCGCCGCGGGGTTCGACCCGGCAGATCCGTACTCCCTCCCGTGTCCAGTGGAGTCCTATGTCGACGGACTGGAGCAGCGGCCGCCCGCGCTGCGGATCGTCGTCCACCGCACCCTCGGCGTCGCCGAGCCCGAACCGGCGGTGCTGCACGCGCTCGACCGCACGATCGAGGTCCTGCGAGAACTCGGCCATGACGTCGTGGAGGACGAAATCGCCCATCCGCACGCTCAAGACTTCCCGGCCGCCGTCCAGCTGCGCCAGAAAGTCCTTGCCTACCAGCGGTTCGCCGCGGTCGCCGAGGAGTTCTCCGCGCACCGCGACCGGTTCGAGCCCTGGTTCGCGGACCTCCTCGACCACGGAAGTTCCGTCACCACAGCAGAACTCTCGCGCTACTGGGAACACCGCGGGCAGCTCGACCGCTGGGCCGCCGGACTCTTCGACCGTTGCGACCTGCTCCTCACCCCGACCACCCCGACCACCGCCTGGCCCGCGGAAGGCCCTGACGTCCAGCGGCGGACGATCCCGATCGCCTTCACCGCGCCGTTCAACGACACCGGCAATCCCGCGATCAGCGTCCCCACCGGTCTCAGCCCGGACGGCCTGCCATGCGCGGTCCAGCTCGTCGCTCCGCACCACCGCGACGATCTCCTGCTCCGCGTCGCGGCTGATCTGGAGCAGGTGCTCGGCGCGCCTCGCCCGGGAATAACAGCCCGGCGATAGCGTTGCGCAGCTGCATGATCAGCGTGCTCTGCTACGGCGATTCCAACACCTACGGCCAGCGTTCCGAGGAAACGGACAAGGGACGGTGGCCCGCGGACATCCGGTGGACCGGCCAGCTGGCGGCCCTCCTCGGCGGCGGATACCACGTGCTCGAGGAGGGCCTCGGCGGCCGGACCACCGACCTCGACTACCCGGAATCGATGAACCGGCCGGGCCGCAACGGACGCACCTACCTCCTGCCCGCTTTGCTGAGCCACAACCCGGTCGACGTCGTCGTGCTGATGCTCGGCACCAACGACTTGAAGATCCAGTTCGGGCGAACGGCAGCGGAAGTGGTCGCCGCGATCGCCGGACTGCTGGACGACGTGGCCGCGCACGGGAGGACGGATGCCGGACGCGCACCCGAGGTCGTGCTGGTGTCGCCGCCGCACATCGACGTGACCGCGCCGGACTTCGCCGACGTCAACGGAGCCTTCTACGACGCGACATCGGCCGCGAAAGCGCTACAACTGGCCGGACCGCTCGCGGAACTCGCGGCGGCGCGCGGTGCGACGTTTGTCGACGCGGCGACCATGGCGGAGACGGGAGCCGACGGGACGCACTTCAGCGTGCCCTCACACGAACGGTTCGCCCGGGTGATCGCGGGCGAGGTGCGGCGCATCGCCGGTTGAGCAATAGTCAGACCAGCAGAACCCGCCGTCCGCGGGTGTGTCCTGCCTGGCTGTCCGCGTGCGCCGCCGAAGCTTCGGCCAGCGGGTAGGACTTGTCGACCGGGATGTGGAGTTTGCCGCGCTCGATCAGGTCGACGGTCTCGGCCAGGGCTTCCTGCATGTTCCCGCCCGTCCCGGCGAACCGGATGCCCAGCATCGGGGCCTCCAGGTCGGCGATCGTGATCACCTTGTCCGGGTCCCCGGTCAGGTCCAGCAGGCCGCGGATCACGCCGGTGCCGTTGAGGTCGAGGGCGGCGTCGACCTGGCCGAGCTGGCGCACCCGGTCGACCCAGCCCTCGCCGTAGGTGGTCGCGATGGCGTCCAGGCCGCGCACGTAATCCTGATTCGCGGCGCTGGCCGTGCCGATCACCTTGATTCCCCGGTCCCGGGCGACCTGCAGCACCGCCGACCCAACTCCGCCCGCGGCGCCGCTCACCAGCAGCGTCTGTCCAGTTTGGACACCCACCAGCCGGAGGACGCGGAGCGCCGTCTCGACCACCGACGGGTATCCGGCCGCTTCGGCGAAGGTCAGCCCGGACGGCAACGGCGCCCAGGAATTCAGCACGGCGAACTCGGCGTAGGTATTCGAGCCTCGGCCCAGCACCGGGTCCCCGACCGCGATGCCGGTGACGCCTTCGCCGATCTCGTCGACCACGCCGGAGGCGTCCTGGCCGACGCCGGAGGGCAGTTCGATCGGGCGGATCCGCTGGAACTGGCCCTCGCGAGTGCGCCAATCGTGCGGGTTCACGCCGGCCGCCCGCACGGCGACGCGGATCTGGCCGGGTCCGGCGTGGAGTTCGGGGACTTCGTCCAGCTCAAGGACTTCGGGACCGCCATAGGCTGCGAAGCGCACTGCTTTCATGCCGCCAACTTAACAACAACGGTTAGCGTTTTGCAACCGTTGTTGTTAAATGAAGAACATGGCGACCGCCGACGAAAGCCGAGAGCTGACCGCCGCACCGGGCCCGCCCGACGGCTGGATTCGGCCTCCTGACCGTGACTACTGGGCCTAACCCCGAGCAGTCCGCACCCGCACCGCGCTCCCCGCGCAGACGATCACCGCCAGCCCGCCCAGCATGGTCTGCCAGGTCAGTTCCTCGCCCAGGAAGACCGCTGCCCACGCCAGATTCAGCACTGGCTGCACCAACTGCACCTGGCTGACCCGGGTCATCGGCCCGAGTCCCAGCCCCCGGTACCACGCGAAGAAGCCCAGATACATGCTCACCACCGCCAAATAGGCGAAAGCGGCCCACTCGCCCACTGTCGCATGTGGAGGGTGGTTCGCCACCGACACGACGGTCAACGCGACCATCAACGGCGAGGCGACCACCAGTGCCCACGAAACCGTTTGCCAGGCGCCCAATTCCCGCGCGAGCAATCCGCCTTCCGCATAACCCACCGCGGCGGCCAGTACCGCGCCGAAGAACAGTGCGTCCGACCATTGGAGTCCGCTGAGACCGCCGCCTTGCAGGACGGCGAAGCCGATCGCCGCGACGGCGCCGACGGCGGCCAGGGCCCAGAAGGTTACAGGCGGGCGTTCGCGCGTGCGGAGCACCGCCACTACCGCCGTCGCGGCGGGGAGCAGTGCGATGACGACGGCGCCGTGGCTGGCGGAGGCTGTGGTGAGGGCGTACGAGGTCAGCATCGGGAAGCCGATCACCACTCCGCCCGCGACGACGGCGAGGCGGAACCATTGCGTGCCGCGCGGGAGGCGTTGTTTGGTGGCGATCAGCGCGACGCTCGCGAGCACCGCGGCGACCACTGCTCGCCCGGAGCCGATGAACATCGCCGAGAGGCCGCCGTTTTCCACCGCGACCCGGGTGAACGGCACGGTGAACGAGAACGCCACGACACCGAGCAGGCCCCACCAGAGACCGGCCCGGGGTAGCGCCGGTGCCGCCGGGAGAGTAGCGCTATCCTTCAGTTTCATGTCCGACGATAGCAGCTCCCGGATCGCTTCGACACTGCGCGAGTGGATCGCCACCGCCCCGGCGGGCGCGAAGCTGCCGTCGTCGCGGGAGCTGGTCGCGCGGTATTCGGCCAGTCCGGTGACGGTCCAGAAAGCACTGCGCAGCCTGTCTTCCCAGGGACTGGTGGAGAGTTTGCCGGGAGTCGGCACGTTCGTCCGCGCCGCGCCCGCCACCGGGTCCGGCGACTACGGCTGGCAGACCGCGGCGCTCGGCACGCCCGGGCACGGGCCGCTCAAACAGCCCGCATCGCTGCAATCGGTCTCCACGGGGACAGTAGCGCTTCATTCCGGCTACCCCGACCCGGAGCTGTTGCCGGAGCGGCTCGTCCGGAGCGCGTTCTCCCGGGCAGCGCGAACGGCAGCGCTGGTCGGACGGCCACCGACCGCGGGCGTTCCCGAACTGCAGGCCTGGTTCGCCGCGGAACTGCGCTCGGCGACCCCGGCCGGGATCGCGCCGGTGAACCCGCGAGACGTCGTGATCACCCCGGGCAGCCAGAGCGGCCTGGTCACCGCCTTCCGCGCGCTGGTCGGGCCGGGGCAGCCGCTGCTGCTGGAATCCCCGACGTACTGGGGCGCGATCCTCGCGGCGACGAAAGCGGGCGTCGCGGTGGTTCCGGTGCCGAGCGGCCCGAACGGACCGGATCCCGACGCGCTGGACCGGACGTTCGAGCAAACCGGCGCGCGGGCCTTCTACGCGCAGCCCAGCTTCGCCAGCCCGACCGGCGCGCTGTGGCAACCCGATCTCGCCGACCGCGTCCTCGACACCGTCCGCCGGCACGGTGCTTTCCTGATCGAGGACGATTCGGCGCACGATTTCGGCATCACCGCGGAACCGCAGCCGCTCGCGGGCCGCGACGACGACGGCCACGTGGTCTACCTCCGCTCGCTCACCAAGAGCGTCTCCCCCGCGATCCGCGTCGCCGCGCTGATCGCCCGCGGCCCGGCACGCGACCGGATTCTCGTCGACACGCTGGCGGAATCGATGTACGTCAGCACGGTGCTGCAGACCGTCGCGCTCGACGTCGTGACCCAGCCCGCCTGGCGCACGCACCTGCGCCGGGTCCGGCACCAGCTCAAGACCCGCCGCGACCTCCTGCTCGCCGGTCTCCGCGAGCACGCGCCCGCGGTGCAAGTGGAATCCGTGCCGCAGGGCGGGTTGAACCTCTGGGCGCGGCTGCCCGGCACGGTCGACCTGCCGCGCGTGGTCCGCGATTGCGAGTCCGCCGGCGTGGTGATCGGCCCTGGCGACGAATGGTTCCCCGCCGAGCCGACCGGACGGTTCATCCGGCTCAACTACGCCGGGCCGAATCCGGACGCGTTCGCCGACGCCGCGCGGGTGATCCAGGAAGCGGTCGAGGCGAACGCCTGACCACTAGCCGTTTTCCGCGCGCAGCGCCGCTTTCTGCACCTTCCCGGACGGCGTCAGCGGCAGGCTGTCGCGGAGCACGATCTGGCGCGGGACCTTGTAATCCGCCACCTGCGCCGCGCAGTACTCCTTCAGCTCCGCCTCGGTGACAGCCGAATCCTTTGCCGGGACAACGTAATACCGGCCGATCTCCCCCAGCACCGGATCGGGCACGCCGACCCCGGCCGCCAGCAGCACCCCCGGATGCGCGGCGAGGACGTTCTCCACCTCGACCGGGTAAATGTTGAATCCGCCTTGGACGAACATGTCCTTGGCACGGCCGTGCAGCGTCAGGTAACCGTCCTCGTCCGCGCGGGCCATGTCGCCGGTGTGCAGCCAGCCGTCCGCGTCGATCGCCGCGGCGGTTTCCTCCGGCAGATTGTGGTAGCCAGCCATCATCGACGGGGTCCGGAACAGCAATTCGCCGGTTTCGCCGATCGGCAGCGCTTCTCCGGACGGGGACGCGATTTTCGCTTCCACGCCGGGGAAAGGGACGCCGATCGAGCGTTCAGTCGCTTCCGTGCTGGCATTCCACGGCGTCATCACCACGGCACCGGACACCTCGCTCAGCCCGTACAGATTCATCACGGTCGCCTTCGGGAACGCAGCCGTAAGGCGTTGCAGCAAAGCAGGTTCCGCGTTCGCACCACCGGTGACGACCACGCGGATCGCCGAAGTGTCCACACCGGCGAAACGCTCGTGGTTCAGCAGCAGCGTGTGCATCGTCGGCACACCGACCCACATCGTGAGGCCAGCCGTCCGGAACAGATCAGCGGCGGCACCGGCGTCGAAGGACGGCAGCAGCACCGTCCGGCTGCGCGCGACCAACGCGGACAGAATGCAGCAAGTGATGCCGCTGACGTGGTTCAGCGGAACGGCTACCGGCAACACGTCGTCGGCGCTCAACTGCAGGTGATCGGCTTCCGCGGCGGCGGACGCCAACTGGCCGCGGTGTGTCAGCGTCGCGCCTTTGGGACGACCGGTGGTGCCGGAGGTGTAGATGATCATCACCGGGTCGTCCTTCTCGACTGCCGCCGAAGCAGCGGCCAGCGCGTCGGCGTCCGGTTCCGCCGTGCCCACTTCGGCGAAAGTCGCCGCGAAAACGCCCGGCAGCGCGAGGTTTCCCAGCAGGGCAAGGAAATCGACGTCGCCCGCCGAAGGTTCGGTCACCACGAGACGCGCGCCGGAATCGTTCAGGATGTGCGCGAATTCGGTTTCCCGGTACCGAGGGCTCAATCCGACGACTACGGCGCCGATCTTCGCCGCGGCGAAGTAGACCGCCAGCCACTCCGGCGTGGTGCGCCCGTTGACCGCGATCCGGTCGCCGCGCCGCACGCCCCGCCGCAGGAAATCGGCGGCGATCCGGTCCGACCAGGCGTCCATCTCGCCGAACCGGAGGTCCCGGGACCCGGCCGTCCAGCCGACGGCGTCCGCCGGGGCGGTGCGGAGCAGGTCGTGGATACGCGTCATCGCTCGTCCTCACTGGGTCAGGTGGACGGCGAGGAAGTCGAGCTGATCCGCGACGACCTTTTCGACCACAGGCGGATGGTAGACGGTGAAGTGATCCGCATCGTAGTGCTTCAGCACGGCGCGCGGCGCGTCCTCGGCCACCGCGGCGGCGATCGACGGATCGATGAGGTTTTCGCGGTCGCAAGCACAGATCAGCAAGGGGCACCGCACCCGCGAGGCCTGCGCGGCGGCGTTGTAGAACACCATGTCCAGCCCGGACGCGGCGGTGATCCGGTTGTCGAACTCATCGCCTTCGGGCGTCACCGATTCCCAGCCCGCCAACGCTCCGGGCTGATTCACGAAGGCCAGCTCGCCCGGGCGGCCGACCAGCGGAACGTACCGGCGCGGCAGCCGCAACGCGGACCGCACCAGGTCCGACCCGATCGGCCCGGTGAAGCGTGCGAGGTGCCGCAGCCCGGCTCGCGCGACGACGGCCCGGCCGCTGAACACCGGACACTGCACGACCGCCGCGGCCAGCGACGGATGCCGCGCCGCCGCGGCGAGCACGTGACTGGACCCGAACGACGTGCCCCACAACGCGATCCGGCCCGCGTCGATCTCCGGCCGGGAGCGGGCGAACGCCAGCGCCGCGTCGACGTCCTCGGCGTACCGGCGCTGGCTGACCAGCTGCCGGGGCTCGCCGCCGGACTCGCCGAGGTGCCGGAAATCGAACGCCAGCACGGCGAAACCCGCCGCGGAGAACCAGGTTTCGTACTGGCCGAGCATCATCTCGTGGGTCGCGCCGCCGCCGTGCACGAGCACGACGGCCGGATGCGGACCCGCCCGGTCCGGGAGGGTCAGCCAGGCCGCGCACTGGTCGCGGCCGGAACGGAAAGCAGTGCGCACGATCCCTCCATCAAGTACGTTGTACGTGAACTTAGCTTAAACACGTACCTTGTACTTAATCAAGGAGAAGCATGCCCGCACCGCGGAAGTTCACGCGCGAACGGCTGCAGGCCGCCGCGCTCGCACTGGTCGACGCCGCCGGGCTGGACGGCCTGACCATGCGCAGCCTCGCGACCGAACTCGGCACCGGGCCGATGACAATCTACAACTACGTCGACGGCCGGGACGGGCTGGAACACCTCGTCACGGAAGCGGTGATGGCGTCGGCGACCTGGCCGGATCCGTCCGACGACTGGCGCGCCGACGTCCACGCCGTCGCCGAGGGAATGTGGCGGGCGGTGCGGGCGCATCCGCACGCCATCCCGCTGATTCTGACCCGCCGCAGTTTCGACCTGCCGACCCTGCGGCCGGCCGAGGCGCTGGTCCGGGCGCTGGTCCGGAGCGGACGATCCGGGACCGAGCTGCTGGTCGCGTTCCGCACGGTGTCCGCCTTCGTGGCCGGCTTCGCCCAGGCCGAACTGGCTGGTCCGCTGTCGCGCGACGCGGACTCCGCCGAGACCGCCGACCGGATCGCGGAACTGGATCACGACGAGTTCGCCGGGCTCCGGGAGATCGCCGAAGCCGCCGCGCGAAGCGATCCGGAAACCGAGTTCACCGACGGAATGCGCGTGCTTTTGGCTGGCCTGCACGAAAAAACCCGGTGACCGCCGAGGCAGCCACCGGGTTTTCTCCCGGGCTCAAGACAGGTGATGCACGTCCTGCAGCCCGTACACCGGCGTCTCAAGCCCTTCGAAGCGCGCCTTCAACTGCAGCGCCAGATACAGCGAGTAATGCCGCGACTGGTGCAGATTCCCGCCGTGGAACCACAATCCCTCCTGCTGGGTGGGCTTCCACATGTTGCGCTGCTCGCCCTCCCACGGGCCCGGGTCCTTCGTCGTTTCCGAGCCCAGTCCCCAGCATTTGCCGACCTTGTCCGCGGTCTCCTGGCCGACCAGGTCGGCGACCCAGCCGTTCATCGAGCCGTAGCCGGTCGCGTAGACGACCACGTCGGCTTCCAGCTCCGTGCCGTCCGACAGCACCACCGAGTTCGCGGTCAGGTGGTCGACCTGGCCGTGCGCGAGCTTGATGCTGCCGTTGGCGACGAGTTCCGACGCGCCCACGTCGATGTAGTAGCCGGAGCCGCGGCGCAGGTACTTCATGAACAGGCCGGAGCCGTCGTCGCCCCAGTCGTGCTTGAAGCCCGCCGCCTCGAGCCGGGCGTAGAAGTCCTTGTCGCGTTCGTGGATCGCCTGGTACACCGGGATCTGGAACTCCGGCATGATCCGGTACGGGATCGACGCGAAGATCAGGTCGGCCTTCTCGGTGGTGACGCCCGCAGCGAGCGCGCGCTCCGAGTACAGGTCGCCGAGGCCGAGGTCCATCAGCGAATCCGACTTCACGATGTGCGTGGACGAACGCTGCACCATCGTCACGTCCGCGCCGTGCTCCCACAGCGCCGCGCAGATGTCGTGCGCCGAGTTGTTCGAGCCGACGACGACCGCCTTCTTGCCCGCGTACGCGTCCGGGCCGGGGTGCTGCGACGAGTGGTGCTGGTCGCCCTCGAACTCGTCCATGCCGGGGAACGACGGCAGGTTCGGCTTGCCGGACATCCCGGTCGCGAACACGACGTGCCGCGGCGTGAGGACCACCTGCTCGCCGTCGCGGTCCACCGTGACGTGCCACTGCTTCGCGTCGTCGTCCCACACCGCGGAGGTGACCGCCGAACGCGTCCAGTACGGCACCTCCATCAGCTTCGTGTACATCTCGAGCCAGTCGGCGATCTTGTCCTTCGGCGCGAACACCGGCCAGTTCTCCGGGAACGGCAGGTAAGGCAGGTGGTCGTACCAGACCGGGTCGTGCAGGCAGAGGTTCTTGTACCGCTTGCGCCACGAATCGCCGGGCCGGTCGTTGCGCTCCACCACCAGCGACGGCACGCCGAGCTGGCGCAGCCGGGCGCCGAGCGCGATCCCGCCCTGCCCGCCGCCGATCACCACGACGTAGGGCTGCCGGCCGTAGCCGAGCGTCTCCTGCTCCTCGGCCCGCTTCTCCGCCCACGACCGGCGGCCGCGGACCACGCCGTGCTCGACGCCCTTGGGCCGCCGTTCGCGCTGCGACTCCTCGAAGCCCTTCAGCTCGCGCAGGCTGGTGAGCAGCGTCCACGCGCCTTCTTCCTTCAGCCGCAGATGCCCTTTCGCGCGTCCGGCGGCGGTTTCGAACTCGATCCACGCCTCGGTGACCCCGCCGGCCTCGGTGGCCGGTTCGCTCGTGCGGAAGCCGCTCGGATCGGTCGTCTCCAGACAGCCGCCGAGGAGGCCGGCGATCCCGTCGCGGCCCTCGACGGTCTTGAGGTTCCAGGTGAACGAAACCAAGTCGCGCCAATAGGAATCGACGGCGAACAACGCCGAGGCAGCCTCGATGTCGCGAGCGGCCAGCGCGGCCTCGAACCGGGCCAGCCAGTCCTCGACCCGGGCCTGCGGCGTGCTCGCCTCCGCGATCCGGTCGACTGTCTGTGTCATCGCTACTCCTCGGACGTCGCTGTCGTGGGTGTAGCGCCGATCACACTCCTCCGGCGAAGGGTGCGGCAAGGGTTGCAGCGTGTTGCACGCGCCCGGTACGTGGAAACATCGGCGCAGGTCACCTATGCTGGGCGGCTAGCGCGACGGTGCGGGAGGTGACTGTGGTGGTGCACAGTGCGGTGCCTCCGGGCCGCAACCTGCCCACCCACGCCCGCGACCTGGTCCGCATGCACGAGGCCGTCATCGGCGGCAGCCGTCCCGCGGTGCCGCCGCGTCCGCTGGTCTCGCGTTCCTGGTCCCGCGTGCTGAGCCTCGGCCTCACCGCCGACGGGATGAACGCCCGCGATTCGGTGCCCGGCGACGAGGTCGAACGCCGCAGGCACGGCTCCCCGCTGCGGCACGTCATCGAAGACCTCCGCCAGGTCGTCGGCGCGACGTCCGATTCGGCGCACATGCTGCTGGTAGTCACCGACGCCGACGGCATCATCCTGTGGCGCGAAGGCTCGTCCGCCATCCGGCGCAAGGCGGACACGCTGGGCTTCACCGAAGGCTCCGAATGGACCGAATCCCGCGTCGGCACGAACGCGATCGGCACCGCGCTGGCCGAAGCCGCCCCGATCGAACTGCTCGCCGGCGAACACTTCGAGCAGAACCAGCACCCGTGGTACTGCACCGCCTCGCCCATCCACGACCCGCGCACCGGCGAACTGCTCGGCGTCATCGACGTCAGCGGCCCCGCGCTCACCCTCCACCCCGCCATCGGCGCCCTCGTCGAAACCGGCAAGCGGCTGGCCGAATCGCAACTGTGGCGCACCCACCGCCAGCGCCTCGAACGACTGCGCCAAATGGCTGAACCTGTCCTCTCCTCCGGCCCCGCCCTGGTCGTCGACGAGGACGGCTGGGTCGCGCACAGCGTCGGCGTCTCCGCGGGCGAACGCATCGCCGCCCCTCAAGCGGGCCAGGTCGTCGCCGTCCCCGGCCTCGGAGCCTGCCTCCCCGAACCCGTCGCCGACGGCTGGCTCGTCCGCCCCGCCGACACCGCGCGCACCGTCCGACTCGACCTCGACCTCACGCCCGCACCCCTGCTGAGCCTCCAAGCAGGCGACACCGGCTGGCGCCGCCCGATCACCAAACGCCACGCGGAAATCCTGGTCCGCCTGGAAAAGGCCGGCCGCGACGGCCTGTCGGCGGTCGCGCTCAGCCACGCCCTCTACGGAGACGCCGAACACCTGGTCACCGTCCGCGCCGAGGTGTCTCGCCTGCGCCGCCTGCTCGGCGCCATCGTCGACACCCGCCCCTACCGCCTGGCCGAAGGCGTGCGCATGACTGTCCACGCAGGACAGTGACCAGCGAAGTCCCCGAAACCGGGCCCCCCGTGCGACGTCGCCGAGGCATCCGCTAATGTTTACGACACGTTGCACAGCAGCAAGCGCGATTAGCTCAGCGGGAGAGCGCTTCCCTGACACGGAAGAGGTCACTGGTTCAATCCCAGTATCGCGCACTCCAGTCCACCCCAGGCTGGTGCGTTGCACAACGGGCGATTAGCTCAGGGGGAGAGCGCTTCGTTCACACCGAAGAGGTCACTGGTTCGATCCCAGTATCGCCCACTCGACTCGAGGCGAGCTGTGCCCGCACAAAGCGCGGGCCTGCTCGTCTCGTCGTGTTTTCTGGGGGTGCAACCCCCAGGCCCCGCCCGGAGGGGCTTCGCCCCCCGGCCCCCCCAAAGCGCGTGGTTCCGTCGGTCTTGTCGGTGCCGGTGCGGGTCAGGGGTTGCGGGGGTTTGTTTTGGTTGCGGCGGTGTTGCGGGTTTTCTTCGTGCGGGCGTGTTCGGCTAGCAGGGCGAGGGTCTGAGGGGACGCGGAGAAATCGGCTAGGCGTCGCTGCATCCAGTCGCTCGCGGCGGACAGGGCGGCGGCGTCCGGGGGCTGGCCGTTTTCGGTGTCCAGCCACAGTTGCCAGTCTCGTACTCGTTGGCGGACGAACGCGCGGTCGTTTGGCGGTGCTAGGCGGTCTGCTTCGGTGACGATGTCTGCCGACTGCTGCTGGAATTTGGTCGGGTCTGCGGTTTTTTCTGCGATGTAGTCAAGCAGGTTCACCACTGCGGTCTTGGCTGTCAGTGGTTCCGGGTCCCGTGCCAGCACCGCGGCCAGCTCTCGAGGGTCGGTGCTGTCCGCCGCGATGACGCGGCGGTAGGCGGAACGGACGTGCTCGTCCGCGATCGCGGCGTCCACTTCGACGTCGGTCAGCTCGGCGGCCGCGAACAAGGCGGTCAGGTCGGCTCGCAGCGTCGTCACTTCGTACGTCCTTCGAGCACGGCTTGGCCGGTCAGAAGCTCCAGGGGTCGGGGTGCGGGGTTCTGGTGGGGTCCGCCGACCAGATGAGGCGGCTTTCCACGTCGGGAGCCGCCAGGGTCCGCAGGCGGTCGGCCGCCCATTCGTTCCAGTAGAGCTTGGTCGACTGCGGAACCCGGAAAACCGGGAGGCCGGAGGGCACCGCGTCGGGGCGGAACACCGATTTCCGGATCACCCCGTCCCATTCCGGCTCGGACGACTCGCCGAGATCCAGGCAGTCGACGACCTGCTCGACGAGAAAAAGGAACCACTCGTCGCTCTCCTTGCCGTCGACAATGAGCGGCAGCAAGCTTCCGGAAGCCTCGAAATCGGCCCGGAACTCGTCGGCGACGCGGCGGCCGACGATCGGGGCCTCGTCCGCGCCCGGCGAGAACTCGACCGGCCGCCAGCCCGGGTCGCCGACCCACTCCGCGTGGATCCCGCGCGGATAGTCGTCCGGCGAGCCCGACAGCATCCAGCGGACGACCTTCGTCAGTTCGCCCCCGATGGTCAGCGCGCGATACTCCCCGCGGGCTTCGCTCACGCTCGGCAGCAGGCGGCACACCGCCCGGCCACGTGGGATGTCGGCCATCACGCGGTCCAGTATGCCCCAGGCCCCGGCGCGCCGCTGGAAAGCTCGCCCAGCACCGATTTCCCGATGCCGCGCAACTCGTTCCGCAGCAGCCCGCCGATCGCGGTCTGGCTGAGACCGCGCGCCTGGCCCTGTGCGACGACGCCCTGCAGCCGGTTGTAGACCTTCTCGTGAAATCCGCCGCGGTGGGTGTAATTGTGCGGCGTCGGATGCCCCAGCGGAATGCCGTTCGCCGGGTCGTTGATGTCGACCTTGTGCGCGTCCAGCAGATCCCGGCTCTTCGCGCCCCACGCCCACTGGTTCTTGGTCCCGCCCGACGGCACGATGTGCGCCGCCGCCTCCCCCGGTGCCGGAGCGCGCCCCTCGGCCGCCATGTTGTTGCGCAGGATCGCGGCGTTCTGCTTGCACGTCAGCAATCCGAGATAGTCCAGCCACGCCATCGGGTTGATCGCGTACGAACGCTGGTTCGGACCGCCGGCGAGGCCGAGCGGGTCGGCGCTGGCGTACTCCGCGGTGGCCGGGTCGTAATGCCGGAAGTAGTTGTAGTGCCAGCCGGTTTCGGGATCGAAGTACTGTCCGGGGAACCGCAGCGGCGTGTCGGCGGTCGAGTCCGGGGCCCGGCTGGTGACGCCCCACACGGTGCGCCGCGCGTGCCACGCGACGGCGCCGCTCTCGTCGACCAGTTCGGTGGGAGTGCCGAGCACGTCGGTGACGATCGCGAAAAACCGTTCGTCCACCACATGTTGCGGAGCGTCCGCCGCCGTCCGGCGTTCGACCTGGCTCACCGGACGCACCCCGTCGCGGTCCCAGGTCGTGGTCGTCACGTCCGGACGGTCGACGGCACGAGTGCTCTGTTCGACGAGATGCACGCCGTCCCAGGCGAAAACGGTTTCTTCGGCCACGCTCACGCCGTCCGGGCCGAGCCGCTCCTTGGCGATCCGCCGCCCGAGCGGGTCGTGCCGGTAGCGCCACCTGGTCCCGTCCGGGGTCGTCACGCCGGTCAGCCGGTCGTCGGAGTCCCAGGTGTAGCTCCAGACCCGCCGCTGCCCGGACAGCGTGCGGCTGGAACGTTCGACGATCCGGCCCTGCGCGTCGTGCCGGTAATGCACGGCGCCGCCGCGGCGAAGGACGACGCCCGCGTATTCGCGACCGCCCTGAGGGGCAGGGTCCTGATCCGGCCACTCGGCGCTGCTGACATCGCCGAATTCGTTGTAGGCGTAGCGTTCCGTCCATCCGGCCCCGCGCACCGCGGTGACGCGTCCCCAGCGGTCCAGGTCGTACTGCCGGGTACCGGCGAGCTGGTCCTGAATACTGGTGACAACACTGTCCGCGCGGTAGTGGTAGGCGCGCCGCTGACGGGACCGGGCGGAGGCGTCGGTGACCTGCTGCCCGACGAGGCGGTGGTTCGCGTCCCAGCTCTGGTTCACCATCGCGCCGCCGCCGAGCTGACGGCGGACCTCGCGACCGGCCGCGTCGTAGCTGAGCCGGACCGTGTGGCCGTCGGTGCGGACCACCACCGGCTGGTCGTTCCCGTTGTACTCGCAGCCGGTCCGCACCCCGGCCGGGGTCACACGCAGGATCCGCCTGCCGAGCAGGTCGTACCCCGATTCGACGGCCCGGCCGTTGCAGCTTTCCCTGAGCACCCGCCCGAGCGCGTCCCGCTCGAGGACCAGTTCGGCGTCCGGCCCGGCCGCCCGGACCAGCTGATCGGCCGCGTCGAACTCGTACGTCGTGACCCGGCCGCCGACGCTCTTCTCGATGACGTTCCCCCGCGCGTCGTGGCGGAACGTCATGACTTCGCCCGCTCCGTTCGTCCGCGCGATCAGCTGGCGGGCCGGGTCGTAGGCATAGGACGACGTCCGCCCGCCGAAGTCGGTTTCCGAAACCAGGTTGCCCGCCGCGTCGTAGTCGTACCGCCATACTCGGCCGCGGGCACCGGTGACGGATAGCAGGCGCAGTTCGGTGTCGTACGCGAATTCCAGCCGGGACCCGTCGACGTCGATCTTCGCGGACGGCGAGTCGAAAAAGGTGTACTCGGTGCGGATGGTCTGGCCGAGCGCGTCGACGTAAGCGATCTCGTTGCCCTCGCCGTCGTACCGCCAGTGTTCGGTGGTCCCGTCCGGCTGCGTGCAGGACAGCAGCTTGCCCTCGACCGTCCAGGAGAACCGGGTGATCCCGCCGAGCGGGTCGGTGACCGTGCTGATCCGGCCGAAGACGTCCCGGGTGTAGCGGGTGGTCGCGCCGAGAAAATCCGTGACGGCGACCGGTTGGCCCGCCGCGTCGGATTCGACGCGGCGGGTCTGGCCGAGCGCGTCGGTCAGCCCGGCCGGATGCCCGCGGCTGTCGAGGTGGTACCGGGTGACCGCTCCCGCGGGATCGGTGACGGCGGCGAGATTGCCGCGTTCGTCGTACTCGTTGCGCCACACCGTCCCGTCCGGCCCGGTCAGCACGACCGGCTGGCCGTCGCTGTCGTACTCGGCGGTCGTGGTCCGGCCGTCCGGGTCGGTGACGGCGATCAGCCTGCCGTCCTCGTCATAGCGGAAGCGCGTCGTCTGCCCGAGCGGATCGGTGCGCGACAGCAGCCGGTCGTACCGGTCCCGCTCGGTGACGACCGTGTGTCCCAAGGGATCGACCGCGCGGACGAGCTGCCACGCGTCGTTGAAGTGGTAAGTGGTGACCTGTCCCAGCGAATCGGTGTAGGTCGTAGTCCGGGCCGCCGAGTCGTAGCCGATGGAACAGGCCAGCGCCCCGCCGGTGCCGTCGGTGCGGACGCAGCGGCCGAGTTCGTCGAAAACGTAGGCATACCAACGGTCGTTGCGGTCGGTCCACTTGACCACGCGCCCGTGGCTGTCGTACTCGAACCGGACCGGCAGACCCGAGGAGTTGAGGATCTCGGCCAGCCGGCCCGCGTCGTCGTAGCGATAGCGCACCAGGTCGATCCCGGCCCCTGCGTCCGGGCCGAGCAGGCGAAGCCCGGTCACCAGTCCGTTGCCGCTGTCCACCGCGATCCGGTACCCGCCCGAATGCCGCAGCAAAGTCGGGACGCCGTTCTCGTCGCGGTCGACGTCGATCCGGTCGCCGTTGCGGTCGGCGATCGACGCGAGCGGCAGCACGGTGATCGCGCCGGCTTGGTGCGAGGGCGAGAAACTCAGCGTACGGCGGAGTTCCGGGCAGTCGATCGCGTAGCCGCCGTCCGGCGTGCGCGCCAGCGGCCACCGCGCGCCTTCCTCCGGCAGCACCGGCGAACCGTCCTCGGGCGGGACCGGGTACGCCAGCAGCACGCCGTCCGGGGCGGCGTACCAGATCCGCGTGCCGTCCGACTCGAGCCGCTCGTCCAGCGTCGAGGCCCAGGACGGGCCGAAAAACCGGCCGGCGCGGTAGGAGGACAGGTGCGCCCTGGTCACCACGAGCGGCAGCGCGCCGGGCAGTTCGACGTCGGTCTGCACCATCAGCATGTCGCCGGTGGCCAGGTCGATCGGGTCGCCGCCCTCGCATTTCCCGTCGTTGGAGCGGCCGTCCTTGCGCGGCTCGCCGTTCTCGTGCACAGAGCCTTCGCCGTCCGGATTCCCGGTGCGCGCCTCGCTCGGCGAGGTGTGCCCGTCCGGCGCGGCAGCGGGATCGTCGGCGTGCGCGGCCTGCGTACCGTCGCCGCTGGGTTCCTTGCCGTGCGGGGAAGTGTGCGGATCCTCGGCCGACGACACGTGGGTCGCGTCGCCGGCTTCGCCCCGTCCGCCGTGGAGTTCGGCCAGCACCTTCTTGATCGACGCGAAGATCTCTTCGAGCTTCGACATCAGCGGCCGCAGCTTCTCGACCGAGTTGATCAGCTTCTTGATCAGCGCGCCGATCTTCTCCAGCCACGCCGACACCTGCTCGACGACCTGCGCCACCACGACCGGCGTGCCGAGCCCGAGCGAGCACACCTCCTCCAGCGCGTCCTGGATGAAGTCGCCGACCGCCTGGGTGATCATGTCGCGGACCAGGCAGCGCACCGCGGCGGTGATCACGCCGACGACCTCGACCACCGTGCTGATCGTGTTCGCGCACGTCGCGGCGGCGTTGATGTGGTCGATCTTCTTCCCGATATTGGCCCGGTACGCGTCGGCCGCCGCGCCCTTCCAGTTCGCGGTGTCCTTCTGCACGGTCGCCGCGAGATCCTTCGCCGCCTGCTGCGTGGCCTGGCCGACGTTCTTCCAGGTCTGCGAGTACGCCGAGATCTGGTCGCCGTCGCCCGCCAGCTGGTTCAGCGCGTCCTGCAACGGTTTGACGTGCTCGATCAGCCAGTTCAGCCCGTAGGAGATCAGCGTGCCGACCGGGTTCATCGCCATGGTCAGCATGTCCAGGCCGGTGCCGAGGGCGGCGATCCCGCCTTCGATCCACGAACCGGACTGCACCCCGTCGTACACCCCGGCGGCGTCGTCGAGGACGTTGATCCCGCTGTGCCAGGTGGTCGAGTCCTGCCGCTGCGCCACCAACGGGTTGCTCACGAGAGATTCTTCCCGAGGCCGTTGATGGTCTGCGTGTGGTTCTGCTCAGCGGTCTGATACGTCGTCACGGCCTGGTTCACCGTTTGCGCCACCTGGCCCATCGCTTGCTGCGCCAACGCCAGCGTCGCCAGCCCGGGCGCGCTCACCGCGAGCACGATCGGCACGAACAACGGCCCGGTGATCAGGCCGTACGCCTGCACCCCCACCGTCACCTGCTCCGCCGCGGCCAACGCCTGCCCGAGTGTTTTGCCGACCTGCTCCACCGCTTGCGCGTGCTTGGCGAGATCGTCCGGATGGACCTCGTAGCCGCCGGAACCGTCACCTGCCATCGGATCATCCCCGTGTCATGAAGGACTGGCCGAAGCCGTCGTCGCCGTCGTCGGAGTCGCCGGGAGGCCTGCGCACCGGAGGCGGCTTCGGCGCGGATTCCTCTTCGAGGCCGCCGAGATTCCGGACGTTGCGGTCCTCGCCGGGATCCGGTTCCTCCGGCTCCGGCTCGGGAAACTTGGCCCGGTAGTTGCCGACGATCGTGTCCATCGTCTGCCGGTCGTCGCCGATCGTCTCCGCCATGACCTCGCCGAGCCGGTCCGGCAACCGCGCCTGCGCGCGCCGCAAAGTCGTCAGCACCGCAGCGGCGACCTGCGCACCGGAGCACTCCCGGACCTGATCGGTGATCCGCAGATCGGTCACGTTCCCCGCGGAGTCGACCGTGACCGTGACCAGACCGTCCTTGCCCGTCTCGGTCACCGAGACCTGCCCGACCGCGGCCTGCATCGCTTGGTACCGCTGGGCTTTCTGCTTCGCCTCGGCCACCATCCGGTCCACGCGCGCCGCCGCGTCGCCGGCGTCACCGGACAGCGGATCGCTCATCCCCGCATCCCCCGTTCCCCCGGTTTTCGGACCCACCAGAGGAAACCACCGGCGTTCGAGGCACATGGTTCGCGCAGGGCAAGTTAGCTCGAATAGCCGAGCCGTTATGAGCGGTTAACTCGCCGTTTGCCCGGAATGCCCGGCAGTCCGTCTCATCGGCATGACGTGCGGGCGGCGTCCGGATTGCCGGGATCCGGCGCGATCGCGGCGAACCGGAAGTATTCATCCGCGCGCCAGATCCGGGACACTCGGCTCGTTCATGATCTCCCCCGGGCGAGCGGCGGCCGGTAAATCCGGGCGACCGCTGTCTCGCCGCGAGCACATGGAGGAACACGACATGGCGGGTACGAGTCGCCGGAACTTTCTCGGCATGGCGGGCGCTTCGCTCGCCGGGGCGGCGGCCGGAGGGCTGCTGCCCGGGTCCATCGGGAAGGCGCTCGCGGTCGAACCGGCCCGCCGGTCGGGGACCATCGAGGACGTCGAGCACGTCGTCGTCCTCATGCAGGAGAACCGGTCCTTCGACCACTACTTCGGCACCATGCGCGGCGTGCGCGGCTACGGCGACCCGCGGCCGCACCTGCTGCCCAACGGGCGGCCGGTGTTCTACCAGCCGCCGGCGAAGACGCGCACCTCCCGCTACAACGGCCGCGGCCTTCCCGACGACGCCGAGTACGTGCTGCCGTTCCCGCTCGACGCCCTGCGCACCAGCGAGCACATCGCCGGCACCGACCACAGCTGGGGCAGCGGCGAGCCGCTCTGGAACGGCGGACGCTATGACGGCTGGGTGAACGAGAAGCAGGACGTGTTCACCATGTGCTACCAGCAGCGTTCCGAACTGCCCTACCACTACGCGCTGGCCGAGGCGTTCACCATCTGCGACGCCTACCACTGCTCGGTTCCCGCCGACACCGCGCCGAACCGGATCATGCTCTGGTCGGGCACCATCGACACGCAGAACCGGCTCGGCACCAACCCGAACGGCCCCGGTCTGGACGAGCGCGCGAACACCAACGGCTACACCTGGACCACCTACCCCGAGCGGCTGCAGAAGGCCGGCGTCACCTGGAAGCTCTACCAGGGCGGCAGCGGCATCCCGGGCGAGCCGACGGACAACTACACGGACAACTCCCTCGAGTTCTTCGCGCAGTACCACCCGCAGGAGGGCGCGTCCGGCCCGCTGGTCGAGCAGGGCGTTTCGACGCACACGCTCAAGGAGTTCCGCGCCGACGTGCAGGCCGGGAAGCTGCCGCAGGTCACCTGGATCGTCCCGCCGTACAAGTACAGCGAGCACGCCGCCGCGTCCGCCAGCGACGGCGCGTACTACCTCAATCTCGTCCTCGACGCGCTGGTCTCGAACCCCGAGGTGTGGAGCAAGACCGTCTTCTTCGTGAACTACGACGAGAACGACGGCCTGTTCGACCACGTCGTCCCTCCGATGCCGCCGCTGGTGAACCAGCCGGGCACGGACGGCCTCGTGTCGCGGGCGCTCTCGGCCAGCCTCGCCGACGAGTTCCTCGACTTCGACAAGCTGCGCCCGAGCACCGGGACCGGCCCGAGCGGCCACCGGCTGGCCGGAAAGCACCCGGCCGGGCTCGGTTCCCGGGTGCCGATGTTCGTCGTGTCGCCGTGGTCGCGCGGCGGCTGGGTCTGCTCGGAAACCTTCGACCACACGTCGGTGCTGCGTTTCCTCGAAGCCCGGTTCGGCGTGGCGGAGCCGAACATCAGCGCGTGGCGCCGGTCCGTCTGCGGCGACCTCACCTCGGCGTTCGACTTCTCCCGCCCGCAGACCAAACCGGTCGTCACGCCCACGCCCGCCCCGCTGCCGAGCAAGAACCAGCCGTTCTCGGTGAAGCTGCCGCAGGCGATGCCGAAGCAGGAGCCGGGCGTCCGTCCCGCACGGGCGCTGCCGTACCGGTTCACCACCGCGCTCGCCGGAAAGCGCGACGGGCACTCGGTTTCGGTGCGGTTCACCAACGACGGCACCGTGGGCGCGCACTTCTACGTCTACGCGCACGGCGACTCGCCCCGCCGCTACACGGTCGCCGCGCACGACACCCTCACCGACACCTGGGAAGGCGCGCCGGGCACCGACGAGCACGGCAAGTACGACCTGCGCGTCACGGGCGCAAACGGTTACCTCGCGCAGTTCACCGGCACCACCGCGGACACCACCGAACCCGAGGTTTCGGTGTCCACGAACAATTACGGTGCCCCGCTGCTGACCCTGACCGTCACCAACCCGGGCCGGCAGCGCCGGAAACTGAAGCTGCGCAACGATTACAGCCGCGGTGCCGCCCGCACGATCGTGCTCGGCCCGGGCGAAACCCGCCGGGTACCGTGCGAAACGGCCTCCGCGTTCGGCTGGTTCGACATCTCGCTGACCGATCCCGCCGCGCCGGGCTACCTGCGCCGGTTCGCCGGACACAACGAGACCGGCCGACCGAGCTTCAGCGACCCGGGTCCGCGGCGCTGATCACCGCTGCACACGTTCGCGCGTAATGGAAACGCCCGGCCGGGCAGTCCAGGCCGGGCGTTTCCGCGTGCCGATCGCTTCGTCGCTTGAGCCGGGCCACGCCCGGCGCGGGCGGATCGCGCAGGCTCTCCCCTGACGAAGCGGCTAAAGTCCGGCCATGAAGCGCGCATCGGCGGCCGACGGGCTCGACCTCTACCTGCCCGTGTCCACCACCCGTCCAGCGCACGCGCTCGAAACGGCGTTGCGCGCCGCGGTCGTCGACGGCCGTCTCCCGGTGGGCACCCGGCTGCCCGCCTCGCGCGCACTCGCCACCGATCTCGGCATCGCCCGCAGCACCGTCTCCGAGGTCTACTCGCGACTCGCCGCCGAAGGCTGGCTGGAAAGCCGCGTCGGAGCCGGAACGTGGATCGCCGGGTTCCCTCGGCAGGCGCAACCAGCTGCCGCGCAACAACAATCGCCGCCCGAATACGAACTGCGCGGCGGCCTCGCTGACGCCGGAGACTTCCCGCGCAGCCAATGGAGCGCGCAAACCCGGCGGGCGCTGTCGGAAATGCCGGTCTCCGCGTTCGCCTACGCACCGCCCGAGGGAGTGCCCGAACTCCGCGACACCCTCGCCGGATACCTGGCCCGCACGCGCGGCGTCACCGCGGGGGACATCGTGATCGGCAGCGGCTTCGGCGACCTGCTTTCGTTGACCTGCCGCAGTATTCGCGCGCGCGGCGGCAAGCGGATCGCCGTCGAGGAGTACGGGCACGAACGGCACCGGCGCATCATCGCCGAGTCCGGTTTGGACATCGTCCCGATTCCGGTGGACGCGGAAGGCGCGGACCTCGACGGCACGAAGGCCGACGCGGTCTTCCTCACCCCGGCCCACCAGTTCCCGACCGGCGTCCCGCTCTCCCCGGAACGCCGCCGGGCCGCCGTCGAATGGGCGAACGCGCGCGACGCGCTGATCCTGGAAGACGACTACGACGGCGAATTCCGCTACGACCGCCGCAGCATCGGCGCGCTCCAAGCCCTCGCGCCGGATCGAGTCGTGTACCTGGGCACGTCGAGCAAAGCCCTCGCCCCGGCCGTCGGCGTCGCCTGGGCCGTGACCCCGCCCGACCTCCTCCCCGAGTTGCTCCGGCAGCGAAGCCTCAGCGGCGTCACGCCCAGCGGTCTGCACCAGCAGGTCCTCGCCCGTTTCCTCGATTCCCACGAGTACGACCGCGCCGTCCGCCGCCGCCGCGCCACGTTCCGGACGCGCCGCGAACTGTTCGCCCAGCTCCTCGCCGAACGAACTCCGGACCTGCGGCCCGGCGGTCTCGCCGCAGGTCTGCAATGCCTGGTCGAACTCCCGGACGCCGCCGCCGAGGAACGCGCGCTCGCCGCCGCCCGCCAGTTCGGCGTCGCCCTCGAAGGACTTGCCGACTACCGCGCCCCCGGCGGCAACCCGGACCGCGCCGGAGTCGTCATCGGCTACGGCGCGGTGTCGTCCGCCCGCGCTACGCGTGCCCTCGCCTTGGCCGCCGACGCGCTGGCAAATGGTCTGAGTTCTTAGCTCCAGATTGGCCGGGAACCCGGTCCATTCGAGACCTAATCTAGGTCCATGACAACGACGATCCCGATCCCGCAGCGCCTCGATTTCGACGCGCTGGCCCCGATTTTCTCCCGTGCGATGAGCACTTTGGACGACGCCGCGACCCAGCAGCTCGACCACGCCGAGATCGACCCGGGCCTGCGCGAGTTGGTCCGCCTCCGCGCGTCCCAGATCAACGGCTGCGCCTACTGCGTCGACATGCACTCGCAGGCCGCGCGCAAGGAAGGCGTCACCGCCCAGCGCGTCGACGCACTCGCGGTCTGGGCGGAATCCGGCCTGTTCACCGCTGCCGAGCGGGCCGCGTTCGCGCTCACCGAGGACGTCACGCGCCTCTCCGAAACGCACGTGCCCGAGTCGACCGTTTCCGAGGCCGTCGAGGCATTCGGCGAGGAAGGCGCGGCCGCGCTGATCGCGCTCATCACCGCCATCAACATGTGGAACACGGTCGGCGTCTCGACCCGGTGCTGGTCGGTCAGCCCGGCATGACCAGCGCGCGCACGGCGATCCGGCGGCTCGCCACCGCCCAAGCTCTGACCTCGGCGGGCGACGGCGCGGTGCTGGCCGTGTCCGCTGTCCACTTCACCACCAGGGTCGGCCTGCCGGCCGGAATCGTGGCGCTCGGGCTGTCACTCGGCGCCGCGACGAGCCTGACCACCACCGTTCCGTTCGGAACGCTGCTGGACCGGATCGGCGCCCGCCGCGCACTCGCCGCGGCGACCGTCGCCGCGGTCGCGGGCCTGCTGCTGTTCGCCGTCGCGCACACTGTTCCGCTGTACATCGCCGCGTGCGCGCTCTTCGCCTGCGGGCAGAGCGCGCTCGCGGCGGGCCGCCAAGCCGTCGTCGCGACGGTGGTGGCTCCCGAAGGCCGCGTCCGAGCCCGCGCACTGCTGCACACCGCCGTGAACATCGGCATCGGCGCGGGCTCCGGCGTCGGCGCACTCGTCCTGGCCGCCGGCACCAACGCGGTCACCGTTTTCCTCGTCGACGCCGGATTGTTCGTCTTCGCCACCGCGCTGTACCTGCACGCCGGACCGGACGCGCCCACCGAACGCCAGACCGGGTGGCCGGCTTTGCGCGACCGCCGCTACGTCACCTTGACGGTGCTCGCGGCGGTCACCCAGCTGACCATGCCGATCCTCAGCGTCACGCTTCCACTGTGGATAGTCACGCGCAGTTCCGCTCCACAATGGACGTCCGCGGTGGTGCTGCTGGCCAACACCGTCCTCGTCGTGCTGCTCCAACTGCCGATCAGCCGCCAGGTCCGCGACGCCCGCACCGCACGCCGATCCCTAGCCGTGGCAGGGATCTTCCTGATCGCCGCCTGCTCCGTCTTCGGCTCGCTCGGCGCTTCAGCGCACCCGGTAGTCCTGGCGCTCGTCGGCGCGCTCCTGCTCACTCTCGCCGAAACGACCGCATCCGCCGGTGCCTGGCATCTCGCGTTCAGCCTTGCCCCCGAAGGACATCAGGGCCAATACCAAGCGCTGTTCGCCACCAGCACCGCGCTCGCGCGCATCACCGGCCCGATCGTGCTGGTCCCGCTCGTGCTGACGTTCGGCTTCCTCGGCTGGACGCTCGCCGGGCTCGGGATGCTGGCCGCGGCCGCCGCACTGGCGGCCATGGCCGTCCCGCGGCGGAGCCCTCAGCGGAAAGCCGACTGCCCGGTGATCGCCTGACCGACCACCAGCGTGTGCATCTCGACGGTGCCCTCGTAGGTGAGCACCGATTCGAGGTTGTTCATGTGCCGGATCACCGGGTACTCCAGCGAAATCCCGTTCGCGCCGAGGATCGTGCGCGCGGTGCGGCAGATCTCGATCGCCTCGCGGACGTTGTTCAGCTTGCCGAGGCTGACCTGTTCCGGCCGCAGCACCCCGGCGTCCTTGCGCCGTCCCAAGTGGATCGCCAGCAGCAACGCCTTCGTGCACTCGAGCGTCATGTCGACAAGTTTCTGCTGCGTCAGCTGGAACGCGGAGATCGGCTTCCCGAACTGCGTGCGCTCCTCGGCGTAGGACATCGCCGCCTGCAAGCAGGAACGCGCCGCGCCCACCGAGCCCCAGACGATGCCGAAGCGGGCTTCGTTGAGGCAGCTCAACGGCCCCTTCAGCCCGGTGACCTCCGGCAGCACCGCATCCGCGGGCAGCCGCACGCCGTCGAGGACAAGCTCGCTGGTGATCGAAGCGCGCAGCGACAGCTTGTGCTTGATCTCCGGCGCCGAGAAGCCCGGAGTGTCCGTGGGCACCACGAAGCCGCGCACGCCCTTGTCGGTCTGCGCCCACACCACGGCGACGTCGGCGACGCTTCCGTTGGTAATCCACATCTTCCGGCCGTCGAGGATCCAGTCGTCGCCGTCGCGCCGCGCGCGGGTGCGCATGCTCGCCGGGTCCGAGCCGGCGTCCGGTTCGGTCAGCCCGAAGCAGCCGATCGCCTCGCCCGCCGCCATCGACGGCAGCCACTGCTGCTTCTGCTCCTCCGAACCCCACTTCCAGATCGCGAACATCGCGAGCGACCCCTGCACCGACACCAGCGAGCGGATGCCCGAGTCGGACGCTTCCAGCTCCAGGCAGGCCAGGCCGTACTCGGTCGCCGACATCCCGGCGCAGCCGTAGCCCTCCAGGTGCATGCCGAGCACCCCGAGCGAGCCGAGGTCCTTGGCGAGACCGCGGACGTCGGGCAGTTCGCCGCGCTCGAACCAGTCGCCGACGTACGGGTCGATCCGGTCGGCGCAGACCCGGCGGACCGCGTCCGCGATCGCCTTCTCGTCTTCGGTGAACAGGTCGCCGAGCCCGGCGGGGTCGCGCGGATCCAGCGGCGGCAGGGACTTCGTGGCGCTCATTTCTTCTCCTCTGCGAGCCAGCGGCGAATCTCGTCGCTGTGCTGCCCCAGCCGGGGCGGGGCGGTGTAGCGGGCGACCGGCGTCTCCGAATAGCCGATCGGGTGACGGACCTGGGGCGGCGAGTCGCCGACCGGCACGGTGGGCGCGAGGCCGAGCGATTCCGCGAGCTTGAACCCGTCCGCGAGATCGCCGACCGCACCGGCGGGCACGCCGACCTCGGTCAGCCGCGCGGCCCACGCCGCCACCGTGTCGGTGCCGAGCTGCAGTTCGAGCGCGGCGCGCAGCTCCGGACGGTTGCGCACGCGTTCGGCATTCGTCGCGAACCGCTCGTCGTCGGCCAGCTCCGGAGCGCCCAGCACCTCGGCGAGCTTGCGGAACTGCCCGTCGTTGCCACAAGCCAACGCGAGCACGTCGTCCTTGCAGCGCAACGTTTCGTACGGCGCGATCGACGGATGCGCGTTGCCCATCCGCTGCGGCGCGCGTCCGGTCGTGAGATACGACGAGGCCTGGTTGGCCATCGAACCGAGCAGACTGGACAGCAGATTCACCTCGACCCGCTGCCCCCGCCCGGTCTGCTCGCGGGCCCGCAGCGCGGCGAGAATGCCGATGGTGGCGTCCTTCGCGGCGAGCACGTCGACCAGCGCGACGCCGACCTTCGCCGGTTCGTCGGTGCCGGTGACGCTCATCAGACCGCCCATCGCCTGCACGAGGAAGTCGTAGCCGGGCAGGTCCGCGTCGCCGCCGAAGCCGGAAACCGAGCAGTACACGATGCCGGGATTACCCACGCGGACGGATTCGTAGTCGAGCCCGCGCCGTTGCAGCGCGCCGGACCGGAAGTTCTCCACGAGCACGTCGGCGCGCTGGGCGAGTTCGCGCGCCAGCACCAGGTCGTCCGGATCGCCGAGGTCGAGCACGACGGACCGCTTGGACCGGTTGGCGCATTCGAAGTACGAGCTGGAGTGCGCGGTCCACGGCGGTCCCCAGCCGCGCGTGTCGTCCCCGGAGCCGGGCCGTTCGACCTTGATCACCGTCGCCCCGAGGTCGGCCAGGTTCACGCACGCCAGCGGACCGGCCAGCACCCGGCTGAAATCCGCGACGACGACACCGTCCAGTGGCATGCTCACGAGCGCACCTCCTCGCTACGCATACTGGCATCGAAATACGTATTTACGCAACCCGCAGGTCCGGGTAGAGTTCCCGATCACCCGAGGAGAGAAAGCACCGATGCCGACGCACCCCACGCCGGACGGCCGCCCGAGGCCGCACCACCGGATGATCGACCGGGTGTCGACCATCCTGGAGCGGGCCGCGCGCTCCCGGAACGGGGTCACGCTCACCGAGTTCGCGCGCGAGCTCGACGCGCCGATGAGCTCGATCCAGGGCCTGGTCAACGGCCTCGTCGCCACCGGCTACCTCGACGAGCACGACCGCCGCTACTCCCTCGGCCCGGCGCCGTTCCTGCTCGTCCGCCTCGTCGGCCGCCCCACCGTCACCACGGTGTCGCACGAGGACCTCGAAGCGCTGCACGAGGAAACCGGGATGACCGCGGTGCTGGCGATCATGGTGGGCAGCGACCTCTATTACGTCGACTACGCCTCGCACGACCCGCGGTACGCGTATCTCGCCGAAGGTTTCGTGCGCCGGTCGCCGATCCGCACGTCCACCGGCTGGATCTTGCTGGCGGCCATGGAAAACCGGGACCTGTGGCCGCAGATCGGCGCACTGCCGCCCGCGGATGCCGAACTGGTCGAACGCTTCGTGCAGGACCTGACCCGGATCCGCACCGAAGGCCTGGTCGCCGCGCCGAGCGCATCGACCGAGGCGGACGGCGTGTCCGTCGCCGTGGTGGAGGACGGCCGGACCGTCGCCGCGGTCGGGATCATGGGCAGCCACGCCGAAGTGGCCGAGCGCAAGGACGAGTTGATCAAAGTCCTTACCCAGCACCGTCGTGAGTGGCAAAGCCGGTTCTAACCGGTTTCAACGCTCACGATCGCCGTCAGCACGCCGCCGTCCGGATCCAGGTCGCGTTCGACCTCGGCCAGCCGGGCCGTCGCCCGCTGATGCGCACTGCGTCCGCGCGGCGCGAGATACACCCGGACCCGCCGCCGGTCCTCCGCGTCGACCTCGCGGTACGCGGCCGCGGTGGTGACCAGCCGGTCGACCACGCGCGTCAGCGTCGGCCCGGTGACCAGCGTGTGCCCGGCGAGTTCGGTCATCGTGAGCCCGTCGCCCGCGGCGAGCGCGTCCAGTACGAGCCAGCCGTCGAGGGACAGCCCCTCTTGCTTGAGCAGCGGTTCGATCCGCAGGGTGACCGCGCGTGCGGTGCGGGTGAGCGCGCGGATCAGCGACGCCTCGGCCGCCTGTGCCTGCCTCATCTCGCCCGCCCTCGTTCCGCCCTTGCGCAAATGCCTCCGCATTGTAAGACTTTCAAATGGAAGCAAGTCAACCGGCAAAGAAGCCCGGAGCCGGCATGGGACTCGGAGTCGCCAGCCGCGCGAGCGCGTTGCGCGTCGCGCTGGTCGTCCCGCTGCAGGGACCGGCGGGCCTTTTCGGGCCTTCGTGCGAGGCGATCAGCGAACTCGCGGTCCGGGAACTCAACGACGCGGGCGGGATCCTCGGTCGCGAGGTCGCGCTGGAAGTCGTCGACGGCGGCGCTCCCCCGGCCCAGGTCGCCTCGGCCGTGCGCCGGCTGGTCGACGCGGGCGAGGTCGACGCGGTCACGGGTTGGCACATTTCCTCGGTCCGCAACGCCCTCGCGCCGGTCCTCGCCGACCGCGTTCCGTACGTGTACACATCGCTCTACGAAGGCGGCGAAAGTCGTTCTGGCATCTACTGTTCCGGCGAAATCCCGCGTGTGCAGATCCAGCCCGCGCTGCGGTGGCTGCGCGACAACTGCGGCGCGCGCACCTGGTTCGTGGCGGGCGACGATTACGTGTGGCCGCGCGGTTCCGCGGACGCGATCCGGCGCTACGCAAGGGAACTCGATCTCCAGATCGTCGGCGAAGCGTTCGTCGGACTCGGCTCGGGCGACATGGCCCGGCTTGTCCGGCGCGTCGAAACCTCGGCGTGCGACGGCGTTCTGATGCTGTTCGTCGGACAGGACGCGGTCCGGTTCAACCGCCGGTTCGCCGCGCGCGGCCTCCACGAGCAGATGCTCCGGTTCAGTCCGCTGATGGAAGAAAACATGCTGCTGGCCAGCGGAGCCGAAGCGACCCGGAACCTCTTCGCGTCCGCCGCGTACTTCCGCTCCCTCGTCACCGCGGACGCGATGGACCTGCTCGGCCGCTACGTCCGCCTGCACGGCCCGGCCGCGCCGCCGCTCAACAACGCGGCCGAATCCTGTTACGAGGGCTTGCATACGCTCGCCGAACTCGCCCGCCGGGCAGGCACTCCGGACATGCGCGCCTTCAACGCCGCGATCGACGGCGTCGCCTACGACGGACCGCGCGGCACCGTCGAATTCCACGGCCAGCAAGCCGCCCAGCACGTGCACCTCGCCGCCGCGCAAGGCTGCGACTTCGATCCGATCACCCGGCTCTGACCCGTCCCGCTCCGCTCTTGACGCCCGCCGTCCGCCCATTTATTTTCACTTGACAGTATTTCATCTGGTACCAACTGAGGAGCGTGCGATGAACAACGTCGGCCTGCTCTACGTCGGGGCGGTACTGCTGGTCAACGGGCTGATGCTGCTCGGGCGCGTGCCCGCGCGGTCGGCCGCCGCGCTGAATCTGTTCGTGGGCGGGCTGCAGTGCGTGACGCCGACGGTGCTGATCATCCAGGCGCACGGGGATTCCGAAGCGATCCTCGGCGCGTCCGGGCTGTTCCTGTTCGGCTTCACCTACCTGTACGTCGGGATCGCGAACCTCGCCGGTCTCGAACCCGAGGGCATCGGCTGGTTCTCGCTGTTCGTCGCGGGCGCCGCGATCGTGTACGCCGGCCTGGCGTTCTGGCGGCAGGACGATCCGGTGTTCGGCGTCATCTGGCTGTCCTGGGCCCTGCTGTGGGGCCTGTTCTTCCTCGTGCTCGGGCTCGGCCGCGAGGAGCTGACCCGGTTCACCGGCTGGACGACCGTCCTGCTGAGCCAGCCGACCTGCACGCTGCCCGCGTTCCTCGCGCTCACCGGCGGCTACCGCTCCACCGCGACCGCCGCCCTCATCGCGGCGGCGATCGCGATCCTGCTCGTCGCCCTCGCCGCGGTGCTCGGGTTCCGCGGCCAGCCCCGCTCCGTCCCCGACCGCGCCGCGGCCGCGGCCTGACCCTCCACCAGAAGGAGAAATCCCATGCGACACGGTGACATTTCCTCGAGCCCGGACACGGTCGGCATCGCGGTCGTGAACTACAAGATGCCGCGGCTGCATTCGAAGGCCGAGGTGCTCGACAACGCGCGCAAGATCGCCGACATGGTGGTCGGCATGAAGAGCGGCCTGCCCGGAATGGACCTCGTCGTGTTCCCCGAATACTCGACGCAGGGGATCATGTACGACGAGCAGGAAATGTACGACACCGCGGCGACCGTCCCCGGCGAGGAGACCGCGATCTTCTCCGCCGCCTGCCGCGAAGCAGACACCTGGGGCGTTTTCTCGATCACCGGCGAACAGCACGAGGACCACCCGAACAAACCGCCGTACAACACCTTGGTGCTGATCGACAACCACGGCGAGATCGTGCAGAAATACCGGAAAATCCTGCCGTGGTGCCCGATCGAGGGCTGGTACCCGGGCGACCAGACGTACGTCACGGACGGCCCGAAGGGGCTCAAAATCTCGCTGATCATCTGCGACGACGGCAACTACCCGGAAATCTGGCGGGATTGCGCGATGAAGGGCGCCGAGCTGATCGTCCGCTGCCAGGGCTACATGTACCCGGCGAAGGACCAGCAGGTGCTGATGGCGAAAGCCATGGCGTGGGCCAACAACTGCTACGTCGCGGTCGCCAACGCGGCCGGATTCGACGGCGTGTACTCGTATTTCGGCCACTCCTCGATCATCGGTTTCGACGGCCGGACGCTCGGCGAAACCGGCGAGGAAGAATACGGCATCCAGTTCGCCCAGCTGTCGCTTTCGGCGATCCGGGACGCCCGCGAGTACGACCAGTCGCAGAATCACCTGTTCAAACTGCTGCACCGCGGTTACTCAGGCGTGCACGCGGCCGGCGACGGCGACAAGGGCGTCGCGGACTGCCCGTTCGAGTTCTACCGCACGTGGGTCACCGACGCGCAGAAGGCGCAGGAAAACGTCGAGGCCATCACGCGCAGCACGATCGGCGTGGCCGAATGCCCGGTCGGCCAGCTGCCCGCGGAAAAGACCAAGCAGGCCTGATCCCCCGCTAGCTGCCGGTTTTTCGGTTCAGGGAAAGGACACCATGCCGTTCATCACCGACAGGTACCACGACCAGAACCGGAACCGGCAGCCAGCCGCTCCGGCCGCCGCCCCCGCTCCGTCCACTCCGGACACTCCCGAAGCGCTCGCACAACGCCTGCGCAGCCGCGTCCTGGGCCAAGACCCAGCCATCGACGCCGTCGTCCGCGCGATCACCCTGGCCCGCGCGGGCGCGACGGAACCCGACCGTCCCCCCGCGACTGTTCTTCTCCTCGGCCCCACCGGCGTAGGCAAAACCGAACTGGTCCGCCAGGTCGCCGCCGCCCTGCGCTCCGGCCCGGACGACCTGTGCCGAGTGGACATGAACTCCCTCGCCCAGGAGCATTACGCAGCCTCCTTCAACGGCGCCCCGCCCGGATACGCGGGAAGCAAGGAAGCCTTCACCGTCTTCGACCGGTCCACTGTGGAGGGTGACCCGTACACCCCAGGAATCGTCCTTTTCGACGAGGTGGAGAAAGCCCACCCTACTGTTCTGCGCGCCCTCCTGGGCGTACTGGACAACGGAATCCTCCGTCTCGCGAACGGCCAGGAGAAAATCTCCTTCCGCAACAGCTTCGTCTTCCTCACCTCGAACCTGGGCTCAAAGGAACTCGCCCGCCGCCGCGGTTCCCGCTGGCGCTCGCTCCTGGACCGCGGCCACACCCGCCGCACCGTGGTCGACAAAGCCCTCCAGTCGTTCTTCGACCCGGAATTCCTGAACCGCATCGACGAAACGGTGATCTTCGACGAACTGGACCGCACCACCATCGAACAAGTCGCCCGCCTCGAAACCGACCTGCTGCGCACGAGACTCCGCCGCCGCGGCGTCGACCTCCAAGTAGACGACTCCGCCGTCCACCTCCTCGCCGATCAAGGCTTCGACCCGATATACGGCGCCCGCGGCCTGCGCCGGACCCTGCGCACCCACCTGGCCGCCCCGGTGGCTGCGGAAATCATGCGCGTACGCCCGACCGGCACCGCCCCGCTGCGGATCACCGCAACCGCCTCGGCCGGATCCATCCGCACGACCGCCACCGATCCGGAGCTTTGACACCACGCAACCACCTCAGCCGGCACCCACCCGCGCCGCCGACCCGGAGTCTCGACACCGCACGACCACCTTCACCGGCACCATCCGCGCCACCACCAACGATCCAGAGCCTCGACACCGCACGACCACCTCAGCCGGAACCCACCCGCGCCGCCGACCCGGAGCCTCGACACCACGCAACCACCTCGACCGGAACCCACCCGCACCACCACCGACCCGGAGTCTTGACGCCGCGCGACCACCTCTCTAAGTTCTCCGGACATAGGACGTCGGACATCCCATGTCCGGAGCGAGAGGCGGTCCCCCGGTGCTCCCGAGAACAGTCACGCTTGCGCTCGCCGCAACCCTCTTAAGCCTCACCCCGACCCCGCCCGCCCACGCGAGCGGCAGCTGCACGTCGTCGACCCCGTTCGTCTCAGGTGCCGAGGGCTACCACACCTTTCGCATCCCCGCGGTGGTCCGCGCAGCGAACGGCTCGCTGATCGCCTTCGCCGAAGGCCGCCGCGACTCCCCCGGCGACTCCGGCGCGATCCAAACCGTAGCCAAAACCTCCCGCGACGGCGGCTGCACCTGGGGCGACCTGCGGATAGTCGACAGCAACGGCGAGGCCACCGCCGGAAACCCGACCCCCGCGGTAGCCCGCAACGGAGACCTGGTGCTCCTGACTGTCCACAACGGACCCGTCAGCGAGAAAGCCATCATGTCCGGCACCGTGTCCGCACAAGACACCCGCCGGGTTTTCGTCCAACGCAGCCCCGACAACGGCCGCACCTGGACCCCAGCCCGCGACATCACCGCCACGACGAAACTCCCGTCCTGGCGCTGGTACGCCACCGCCCCCGGCCACGCCACCGTCCTCAAACACGGCCGCCACGCCGGGCGAATCGTGGTCCCCGCCGACCACTCCAGCGCCCCGCCCGCAGGTTCGGCGGACGTGGGAACCGAAGCCAAGTACTACGGCGGCCACGATCTCTACAGCGACGACAACGGCCGCACCTGGCACATCGGCTTCACCGACGACCCGACTGACGGCGTCCTCGCCCCCAACGAAACCACCGCCACCGAACTCCCCGACGGCACGGTGTATTTCTCGAGCCGCAACCAAGGCTCGGCCCCGGAACACCGCCTGGACGCCTACAGCACCGACGGCGGCACCACTCTGACCCGCCCCTACCAAGTGCAGCCAACCCTGTCCGGCCCGAAGGTAGAAGGCAGCGTCCTGCAAACAACGAACCGCCGCGTACTCCTCTATTCCGGCCCGTCCGATCCAGCGTCCCGCCGCACGATGCAACTGAGGACCAGCTCAGACCGCGGCAAAACCTGGCACCCGTCCACCGTTCTCGCCGACGCCCCCGCCGGCTACTCCGACCTGGTCCAACCAGACCGTTTCACCGTCGGAGTCCTGTTCGAAACGGGCGTCACCAGCGCGTACGAAAAGATCGAATTCCGCCGCTTGCCCCTTTCCTGACAGGGGTCGCCGGTAAAATCGCGCGCATGACGGACCCGTGGCTACGCCGCTTCCACCCCGCCGACGACGCCCCCGCCCGCGTGGTGTGCCTCCCGCACGCAGGCGGCGCGGCCCCGTTCTTCCACCCGCTGTCGAAGGCGCTGTCTCCCGCTGTCGACGTCCTGGCGGTGCAATACCCCGGCCGCCAGGACCGAATGGCCGAACCGGCTTTGCGCACCATCGAAGAGCTGGCGGACGGCGTCACCCAAGCCCTGCTGGCGTGGCTGGACCTCCCGGTAGTGCTGTTCGGCCACAGCATGGGCGCGACGCTCGCGTACGAGGTAGGGCTGCGCCTGGAATCGCGAGGCACCCCAGCGGAAGCAGTAGTCATCTCCGGCCGCCGAGCCCCGTCCCGCCTGGTCAACGAACAAGTCCACCTCCAAGACGACGACGGTTTGCTGTCCGAGATCGAAGGCCTGGCAGGCACCGACCCGAAGGTCTTGCGAGACCCCGAACTGCGAGAACTGTTCCTGCCAGCCCTGCGGGCGGACTACACGGCTGTCGAGACGTACCGCCCAAGCCCAGGCCCGCTAGCCGCACCCATCCACGCCCACACCGGAGACGCCGACCCGCACGCCCCCGTAAACGACGTGCAAGCTTGGTCGTCCCACACCACCGGAGATTTCACCCTGACCACCTACCCAGGCGGCCATTTCTACCTGGTGGAACACGCGGCCGCGCTGACCGACGCCCTGCTGAAACTGACCACGAGCGGGTTCTAACTCTGGTCCCACTGCCTGCCTCCCGCGACTCGGCTGTCGGCACACTTCCGCCGCTCCACTGGCCAATTCACCACCCGAGCCTCGACCCCTCACCGGCCCGCCCAGCGCCTCTTGCCTACTTCGCCACCCAACCGCAGCCCCCGCACCAGCCCGCCCAGCACCACTCGCCGCTTCACCACCCAAACCCCAGCCCTGCACCAGCCCATCCCGCACCACTGCAACCCGCCGCACGGCCCGCTCGAGCCGCCGGGGCGGCGGCCTCCCCCGCACCTCCCCGTAGGCTGCGCCCATGGAATTGCGCAGGATCTTCGCCGGTTTGGGCCGCAGCAAGGCATTCGCCGCGTTCGGCCAAGCGATGATGCCCGCCGACCGCCTGCTCCTCCGCATCAGCGGCGGCCGCGTAGGCGTAGGCGCGGCAGTCGGATTGCGCACCCTCCTGCTCACCACGATCGGCCGCACCTCCGGCGAACCACGCCAGGTCCCGCTGCTGTACGTCGAACGCCCCAGCGGATACGTAGTAATCGGCTCCAACTGGGGCGGCGAACACCACCCCGCCTGGACGGCAAACCTCCTGTCCCACCCCGACGCGACAGTCTCCGTCCACGGCCGCACCGTCCCCGTCCGAGGCCGTCTCCTAAAAGACGCCGAACGCCAGGAAATGTGGGATGCAGTCGCCTCTTACTGGCCCGCCTACGACCGCTACGCCGAACGCGCCGCCCACCGCGAAATCCGGGTCTTCCTCCTGGAACGCACAACCCCAGCCGCTTGACAGGACTTGTTCCGTTCCGGATTCGCCGGTCCTCCCGCCTGCTCCGCTCCGTTTCGTTTCGTTTCGTTTCGCCAAGGCTCGCCCAGCCGACTCTCCCCGGCTGGATCTGCAGCCGTGAGCCGCACGCTCAGCGCGTGAGCGGCCCCGACAGCGACCCGGCTCACCAACTCCGGGCTCTCGACGATCAGCGGAGCCGCGCGGCAATGCCGTCCAGCAGACATTCGAGGCCAAGCTCGAACTGCGCGTCCTCGGCCGCCGCCGCGGCGACCTTCCGCGCGTCAGCGGAAGCATGCGCCTCCGCCGCCTGACCCAAGCCCGCCTGACCCGAGCCCGGCCGACCTGAGTCCGACGGACCTGAGCCTCGCCGACCTGAGCCCTGCCGCTCCGTGTCCTGCCGACCCGTGTCGTCCTGGCCCACGCCCTGCTGGCCCGAGCCCCGGCGGCCCGACTCGACCGCCCGACCGGCCCCGGCAACCTCGCGGTCCACCTCGGCACCCCGGCCAGCCCCGGCCTCGTCCACACCCGCCCGGGCACCCGGACTACCGACACCAACCGCCCGGCTCGATGCGTCCGGCTCCGCGTCCGATCCAGCACCGTCCGCACCAACAGCACTGTCCGCACCGGTCTCACCCGCCGCGTCGTGCCGCTCGGCCAGGAAGCTCTCCAGCACCCGCACGAGCAACGGATACGGCCCGTCCTCCGACGGGACGTCGCCGAACCAAGCCCGCGCCTGCCGCTGCACGTCCACCACGTCGACGAACGCGTTGCGCTGCCACATCGCCCGCTCTTCCGCCCACTGCAGCGCCTGACCGGTGACGTAGCCGTCGAGCAGCCGCGCGTACCCGAGCGCCGACGCGAGGTCCTGGCCCAGCCGGTCGAACGTCGCCAGCACGAACTCAGTCCGCCGGCTCGCATTCGGCCCCGCCGGAGGTCGCTGGTGCACGAGCCGCGCGTACCACGGATGCCGCTTCGTCATCGCCCACGTGTCGACCGCGACGGCCGTCAGCTCGCCCCGCCAGTCCTCGCCCGGGACTTCCGGGGTGCGCACCTCGGCGTTAGCCAGGTCCAGCATCAGGTCCACCAGACCGTCTTTGCTGTGCACGTAGCGGTACAGCGACATCGGCGTGGACGCGCCCAGCTCCTTCGCCACTGCCCGCATCGTGAGCGCCTCCGCGCCGCCGTGATCGGCCAGGCGCACGGCCGCGTTGACGATGTCGACTCGTCCGAGACCCCATCCGCGTTCCGGCGGCTCAGGCAACAGCCAAATCGGCGGTGTCGGCCCTTGATCTCCCATTCATCTCCCTGTCTCCAGCCCGCTTGCGTACACAGTACATCGTCATGTACAACGTACACAAGATGTACGACGTACACGACCCTGGGGGTTATGAGATGACTGCACGAATTCCTGTTCTGATCTGCGGCGGAGGGATCGCCGGACTCACCGCGGCGCTGCTGCTGCACCGCGAGGGAGTAGCGCCGGTGCTGGTCGAGAAGCACGCTGGCACGTCCCCGCAGCCGAAAGCACGCCGGTTCAACCCGCGCAGCACCGAGGTGTTCCGCTGGCTCGGCCTCATGGACCAGGTCGAGCAAGCGAGCGCACCGCTCGCGTCGTTCACCGGAATGCTCTCCGGCACCACGCTGGCCGACGCGACCTGGCCGGAGGCCAGCGAAACCTTGCGCGAACGGCTCGTCCAGCACTCGAAAATGCCCGACCTCAGCCCCGCGCCGAGCGTGTTGTGTCCGCAAGACGTGCTGGAACCGGTGCTGAGGCAGGCCGCGGTCGAGCGAGGCGTGTCGGTTCGCTTCGGCACCGAACTGGTGTCGTTCGAACAGGACGACACTGGGGTCACGGCCCACCTGCGCCCGGCTGACGGCGAGCCGTACCAGGTCAGCGCCGAATATCTGATCGCGGCGGACGGCGCGCGCAGTCCGATCCGCACCGCGCTCGGGATTACGCGCAGTGGGCACGGGCACCTGGCGGACAACCTGGACGTCTGTTTCCGCGCCGACCTCGCCGAACTCGTCCGGGACAAACCATTCAACCTGTGCCGGATCGAAAACCCGGCCGCCTCCGGCGCGTTCGTGTCGGTCAACGGCACCGACCGGTGGCTCTTCTCCACCTCCGACTTCCCCGGGTCGGATTCTCTGGGCGAGGACGGCTGGCGGGAGTTGCTGCGCACCGTCGTCGGCGTGCCGAACCTCGAGATGGAAGTGCTCAGCCGGATGCATTGGGAATCCGGGATGTACGTGGCCGACCGCTTCTCCTCCGGGCGGGTCTTCCTGGCCGGCGACGCTGCGCACGCCATGCCGCCGATGGCCGCCGCAGGTGCGAATACCGCGATTGCAGACGTAGCCAACCTGGCCTGGAAGCTCGCCGCGGTGCTGGCCGGCACGGCGACGCCTGCCCTGCTCGACACCTATCACGTCGAGCGGTACCCGATCGGGTACGCGACGGCGGAGTTCTCCAGCATGGCCAGCGGCCATCTCGGCACCATGCTCGCCACGATCACCAGCGAGGACGCGCCGCGCATCGACCCGCTCGCTGCGCTGTTCGGCGTGCAATACGAACAGGGTGCCTTCGTCCCGGACGGACGCGGTCCCGCACCGGAAGACCGCTACGCCCCGGCCGGTCGCCCAGGCACCCGGGTGCCGCACGCCTGGCTCGACGCCACGACGTCCACAGTGGACTTGGCGATTCCTGGCCTCACCTTGCTCTGCGGCCCGGACAGTGCTCGGTGGACGGCCGAAGCGAACCGGCTAGGCCTCCGCCTCGTCCCGGTCGCGGACGAGGCGTGGCTGTCCGAGACGGAACTGCCTTCAGACGGCGCGCTGCTGCTCCGGCCGGACGCCATCGTCGGCTGGCATTCCTCGTCGGAGGTCCCGCTCGCAGACGCCCTGTCTCGCCTGCTCAACACCCCTGCGGAGGCAACTGTGTGATCTCTTCGACGGTGCTCGGGTTCGCCCGCCCCGCGCATTGAAGCTGCCCACCTGCGACGCATGAAAGGAGCATTGATCGAACACACCTGAGAGCGCGGACCCTCGGTGCCGGTACCTTGCCAGCCCGCTTCGGCACCCCACCGGATGCGATCCGCCGCTGCTTCTCCCGACCAGGTCGAACCGCGCCACCGTGCCAGCCCGCACCTACCGCGGCTCGTGCCTGAACGAGACCGCAGCAGCTGCCGCCGATGACAGCGAGGATCGCTGCGGCCCGCGCCAACGGCATGCTCCTGCGTGCGAGAGAAGTCCAGAGAGCCAGGACCAGGGTCAACGGAGACGCTGGAGCAGCTACCGGCTATGCGTGAACGCTGGGTGCGCGAGCTGATTGCGAAGGTCGCCGCCGAGGGTGCTCGGTGCCTCGGGCGCCGAGAACCTTTCGCAGCCTGCATGAGGTGGAGGCCCGCTAGCGACCTGCACGGTCGTCCGCCGACCTGGCGCAGTCGGCACGTCGCGTGGCGTGCGCCGACCGACCTGGCGTGGTCGGCAGTTCGCATAGCGTGCGCCGACCGACCCGATGTGGTCGGCACTTCGCGTGGCGTGCGCCGACCGACCTGGCGTGGTCGGCAGTTCGCATAGCGTGCGCCGACCGACCCGATGTGGTCGGCACTTCGCGTGGCGTGCGCGGACCGACTTGGAGTGGCCAGCCCTTCGAGCGGCATGCGCTGGCGTGTGCGCTCGTGTCCGCAGCAGGCCGGAGCGGCGATCGCCCGACACGCGGACCTGCGCTGGCAGCCTCGCCGCGAGCATCCCGAGCTGAGCGGCGCGCTCCGCGTGCGGAACGGTCGCTGCACGTGCGGGGGCAGTCGCTCCAAGCTGCCGTCACCACAGGCGTCGGTTCATTCAGCCCGTGTCAGTAGCCGCCCAGACAAGAGCCGTCGAGTCAAGAAGCTGTCAGGAGCAACCGTCAAGTCGAGCAAAACCGCGTCAACAACCGTCGCTCCGAGCGGGCCGGAGCCGCCGCCCGCAGCAGGATCGAACACAACCCCGTCAGGAGGAGACAAAACCGATGACGACCCCGTTCACTCGAACCGGGACGGGTCACCTGCCCCGTGCCGCACGACCTCCGCCTCTCCGGAGGAGAAGTCGATCACCGTGGTGGGTTCCACGCCGCAGTCGCCGGAGTCGATGACGGCGTCCAGTACGTGGTCGAGTTCTTCCTTGATCTCCCAGCCCTGGGTGAGGGGCTCGCCGGAATCGGGCAGCAGCAGCGTGCTCGACAGGATCGGCTCGCCCAGTTCGCCGAGCAGTTCCTGGGTCACCACGTGGTCGGGGATCCGCACGCCGACGGTCTTCTTCTTGGCGTGCAGCAGCCGCCGCGGGACTTCCTTCGTCGCCGGGAGGATGAACGTGTACGCGCCGGGGGTGCTGGCCTTGATCGCCCGGAACACCGCGTTGTCGATGTGGACGAACTGGCCGAGCTGGGCGAAGTCCTGGCACACGAGCGTGAAGTGGTGCCGGTGGTCGAGCTTGCGGATGGTGCGGATCCGCTCCATCCCCTGCTGGTTGCCGATGCGGCAGCCGAGCGCGAAGCACGAGTCGGTCGGGTAGGCGATGAGCCCGTCGTCGCGCAGCAGGTCGACCACCTGGGAGAGCGCGCGGCGCTGCGGGTTCTGCGGGTGCACGTCGAAGTAGCGGGCCATTGCCCGAGCTTAGGCGTGCCGGCCGGGCCGGGCGCGCGGGCTCTCCGGGGGCCGGGCATTGTGACGGGCGAGGAGGTACGTCCGTGCATGCTCTCTGGTCCACCGGCGAACAGTGGGAACTGCTGCCGCCGGTGCTGCTCGCCCTGCTGCTGAGCACGGTGATCGGCATCGAGCGCGAGGTCGGCAACAAGCAGGCCGGCCTGCGCACGCACACGCTGGTCGGCGTCGGGTCGGCGGTTTTCATGCTGGTGTCGAAATACGGTTTCGCCGATTTGCTCGGCATCGAGCACGTGGCGCTCGACCCGTCGCGGATCGCCGCGCAGATCGTGTCCGGCATCGGGTTCGTCGGCGGCGGGCTGATCTTCGTGCGCCGCGACGCGGTGCGCGGCCTCACGACCGCGGCGACCGTCTGGCTCGCGGCGGCCGTCGGGGTCGCGTGCGGTGCCGGACTGCCGGTGCTTGCTGTCGCGACCACCGCCGGGCTCGTCGTGATCACTCGCGGATTCCCGCCGCTTTCCCGGTTCGTCGCGCGCCATCGGCGGCAGCCGCCGATCCTTCGGTTGAGCTATAACGACGGGCACGGCGTGCTGCGGGCCGTACTCGCGGCTTGCACCGATCGAGGCTGGGCAGTCCACCGGGTGGCGGTCGATCGCGAGACAGTTTCCGAAGAGGGGCAACGGATCGCGGTCGTCACATTGCTGTTGCAGGGGCGCGGCGATCTCGCCGACCTCACCGCGGAACTGGCCGAATTGCCCGGCGTGCGAAGCACTGCGACGGGCACCGAAGACCCGCTCGAAGATTGACCCGCCCCAGGCTCCCACGGATCGCCGGACTTCAGGCACACTGGAGGCAGTGCGGAAACCCCGGTGCGGCAAGAAAAACGAGCGCCGAGGAGAAACCATCCAAATGGGAGGTGAGAGCATGGCCCCCGGCGGTGGCGAGGACCTGATGGCCGTCCGGCCGTCCTTCGACTCGGCTTGGCGCGGCTATCAGCGCGGCCAGGTCGAAGAATTCGTCACGTGGGTCGAGGCGGAATTCCGGCGCCTCGCCGCGGAACGCGACGCCGCGGCACACCAGGCGGCCGAACTCGCCGAGCGCAATCGCGAACTGCGCGCGACGGTCGACCGGATCAGCCGCACCCCCATCGAGCCGGACGCATTGCAGGAACGCTCGCGCCGGATGGTCGAGTTGACGCGCGAGGAAGCCGCAGAGATCACCGCCCGCGCCGAGGACACCGCCGCGCGGATCATCGCTGACGCCAAGGCAGAAGCCGTCCGTCTCACCGAAAAGGAACGCGCGCTCGTCGAAGCTGTCGCCGCGGATCGCGAGCAACAGCGGCGAGAACACGAAGATCTCCTGCGCCGCGCAGTCGAAGAACGCCAAGCCGCAGACGAAGCGGCGGCGAAGGAACGCAAACGGCTCGAAGAACACCTCACGCGCACCTTGGCCGACCGCCGCACCGACGCACTCCGCGAAATCGCCGACCGCACCGCCGCCGCCCGAGCCGAAGCCGACTCGCACGTCCGCCAAGCCACCGACCACGCGACCCGCATCGTCGCCGACGCCGAACAGCGGGTCGCCGAACTCGCCGCTGTCCAGCAACGGGTGAAAGCCGCCCTGCGCGGAGCCCGCGAACTACTGGCGACCGCGAACGCCGACCTCGCCCCGGACGGCACCCCCGTGCCGAATCAGCGACGTACCTCCGCACTCACCGAAGTCGCCGAGGCCGCCCCGACGGGCTAAGCACCAGGCTCGAGCGGCACAGCAGCTCTGCGGTCAACCCCCGCGAACGCCGACGTCGAGCTGGTCTGACGGCCGGACCGGTGCGCTCACCGACGTCGCCGATGCCGTCCCGATTGACCGAACGCCCCGCGCGCGGCAGGCACGGCTGGCGCGGCGGGCAACCACCGCGAAACTCCGACCTCTCGACAGCGGCCGGAATAGTCTCGGCGTCCGGGTGGCCCGCGATGATGGACCGAGGATGCCGTCAACCCGCGCCAGACCGATGCCGGACCTCTGCGCTGAGCGAAGTCGTTGAGGGCGCCACCACTGGCTGAACGCCCGCCCCGGATACGCCGGGTGGGTATACTTGACGGTGAACCAACGGGGATGCCGAGAAAAAGGGACGATGTGCGATGACCGGCTACGGCAGTGAACGAGAGGCCTACCTCAAGCGCCTTCGCCGGATCGAAGGGCAGATCCGCGGCCTGCAGCGCATGGTCGAGGAGGACAAGTACTGCATCGACATCCTGACGCAGGTGTCCGCGGCGACGAAGGCGCTGCAGTCCTTCTCGCTGGAGCTGCTCGACGAGCACCTGGCGACTTGCGTCGTCCAAGCGGCGGCTGCGGGCGGGGAGGAAGCGGACTTGAAGGTGCGCGAGGCCTCGGACGCGATCGCCCGGTTGGTGCGTTCCTGAAGTAGCTTCCCCAGTACGCGGCCCCCGCTCGGTGTTTCTTCCCAGTCGGCGAAGCGCTTCGCAGCCGCAGGTAGAGAACAAGTTCGGGTGCTCAGAAGCATAGGCTGGGGTCGGCGCGAACGGACCCTCGCCGCGGTTACCGGCTGGCTGAGGTGTTTCTGAGGTAGTTCCCGGCTGGTGGCGCAGGGCGAGCCAGCAAGGCTGCTGCCACGACCGGGCCGATCGGTGCGGACAGCCACGCAAGCGAGCAGCGAGCGCAGACGGCAAAACGGGCCAGCAGCGAAAACTCCCGCCGCTGGCCCGTCGCCGTTAAGCCAAGTCGGACCGGAACCGTCGCAGCAACTGGCCGGTCCCGCTCTGCACCACGCCGCCCGGAACCGCCGCCGGCTGTTTCCTGGCGCAACCACGCCGACCGAAACCGGCACAACCGCTCACCGGTCCCGGGCACACCACGCCGACCCGGCACAACCGCTCGCCAATCCCAGGCACACCACGCCGACCCGGCACAACCGCTCGCCGGTCCCAGGCGCGCCACGCCGATCCGAACAGTCGCGGCTGCTCGCCTATCCCGGGCGCAGGACGCCAATCCGAACAGTCACGACTGCTCACCGATCCCGGGCACAGCAGGCCAAGCCGAACGGTCACAACTGCTGGCTGGTCCGAGGCGCACCGCGGTGCCCCGAACCGGCACGGCCGCTCGCCGGTCCCAGCCACATCAAGCCGTCCCTAATCGGCACGGCCGCTGGCGGTCTCAAGGCACATCAAAGCCGACTGAGACCGCCGCGGCCGCTGCGATGGTCCCGGCCAGGTCAAGCCGACCGGGACCATCGCAGTCGCTGGCCCGTCCGCAGGCAAACCATGCTGACCGAAACAGTCACCACCACGGCCCGGCCAAGCCACTCACTGGTCCAGGCACATCACGCAGCCCGGAACCGCCGCAAGCGCAGGCTGTTCGAGACCACGAACACGGACGAGAAGGCCATCGCCGCGCCTGCGATCATGGGGTTGAGCAGGCCGAACGCTGCCAGCGGCAGTGCGGCGACGTTGTAGGCGAACGCCCAGAACAGGTTTCCCTTGATCGTGCCCAGCGTGCGCCGGGCCAGGCGGATCGCGTCTACTGCTGCGCGCAGGTCTCCTCGGACCAACGTCAGGTCGCCGGCTTCGATTGCTGCGTCCGTTCCCGTGCCCATCGCCAGGCCGAGGTCGGCTTGGGCGAGGGCGGCTGCGTCGTTGACGCCGTCGCCGACCATGGCCACCACTCGGCCTTCGGCTTGCAGGCGCTTCACTACAGCCACCTTTTCCTCGGGCATTACCTCGGCGACCACCTCGGTGATGCCCGCGGCGTCGGCGATCGCTCGCGCGGCACCGGCGTTGTCGCCGGTCAGCAGTACCGGCTTCAGGCCCAGCGCGCGGAGTTCGGCGACGGCTTGGGCGGACGTCGGCTTGATCGTGTCCGCGACCACCAGCACGCCGCGTGCCTCGCCGTCCCATGCGACGAAAACTGCCGTCGCGCCTCGTTCTTCTGCTGCGGTCTTCGCCGAGGACAGCTGGTCGTCGACCTTCACGCTCCAGTCGGCCAGGAAGGCTGCGCGGCCGGCGAGGACGGGTGTGCCGTCCACGAGGCCGGAGACGCCTAGGCCCTCGGTGTTGCGGAACTCGGTCGCCGACGGGAGGTCGCCGACTCGTTCGCGGGCGCCGTCTGCGATTGCTTTCGCGATCGGGTGTTCCGAGGCGTGCTCGACTGCCCCTGCGTAGCGCAGCAGTTCACGTTCCGTGACACCCTCGCCGACTTGGATGTCCACCAGGCTCATTCGCCCGGTCGTGACGGTTCCGGTCTTGTCGAGCACCACGGTGTCGACCCGGCGAGTGGATTCGAGCACCTCCGGGCCCTTGATGAGGATCCCGAGCTGGGCACCACGGCCGGTGCCGACCAGCAGGGCGGTCGGGGTCGCGAGGCCTAGGGCGCACGGGCAGGCGATGATCAGCACCGCTACCGCGGCAGTGAACGCCTCCGTCACGTTTCCGCTGGTCAGCAGCCAGGTGACCAGCGTGCCCACAGCCAGCACCAGCACGATCGGCACGAATACCGCCGAGACGCGGTCGGCCAGTCGCTGGACCGCGGCCTTGCCGTTCTGTGCTTCCTCGACGAGCCGGGCCATCTGCGCGAGCTGCGTGTCCGCGCCGACCCGCGTCGCGCGCACTGCGATCCGGCCGCCGACGTTCACCGTCGCGCCCGTCACGCCGTCACCCACTGCGACCTCGACCGGTACGGATTCCCCGGTAATCATGCTGACGTCGACAGCCGAGCTACCGTCGGTAACCACACCGTCAGTAGCGATCTTCTCGCCGGGCCGCACCACGAACGTGTCCCCGACCCGGAGCTGGTCGACCGGGATCCGCTGCTCGCGACCGTCGCGCAGGACCGTCACGTCCTTCGCGCCGAGTTCGAGCAGGGTCCGCAGCGCGGCACCGGAGCGCCGCTTGGACCTTGCCTCGAAGTAGCGTCCGGCGAGGATGAACGTGGTGACGCCCGCCGCGACCTCGAGGTAGATGTTGTCGGTTCCCGAGCCCCCGGACACGCTGAACTCGAAGCCGTGCCGCAAGCCCGGCATGCCCGCCATGCCGAAGAACAGCGCGTACAGCGACCACAGCGTGGCGGCCGAGACGCCGAGCGAGATCAGCGTGTCCATCGTCGCCGCGCCGTGCCGGAGGTTGGTCCAGGCAGCGCGGTGGAACGGCCAGGCACCCCAGACCACGACCGGCGCGGCGAGCGTGAGCGACAGCCACTGCCAGTTCGTGAACTGCAGCGCGGGGACCATCGCCAGCACGATCACCGGCACGGTGAGGATCGCCGAGTACAGCAGCCGGTCGCGCAGCGGCCGCGTTTCGTCCTGTTCGGGTTCTTCCGGCTTCTCCGGTTGCGGCGCTTGCGCGGTGTACCCGGTCGCTTCGACGACGCCCACCAGGTCGTCGACCGAAACGGTGGAGGGGTATTCGACGTGCGCCTTCTCGGTCGCGTAGTTGACGCTCGCGGTGACGCCGTCGACCTTGTTGAGCTTCCGTTCGACCCGAGCAGCGCACGACGCGCAGGTCATCCCGCCGATGGCGAGTTCGACCGACTGCACGGGGGCTGGTGTCGTGGTGCTCATGTCACTCCTTTTTACGCGACGACCTGGTAGCCGGCCTCAGCGACGGCGGCCTCGACGGCCTCGCGCGAGATCGGCTCCACGCTGGTGACCTTCACGGCGCCGGTGGCGAGGTCGACGTCGACCGTCTGCACGCCGGCCAGGCCGCCTACCTCCTCTTTCACCGATCCGACGCAGTGCCCGCACGTCATGCCCTCGACGGTGTAAGTCGTTTCGGTCATCGCCACACTCCCTATCGTCTCTCCGCTTGCTCCTCCTTTATACCCCTAGGGGGTAGCGGCATGCCAGGGGACCCTGTCGTGAACCCGGTTACCCGCCGGGAGAGACTGCAAGGATGCGGAAGATCTACGCGATCGGGATCGGCGCCGGCGACCCGGAACACCTCACGGTGCAGGCGGTCGACCGGCTCAATCGCGTCGACGTCTTCTTCGTGCTCGACAAGGGCAGCGCGAAGGCCGACCTGGTGCAGCTGCGCCAGGAGATACTGGAGCGGTTCGTGAGCCGCCCGGGGTATCGCGTGGTGAGCGCGAAGGACCCCGATCGCGACCGGAAGCCTGCCGACTACCGCACCGCGGTCGCTGACTGGCACCAGCTCCGCACCGACGTCTACGAGCGGCTGATCCGCGACGAACTGGCCGACGGCGAGACCGGCGCGTTCCTCGTCTGGGGCGACCCGGCGCTGTACGACAGCACCATCGCGTTGATCGAGGCCGTGCTGGCGCGCGGGAACGTGGCGTTCGACTACGAGGTCGTGCCGGGGATCAGCAGCATCTCCGCACTGGTGGCCCGGCATTGCACGACGATGAACCAGATCGGCCGTGCCGTGCAGCTCACGACCGGTCGCCGGCTGGCCGAGGGCTGGCCGAGTGACGCCGACGACGTCTTCGTGCTGCTCGACGCGCACACGACGTTCGATCAATACGCGGACCAGGGGCTGTGGATCTACTGGGGTGCGTACGTCGGGACTCCGGACGAGATTTTGCTGTCCGGGCCGTTGGACGAGGCGCTGGCGGCGAAGATCCGGGAGACGCGGGCCGCGGCTCGGGAGCAGCACGGGTGGATCATGGACACGTATTTGCTGCGCCGACCGGAGTGAGGGCGGCGGGCCGTTCTCACGGTCCGCCGGTTTTTGGGCATAAAAAAGAGGCGGGGCTCCGGGAAAACCTTTTCAGGTTCTCAACCGGAGCCCCGCCCCTTTTTCTTAA